>NZ_LGYZ01000058.1 GCF_001310275.1 Nocardia arizonensis
TGGGATATCACGAAACTGCGTGGCCCGGTGAAGTGGTCCTACTACTACCTGTATGTGGTGATCGACATCTTCTCCCGCTACGTGGTCGGCTGGATGATCGCCGAGCGGGAATCGGCCACGCTGGCCGAGAAGCTGCTCGCCGACACCATCGCCAAGCACGGCATCGACCGCGACCGGTTGACCGTCCACGCCGACAACGGATCATCGATGGCCTCCAAACCGGTGGCGTTCCTGCTCGCCGATCTCGGTGTCACCAAGACACATTCGCGCCCGCATACCTCAAATGACAACCCCTACAGTGAATCCCAGTTCAAAACGATGAAGTACCGGCCCGATTTCCCCGAACGGTTCGGCAGTATCGAAGACGCCCGAGCACACGCGAGGTCCTTCTTCACCTGGTACAACACCGAGCACTACCATTCCGGCATCGCTTGGCACCACCCCGTCGACGTGCACTACGGCCGAGCCGAATCCCAGCGCGGTGCCCGCGCCCACGTGCTCACCGACGCCTACCAACGCCACCCAGAACGGTTCGTGCGCAAACACCCCGAACCACCGGCGCTACCCACCGCCGCGTGGATCAACAAACCCGACGACGAACAGGAACAACCGGTTGATTCAATGAACCACTGAACAACCCGCCCCACAAAGGTTGACATCTTCCG
>NZ_LGYZ01000059.1 GCF_001310275.1 Nocardia arizonensis
GCCGGGGCGGCGCGGGCCTGGCCTGGGTCACCGGGCGCCCCCGGCGGGGGCGGCGGGCTCCTGCGAAGTCGCGGGGGTGGTCGGCTCGACGGGCGTCCGCCCCGCCGCGGTGGGCGCGGGCACCGGTGTTGCGGGCGCTGGACTCGGCGCCGCCGTATGCGCCTGCGCGCCGTTGACGTACTCCGAGTTCGAGCTCGGCCCGGCGGGCTGGCGCACCGAACTGACCGGCACGACACGCTCGCCCTGCGCCTGTGCGTGCGGCCCGCCGGCAGGCGGGGTCGGCGTGACGTTGAGCGGCGGCACCGGCGCGCCCTGGGCGGCCATCGGCTCGCCGACGACCGTGACCGTGCCGTCCGGGGCAACCACCAACCGCGCCGGATCCTTGGCCGGGATCATGCCGAGTTCCCGTGCCCGCGCGGCCAATTCCGGCGCGGAATCAGCGGCCTCCACCTGACGTTGGAGCGCCGCGCGCTCCTCCGACAGTGTGATGTTGAGCCTGCGCGCGTCACCGAGCTGGTAGCTGTCCTCGGCGGCGCGGGTGGTGAGCAGCAGGGTCAGTGCAAGACCGCACCCGAGCAGGGTGATGATCGCCACCACGAATGGAATACGGGAGGCCATCGCCGAACGCCGCCGTCGCGGCAGCGCGGGCGTGTCGGTCTTCTGTTCGACCCGGGAGCGACGCTTGGCGTAGGCCCGCTCGGCGGCACCGGATTTCACCCGTTCGGCGGCCTGGACCCGCCGGGCGACCCGACCCGGCGCGGGCACGGCGCGTGTCCGAATACTCATGCTGTCCCCTCCTCTTCTCCGCGGGACCGCCCGCTCGTGGAATGCCCCGTATCGCTCACGACGCCGCCTGAATGCGTTCGGCGGCCCGCATCCGCACCGGCGCGGCCCGTGGGTTCTCCTCGATTTCCCGCTCGCTCGCCTTCTCCGCACCGCGGGTCAGCATCCTGAATTCCGGTCCCATGCCGGGCAATTCGACCGGCAGGTCCACCGGAGTCCGCGAGATGATCCGCGGCGCGAACTCCTGTTTGACGACACGGTCCTCCAGTGACTGGTAGGACATGACCACGATGCGACCGCCGACACGCAGCGCGGCCAGCGCCGCGGGCAGTGCCGCGCGCAGCGAGTCGAGTTCGGCGTTGACCTCGACCCGCAGCGCCTGGAAGGTGCGCTTGGCCGGATGTCCGCCCGTGCGCCGGGAGGCCGCGGGTATGGTCGCGTAGAGCAGTTCCACCAGCTCACCGCTGGTGGTGAACGGGCGTTGCTGCCTGCGCCGGACGATCTCGGCGGCGATCTTGCCCGCGAATCGCTCCTCCCCGTAGGTCTTCAGCACGCGGGCGAGTTCCCCGTGACTGTAGGTGTTGAGCACGTCGGCGGCGGTGCGGCCGGAGGTCGGATCCATCCGCATGTCCAGCGGCGCGTCGACGGAGTAGGCGAAACCGCGGTCGGTCTCGTCCAATTGCATGGACGAGACACCGAGGTCCATGAGAATGGCGCTCACCGAGCCCACCGGATCCAGACCCGCCTGTTCCAGTGCCGCGGCGATCCCGTCATAGCGGGTGTGCACCAGGGTGATTCGGTCTTCGAAGGGCCGCAGCCGCTCGGCGGCCAGATCCAGTGCGACGGTGTCGCGGTCGAGTCCGACCAACCGCAGCCGCGGATAGGTGGTGAGGAAATGCTCTGCGTGCCCGCCCAATCCGAGTGTGGCATCGACGTAGACGGCGCCCGGTTCGGTCAGCGCGGGCCCGAGTAGCTCATCCGCTCGCCGCAACAGCACCGGAACATGACGGGGACCGGGCTGTGCACGGTTCACCTCGACCTCCCGGATCCTGCCTCACATCGTCGCCTGCACGGGTCGCCTTGCTGCACAGCGCATGCGGAATCGCGTCGAGACCGAAGCCATTCCGCACCGTCGTGGGGGGTGCCGTGTTCGAAGCTGCCGTGTTCTCGGAGCTGCCCGCGAGAAGACGAATGCCGCGGGGTCTCTGACCGAATTCGACACCTGGCGTCGGGGAAGTACGTCAGGGTTCGCCTCCGGGCAGAGGCCGCGTGGCACTCGTTCCGTTTCGGGCTAGAAGATTCCGCCCAGCGACTCGTCTCTCGCTTCCGCGTAATCCTCCTCGTGCTCGGCGAGGTACGACTCCCACGCCTGCTTATCCCATATCTCGAGGAAGTCGACCGAACCGATCACGACGCAATCCCTATCGAGATTCGCGTAGCGGCGGTGCTCGGCAGACAACACGATGCGGCCCTGACCATCCAGACGTTGTTCATCCGTACCGGCGGCGAGTGCCCGGACGAACGCCCGTGCCCGCGGATTGCTTCGAGACGCCGCCGCCGCTCGCCGGGCGAGCGCGGTGAACTCTTCTTTCGGATAGACGGCAAGGCTGTGGTCCTGACCTTTCGTGACCATCAACCCTCCCGCCAGATCGTCTCGAAATTTCGCGGGCAACGTGAGTCGCCCCTTGTCGTCCAGCCGGGGTGTGTAGGTACCGAGGAACAACCCGATACCTCCTGTGAATCCACCCCGCGGTCGCGGGGAGAACGATCACCTCGGATGTACGACTCTCCAGTAGTGCGCGCTCCACATTACCCCACTTTCCCCCACTTTCAATCGAAACAACCGGTGATCTCCCTCCCCGCGCCGACGATTCCGCAGGTCATCCCAGCTATCACACAGTGGAGAACTTTTTCGGTGTTCCGCCGACACGCCCGTGACGAAAGGACAATCGCCCGAAAACACCCAGCAAACCCCGCCATCGGCGCGATTCGACCGGTGGATGACGTGTCCAGCGACGCATGGCCTCGCTACGCAGCGCTTTTGTCACGCCGAGGATTTGCCGGGGCGGCCGGCGGGCGTGTCGGAGAAGCCGAGCCGAAGGCATCGCGCGGGTGGGTGGGGCGATGTGGGGAGCCGCGGTGGGGAGAGGTGGGGCATCGCGGGGCGCGATGGATCACCGCGGGGTGCCGGTCGAGCCGAGCGGACCACCCCGAACATGAGACGGCGACGCCGCACCCGATAGGTGCGGCGTCGCCGTCGTCGTGCGTTGTCGGCCGGGTGTGTCGTCGAGCCCGACTACTCCTGCTCGAATCGTCTACGGAAGCGATCTTCCATACGTTCGGAGAAGCCACCGGACTTGCGTTGGCGTCCGCTCGATCCGCCGCCGTTCGGTCCGCCGGAAGACACGTCGGTGGAGCGTCCGCCCTTGCCGACGCCCTTCGAACCGCCGAGCAGCAGCAGCACGCCTGCGCCGAACATGACGATGAATCCGATCAGACTGATGATCGGGAAGCCGCCGGGCTTCACCGGAGCGGCGATGCCTGCGACGAGTAGAAACAGACCGAGGACGAACAAAGTCGCGGCCTGGAGTCTGCGACGACTCGAGGTCGAGCGAAGGCGTCCGCCGCGGACGGACGAGGCGAACTTCGGATCCTCAGCATAGAGCGCGCTCTCGATCTGTTCGAGCATGCGCTGCTCGTGCTCGGAGAGTGGCACGGTACCTCCCCCGGCACTAGGCGTGGCTGTCGCCTCCGGGTAGGCGACAGATAGCCGAACCTTGGCGGCTATCTGACACCAATGATACGAGTTCGATGGGGGCCGTACCACCTACTCGCCGATAACTAAGCGGTCATGCCGTTCGACAGGCCACGCGGGGGTCGCAGGCGAGCCGCCGTGGCGAGCAGATCCTCCACATCGTGCAGGAATGCGCCCACCCGCGAGGAGAACTCGTCGGCGGTGTGATCATCGACATCGCGCTCGAGTCCGGCCTCGAGCGCGGCCCGGAGTTCCGAGCGCGCGCTGAAGTAGTCGGCCCACATGACGAATTCGGGCATGGCCTTCTGCAACAGCACCCATGCGCTGCGCGAACGGGCCCGCGGCGCGGAGTCGGCGCCGGTGAAGGCGAGTACCGCGCCCGCGCCGCGCAGCGCGGCCAGATAGGCTGTGCGGAAACGCTCGCGCGGATCCGACTCCCCGGCGGCCTGCATGAGCAGTCCGTCGGCCTTCTTCAGCAGCGTGCCCGCCCTGCCGGGTTGTCCGGGCTGTTCGATCCGACCAGGCATCAGCCGTCCCTTCACTGTCGTATACCCGTGATCCGACGGCCCGAAGACCACCGGTGAGGTGGCGACCGCGCGAACCGAACAGGTATTCGAACGTTTGAATTGAGCTTGAATATAGGGACACCCACCGACAACTTTCCGCGTCCGCGCGGCCGACGAGAGCCATGACAGCCGTCAAGCCGAACCACTCCCCCGCACCAGCACCCGTCGTGGTCGACCTTTCGGTCTCCGACCTGCGCTACCGACTGCACGACGCGCTATCGGTCTATGTCGCGGCGATGGACTATCCGCGCGGCACCGAGAACCACCGCGCGCCGATGTGGAACGAGCACACCACCCGGGTGGGCTGGCAGGCGGTCGCCGCCCTGCGCCCCGACGATTCCGGCCGCGTCGACCTGCGGTCCGCGCCGATCGTCGCCATCGGCTACGGCTATCGCGGTGCACCGCATCAGTGGTGGCACCAGCAGGTGCACACGGGAATGCGGCGCAGCGGCTGGCCCGAGCGGACGGCGCGGGATCTGCTCGCGAACTATTTCGAGCTCACCGAACTGCATGTGCACCCGGCCGCGCAGGGCCGCGGCGTCGGCGGTGTGCTGCTGCACCGACTGCTGCGCAACCGGCCCGAGCAGGCCGTGCTGCTGTCCACCCCCGAGGTGCCCGCCGAGGACAACCGCGCTTGGCGGCTCTACCGGCGCGAGGGTTTCACCGACGTGGTGCGCGACTTCGTCTTCGCCGGCGACAATCGTCCCTTCGCGATCCTCGGCCGACGACTTCCGCTATGAGGATCACGTGACGGTTCTGGTGATCGGGTCGGGGCACAACGCCCTGGTCGCGGCATGCTATCTCGCACGTGCGGGTGAACGGGTGGAGGTACTCGAACGCGACGAGGTGCTCGGCGGAGCGGTGTCGACGGTGGAGCGCTTCCCCGGGCACCGCGTCGACCGCGGCTCATCGGCGCACATCATGATCCGGCACACCGGCATCGTCGAAGAACTCGAACTCGACCGTTTCGGACTGCGCTATATCGACTGCGACCCGTGGGCCTTCACCCCCGCCGATCCGGTCACCGGCGCGCCGCCCATCGTGTTCCACCGCGATCTCGACCGAACCTGCGATTCCATCGCCACCGCGTGCGGTGAACCCGACGCGCTGGCCTACCGGCGTTTCGCGGACATCTGGGGCCCGCGCGGCGCCAGGGTCATGCGGGCCTTCGGCGGCGCGCCGACACCGCCGCGTCTGCTGCGCTCCTTCTGGGGGATGGACGCGAAGAACGGCGGCAGCGCGCTGTCGCGGGAATTCCTCCAGTCCGGCGACGCGCTGCTCGACGATCACTTCCACGACGAGCGGCTCAAGGCGTCGCTGGCCTGGTTCGGGGCGCAATCCGGGCCGCCCATGTCCGAACCGGGTACCGCGCCCATGGTCGGCTTCGCCGCGCTCATGCACGTCCTGCCGCCGGGGCGCGCGGTGGGCGGCAGCGGTGCGCTCACCGAGGCGCTGCTCGCGCGACTGCGGTCCGACGGTGGTGCGGTGTCGGCGGGCGAGGAGGCCACCGAGATCGCCCGCGCCGGTGACGGCTGGCGGGTGCGCACGGCCTCGGGTCGCGAGTTGCGCGCCCGCGCGGTGATCGCGGGTGCGCACGTGCTGACCACCCTGGACCTACTGGGCGCGGGCGGATTCGACGCCGCCGTCCTCGACGACTGGCGGCGACGCATCCGGGTCGGTCCGGGCATCGGCATGGTGGTGCGCCTGGCCACCTCCGACCTGCCGCACTATCCGGGCGCGGCCGATCGCGAGTCCGCGCGCGGACTGCAACTGCTGGTCACGGATCGGGCGCGGCTGCGACGGGCGCACGGCGCGGCGCTCGCGGGTGACCTGCCGCCGGACCCCGCGGTGCTTGCGATGAGTTTCAGCGCGGTCGACCCGACCATCGCCGCGCCCGGTGAACATCAGCTGTCGCTGTGGGCGCAGTGGCATCCCTACCGCTTGGCCGACGGCTCGGACTGGTCGGCGCACGCCGACCGCGAGGCCGACCGGATCATCGCCGAACTCGACGCGCACGCACCGGGATTCGCCGACACCGTGCTGGCCCGGCACGTGCAGACACCGGTGGACCTGGAACGCGAGATGGGTCTGCGCGGCGGCAATGTCATGCACGTGGAGATGTCGCTGGATCAGATGATGCTGTGGCGGCCGATTCCCGAACTGTCCGGCCATCGGGTCCCCGGCGCGCCGGGGCTGTATCTCACCGGCGCCTCGACCCATCCCGGTGGCGGTGTGTGCGGTGCGAGCGGACGCACCGCGGCCCGGTTGGCGCTGCGCGACCGCCGCGGCCGGTTCGCCCCGCGCCGACGGCGATGACGATACTGAGGTCGCTGACCCGCTTCCCGGTCGCCGCGGTGTGCGCGGCGCTGCTGATCGCGGTGCAGATCTGCTATCCGCTCACCGCGGACGCGGCGCGCGACGCGGTGACGGTCACCGTGGTACTGCTGTCGGCGGCGACCGCCCTGACCCACGCCGCCGCCACCCGCGGCCCGCTCTTCGCGGCGGGCTACCTGATGATCGTGTACGGACTCGGCCTGCTCGCCGAGGCGATCGGTACCACCACCGGCTTTCCCTTCGGCTGCTACGCCTACGCCGTGGATCGTCTCGGCCCCGCGCTCGGCGGCGTCCCGCTCATCATCGCCCTGGCCTGGGCAGGCGGGCTCTATCCGGTGTGGATCGTGGCGGGCGCACTCACCGCCCGCCACGGGTCGCGTATCGCTTTGACCGCCGTCGGCGCGGTGGGCTGGGATCTGTACCTGGACCCGCAGATGGTCGCCGACGGCGCGTGGCGCTGGTGCTCGGCCGCCCCCGGACTGCCGGGTCTGGCCGACGTGCCGGTGACGAACTATGCGGGCTGGCTCGCCGTTGGCCTGGGAATGGCGATATTCCTGGATGGCTGGGATCACGCGGTCCCCCGACCCGACGACACGCGGACACCGGTCTTCCGTGCGGCCACCGCCGTGCCGATCGTGGTCTTCTGCTGGACCTGGCTCGGTTCGGCCCTCGCCCACGCCGTCTTCCTCGGGCTGCCCGCCTCCGCCTGCTACGGCGCGCTCGGCATGGGCGTGCTCGGAGTGCCGCTGCTGATCCGACTGAGCCGGGACAGGTCGACCGCCCATCACGTGACCGCCGCCACCCCCGGCGAGAATGCGCGCGGCGGCACGCGGAAATACCCCGGACGGGCGGCCGGGCGCGCACGGCCGACGGCTCGCCGGCCGATCTCCCGCCCGTCGCGTGGCAATTCCGATGCCTCGCCTGGCACGATGTGAGCCGTGCGATCGAGTCACATGCCCACAGAGTCCGATGCCCCGGTCCCCGCGCGCCGTACCGGAGTGCGGATAGTGGCCGCCGCCCTGCTGGCGGCACTGCTGGTGCCCATGCTCGCGGGATGTCTGCGGGTGCAGGTATCGATGGGCGTGTCGTCCAACGATCGCGTATCGGGGCGCATCGTGGCCGCGGTCGTGCCCGCGAACGCCGAGGACAAGGGTCCGCAGTTGAAGGCGCCGGATACGCTGGCGACCAAGATCCGGGTCGAGCCGTACAGCCAGGACGGGTACGTCGGCAGCAAGGTGTTCTTCGACGACCTGTCCTTCGGCGAGGTCTCCCAGCTCGGTGGACTGTCCGAACAGACCCAGGGCATGTTCCAACTCCAGTTCACCCGCACCGGCGACCTGGTGAGCCTCACCGGCCGGGTCGACCTGAAATCGGTTCCGCCGCACGGCTCGGACGTGCAGTTCACCGTGGCCTTCCCGGCCCGGGTCGCCAAGACCAACGGCAATCGCGACGACGATTCCACCGTGTCGTGGAAACTGCCGCCCGGTGATGTCACCACCCTGCGCGCCGAGGTCAGCTACGCCGATCCCAACACCCGCTCCTTCGCGGGCTGGGCGGGCATCGTCGGCGGCATCACCCTGGCCGTGGCGGCCATCGTCGCGGCGATGGCCTTCATGGACCGCAATCCGGCCTCCCCGCACAGCCCCGAGGGCGGCTTCTCGCTGAGCCGGTGGTGGCGTCTGGTCAAGGAAGGTCGCTGACCGTCGCGGTGGTGTCGAGGCACGTCCGGCGGGGCCTGACCGCCGCCGTGCGATCGGGCGCGGGTGTTTCGACGCTCGGCTGTGCGATCGCCCTGTTCAACCGGATGACCGTGCGCCGGCTCGCGGATTCGGCCGTGGCCATCGAACCGATCACGGTCTGCGTCCCGGCGCGCGACGAGGTCGCGCGACTGCCGGAACTCATCGCTGATCTGCGCGCCCAGACCGGAGCGCCGCGGATGCGGGTGCTGATCCTCGACGACGCCTCCACCGACGGCACCGGCGATGCCGCGCTGGAGGCGATCGACGACGATCCGCGGTTCATCGTGGTCCGTTCGGAGTCCGACCCCGAACCCGGATGGACCGGCAAGGCCGCCGCCTGCGCCCGGCTCGCCGAACTGGTCGACACCGCGGCGCTGGTCTTCCTCGACGCCGATGTGCGCCTGGCGCCCGGCGCCATCGCGGGCGCGGTGGCCGAATTGCGCCGCGGCCCCGCGGCTCTGGTGTCGGTATGGCCCGCGCAGGAGGCGGGATCGCTCGCCGAGGCGCTGGTGCAGCCGCTGCTGTGTTGGTCGTGGGCGAGCACGGTGCCGGTCACGGTGGCGAACCGGAGTCTGCGCCCGTCACTGGCGGTGGCCTGCGGTCAGTTCCTCGTCTTCGACACCGCCGCCTACCGGGCGATCGGCGGGCACCGTGCGGTGGCGGGCAGTCCGACCGAGGATCTGGATATCGCCCGGGTCATGCGCCGCGCGGGACGGCACACCGCGCTGATCACCGCGGGTCCGTTGGCGCGCACCCGCATGTACCGTGACCGGGCCGAACTCGACGCGGGCTATACCCGCTGGCTATGGTCCGCCTACGGCGGTTCGCCGCTCGCCGCCGTCGCGGTCGCGGCGGTGGCGGGACTGGCCTATGTCCTCGCGCCGCAGGCGGCGCTCGCCGGACGCGACGCGGCCCGCCACGCCGGACTCGTCGCCGCGCTGACCGCCGTCGGGTCGCGACTGCTGGCCCGAAGCCTCGAAACCCGCGCGCGCCCGGCCCGCGCCGATCTCCTCGCGGCCGCGGCGCATCCGCTGTCGATCACGGCGTACGCGCTCCTGTCGTCGCGTTCGCACCGCGCGCGCCGCCGCGGTGCGCTGACCTGGAAGTCCCGGCCGCTGCCCGGCTCACGCCCGCCCGACTCCCGATAGCGCGAGGTGGACCGCACCGGGCCGCGGTCCAGGCGGCTCACGGAATGGCCGTGATCCCAACGGTGGGCAGGAAATAGCAGGTCTTGGTCCCGTTGCGGACCGACCCGAAGACCGCGGCGAGCACCGTGCCCTTACCCGTGTCGACCGGGACCGCACGGATACCGCCCACCGGCAAGGCGGAGAGGAAGAAGTCCTGGATGGCTTTCTCGGCGGCGGGCCTGGCCTCGGCGGGCACCTGGGGTGGGATCATGGCGGCGAAGATATCGCCGATCGGGCCCATGGCCGCGGTACCGCCGCGACCGTTGCTCAGGTTGAACCAAGCGACCTGCATCCCTGAGACGGTCGACGTGTCGGCGGAGACGCCGTAGGGCACGAAGGTGAACATGGTCTGCCCGGACTTCACGGCGGTCAGGTCGAGACCCGGAATGCTCACCGTGGACTTGGGCCACGGACCCGGCACCGCCCCCGCGACCGCGGGCACCAGACCCATGGTCGAGGCGTCGTCGCAGAAGGCCGCCGCGGTCGGGTACAGGAACGGGTCCATGCCGAACCGCTTCAGCGCCTCCAGATTCGACTGGTAGACCCCGAGCAGGTCAGCGGGCCCGGCGATCGCGGCGGGGCGGGCGGCGTCGGCCGGTGCGCCCGCGGCTGCCCCGGGTAGGGCCAGCGCCACGGCGACGGAACCCGCCGCGACGGCGGCGAACGTGGTGAGACGGCGCACAACGGTCATTCCGTACCTCCTCATCGTCGACACGATCGAGGAGCACGGTACTCCCGCTAACACGCTCAGCAGCGGTTCTCGGCTGCGGCAACAATTCGGCGAGTCGCGGGGCGCCGAACCCCGGGGTACGCCATCCGAACGACCGCGCCAATTGTCACCGCCGCACCCCGCGCCGAAAAGACCTGCGCTCAGATTCCCGTGCCCGCTGCCGCGCCGACGCTCACCCCGCGGCGGCCGCCGACGATCGGCTCGCCGTCGAACGGACCCGATTCCGTGCGGCCGCCCCGTCCGGCTCAGGCGCTGATGGGCGTCGCGGCGACCCCATATCCGAGGTTGGTCAGCACCTCGCCGGTGGCCTTCGCGGAATTCAACGTGATGAAGTGCAGGCCCGGCGCTCCCTCGGTGATGAGCCGCTGACCCATCTCGGTCGCGATCTCGATACCGACCGTGCGCACCGCGGCCCGGTCCTCCTCGGTCCCGCCGCCCGCCGCGCGCCGCAACCGTTCCATGACCCGCTCGGGCAGCGGGCGGCCGCAAAGTTCCTCCGCGCGCGCCACCGTCCGCATCGAGGTGATCGGCATCAATTCGGGAATGATCGGCTTGGCGGCCTCGACCGGGTCGAAGGCGGTCAGCCGGTCACGCAACCGCAGGTAGTGCTCGACGTCGAAGAACATCTGGGTGATCGAGTACTCCGCGCCCGCTCGGAGCTTGGCCGCCAGGAACTCGGTGTCGGCGGCCAGGTCCGGGGAGCGGTGATGCCCCTGCGGGAACGAGGCCACGCCCACGTGGAAATCGCCCAGCCCGCGCACGATTCGCACCAGTTCCTCGGCGTACTCCACGCCATCGGGATGTTTGCGCCACTCGCCCAGCGGGTCGCCCGGCGGGTCGCCGCGCAGCACGAGGATATTGCGGATACCGGAATCGGCGTATGCCCCCACCAGAGACCGCAGTTCGGCCACACTGTGGCCGACCGCGGTGAGGTGCGCCACCGGCAGCAGGGTGGTCTGCTGGGCCAGTTCACCGGTCACCCGGACGGTGCGATCCTTGGTCGAACCACCCGCGCCGTAGGTCATCGACACGAACGCCGGATGCATGCATTCGAATTCACGCACCGCACGCCACAGCCGGGCCTCCCCCGCGGCGTCGCGGGGAGGGTTGAATTCGGCCGAGAACGGCACCGCGTGCCCCGAATACGATCGCAGACTCTGGACGACCGATGGTGTCGCGGAGACGTTCGGCGGCGTCGGGGAAGGGTGGCCGGAGGCCGAGCGTCCCCGTACGGAATCGAAGGTCACTGCCACAGTGTAGTGGCCGGGCCCGCCGGATCGGCTCGCTGTGTCGGTCCGCGCGGCAGTGAAGCCGGACCACCGCGCGGGCGCAGGCGTGCCCCCGCGTATCCTTGACAATCGGGCAGTATCCTCGCGGCGGCCCGCATCACACACGGTGTGCACCGACCGGCAGAGCACGGTGCGCACCGACCGGCGCGCCCGAGCATGACGAGACCATATCGCCGCGCTCGACGGGCGCGGCCCCCGAACGATCGACCTGGAGGTTGCCCTGTCCGCCGGACCCGGTACCCCGACGCGCGCCCCGTCGGCGGCCACCCCCGCATCCGCCGACTCCAATGGGGCCACCTCGTCCATCCCGACGACCGCCGCGCTCGCCGCCCCGGACTTCGTCGCCGTCGTCGAATCCGCGCTCGCGGACTTCTTCGCCGCCCGCGCGGCCACCGTCGAACAACTCGGCCCGATCTTCGTCGAAGCCGCCGAGGCGCTGCGGTTGTTCGTCCTGCGCGGCGGCAAGCGCACCCGCCCCGCCTTCGCCTGGATCGGCTGGCAGGGCGCGGGCGGTGACCCCGACGGCGACCGGGGCCCGGCCGTCACGCGCGCCTGCGCGGCACTGGAACTTGTCCAGGCGTGCGCGCTCATCCACGACGACATCATCGATTCCTCGCGCACCCGCCGCCGCTTCCCGACCGTGCACGTCGACTTCGAACAGCGCCACCGCGACCGCGGCTGGGCGGGCGATTCCGCGCAGTTCGGCGCCAGCGTCGCCATTCTGATCGGGGATCTGGCACTGGCCTGGGCCGACGACATGGTGCACGCCTCCGGGCTCGACGACGCCGCCATCGCGCGCTTCGCACCGGTCTGGGCGCTCATGCGCACCGAGGTCCTCGGCGGACAACTGCTCGACATCGGCGGTCACGCGGGCGGTGACGAGTCGGTCGAGGCCGCCATGCGGATCAACCGGTACAAGACCGCCGCCTACACCGTCGAGCGGCCGCTGCACCTCGGCGCCGCGATCGCCGACGCCGATCCGGCGCTCGTCGCGGCCTACCGGGAATTCGGCACCGATATCGGCATCGCCTTCCAGCTGCGCGACGATCTCCTCGGTGTCTTCGGTGACCCGGCGGTCACCGGCAAACCCTCCGGCGACGACCTGCGCGAGGGCAAGCGCACGGTCCTGGTCGCCGAGGCGCTGCGCCGGGCCGACGCCACCGACCCGCTCGCGGCGAAACTGCTGCGCACCAGCCTCGGCACCGATCTGGATGCCGACGAAGTGGAACATCTCCGCGCCGTGCTCACCGACCTCGGCGCGGTCGACGATGTGGAACGCCGCATCGCCGAGCTCACCGACCGCGGCCTGGCCGCAATCGAAACCAGTTCGGCCACCGCATCCGCCAAACAGACATTGCGCGCGATGGCGTCGGCCGCTACCAGGAGGACCGCATGAAAGCCGTCATGGGACCCGCCGACCGCGTCATCGCCGTCGGCGTCGGCCCTGCCCCCCGCACTCCCGGCAAGCGCCGCGGACGACCGGCCGTTCAGACCGAACGCCGGTTGATCATGGGCGCGAGCCTGCCCGCCCGCCGCGCTATCCGACTACCGCGGTCGTGTGCCGCGACGCCGGCCGACGAGCATTCCGACAGCGAGTGAATCGAAAGAGCCGAATGCCCGTGCGCGCCGGTTCACGGACCGGCGCCGAATTCGTCGCGCGTATACGGCGGCGAGGAGAGTTCTGGCGTCGAGGGATGTGCCGATGAGGACCGTGGCGGGACCGACCGATCACGTGGTAGTCGTGGGCGCGGGCCTGTCCGGTCTGGCGGCCGCCTTGTACCTCATCGGCGCGGGACACCGCGTGACCGTGCTCGAACGTGCCGACCACCCCGGTGGCAGGGTCGGCCGCATAGTCGGACCCGATTACGAAATCGATTCCGGCGCAACCATTCTGACCATGCCGGAACTCGTCGACGACGCTCTGGCCGCGGTGGGTCGCACCCGCGATACCTGCGCGCCGCCACTGCGGGTGCACGCGCTCGCACCCGGCTACCACGCGCGCTTCGCCGACGGTTCGACGATTCGCGTCTTCGCCGACGCGGACCGGATGGCCGAAGAGATCGCGCGCACCTGCGGTCACGACGAGGTCCGCGGCTACCGGCGGCTGCGCGAGTGGCTGGCCCGGATCTACCGCGCCGAATTCACCGAATTCATGGACACCAATTTCGATTCACCGCTGGACATGGTCCGGCTGCCCGCCAAACGCGCGGCGTTGCTGGAACTGGCGCGCCTGGGCGGATTCGGCAGGCTCGGCAGCCGGGTCGAGAAGTATCTGAAAGACCCGCGTCTGGTGCGGCTGTTCACCTTCCAGGCGCTCTACGCCGGAGTCGCCCCTACCGAGGCGCTCGCGGTGTACGGGGCGATCCCGCACATGGACACCTCGCTGGGCGTGTACTTCCCCGAGGGCGGCATGCGCTCGGTCGCACGAACTCTCGCCGACGCCTTCACCGCGGCAGGCGGCGCGCTGCTGCTGAACACCGAGGCGGTCGGACTTGACTACGATCGCCGCCGGGCGCGGCGGGTCCGGTTGGCCGACGGCGGTTCCCTGACCTGTGACGCGGTCGTGCTCACCGCCGACCTCGGTTCGCTGCGGCGCTTCGGCCTGCGCCGCAGTGGTCTGCGCGCCGCGCCGTCGGCGGTCGTCGCGCACGGCACCGTCCCCGCCTCGGTCGCGGCCGCCTGGCCCGTGCAGGCCCACCACACCATCGATTTCGGCGCCGCCTGGGCCGAAACCTTCACCGAGATCGCCGCGAGCCACGGCAAGGGCAGGCTCATGAGCGATCCGTCGCTGTTGCTCACCCGGCCCGCGCTCACCGACCCCGGCCTGTTCATCGACCGGGCCGATGGCAGACACGAACCGTTCTCACTGCTCGCGCCCTGCCCTAATCTGGACACCGCACCGCTGGACTGGGCGCGGCTGGGCCCGTCGTATCTGCGTGAACTGCTCGAGGTCCTCGAACAGCGCGGTTACCGCGGTATCACCGACCATTTCTCCGTCGACCATCTCGACACTCCGCAAACCTGGCTGGACCAGGGCATGCTCGCCGGCACGCCGTTCTCCGCGGCGCATGTCTTCCGGCAGACCGGCCCCTTCCGACCCGGTAATTTCCCGCGTTCCAGCGACAATGTGGTTATCGCAGGTTGTGGCACCACACCGGGTGTCGGAGTGCCGACGACACTGCTGTCGGGAAAACTAGCGGCAAACCGGATTGTCGGCGCCGTCGGTAATGCCGGCGGTGATCCCCCCGTGCCAGCGGGATAGTGTTCTCCGCGAACCATTAAACTGATCGCCGACCTATTCGCTCGCGGTTGCGACCGCCGACCTGCCCGGGGGGACCGACACCAAATGCCACCCCCGGAGACGCGCGCCCCCGCCACCGAAACCATCGGCGCGGCGCCGCGCGCGGCGAACGTCGACGCCACCCCCGCGACGACATCGGACGGGTGGCGTTCCCGACTGCACACCTACGCGGATTTCGTGCGCAGCCCCGAGGGCCATGCCGCACTGCTCGGTTTCGCGGGCGCCGTGATGATCACCTTCGGCGGGCTCGGCGCGGGCAGTGTGCGCCGCCGCGACCCGCTACTCGAGGCCATGCACCTGTCCTGGCTGCGCTTCGGTCACGGCTACGCCCTGTCCACCATGGTGATCTGGGTCGGGGTCCTGCTCATGATCACCGCGTGGGTCCGCCTCGGCCGCACCACCATCGGGTTCGGCGACCGCCCCGGCGCGGGGGTGACGCTGAACGAACTGCGCGCCATCGTCGGCATCTGGATCTTCCCGTTGCTGTTCGCGGTCCCGATGTTCAGCCGCGACGCCTACTCCTATCTCGCGCAGGGTGCGCTGCTGCGCGACGGTTTCGACCCCTACCGGGTCGGCCCGGTCGCCAATCCCGGTGTGCTGCTGGAGAACGTGAGCCCGGTGTGGACCACCACCACGGCGCCGTACGGTCCGGTCTTCCTGCTGCTCGGCCGCGCCATCACCGCCATCACCGGTGACAACGTGGTCGCGGGCACCATCGCGCTTCGCCTGGTCATGCTGCCCGGACTCGCCCTGATGATGTGGGCCGTGCCGTATCTCACCAAACATCTCGGCGGCAAACCCACCGTCGCGCTGTGGCTGGCGGTCCTCAATCCACTGGTGCTGATCCACCTGATCGGCGGCGTGCACAATGAGATGCTGATGGTCGGGCTCATGTGCGCGGGCATCGCCCTCGTGCTGGAACGCCATCACGTGGCGGGCATCGTCGTCGTCGCCATCGGTGTCGCGATCAAGGCGACCGCGGGCATCGCGTTGCCGTTCCTGGTGTGGATCTGGATGCTGCACGAGAAGGAGCGCCGCGCCGCCCAGCGCGCGGGCCTCGACCCCACGCAGGTCACCGATTCCGAACACGACGACGCCGCCCGCGCCTCACAGGACATGCCCCATCCGGCACTGATGTTCGCCAAGATCGCCGGACTCGGACTCGGAGTCTTCGCGGCGGTCTTCGTCGCGGCCTCGGCCGTCGCGGGCGTCGGCATCGGCTGGCTCACCGCGCTGTCGGGCTCGAAGAAGATCATCAACTGGCTTTCGCTGCCGACCATCATGGCCCACGTCATCACCTGGGTGACTCCCTTCGCCACCGATCCGGTGCTCGCCGTGACGCGCGCACTGTGCGCGCTCGCGCTGGTCGTGGTGCTGGCGTGGACGTGGTGGCGCTTCCGGCACAGCGAACGCGAGGCGGTGCTCGGCATACTCATCGCCTTCGTCGCCATCGTGATCCTGTCTCCCGCGGCACTGCCCTGGTACTACTCCTGGCCGCTTGCCCTCGCCGCCGGTTTCGCGCTATCCACCACCACGCTCATGGTGCTGGTCGGCCTGTGCACGTGGTTGATGCTGGTCTTCCAGCCCGACGGTTCCATCGGCCTCTACAACTTCTGGCACGTGGCCGCCGCCACCTTCGTCGCCGTGGTCGCGGCCATGTCGCTGCGCCGGGTCGACCCGCTGCGCCTGCGCGGCGCCACCCCCGCCGACCTGCCCGTCGGAGCAGGCCGATGATCCCCGCCGACGCGCAGGCCATCGACCGGGACACCGATCACGCGATCCTCGACCTCGGCGACGCCTACCGCACCTGCCTGCGCATAGCCGCCGAACACGGCCGCACCTATTACCTGGCGACCCGGCTGCTCACCCCCGACCGCCGCCGGGCCGTCCACGCGCTCTACGCCTTCGCCCGCATCGTCGACGACATCGTCGACCACGCCGAATCCGACCGCGGTCCACTGCATTCCGCCGAGCGCCACCGCGTGCCCGCGCACGCATCGCCCATCCGATATTCCGACACGGCCTCGGCCACCGGACCCGATCCCGACACGGACGGCGACGCTTGGTCCCGCACCCGACAAACCGGCGAACGCGCGGACGCGGCATCGCCCATCGGATCCGATCGCGACACGATATCCCGTGCCCGACAAGGTGACGAACTCACGCACGCGGGCTCGGCGGCCCGACCCGAAGCACACGCGACACAGCCGCGGACCGCGGGCCGCGGGGTGGCCGCCGCCGACCGGGTCGACCGCATCGAACTGCGACTGCGGGCGGCACTCGCGGGTGACAACGACCCGTATCCCGACGCCGACGATCCGGTGCACACCGAGGTCCTCTTCGCCGTCACCGACACCATTCACCGGCACGGCGTAGACGTCGGGCACATATGGACGTTCCTGGACTCCATGCGCATGGACATCCCCGGCGCGCCCCAATTCCGAACCCGCTACCCCACCATGTCCGACCTGCGCGAATACATGCGTGGCTCCGCCGCCGCCATCGGGCTGCAACTACTCCCCGTCCTGGGCACCGTGGTCCCCACCCCCGAGGCCGAACCCGCGGCAGCCGCCCTCGGCGAGGCATTCCAGCTCACCAATTTCCTGCGCGATGTGGGAGAAGACCTGGACCGCGGCAGAATCTACCTTCCCACCGAAGTCCTGACCGCCTTCGACGTCACCGAAGAAATGCTCACCCACTGCCGAACAGCGGGTCACCCGACCCCCCAAATCCGCCGAGCCCTTGCCCACCTGATAGCCGTGAACCGCGACGTCTACCGGAAGGCCGCTCCCGGCATAGCCCTGCTCACCCCCCGCGTCCGCCCCGCCATCCGCACCGCGAGCACCCTCTACGCCGACATCCTCACCCGAATAGAGTCGGCGAACCACAATGTCTTCGCCGGCCGGGCACGTGTCCCCCGCCGTCGCCGAATTCGAATAGCCACAACCGAATTCGCCACCGCGCCCCTCCGCGATCGCTCTCGTCCATCCGCACCCCCCGCTCGACCGGGCGACTGACACCCGCACCCTAATCCGGCCTCGAGAATCGCACCGTCCGCACCTCACCCGGCCCCGCAGGCGGCGAACCCGAGGAACGACCGGTCGCGGACGGGCGGTCGAGTCAGCAACGAAGTCGCGCGTATCGACCACCCGGACGCCGGCTACGAGGGCCGGGCACCCGCGCGCCGACGCCGATGAACACGACCCTCAAAACGGCTCGGCCGCGGCCCGTCGCACGACTTCGCGCGCAAGCGGCCCGTGCAAAGCATCCACGGGCTTGCCGGGCAAACTCGCGTCCTCGGTGAAGATCCATTCCAGGATCTCCTCGTCGGTGTACTTTCCGTCCTTCATCACGGTGATCAGCCCGGGCAGAGCCTTGACCACCGCGCCGCTCTCGTCGAAGAACCGTTCCGGCACCCCGACGATCCCCGCCCGCCGCACCGCCAGCAACTGGTGGTCGCGCAGCATCTGATGGACACGAGTCACCACGATTCCGAGTTTGTCGGCGACATCGGGCAGCGGCAGCAGCGCCACCGTTTCGGGCAGGACATCGTCGCTGCATGGAAATGCACTCACCGGAACAACGGTAGACGGTTTCGGGATTCGCCTCGTGAGACCCCCGCCCTCGCGGGGGCGGCGGTCGGCGAACACACCGCACAGCATTCGAACACACCGCCGGGTCGGATGACCTGGCACGGCTACGATCGTGGTGGTCGCACCGGGCGGCCGTTTCGCTTGTCGCGGTGTGGCGAGAGGTGAGAGATGTTGTGAAAGCCGGAGGACATCACTTGATCGGCCAGATGCTGGAAGGGCGCTACCGGATCGACGCGCCGATCGCCCGCGGCGGGATGTCGATGGTGTTCCGCGGCGTTGACACCCGTCTGGATCGCCCGGTCGCCATCAAGGTGATGGACCCGAAATTCGCTTCCGATCCGCAATTCCTCTCCCGATTCGAATTCGAGGCGCGCGCGGTCGCCAAGCTGAAGCATCCGTCGCTGGTGGCCGTGTACGACCAAGGCGTCGACGGCGAGTATCCGTTCCTGATCATGGAGTTGGTCGAGGGCGGCACCTTGCGCGAACTGTTGCGTGAGCGGGGCCCGATGCCGCCGCACGCGGTGCGCGCGGTGGCAGAGCCGTTGTTGGCGGCGATCGGGGTTGCCCACGCCGCCGGGTTGGTGCATCGCGATATCAAGCCGGAGAACGTGCTGATCTCCGATTCCGGTGAGGTGAAGATCGCCGATTTCGGGCTGGTTCGGGCGGTGGCGGCGGCGAATACGACTTCGGCGAGCGTCATTCTCGGTACGGCGGCCTATTTGTCGCCGGAGCAGGTGACCGCGGGCACCGCGGACGCGCGCAGTGATGTGTATTCCTCCGGTGTCCTCATCTTCGAACTGCTGACCGGCCAAGCGCCGTTCACGGGCGACAATTCGCTGGCGGTGGCGTATCAGCGGGTCGAGAAGGATGTGCCGAGCCCGAGTCGGTTCATCGGCGGTGTCCCGCCGGAGTTCGACGAGTTGGTGGCGCAAGCGACCGCGCGTGACCCGGCGCAGCGTTTCGCGGACGCGAACGAGATGGCCGCGCAATTGCGCGCGATCGCGGCGGCATTGCGGCTGCCGCCCTATCGGGTACCCGCGCCGCAGGAGTCCGCGGAGCATCTGAGCGCGGGTTTCCGGTCGATGGCAGGCGCGGACGCGGCGGCGCCGCCCGATCCCGGGACGCCGCATCCGGGGATGCAGACCAGGGTGGTGACCGCGCAGCGGCCCCGGGTCCCCGAGTACGGACCCGACTATCAGTACGGCCAGGACCCGCAAACCACCGGCCTGCGCCAGCCGCCCTATCAGAACTTCGGCCCGGATCCGCGCCGTTCGCGTCGCAACTCACTGGTGTGGGTGGCGATCGTGGCGGTGCTGACGCTGATCGTCGGGCTCGGCGGCTGGTGGCTCGGTTTCGGCCGGTACGAGTCGGTGCCGCCGATCGCGGGCATGACCGCTGATCAGGCGACCGCTGAATTGCGCGACGCGGGTTTCGAGACCGAGGTCAGACAGAAGGCGTCGGACACCATTCCGGTGGGCGGCGTGGTCGGTAGTGACCCGTCGGCGGGTGCGAAGGTGACCAAGGGTTCGACGGTGGCGGTGCTGATCTCCAGCGGCAAACCGAAGGTGCCGGAGGTGCGGGCGGGCGATCCGCTGTCGAAGGTGAACCAGCTGATCCGCGATGCCGGATTGCAGCCGGTCGACGCGGGCGAGACCGGCAGTCAGGCGCCGAAGGGCAGTCTGGCGCGGGTGGAACCCGGGCCGGGAACCATGCTGCCCATGGGCGCGCAGGTCAAGGTGTACCGCAGCAATGGCGCGCAGCCGGTGAAGGTGCCCGATGTGCGCGGCAAGGCCACCGAGGAAGCGGTCTCGACCCTGCGCAAGGCCGGTCTCGAGGTCCGCGAGACGCGCACCGAATACGACAAGGCCATCGACGCCGACGAGGTCATCGGCACCGATCCGGCGGCGGGCACCACGGTGAGCGCGGGCGACGCGGTGACCCTCATCGTGTCGAATTCGGTAAAGGTGCCCTTCGTGGTGGGTCAGAGCGTCGGCGACGCCAAGGCCAAACTCCAAGGGCTGGGTCTGTCGGTACAGGTCCAGCAGTTGACACCGTCCGAGGGCTCGGTGGTGATCGGGCAGAATCCCGGCGCGGGCAGCAAGGTCACGCCGGGCACCACGGTGAATCTCACCGCGTTGCCCTGAGCGGACGCGGCCATCCGCGCCCGCGCCCACGGCTATCCGTTCAGCGCAGCATCTCCGCGACCAGGAAGGCAAGTTCCAGCGACTGCTGGGTGTTCAGGCGCGGATCGCAGGCGGTCTCGTAGCGGCTGTTCAGGTCGAGATCGGAGATGTCCTGCGCACCGCCGAGACATTCGGTGACATCCTCGCCGGTCAGCTCGATGTGCAGGCCACCGGGATGGGTGCCCAGCGCGTGATGCACCTCGAAGAAGCCCTGCACCTCGTCGACGATGCGGTCGAAGTGACGGGTCTTGTAGCCGGTGGACGACTCGTGGGTGTTGCCGTGCATCGGGTCGCATTGCCAGATCACCTGGTGCCCGGTGGCCTGGACCTTCTCGATGATGGGCGGCAGCACGTCACGGACCTTCGTGTTGCTCATGCGCGAAACCAGGGTCAACCGTCCGGGCTCGTTATTGGGATCGAGCCGTTCCACATACTCCACGGCCTGATCGGGCGTGGTGGTCGGGCCGATCTTCAGCCCGATCGGATTGGACAGCAGTTCGGCGAAGGCGATGTGCGCGCCGTCGAGCTGGCGGGTGCGCTCCCCGATCCAGAGGAAATGCGCGGACAGGTCGTAGAGGGCCGGTTCGCCGGTAACCGGATGCCGGCCGAGGCGCAACATGGCGCGCTCGTAGTCCAGGACCAGTGCCTCGTGGCTGGCGTATATGCGCGCCGACTGGAGGCTGGGATCGTTGACCCGGCAGGCGGTCATGAAGGCGAGGCCGCGATCGATCTCCTCGGCCAGTGCCTCGTAGCGGGCGCCCGCGGGCGACTGGGCGACGAAATCACGGTTCCAGTCGTGCACCCGATGCAGGTCGGCCATGCCGGCGCCGGTGAGCGCGCGCACCAGGTTCATCGCGGCGCTGGCGTTGGCGTAGGCGCGGACCAGGCGCGAGGGGTCGTGTTCGCGCAGACCCGCGTCGGCGACCAGCGAATTGACCATGTCGCCGCGATAGGACTTGAGTCCGAGCGAGTCCACGTCGGAGGAACGCGGTTTGGCGTACTGACCCGCGATCCGCGCCACCTTCACCACCGGCAGGCTCGCACCGTAGGTGAGCACCACCGCCATCTGGAGCAGGGTGCGGATATTGCCGCGGATATGCGGTTCGGTGTTGTCGGCGAAGGTCTCCGCGCAATCGCCGCCCTGGACGAGGAACGCCTCACCGCGGGCCACCTCGGCCAACCGCTCACGCAGTTCCTCGACTTCGGCGGGTACGCAGATCGGCGGCACGCTCTCCAGGACGGTGCGCATGTCGGCAGCCTGTCGCGGGTCCCACGACGGCTGCTGGAGCGCGGGGCGCGCCAATGCGTCATCGAGGCGCCTGCGGAGTTCGGCGGGCAACGGCGGCAGTTCCGGCAAACGATCGATGGGTACGTCGACTGTCCAGTTCACGATTTCAGGATACGTATCGCAAACCATTCGGAAAGCGGGAGGTAGGGGTGGTGGCGGCGCACCCAGGTGACCGGAAATCCACCCCGCGGAGCCCTTGCGCGGGCGTCGGGAGCCCCCGACATAGGGTGAGTGCGCGGCGACCGCCGCTACCGGGCCCGATATTCGAGGAGAGGTCGATCTCGCTGAGGTACTTCTATGATTGCGAGTTCATCGAAGACGGCGTCGTGATCGACCTGGTGTCGATCGGTGTCGTCTGTGAGGACGGACGCGAATACTACGCGGTGTCCACCGAATTCGACGAGTCCAAGGCCGGCCCGTGGGTGCGCAAATTCGTCCTCCCCCGACTGCCCGCCCCCTCCTCCCCGCGTTGGCGCAGCCGCGAACAGATCCGCGACGACCTCTACAAATTCCTCGTCCCCCGCCCCACCGTGCAGCCGGAACTGTGGGCCTGGATCGGCGCATACGACCACGTGGCCCTGTGCCAACTGTGGGGTTCGATGATCGATCTCCCCAACGCGCTGCCCCGCTTCACCAACGAGTTGCGCCAGCACTGGGAGGCCAACGGCCGCCCCGACATCCCCCCACCCCCACCCGACGCGCACGACGCCC
>NZ_LGYZ01000068.1 GCF_001310275.1 Nocardia arizonensis
GGTGCCGATCATGATCGGTACGCCGCGACGAACGCGGTATCGGCACCGATCTCGCCGACCGCCGCGGCGCCGCCCGGCGAGCCGAGCGCCGCGTCCCGACCCGGAAGCGGTTCGGCGAAGAATCGGGCGTTCTCGGCGACGAATTGTTCCTGCCCGGCGGGGATCTCGGAGTCGAGGTGGATGGCCTCGACCGGACAGACCGGTTCACACGCACCGCAGTCGACGCATTCGGCGGGCTGGATGTAGGCCATGCGGTCGCCGGTGTAGATGCAATCCACGGGACACTCCTCCACGCAGGCCCGATCCATCACGTCCACACAGGCGGCGCCGATGACGAAGGTCACGATGGTCTCCTCTCAATGCCCGGTCTCGTGACCGGCCAGGGCGGCCGGTTCGGTCGACTCGCCCAGTGCGGCCAGGATTTCGAAACGCGTGCGGGCGAATTCGGGTTCGAACCGCGCACCGGGTGCGCGGGGGTTGTCGATGGTGATGATCTGCTGGATACGGGCGGGTCGCGCGGTCAGCAGCACGATTCGGTCGGCGAGCAGCAGCGCCTCATCGACATCGTGGGTGACGAACAGCACCGTGGTCCGGTGGCGCTGCCACACCGAGACGAGCAGTCGCTGCATCTCGGCACGGGTCTGGGCGTCGAGCGCGCCGAAGGGTTCGTCCATCAGCAGTACCCGCGGCTGCGCGGCCAGCGTGCGGGCGAGCTGGACGCGCTGGCGCATACCGCCGGACAATGCCCCGGGCAGGTGGTCGCCGAATCCGTCCAGCCCGACCTGCCGCAACAGCTCGCCCGCCGCCTCGCGCCGCGCACCGCGCGGCACCCGCCGCAGCTGCATGGCGAATTCGACGTTCTTGCGCGCGGTGCGCCACGGCAGCAGGGCGTCGTCCTGGAACATCATGGCGCACCGCGCGGTCGAGGCCGCGACGGGGCTGCCGTCGATCGACGCCGTGCCCGCGACCGGCGCCAACAATCCGGCGAGCGCGCGCAGGATCGTCGACTTCCCGCATCCCGACGGACCGAGCAGCACCACGATCTCGCCCGCGTCCACGTCGAGATCCACCTCGGCGGCCGGACTGTCGCCGTAGGCGATCCGCAGTCCACGCATCCGCACCGCGGCACCGCCGCTCATCGCGCGGCCCTCGGCAGCCAGCGGTTGACCCGCCTGCCCGCCATCTCCACCAGCCAGGCGGTGACCCAGCCGAGCACACCGATGGTCAGCATGCCGACCATCACACTCGCGTAGTCGAGCAATCCGTAGGACTGCCAGGTGAAGTATCCGATTCCGAACTGTCCCGAGATCATCTCCGCGCTGATCACGCAGATCCACGCCACGCCCATCGCCACGGACAGTCCCGAGAATATTCCGGGCAGCGCGCCCGGCAGCGCGATACGGAACAGGATCTCCCTACGGCGCGCGCCCAGCGTCCGTGCGGCCTCCTCCCACACCTTGGGCAGGGCGTGCATGGCGTGGATCGTGCTGACCGCGACGGGGAAGAACGCGGCGAAGGTGGTGATGAAGACGATGCCCTGCTCGCCGGTCGGGAACAGCAGGATCGCCAGCGGGACGAGGGCGATGGCCGGTATCGGCCGGAAGACCTCGAGCACCGGTCGCACGAGGGCGCTCACCAGCGGCGAGCGTCCGATCGCCATGCCGACGAGCACGCCCCCGACGGTGGCCAAGCCGAATCCGAGCAGGATGCGGCGGGTGCTGGAAAGGATGTCGCGGTAGTAGGATGCGGTGACCGACTGGGTCTTCAGCGCGTCGAAAACCTCACCGGGAGTGGGGATCTTGTCGAAACGCAGCCAGAAGACCACCTGGTTGGCCGTCAGCAGATGCCACAGGAGCAGCAAGGCGACCAAGGGAACGGCGGTGAGCAGGGTCCTGCGCAGCCGGGCGGGGACCGCGAATCGCGGGACCGCGACCGCGGCGCGGGCGGGTGGGTCGGTGGGTGTCGGCCGGGCGACGGGCATCGTCTCGGTGGACAGGGTCATGGGAACTCTCCTGATCGGTTGCTAGCGTGCGAGCAGCGCGGCCCGGTAGTCGACGACGGTGCTGCCCGGGTGCGCGTTCGCGTAGGACTGCGCTTCGGCGCGCACGGCGAACGGCCGCATCCGGTCGTCGGGACCGGCGGTCGGATCGTCCACCCAGGTCGCGCTCGAGGCGAAGACCCTGGTGCCGGTGGCGGCGTCGGGGACGTAAGCGGCGCGGACCCGGGCGCTCTGGCCGTTGATCCGGCGCAGCAGGCAGGTCGGGGTGCGCGCCACCGAAGTGGTTGTCGCACCGTCGAACCACACCTCCGAAGCGGTCGCCGAATCCCGCACGGAGCCACCGCATATCGGGTCCTCACCGGTCAGCGGACTCGGCGGTCGGGTGTCGGCGCGCCGGGTCTCGTAGTCGGATCCGTACAGCGCTCGCACGTAACGGTCGTCGACGAACTCGCCGAGATCGAGATCTGCCAGCGCGCCGAGTCCCTTCAGGAAGGGCAGCAGTTTCGCGAGGGCCTCCACCAGCGGCTGTTTGATGGTGGGGTCGAAGCTGACCAATCCGTTGGGCCCGTTGTAGAGATACACGACTTCCGCCGGTATTCCGGTGAGCTCGGCGACACGCTGGGCGGCGGCGAGTGGTTCGCGGTTGACGTAGTCGGTGGTCTCGCGCTGGGCGGCGAGGAACGCGGCGATCACATCGGGGTTGCGCTCACCGAAGCGCTCGTTGGCGACCACGGCGTGGAATGTCGGGATGTTCGCGCTGCCGCCGTCGTAGAGCAGTCGCGCGGTGCCGTCGAACACCAGTTTCTGTGGCCACGGCACGAATTGCGCGAGCGCGGCCACCTGGTCGCCCTGCAACGCCGACGCGCCGACCGGGGGATCCTGGCCGAGCAGTCTCACGTCGTCGAGACTCAGGCCCGCGGCGGACAGTCCGGTGGCGAGCATGCCGTGCGCGGCCGATCCGATGCTGGTGGAGACCACCTTGCCGCGCAGGTCGGTGAGCGTGGCGGCGGGCGAATCCACCGGAACCACCACCTGATTCAGCGATCCGCGCAGGTTGTAGCCGGTGACCGCGATGAGCTCGGACCGGACGTCGGCGTGATCGCGGGTCTTGGACCCGTTGACCAGGACGGGCGCGTCGCCCATGGAGCCGATGTCGACCTGACCGGCCAGCATCTGCGCGGTCAGCGGCGGACCCGAGGCGAAGTCCTTCCACTCCACCCGGTAGCGCACGCCCTTGGCCGCGCCGAGTTCGGCCAGTTTCGCCTCGAAGGTTCCGCGGTCACGCAGCAGTGTGCCCGCGGTGACGGTGTTGATGGTCTTGGACTGGTATCCGACGTTCACGACGACGGTGCCGTCGTCGGCGCCGGAACCGCAGCCCGCGACAGTGGTGGCGACGGCGGCGACGCCGAGCAGAAGCGCGCCGAGTCTGCCTCCGCGCGCCCGTATGTGGTCGAGCCTCATCATGATGTCCTTCGCTCGAATTCAGCGCAGCAGGTAGGGGATGTCGACGGTGACGGCCCCGACCGGGCAGCGCGCCGCGCACGGGCCGCAGTACCAGCACTCGTCGACGTGCATGTACGCCTTGCCGGTGTCGGGGTGGATCGCGAGCGAGTCCAGCGGACACATGTCGACGCACAGCGTGCAGCCGTCGATGCATTTGTCCTCGTCGATCGTGACCGGCACGTCGATTCTGGTGTCGACCTGAGCCATCAGATGTCCTTTCCAGCGTTGGCGATGCCGATGCGCGCGAATGCGCGGACATCGGCGTCCGGGTCCTCCAGTGCGGTACGGAGGGCCGCGGTGACTTCGGGATGTTCGGCGATGCGCTCGGCCAGTGCGCGCACGGCGGCCTTGCGGACGTCGAGGTTGTCGTCGGTGACGGCCGAGATCAGTTGGGGTGCCGCGAATTCGGGATCCGCGACGGACAGGGCGACGGCGGCGCCCTGGCGCACCTGCCACGCGGGGTCCGCGCATGCCGCGGCCGCCACCGCGGCGGCCTCGGCGCTGCATCCGGTGGCGGCGAATCCGGTCAGCGCGGCGGCGCGCACCAGCGGATCGGGATCCGCCGCGAGCACGAGCAACGTCGTCGTGCCCCGCGGATCGCCCACCGCCGCGATGCCCTTCGCCACGGCGATGCGCACCAGAGGCGCCGGGTCGGCGGCGGCGTCGTCGAGTTCGCCGAGTGCGTCCAGCGAGGTGAGTCCGCCGATCACGGCGCGGCGCACCTCGGCATTCGGATCGCCGCGCCACCCGGCCAGTTCGGCGGCCCCGATTCGGCGGTGCCGCCACAGCGCCTCGACGGCCGCGCCGCGCACCGCGGGTTCGGGTGCGGTGCGGCAGCCGCGCAGTGCCGCGTCGAATTCCGGGCCCGCGACGATGACCTCGAGCAGTTCGGTCAGCAGGCCGATGGCCGCGTGCCGCACCGTGACGTCCTCGTCGGCCATGCCCGCGGCGATGAGCGGGGATGCCTGCGCCCACTCCTCGGTGGTCTCGCTCAGTACCGAGAGCGCGGTTCGCCGGACCTCGGGATTCGGATCGGTCAGGTACGGTCGCAGTTCCGACAGGTCAGGACATTCCTCGGCCAGCTCCATCAGTTCCACCAGGCGCGCACCGCCTGCCGGAGCCCGCCGGGCGTCGTCGGCGGCCGCGCTCACCGCGCGCTCCACGCGCCGACCAGTTCCGGGGCCGCGACATCGGCGACGCCGTCGGGGCGGACGAAACCGGGGACCGGGACGATGTAGGGCGCGACCGGCCGAGTGGTGAAACGCATGTCGCCGCTCTCGCCGCGGAACAGGTTGAGATGGCAGAACCATTCGGTGTCGTCGCGTTCGGGACGGTCGGCTCGCTGATGGTAGAGCCCCCACCGGCTCTCGGTGCGGCGCAGCGAGGCTCGGGCCGCCATCTCGGCGCAGTCACGAATGAAACTCACCTCGGCGCAGCGCATCAGCTCGTGCGGTGTGCGCCCGCCCATGCGGGCGATATCGCCGTGCATGCGCTCGAATGCCTCCAGTCCCAACGTCAGGTAGCGCTGCGTCTTCGGCGGTTGCAGGTAGTCGTTCACGAACCGGCGCAACTTGTATTCGACCTGCTGCTGTGGCGGACCGTCCGCATTGCCCAGCGGCCGGTAGATCAGCGCGTGCGCGGCCTCGATCTGGTCTTCGGGCAGCGCCGCTCGCGCGGCGCCCGCGGCGTATTCGGTGGCGCTCTCGCCCGCGATGTCGCCGTAGACGAACGCCCCGATCATGTAGTTGTGCGGCACCAGGGCCATGTCGCCGGCGGCGTAGAGTCCGGCCACGGTGGTCGCCGCGTGTTCGTCCACCCACACCCCCGAGGCGGAATGCCCACTGCACAAACCGATTTCGGATATGTGCATCTCGATGTCACGGGTGCGGTAGTCGGTGCCGCGACCGGCGTGGAAGGTGCCGCGGGTGGGACGTTCGGTGGTGTGCAGGATGCCTTCGATCTGGGCGATGGTGGCATCGGAGAGATGGCTGAGCTTGAGGTAGATCGGCCCGCGCGCGCTGTCGAGTTCGCGTTTGACCTCGGCCATCATCGTGCCCGACCAGTAGTCGCAATCGACGAAACGATTGCCCTCGCCGTTGACCTGGTACCCGCCGAATGGATTGGCGACATACGCGCAGGCCGGACCGTTGTAGTCCTTGATGAGCGGGTTGATCTGGAAGCATTCGATGCCCGACAGTTCCGCGCCCGCGTGGTAGGCCATGGCGTAGCCGTCGCCCGCGTTCGTCGGGTTCTCGTAGGTGCCGTAGAGATAGCCGCTGGCGGGCAGTCCCAGTCGGCCGCACGCGCCCGTCGCCAGGATCACCGCGCCCGCCGAAATGGTGACGAATTCGCCGCTGCGGGTGTCGAATCCCACCGCGCCGACCGCCCGGCCGTCCACGGTGAGCACCCGCACCGGCATCACCCGATTGCTGATGGTCACCTTGGCGCGCACGTCGCGGGCGCGCAGCACCCGGTAGAGCACCTTCTTCACGTCGCGGCCCTCGGGCATGGGCAGCACGTAGCTGCCCGACCGGTGCACCTTGCGGACCGCGTACTCGCCGTGTTCGTCCTTCTCGAACTTGACACCGTAGCTCTCGAGCCGCTGCACCATCTCGAATCCGCGGGTGGCGGTTCGGTAGACGGTGCGCTGGTTGACGATGCCGTCGTTGGCGATGGTGATGTCGGCGACGTAGTCCTCCGGACTCGCCTTTCCCGGCACGACGGCGTTGTTCACCCCGTCCATACCCATGGCGAGCGCCCCGGAGTGCCGCACGTGCGCCTTCTCCAACAACAGGACGTTCGCGCCGTTGCGGGCCGCGGTGAGCGCGGCCATGGTCCCGGCCGTGCCGCCTCCGACGACGAGTACGTCGCAGCTCATCTCCCGGCGCTGCGCGACCGGTGGGATCGTCATGGTCATCGCTGATCAGCCCCTTTCCTCGGTTCGGACGCACCGCGATTCGGTGTGACCGGTGTGCGGTGCAGCCGACCCGACAGCGAGAAACGGTCGCCGCGATAGCGGACGTACTCGAGGTCGATGGGTCGGCCGGAATCGGTGTAGGTGAGTCGTTCCAGGAACAGCAGCGGCGAGCCGGACCTGACCTCGAGCAGCCCCGCCACCGTCGGATCCGCCGCCACGGCCTCGATCGACACCGCGGCCGATCCGAGCGGCAGGCCCAGTTCGGCCTCGA
Source organism: Nocardia arizonensis (assembly GCF_001310275.1). GTDB lineage: Bacteria > Actinomycetota > Actinomycetes > Mycobacteriales > Mycobacteriaceae > Nocardia > Nocardia arizonensis. The sequence continues at coordinate 6,691 of NZ_LGYZ01000068.1, forward strand.
GCAGTCCGAAGACGTCGCAGCCGGTGAGGTCGAGCCCGAGCAGCGGTTCGCCGACGTCCGCGGTGAGATAGCTCGCGTCGAGCGAGAGCGGGGAGCCGTCGAGGTAGCGGATGCGTTCCAGCGCGACGACCGGAGTCGCGGGTTCGAGCTCGAGACGTTCGGCGACCAGCGGGGTCGCGGGCACGATCTCGGCGAGCAGCACCCGGTTCACCACGCGGTCGCTGCCGGTCTCGAAGGTCTCGGCCAGCCCGCGCAGCCGGTCCAGTCCCTGCACCGCCTTGTCCGCCAGAACGAAGGTGCCCGCACCGGGGACCCGGTCGACGAGTCCCTCGTCGCGCAGCAGTGTCAGCGCGTCGCGGACGATATTGCGGCTGGTCCCGAAATCGGCGGCCAGTTGGGATTCCGCGGGCAGTGGCCGGTTTCCGTAGACGCCGCTGCGGATTCTGGCCCGCAGAATATCCCTTATCCGCCGCGCAGGCGCCGAGCGACGACCGGGCGCAGGATCCCGGGTCTCGCCCCGGGTCGCCATTCCCTGATGCGTGTTGCCTGTCATGCGGCAAATGCTGGAAATGGATCGTTACGCGCGAAGTTTCCTGCAATTACCGGGCGGTTACGCCAGTTCCGGCTTCTGCGACGAGGCTCTGACCTGCGCAGACATCTTCACTGTGCGGAGTATTACCACTTGTCTTCGCGGTAGCGTTCGATACTCACCGCGTGCTCGGTCAATATTCGACCGGCACCGGACGGGGGATTCGCCGGTCGCCAGATGGCGCGGAAACGTCTGGTCAGGGTGATCGATTCGGCCGATCGGACCGCCCGCAGCGCACCGCGGGCGATATCGGCGCCCGCGATCAGTCGGCTCAGGACCGCGGGCGCGACTCCGGCGCGGGCGGCCGCGACGATGGCGGCGGCGGAGCCGAGTTCAGCGGCCGGGCGGGCAGGCTGGCATTCGGCGACCAGGATCTCCCAGATGGTGTCGCGGGTGCCCGAGCCCGGTTCGCGCCACAGCAGCGGAGTCGTGGCGAGTTCGCGCAGTGACAGGGGTTCGTCGCGGTCGGCCCACGGGTGACCGGGGGCGACGACCACGACGAGTTCGTCGGCGCCGATCACGCGATTGCCGAGTCCGGGTGGCGGATGCGGCCCTTCGACGAAGCCGATCTCGGCCGTGCCGTCGCGCACCAGCGCCTCGACCTGCCGGGTGTTGTCGACATCCAAGGCGACCGCGACATCGGGGCAGGTCTGACGCAGGGCGGTCAGCCACTGTGGAATGCGATGGTCGGCAATGGTTTTCGAGGCCGCGATGCGCAATCTCGGCACCTCGGCGGAATGCACGGCCGCCACCCCCGCACCGAATGCCGCGGCGGCGGCGAGTACCGGCAGCGCCTGCGCGACGACGGCACGTCCCGCCTCGGTGAGCGTCGAACCGGTGGGACCCCGCTCCACCAGCCGCAGCCGGAGCTGCCGCTCGAGCGCGGTGATGCGCATGCTGGCGGCGGGCTGGGTGATGCCGTGCCTGCGCGCGGCCGCGCCGAGGCTGCCCAGCTCCGAGACGGAGACGAGCAGATCGAGCACGGCCAGGTCGGGCATACCCGGGGGAAGGGGCATGGGCACCGATTATGGGCACAGCTCGTGCGGGCGGCATCCCCGACCCATCAGCAACGCTTATGAGGTCCTCGTTTTTCGCCGTCTACCGGTCGCGTCGCGCGCCGGCGATCGTCTGAGGGATGACGATTACGCGCAGATACGGCCCGGGGCTCGCGCTCGCCGCCCTCATCGCCACCGCCGCCACGATCATCGGCGGCGCACTGCCCGCGGTGGGCGTGCCGATGCTCGCGCTCGCGGGCGGCGCGCTGTCGGGACTGCTGCTGCGGCGGTCGGCCCTCGGTGCCGACGCCGTGGATCCGGGCCTGACGATGGCCCGCGGGCGCCTTCTCGGGACCGCGATCGTGCTGCTCGGGCTCGGGCTTCCGTTCGGCTCGGTGGTGTCGGTGGGCAGTCGCACCGCGGGGGTGTTGATCGGGACGTTGATCATCGGCGCGGTGGCGGCGGTGCTCGTCGGCCGGCTGCTCGCCCTCGACCCCGAGTCCGCGACCCTCGTGGCGGCGGGTACGACGATCTGCGGCGCATCGGCGATCGCCGCGGTGACCGCGGTGATGAAACCGGATCGCGACCGGGTCGGCTATGCGCTGACGACGATCTTCGTGTTCAATATCGTTGCGGTGCTGGTTTTCCCGCCGATCGGTCATCTCCTCGGGCTGTCGCAGGAGGCGTTCGGGCTGTGGGCGGGCACCGCCATCAACGACACGTCCTCGGTCCTGGCGGCGGGTGTCGTCTACGGCGGCGTCGCCGCGCATTTCGCGGTGGTCGTGAAGTTGGTCCGCAGCCTGATGATCGTCCCGCTGTGTCTCGGGCTGCAACTGTCGTCGCGGCGCCGCGACGACAGGCCGCTGTGGCGGTCGTTTCCGCTGTTCGTCGTTCTGTTCGTCGCGGCGTCGGCGCTCGCGGGTCTCGGTCTGGTGCCCGCGAACTGGACGCCGCCGCTCGCCCGTCTCAGCGCCTGGCTCATCGCGGCGGTGCTCGCGGCCGTCGGCACCGGCCTGAGCTGGGCCAGGCTGCGAGAGGCAGGTGCCGGACCTCTGCTCTACGGCGGCGTGTTGGCCGTGGTGCTCGCGGTGGGCAGTCTCGCCCTGCAATCGGCCTTCGGGTGGCGATGAGGACGGGGCCGCGGACACCGGTGTCGTGGCGTTCGGCGCGGGGTCTCGGGCGGTCAACGGACGCGGGGATCCGACCGGTCGCGCAGGCTCGGCCGCGAGGCCGTCAGACCCGTTGTGTCCGTTCACGTTCGAGCCCTCGAAGGCCCGACATCCGCGGCACCGTCTGTCCGGCGTCCGTCGGGTAGGGATCGCGGTGCGCCCGAGCGACTCCGAAACCGGAAAGACGACGAATTCCGGGGCTCCCGAGTGCAGGAATTACGTGTGATAACGCGAAAGTTCGTCGTTTCACACCAATCGCGGGCCGGTCGTTGATAGGTTGCGCCAAACCGTCTGGTACACGTTCGATCGGAATGCGACTACATGCTCGACTGGGATCTCCGCCGCCATACTTCCAGCGTTCACGACCTCATCGAGCTCGCCGAGGAACGCGGGATATCCGCGACGGCGTGTCTGGCGGGTACCTCGGTGCCGCCGGAGGCAGGCCGTGATACGTCACTGGAGATCACCGCGCGCGAAGAACTGCGGGTCGTGGCGAATCTGGTGCGGCGCTGCGACGAACCCGGGCTGGGCGCGCTGGCCGGCAGCCGGACCCGGCTTTCGCCGTCGGGGCCGTGGGGTCTGGCGATGCTGAGCAGCCGGACCGTGCGCGAGATGATCGAGGTGACACGGCGCTACCTGGAGGCGAGGTTCGTCTGCGGACGGCTCACCCTCGAGGAATCCGGCGCGCAGGTGGGCCTGCGACTCGACGACTCCGACCTACCCGCGGAGCTGCGCACATTCCTCGCCGAACGCGCGCTGGCCGGCTTCGGCCCCATCGGACACGAGATGTTCGGCGCCGCGGTCGCGCCGACGCGGGTGGAATTCCGCCACCCCGCCCCGCGCGATACCGCCCGTCATCGCGAGATCTTCGGGGTGGCGCCCTCCTTCGGCGCGGCGGTCAACGCGCTCGTCTTCGATCGGCACCGGGTGGATCTGCCGCTGCCGCGCCCGAGTGAACGCGCCCGCGCGGCCTGCGAGCAACTGTGCCGGGATCTGCTGGCGCGTGCGCACCCCCGCGACGGCATGGCCGCGACCGTGCGAGATCTGCTGGTGCGCAATCCCGGTGCGATCCCGGACCAGGTCGCGGTGGCGACCGAGTTGTTCATGAGTCCGCGCACACTCTCGCGCAGACTCCATCAGCAGGGGACCTCCTTTCGCGCCCTGCTCGACGAGGTCCGCCAGACCCTGTCGGAGGAACTGCTCGCCCAGACCGATATGACCACCGAACAGCTCGCCGCCCGGCTGGGATACGCCGAGGCCGCCTCCTTCATCCGCGCCTTCCGCCGCTGGAACGGCTGTCCGCCGCAGGAGTACCGAATCCGGCTGTGCGATAGCCGATACCGGCCGGTCGGCGCGAATTGACATCGTCTCAGACGCGACGCCGAGTCTCTAATAGACATGGTTGTTCGTAGACGTTAGGGTCATGCCATGACGAGATTCGACGGTAAGTGCTGCCTGGTCACCGGCGCGGCCGGCGGTCTCGGCCGCGGCATCGCCTTCGCGTCCGCGGCCAAGGGCGCGTCGCTGATGCTCACCGATATCGATGCCGACGGCCTCGCTCACACCGCCGCCGAACTGCGCGCCACCGGCGCCAAGGTCCACCTCGACAAGGCCATCGACATCACCGATCGCGAGGCGGTGGCGGCGCTGGCCGCCGAGGCGCACGCCGTGGTCGACAGCGTCGATATCGTGATGAACGTCGCCGGTATCGCCACCTGGGGCACGGTGGAGCGACTGACCCACCAGCAGTGGCGGCGCACCATCGATATCGATCTCATGGGGCCCATCCACGTCATCGAGGAGTTCGTGCCGCGCATGATCGCCGCGCGTCGCGGCGGACATCTGGTGAACGTCTCGTCGGCGGCCGGATTGTTCGGCCTGCCCTGGCACGCCCCGTACAGCGCGGCCAAATTCGGCCTGCGCGGGGTGTCGGAGGTACTGCGATTCGACCTGCGCCGTCACGGAATCCGAGTGAGCCTGGTATGCCCCGGGGCGATGGCGACGCCCATGGTCGACAGCGTCGACATCGCAGGCATCGACCGACAGGACCGAACCATCCAACGCGCCATGACCGCATTCCGCCGCCACGCCGTCACAGCGGACAAGGCGGCGAAGATCGTCGTGCGCGGGGTGGAACGCAACAGGTACATGGTCTTCACCTCCAACGATATCCGCCTCGGCCACTGGGCCCAGCGCCATTTCCCGCCCGCCTACACCCTTGCCATGCACGGCATGAACCGGGCGTTCCATTACGCACTCCGCGGCGACGTCGCGCGGTAGGCGTGTTCATGGGGGCACGAGCTACCGGCTCGGGAGCCCGGTGGCCCGAGAGAACTACGTCATCGCCAGAATCTGCCCCTCGGCCGCCTGACAACGCCGCAACTCGAGTCGCCGGTGGATCACGGTCACGAGATGGGCCAGTGCGCCGTCGACAGGGATGATCGCTCGACGGTTGCCGTGATGGACATACGTAGGTAGCTCCCGACCGGCTCGTTCGGGAAGAGGCCGTGGTCGAACCCGGTGGGAGCAGGACGCGTCGGTGGTCGTCGGGCCGCCACCACCGCCGCCATAGGTATGCGCACTCCGTGATCTACCGATGCGCTACGGCTGTTCCGACTTCCAGAATTTCGGCGTCCACATTTCTTCCGGTGAGGAGTCGGTCCGATGAACGTTGCTCCGATGAACGTTGCCCCCACTGAGGCGGCGGTGGAAGCGATGACATTCCACCTCGCCGTCGAATACGCCGCGCGCGGCATCCGGGTGAACATCGCCGCTGCGGATAGACCGGTCGGCCCGGTGGCGGATCAGTCCCCGGACGCGGACGCCATGCGACGGGCGATCACGGCCGCCACCGCGCTGCGCCGTCTCGGCACCGCTGAGGATTTCGCCGAGGTCGTCGCCTTTCTCGCCTCACCGCGCGCGTCGTGGTCAGGTGATCCTCGCCGACGGCGTGCTGTCCACCGGTTATGCGCCGCTCTCGCCGCCCCGGGCGGGCGAGTCCGTCGTCGCGACCGAGGAGCACGGTGACGACGACCGTGCCGAATTCGCCGCCGCGCGCCCAGAACCGGCTGGTCCGGCCGCGTCTTCCGCCTCGGTCGATGGTCGACCGCCGGGTGAGAGCACACGGCTCGCCGACGTCGAGGCCGACCGGGTGAGGGATTCGATCGCGGCGAGTCCGGCGCCCCGCTCGGTGTTGCCGCTCAACCAGCTGGAGACCGTTGCGCGTACCGCGGAATCCGGTCCCTTTCCGACGCAGACGGGGTGATTGCCGGGCAGCCGCTCGGCGGTAACAGGTCCGACATGGGTCCAGCGCCGAGCGTGGAATAGGGGGTATCGGCCGTATTGTGCTCGGCCACAATTGGTTTGACAGATCGTGCGTCCAGTAGCAACGTCGTTGCCACAACTCGGGACGGTCCGGGTTGCTCGCGTATCAACGACGATCGCGATGAAGCTCGCGTTGTCTGCTGGTCAGCGGACCTGGACTGTCCCATCGCGAAATCCCGCTTCCGGGTGCGTTGGGCGCCCACACCGCCGCTCCGTCGGCGGGCGACGCGCCGAACTCGTGTTGAGGATGTCATGGCGGCGACGGACAGGTTCGTTGGACGTGAGCCGGAGCAGGAGCGGAACTGACCAGGGCGATCGCGTTGACCAGGTACGGCGACGACCCGAGCGAAGCCCTGGCCCTCGGGCGCACCGCACTGGCACATCAAATCGCGGCCAGGGAGCGATGAGGCGCGGCATTGGCGGTGTACGTGCGCATGGGCACGTCGGCTCGGATCATCACCGACGCCGCGACCGACGCCGACCGGGCGGCATCGGTCGAATCTGCCACGGAGATCGCGCATCTCGCCGGCGGGGCCGCGCGGGAGATGGCGCAGATGGGGATCGATATCGGCGCCCTCGGTCCGATCGCGGACGTGTCGAGTCGGGTCGTCGACATCGCCCGTGACACGCTCGGACCGGAACGATACGCCGTCGCCGAACGCCGAGGCCGCGGGCTGCGTCCCGAACGAAGCGAAGTGCAACACCTCGCATTGGGCACGCTGTCCGAGGACCGGCTGCCCCGGCGCGAATCCGCCGCCGAGAAGGGCATTCGCCCACTGTGGAACCATTTGTCGGTGGCAGAACGACAGGTGGCGGTCCTGGCGGCGGCGGGCTGGACCAACAGCGCGATCGCCGTTCGCCGTGGCAGCTCCTCCAAGACCGTCGACGCGCAGATGGCCTCGACCCTTCAGAAACTCATGATCACCTCGCGCGCCGACATCATCGACCTCGTGCCCGAGGAGCGAATCGAGGAGGTCGAGGCCGAAGCGGCGAAACGACCACGCCGGGTGGGCGATCGGTCCCGCAAGGCGCGGCCGTCGTAGCCGTCGGCGCGCGGACCCATCCCCGACCGCGCAGTTCGTGGGATGTATTGTACTTCTGGCAATCCGATAGCTGTTTGTCGTCGACCGGCGGGCCGTGGTGAAAGGATGGTCCGCGTGGCCGAATATCGTCGAGAGGATTTCTCGACCGATGTCGCCGACCCGACCGGATCCTGGGATTGGTATCTCAGTAGCAGGCAGGGGCCGGTCGGGCTGACGTTCCCCGACAACGCGTTTCGGTCAGAAGCCTCCGCCCAGAACGTCGGGCGACTTCAACTGGTCAGATTCACCAGCGCCGCACTGGAATACCGACGTTCGACAAGCCATATTCGTCGCGGCGACGGCGAGAACAGCTACCGCCTGCTCGTTCCGCTGCACGGGTCTTTTCGATTCGAACAAGGTGATTCCAGGGAACTCCTCCACCCGGGCAGGATCAGCTTCTTCCATTGGGGCAGACCGCTGTATATGACGCACGACCAGGACATCACCGCACTGATCCTGACCGTCCCCGAAGGCATGGTCGATCCGGTACGCGCCGCGAACGCCCCGTTGGTGATGGACGAGACACGTCCGCTGGTGGGCGGACTCGCGGCCCAGGTCCGATGGCTCGACGCGGCTGTCGGCTGGACGGCAGCGGACTTCAGCGTGGCCTACGCCAGTGTGCTCACACAGTTGGACGGGGCACTCAATCCGTACCCGGCCATCACCTCCGGTCCACGTGCGAGAGAGGTGGAACGCGCGAGAGCGCTGATCGAAGAGTGCGCCCATGACCGCACCGTCACCCCGGCCGATATCGCCGCGATGGTGGGCCTGGCGGAGCGGACGCTGTACAGGGCGCTGAAAGAGGCCGGGTACCCGGCGGTGGGTGTCATGTTGCGCACGGTTCGTCTCGAACGCGCGCATCGGCGATTGCGCAGCGCATTACCGGTCGACATCGCCGAAATAGCGCGTCAGGAAGGATTTCCCAGCCTGCGCAGATTCCGCGAGGCATATCGAGACCACTACGGGCGAACCCCGGCCGAGACCCGCGAACAACTCTTCGGTGACACCGCCGAGAAATAGCCGCCGCGCGGACGGGGCCGGTAAGCGATATACCGTCGGCCGCGGCCCGTCGACCTCGTCGGCCGCGCTAATGACACGTTCCTCACCGATCGGCGTTCGGGCGCATCACACCCCTTTTTCGCAGGTCAGGCGGGTCTTGCGCCTTGCTCTGAACTCTGCGATGCTTATGAAGATTTTGCCGGTAGGTATTACTACCGATGCGTACACGTCAGACAGTTCCATCCAACTGAAGCCAATCTTCGCTGAGTTACATCCTGTCAATATTTCCAGGACAGTACTGACAGCCTCAGACCGCGACAGAAGGGGAACATCATGTCGAGCAACCCTCAGCTAGCCGGGATCAATCCCGACCAGGTCACTTTCCAGAACTTCGCGGACGACACCAATCTCGACGCATACAGCTTGGCGGAGATCTGGACGCGTAGTTCGACCTTTGTCAACCAGGTTTGGCGGTTGACAAAGGTCGGCACCTACGCGGAGGAGGATGTGTATACGATCACATCCGCCAACCCCACGAATCCGAACTTTCTGGGCAAGAACATCGAGGCAACCATCGAGTCCGAACCGATCGGATTGGCGGATGCCGAACCGGGCAAGCTGTCTCAGCGCTGGCTGCTGCGCCCGCAATACGATCAGACAGTCATCCTGAGCATGAAGTATATGGATTATGTGATAACCGGACACGGTAAGGACTGTCCGGTCACCCTTCAGCCCAACGTGCCCAGCGGTGACCGCACTCAAATGTGGACGCCTTACCAGAAGGGCGCAACGATGGCTTTCGCGGATTCGAAAGCCCGTGCACGCGTCGGAGTGTGATCTCAGAACACCATACCCAGCACGCCCTTCCCGTTTTCGGGGAGGGCGTGCTGCTTCGTTATCGGATCGGAGTGCAATTCGGCCGGTTCATCGAGATCCGACGGCAGCCAAGCTGTGAGGACCAGCCGCTCGGTCGCCGGTACGATGCCGTGGGTCACGAATCCCCGCACGGCGGGTCACATTCGCGTGTGGCCGGCGTTGTCGGTCGCGGTACGTGCGAAAATCCATCGGGGGTCGGTGCGCTTGCGATCGGGAGGGGAGGCCCATGGTCAGGGACAGCGGCGGTCGGTCGCCGACCGACACGCGGGCGCTGCTGCTGAAGTCGGGCGAGCGCGACAGGCCCCGTCACATGCTCGGGCTCGCCATCGAGGTTCTTCGGTCACGCGACCTGGAAGTATCGATACGCCCGGCGGATATCGAGGATTTGATCGATGCGGCACGCCCAGTCGGTCCGCTGGTGGTCTACGTCGTCGGTGAGATCACCGGGGCGCGTGGGGGATTGCACCTCATCAGTTCCCGAGGCGAGTTGTCGGTTCAGGATGTATTCGCGGCGCTGGAAAGCGGACGGGCCGGACCCGTCGTGCTGTTGATGGACTGTGTGGTAGCCGGCGGTGAGAAGCCTGACGATGTCGCCGCGGAAATCGGATATCTGGCCCGCTCGTCCACCGAGATCACGACTTTCGCGGTGGTGTCGCAGCGGGGCGGGCTACTGCCCTCGGTATTGCATCGGTCGGCGACGCTCGTCGAGGCTGCCCGGAATCTCGAACTCGCGCGACGACCGTGGTCTGCGGCCACGGTGGTGGCGATCGGGGCTCGAACGGCCGAGTTCGACTTCCTCGCGTCGCACCGGCCCCGGCCGGATGAATCAGACAGTGGTGGGTATCGGAAGCTGCCGCGACCGCGCGGGCGCCCGAGAGCCACTCGGCCGAATACGCCGACAGTGGACGGAGGGCCACGGCCGGAGGCCGGAGGGGTCCCGCAACGGGAGCCGGCGGCAGGACCGCCGCGGTGGGGCGGTGAGCCGGAAAGTCCATCGCAGCGGATGCCGGACGGTTCCGATCACCGGAACCCGGTGACGGAACGGATTCACCATCTGGCGCGACACGGATCGAGAGAGAGTCGATCTACCAACGGCGGTACTTCCACGACCGATTGGAACTCGAGAGTCGATCCGAGACTTGCCGAGGTATCGGGTTCGGGCGTGCGGAGCGTCAACACCATGATCACGGCCGCCGACTCCGGGCAGACGATTCCGAGCGGGTCCGCGTTGCGCCCGGCCACCGCCTATTCGCTGGCCGTCAATATCGGTCCGCACCATCCGGCGAGTCTGTTGCCCGAACCGGATGGGCGGTGGCCACGGGAACTGCTGCCCGAGCGGGCGTCGAGACTGCGTGTGTTGCTCGACATGGAGGGCGGTGGCGGGCCGACGGTGCGAGAGCTGACGGTGCGCGATCCCGCGCCGATGTGGGGTTGTGATTGTGCCGGTCCTGTCCATGGCCCCCACTGCGACCGTGCGAGTTGGGCACGGTTTCCATTGCGGACCCCTGATGTCGACGGTGTCGAGTGGACGGGTGTCCTGGCCGTGTATTTCGAGGCGGTGGCAGTGCACGTCCAGGAATTGACGTTGCCGATCACGCGCCTGTCCTCGAATTCGACAGCGGGTGGTGTTCGAGCGCGGCTGATGTACCGACTCACCTCGAGATTCGACGATATCGGCCCACTGTCGGATCGGGTGGCCAGCGTGTTCGTGCCCGGCGGCAGCGGCAGGGCCATCGTCAACGCCCTGCCGTTCGTCGACAACCCCGTCTCCATCAATCTCAACGCCGCCGACAATGCCGCGCGGGCCGCCCGTCAACTGCTCTACGACCAGCACCTGACCGACACACCGCGAGGTCCACGCGCCAATGCTGATGCCACCTACAGCAAGTCGGCCGCGCAGTTCGAGTCGGATCTCGCCGGTCTGGCGCGGTTCGGATGGACCATGTACAACCGTCTGTTCGCCGATAACGTCGTGTTCGACACGATGGCCGCTCTGGTGCGCCACGAAGCCAGAGCGCGGGGGCATCCGCCGGTGCTCAACATCGCTGAGGCCGTCGCCACGGACCTCGACGCGGCACGGCTGTCGATCCCGTGGGCACTGGTCTACGACATGCCGATGCCGCAAGACCCGAATACGCCCTACCGGGTGTGTCCTTCGGTGGATCGATTCGGCCCCGGCGGACGCGCCGACGGTATCCCCGCGTATTGTCCTGAACCCGACCACAGCGGGAATACGCTGTGTCCGTTCGGGTTCTGGGGGCTGTCGAGTGTGCTCGAACAGCCACCGCGTGTGGACAACATGGTGCGGCACGTCCATTTCGGACCCGAACCTCCCGCGGCCGCGGTTGTGGTGGACCGCAACCTCGATGCCGCGTTGACCGCCGCACATCTGGCCGAGCTGCGCGGACTGTTCGCCTCGGACTCGATTGTCGTCGATGTCGTCCGCGACGGTTCCCAACTGGCTGCCGCACTGGCGGGAGACTGGATGGATCTGGCCTACCTCTATTGTCACGGCGGCTACCTGAAACACGCCACCGGGCAGAGACCGGCCGCCGGATTGTGCTTCGGCGACACCGTGATCTGCGAGGAGGACATCGCCGGTTGGCGCCTGCCCGGCGGACCCTGGCCGTATCCACATTGGGCGATCCGTAAGCCGCTCGTGGTGCTCAACGGCTGCCACACCGCCGAATTCACCACCTCCTCGCTGTCGAACCTGGTCAACGCGTTTGTCAACCGTGCAGGGGCGGCCGCGGTGGTCGGTACCGAGATCGCTGTCGAGCAGGGCGCGGCGGGGTGGGCGACTCGACAACTGCTCGGCCTGGTATTGAAGAACGATTCAACTGTAGGACAGGCCATTCGGACGCTGCGGTGGCAGCTGATCGGTCGCGGAAACACCCTCGGTCTCGCCTACACCCTCTACGGCGTCGCCGACCTACGGTTGCGCCCCTGATTCCCTTGGAGTGCTCAATGAAATTCGCTGAGATCGGCGCCGTCGTGTTCGGCGTCATCGTAGGCGCGATCACCTATCGGACCCTGGTCCGCACCGCGGACAAGACCGCGATCGGAGACCTCACCAGTGTGCTCGCCGCGATCGGCGGCGGAGTCGTCACCGGCCATTACGGCGACGCCAACGCATTCGCCTGGTACGCCATCGGACTCGCTGTCGGCATCCTCGCCTACTTCGTGGCGTACTGGCGGTTCAACGGGACATCCGCGATCGCCGCCGTCATGTTCCAACGGACCGTCACGACAAGCGGCGACAGGACATCGCGCGACGATCCGTCGGCGGGCCCGCAGGCATAGGTCGACGGTGCCGGCCGTGGACGAAAGCGGCTACCGACGGCAGATCCCCTCCATTCCTGCCGTTCGGAAAGCCTGGCTCCAACGCTAGGACCGACCGCCGCGCCATTTCCACCTTTTTCCTGCCTGTTCGCGGTCGTTTTCCGCCACCGGCGCGCCGGCTTCGCGGGCGCGCGTGGCGGTCTCCACGCGGTGCCGTCGCGGATTTCGGCTCGGCGACGGCGCGCGGTGATCCCGGATGTCGAGTTCGCGCGCCGCACACCGGATACGAAGACGCGCACGCCGAAACCTCCTCCCGTACTATCGCGTGCGGAGAGTCCGCGGGGATATCGAAGGGGGACGATGTGGGATCTCGCCTACCGGCGACCGTGCGCGACGCGGCCGCGTGGTTGCGGCGCTTCGCGGTCACCACGCCGGGGTTGCTGGTCTCGGTCGCTGTGGTCTCGGTGGTGCTGTGCCTGCTGGCGGGGTTCGTCGGCGCGAATCAACTCGACGCCAAGGTATCCCGGCACGAGCGGGTGCTCGCCCACACCGAACCGGTGGCGTTCGCGGCACAGCGTCTCTACGTCGCCCTGTCGAGCGCCGACGCGGCCGCGGCCGAGGCGTTCCTGTCCGGCGGTATCGAGACCTCCGAGGTGCGCGAGCGCTATCAGCGGGCGCTCGCCGACGCCGCGGCCGCGCTGGCCGACGCCACCGCGGGCGCCTCGGACGACCGCACCCGGCAGATCGTCGCCCGCATCGCCGCCGAACTGCCCGCCTACACCGGACTGGTGGAGACCGCGCGGGCCAACAACCGGCTCGGCTATCCGGTCGGCTCGGCCTATCTGCGCGAAGCCTCCGGGCTCATGCAGGATTCGCTGTTGAAGAACGCCGAACAGCTCAGTTCGGATCGCTTCGCCGCGCTGCGCTCCGATCAACGTGACATCGAGGCGACGCCGGGAACCACGGTCGTGCTGTTGCTGCTGGTCCTGCTCGCGTGCGGGGCGGGTTCGTATCTGCTGGTGCGGCGCACGAATCGGTGGGTGAATCCGGGGGTCGCGGGCGCGGCGGGCGCGACGGTGGCGGCGCTGCTGTGGGCGCTGGCCTCGACCGCGGTCGCCGGGACCACGCTCGACAACGGTGCATCCGGGGCGAGCGAACGATTCGAATCCCTGGCCGAGGCGCGGATCCTGGCCCAGCAGGCGCGCACCGACGAGACACTGCAACTCATCGTGCGCGGCGACATCGCCCAGGGCGAGCAGAGCTACACCGATCACACCGGCCGGTTGCGCAGCGAGGTGATCGCGGTACTCGGCGCGGATTCCAGGGCCCGCGAGAGCGTGGACACCTGGACCGACGGCCATCTCGTCCAGGTGCGGGCATATCAGGCCGCCGACTACAACGCCGCGCTGCGGCAGGCGATCGGCACCGAACCGCAGAGTTCGGCGCTGCGTTTCGCCGCCGTGGACAACACCCTCGGCGAGGACCTTGTCCGCGTGCGCGCCGAACTGCGCGGCGACGTCGACGACGCCGGTGACGCGCTGAGCTGGAGTCCCGTCGTGATGTTGCTGCTCATGCTCGGCGCGGCCGGGGCGATCGTGGTGGGGCTGTGGCCGCGGCTGAAGGAGTTTCTGTGAAGCGCGCAGTGATCGAGCACAGGGCGATAAGGCTGGTGGCGGCCGCGATCTGTCTACTCGCGGCAGCCGGGTGCGGTGCGCGGGTGGCGACGCCGGAGCCGCTGTCGCTGTCCGCGGTCGACCCGACACCGCACGAGTTCGCCCCGATCACGATGGCCCCGCAATCGGAGCAGGACTGCTCGGCCGAAGCCAGTCTGCGTCCGGGCGCACTGCCGAGCCCCGCCGCGATGCCCGCGGGAACGCCGATGGCCGAGATCGTCGCGCGGGGCCGCGTGCGGATCGGCGTGGACCAGAACACCTATCTGTTCGGGTTCCGCGATCCCACCACCGGCCGGCTCGAGGGTTTCGACATCGACATCGCGCGCGAGATCGCCCGCGCACTGTTCGGCGACCCCGATCGCGTCGAATTGCGCTCGGTGACCGCCGCGGAACGGACCACCGCGCTGAAGGAACACACCGTCGACCTGGTGGTGCGCACCTTCTCCGCGACCTGTCAGCGCCGCCAGGACGTCGACTTCTCCGCCGTCTACTACCGTGCGGCCCAACGCATTCTGGTGCCGACCGGTTCGTCGATCCGCTCGACGGACGACCTGCGCGGCAAACGCGTGTGCGTGGCCAACGGCACCACCTCGGCGGGTCCGCTGTTCGCGCTGCCGACGCGGGTCACGGTGCTGGGCGTGACGAACTGGACCGACTGCCTGGCCGCGCTCCAGCAGGGCCACGTGGACGCCGTCAGCGGCGACGACCCGATTCTGTACGGGCTGGTGGCCCAGGACCGCAACCTGTCGGTGGTGGGCGATCCCATCGGCGACGGCGCGTACGCCGTCGGCATCGCCAAGGGCAACGCGGATCTGGTCCGCTTCGTCAACGCCGTGCTGGAACGCATACGCTCCGACGGCACCTGGCAACGCATCTACGAACAGCGACTCAGCGTGCTCGGCCCGACCCCGACCCCGCCGACCCCGAAGTACAGCGATTGAGCGCGCCCGTGCAGCCGGCGACGCGTGCGGTCGGATGACCGGGGCCGCCGTGCAGATTCTCACCCTCACCGAAATCGACGCCGAATTGCGTTTCCGCGCCGAGGAATTCGACCGCATCACCGCCACCCTGCTGGAATTGGACAAGCATCCCGGGCTGCTGCTGATCCGGCGTTTCCCGCCGACCGGCACGACCGAACGGGCCTGGATACCGGTGCGTGAGGCGCTCGAGCTGATGTGGCGCGACCACGGCCGCCTGCGCGCGATCCTGGATTCGGCGCGGACGGTGCGCGGCACACGCGCGCGACTCGACGACGCCGACCGCGCCGAGGTGACCAGGCTGCTGCGCGGGCGACCGCACGAACTCTCGCGCACCGCGATCCCGATGGCCCAGCGCACGCTCACCGGTCCGAGCGAATATGTGCTGATGGTGGGGTTGGCCGATACGGTGGACCGCATGCGCGCCACGTTCGGACCGATCGCGGAATTCCTCGACGCGGTCGACGCGGTGAACACCAGGATCATCTCCGGTCTCGGCCCCGTCCAGGATCGCCTCGACGGTTGCGGTGCCGCGCCCGGCGAACTGCCCGATATCGAGTCCGGTATCGCGGATCTGCTGCGCCGCTCGGCCACCGACCCGCTCGAGCTCACCCCGGACGAGATCGACGCGCGGGTCGCCGAACTCGACGCCGCGCTGCGCCTGCACTCGCAGCGGCTGGCGGAGGCGGCGGCGCTACGCGCGGACTGGCCCGCGGCGGTGGCCGAGACCCGCGCCATGGGGGAGGCGCTGCGCGCGACGGCCGAACGCGCCGCGCGGGCGCGCGCGGAGGTCGAGGCGAAGATCAGCACCGGACCGCTTCCGCCGTCCGAGGACGCCGGTTTCGATCCGATCGCGGCGACGGCCGCGGTGGCCGAGAGTGCGGTGGCCGCGGGTGCGGTGGCCGAGCTGGTCGCGTTGCGGCGGCGGATCGCCGAGGCCGCGCGTCGCGCCGCCGCCGAGGAGGACCTGTATCGGGGTCTGCTGGATCGTCGCACCGAATTGCGCGGGCGGCTGAACGCGTATCGGGCCAAGGCGGCCAGACTGGGCGTGGCCGAGGACGCCGAGGCGCTGGCGGCCGAGGCGCTCGCCGCGGAACTGTTGTCGCGGCGGCCGTGCGACCTGGCGGCGGTGACCCGCGCGGTCGCCGACTACCAGCGTGTCATCGGGGCGAAGTCGGGGAGGAATTCATGATCTGCACCGAACCCGGGTGCGGGGCAACCGTCGAGGACGGCTACTGCACCGTGTGCGGCACCGCACCCGCCGCGGCGACCGGGCGGGCCGGGGTGAGCGCGCAGACCCAGGCCGTCACGCCAACGGTCGAGGGCTCGGCCTGTGCCGAACCCGGCTGCGCGGGAACGATTTCGGACGGCTACTGCGATGTCTGCGGCGCCGCGCCCGCGACGGTCGCGGTCGGGGCACCGACCGCGACCGTCGCGACGCCGAGCGCGAATACGCGCGCCTCGAGCCGGTCGGCGCGCACCGGACGCTCGACCTCGGGTCGGTCCAGCGGACGCGGGCGACTCGGCGCGGGCATGGTCGACGTGCCGAGAGTGCCACGCATCGATCCGCTCTCGGCGATTCTCACCGATCCCGAGGTCGCGGAGTCCAAGCGCTACTGCGGCGCCTGCGAACGTCCCGTCGGCCGCGGCCGCGACGGGCGGCCGGGTCGCGTGGAGGGGTTCTGCCCGCATTGCGGCACCCGCTTCTCTTTCGCGCCGACACTGTCGGCGGGTGACGTGGTGGGTGGACAGTACGAGGTCGCGGGCTGTCTGGCGCACGGCGGTCTCGGCTGGATCTATCTGGCGACCGACCGCAATGTCGGCGATCGCTGGGTCGTGTTGAAGGGCCTGCTCAATTCCGGTGACCGCGACGCCATGGCGGCGGCGGTGGCCGAACGCCGATTCCTGGCCGAGGTCGAACATCCGAGCATCGTCAAGATCTTCAACTTCGTCCAGCACCGGGGGCCCGACGGCGCCGAGGTCGGCTACATCGTCATGGAGTACGTCGGCGGCACCTCCCTCGAGCAGATCCTGCGCGCGCGCCGTGACAGCGCCCGCGGTCCGCTGCCGCCGGCCCAGGCCATCGCCTACGTCCTAGAAATGCTGCCCGCCCTCGGCTATCTGCATTCCCTCGGCCTGGCCTACTGCGATTTCAAACCCGCCAACGTGATGCAGACCGACGAACAGCTCAAACTCATCGACATGGGCGCGGTGATCGCCATGGACGACGGCGACAGCCCGATCTACGGCACCGTCGGCTATCAGGCGCCGGAGATCGCGCGCACCGGACCGACCGTCGCCACCGAGATCTACACCGTCGGGCGCACGCTCGCCGTGCTCATGATGCGGATTCCCGAACGGGACGGGCATTTCGGTCCGCTGCCCGAGCCGAGCGCCGAACCGCTGCTGGCGACCCACGATTCGCTGTACCGGCTGCTCTCGCGTGCCACCGATCCGCGTCCCGACGCGCGTTTCACCTCCACCGAGGAGATGGCCGATCAGTTGACCGGCGTGCTGCGTGAGGTGTTGTCCGCCGAGGACGGCACACCGCGACCGGGGATGTCGGTGCATTTCGGGCCGCCGCGCGGGGTGTTCGGGATCGGCGCGGATACCGGCCCGGCGCAGGTGGTGGCCGCGCTGCCGATACCGTTGGTCGATCCCGCCGACTCCGGTGCGGCGCTGCTGGCGACGGCCGCGGGCACCTCACCGGCCGAACTCGAACCCGTGCTGGAGGCGGGACTGCGCTCGGTGGTGACCGCGGGCGCGGAGTCGGTGGAGATCCCGCTGCGGCTGGTGCGCGCCGCCCTCGACATCGGCGACGCCGAGGACGCCCTGCGCAGACTCGACGCGCTCGATGAGGCATCGGCGGGGGATTGGCGACCGGCCTGGTACCGCGGCCAAGCGCTGCTGCTGCGCGGCGACACCCAGCGCGCCCGCGCCGAATTCGAGGCCGTCTACCACGCGCTGCCCGGCGAGCCCGCACCGAAACTGGCGTTGGCGGCACTCGGCGAGGCCACTTCCGACCCGGACGACGCCGCGTGGGCGACCCGGCTCTACGACACCGTCTGGCGCACCGACCACGGATTCGTCAGCGCCGCATTCGGTCTGGCGCGCCTGCACGGCGCGGCCGGTGCCCGCGACACGGCGGTGGCGGTGCTCGACCAGGTCGACGCGTCCTCGGCGCACTTCGCCGAGGCACAGGTCACGGCCGTGGAGGCGATGCTGGCGCGCCGCGCGGTCGGTGAACTGGACGAGCAGGTGCTGCGCGCGGCGGCAGATCGCGTGACGCGACTGCGCCTGGACGACAGACGCCGTTGCGCCGAGATCCGCAAGCGCGTGCTGGAGGCGGCACTGACCTGGCTGACCGCGGGCGGCCGTCCGGCGGGTCAGCGCCCGCTGCTCGGCGTCGACTTCGATCCGGTGGGCGTGCGCACCGGCCTGGAACGGTGTTACCGCGATCTCGCGCGCGAGGCCGCCGATCCCTGGACCCGCATCGAGCTGGTCGACCGCGCCAATGCCGTTCGCCCGAGGACGACGCTGTGACCGACCCGACCGACCCGACGGTGCCCGCCGCACCGGCCGCCGCCCCCGACGATCCGACCCTGGAGTTCGGCCCGCCGCCCTGGCTGCGCCGCCGTGGCGGGGTGCCCATCCCGCGGCCCGCCGCGAACCCCAAGATCCCCATACCTGCCCGGTCCCCCGAAAGCGCCGACGTGAATCCGACCGTGACCATCGACACAGCCACCGCCGATCGGCGGATCACGGCCACGATCCGCTGTCCGGGCTGCTCCTACGAGGTCGACGCCGCCGACCGCTTCTGTGAATCCTGCGGCCGCGAACTCGGGGCGCGCCGGGTCGCGCTGCCGACGGGCGAACCATTGCCCGACGCGCGCTGCGACGGCTGCGACGGCACGGCCTTCGACGCCGACGGATACTGCGAGGGCTGTGGCGGGCTGCGTCCTGAGCCGGACCGGTTCGAGGCCGATCTCGGCACGGTCTGCCTGGTCACCGACCGGGGTATCGCCCACGCGCGCAACGAGGACGCGGTGGCCGCGGCGGTGCTGGACGAGGGCGACGGCGCGTCGACGACGGTGATCGTGGTCAGCGACGGCGTATCGACCTCGGAGGATCCGCAGGCGGCCTCGGGCGCGGCGTGCCGGGCGGGTGTCGAGGCGTGCGTGGCGGCGCTGCGCGAGGGACGCGACGCGGCGGCGGCCTCCTTCGCGGGTCTGGCGGCGGCGGCGCAGGCGGTGCGCGAGGTCGCGGTCGTCGCGGGGCAGGCGCCCTCGTGCACCTACGTCTCGGCGATCGTGCGCGGATACGGAACCCACGGCGTCGAGATCACCGTCGCCAATGTCGGTGACTCGCGCGCGTATTGGCTGCGCGGCGAGGTGTCCTCGGGCACCCGGGCACTCGCCTCGCAGCGTCTCACCGTCGACGACTCCTACGCCCAGGCCCTCGTCGACGCGGGCGCGATGGACGAACGGTCGGCGATGAACGATCCGCGCGCGCACACCCTGTTGCGGTGGCTCGGTGCGGATTCGGGACCCGAGCCGTGGTCGGACAGCTGCGTGCGGACCTTCCGCACCGGCGGACCCGGCCTGCTGCTGCTGTGCACGGACGGACTGTGGAACTACCGGCCCGATCCCGCCGGCCTGGCCGGTCTGGCCGTCGACGCCGAGACCGCGGTCGCGGCGCGCGCACTGGTGGATTTCGCGATGTGCAGCGGCGGCAACGACAACATCACCGTCGCGCTCGCCCCCGTGCCCGCCCCCGACCAGCCAGGAGAACAACTGTGAGTTCCGTTGCCGACAAAGGTGTTTCGGTCGCCGTCGACCAGAACGAATATCTGGCCGAGGGCGCGGGCACCGTCGACGCCGTGATCACCGTCGCCCCCGGCGCCGCGTTCGTCGCGGCCGAACAACCGCCGGAGCGGGTGGAGATCCTCATCATCGACTGCTCCGGGTCGATGGGCACCGGCCGGAAATTCGACGGCGCGCGCAATGCCACCCTGGCCGCACTGGACGTGCTGCCCGACGGCACCCGTTTCGCCATCGTCGCCGGGACGTCGCTGGCGAAACTGATCTACCCGACCGACGTGCCGTCGGTTCCGGCGAATCCCGCCACCCGCGCGCAGGCGCGCCGCCATCTCGACGCGCTGCGCCCCACCGGCGGCACCGCGATGGGCACCTGGCTGGGGTTGGCGCGGCAGCTCTCGCGCAAACACGACGGCGCGATGGTGCATGCCATCCTGCTCACCGACGGCAAGAACGAACACGAGCAGCCCGAGACGCTGGCCGCGGAGATCGCTCGATCCGAGGGCGCGTTCACCTGCGACTGCCGTGGCGTCGGCACCGACTGGCGGGTCGAGGAACTGCGCTCGATCGCCTCGGCGCTGCACGGCAGCGTCGACATCGTCGCCGATCCCGACCGCTTGGCCGAGGATTTCGCCGCTATGGCGCAGTCATCGATGGCCAAGGCGATCCCGGAGCTGACCTTGCGGGTGTGGACGCCGGCGGGCGCGAGCGTGCGGTTCGTCAAACAGGTGGCGCCCGCCATCGAGGATCTGACCGGCCGCCGCCGCGAGACCGGCGCGCAGGTCGGGGAGTATCCGCTGGGCGCGTGGGGCGACGAGGAACGCGACTATCACCTCCAGGTGCAGCTGGAACCGGCCGCGCCGGGACGGGAGAAGCTGGCCGCGCGGGTGAGTGTGGTCGCGGCAGGCGAGGTCGTCGGGCAGGGGCTGGTGCGCGCGCTGTGGACCACCGAGACCGGGCTGTCGGCACGGATCAGTCGCCGGGTCGCGCACTACACCGGGCAGGCGGAACTGGCGCAGGCGGTGCAGGACGGGCTGGCCGCCCGCGATGCCGGTGACGTGGAAACGGCCACCGCGAAATTGCGGCGCGCGGTGGAACTGGCGGCGGAGTCGGGCAACGAGGGCACCGCGAAGCTGTTGCGCGGCGTGGTGGAGGTCGACGAACGGGACGGAACGGTGCGGTTGCGCAAGTCGGTGGCCGCCGCGGACGCCATGGCCCTGGACGCGCGCTCGACCAAGACGAAACGGGTTCGGAGCTGAGACATGCTGGTATGCCCGGACGGACACCGGTCGCTGTCGACCGACTACTGCGATGTGTGCGGCTCGCCGTTGCGGCAGGCTGCCGCGTCGCCCGTGACGCCGCAGTCGCCGTGTCCGGCCTGCGGACAGCCGAGCGGCGGCCGGTTCTGCGAGGCGTGCGGCCACGATTCGGCACTGGGCGCGGTCCAGCCGCGAAGTGCCGCGCACGCGACCCTCGTGACATCGGTTCCCGCCGCGACCCAGGCGCGCCATGTGATCTGGATCGCCGCCATCGCCGCCGACCGCGGCTACTACGACCGCGTCCTGGCCCGCGAAGGACCCGACGCCGACGGCGTCGAATTCCCGTCCTTCGTGCCCGAGCGCCGGATCGTGTTGCGCGGCAACGAGATCCTGATCGGCAAACGCAGTGTCTCCCAGGGCGTGCACCCGGATATCGATCTGGGTCTCGCCCCCGCCGACGCGGGCGTCTCGCGCTCCCATGCCATGTTGCGGTTGACCGCGACCGAACTCACGATCACCGATCTCGGATCGACCAACGGCACCAGCCTCAACGGCGGCGACGACCTCATCCCGGCGCACACCGCCGTTCGCCTGCGCAGCGGCGACCGCATCCACCTGGGCGCCTGGACCACCATCACCCTGTCCACCGAACCGGGGTGAGGGCTCGGCGGTCAGCCCGCGTCGGCGAGCAGGGCGGCCTCGCGCGGCACGCGCTCGAGCTGACGTTCGCAGGCCGCGATCACCTCGGACGCGGTGATCGACAGCAGTCCGGGATCCGGCTCGGCGGCGTTCGTGTCACCGCAGCGCCCGGACCACAGCACCACGTGTACGCCGCGTTCGGGCGGCGGACCGGCGCGATCGGGGGCGACCGGGCCGAAGATCAGCACCGAGCGGGTGCCGAAGGCGGTGGCCAGATGACCGACACCGGTGTCGCCGCCGATCAGCAGCACCGCACCCGCCACGGTGGCCGCCAACTGCTCCACGGTGAGTTCACCGGCCGCGACGCAGGACCGCGGCAGTCCGGCGGTGTCGGCGACATGGCGGGCGAGACCGACCTCGGTGGCGTAACCGGTGATCAGCACGGGATGGCCGGATTCGGCGAGATGGGCGGCCACACGCGCGAACCGGTCGGCGGGCCACCGCCGCGCCGGGTGTGCGCCGGGGTGGATGACGACGGCGCCGCGCTCGGCGAGCGCCCCCGCGGGCGGGCTGAGCGCGAAATCGGTGGGGTCGGCGGGGATTCCGGCCGATTCGAGCAGTCGGCACCATCGCACGGTCTCGTGCGCGTGCACCGGCCAGATCGGGCCGCGTAGGCGCGGGAATTGCGGATGGCGGTAGCTGATCAGCTGTTCGGCGCCGGTGTCGAGCAGGTCGGCGATGCTGTCGGGACCCGCGCCGTGCAGGTTGATGGCGGACGTGGGCGGCGGCGCGTTCCAACGCAGATCGCCGATCATGGGTGTGGCGTGCAATTCGTCCACACAGCCGGTCAGATCGACGATCGGCCGCAGACGGCCCGGCGCGGCCAGCACCAGGCGGTGATGCGGCCGGGCCGCGCGGACCGCGCGCAGGGCGGGCACCGCGGTGAGCAGTCCGCCGAGCCCGCGCGCCCGCAGCACCAGGGTGACCGCCGGGGCGCGCGCGGTCATCGTGGGATCACTATCCCGGTCAGGTCCGCGTCGCGGATGGGGGTGTCGGGGTTGGCCTGCGCCGAGCACATGACCTGGATCGCCGCCATGGACGCGTCCACGACCTGCGGACTCGGAGAATCGCCCGTGCGCCCGTCCTGTTCCAGGAATTTGGTGACGGTGACCCGCCGCTCGTCCTGGTCCTGGCCGAGGTAGTCGCTGCACTTGGTGTCGCCGCCCTGGTTCAGCGCTTTCTCGGCTTCCTCGCAGCCCGCGGTGAGAAGGGCCGCCACAGCCGCGGCGGCGAGGATCAACGTGCTCGGTTTCATCGAAAACTCCTGATACTGATAATGTTTCGGACGCGCGCGTCCGGGCCGTTGCCCGGTCTCGGCGCCCGCGACGCGGGACCGAGAGGATCGGCGGGGATCGGCTTCCGCTACCGCGACGCATACCCGGTCGCGGCCGCGGCAATCGCCCGACCGCGTATCGGCGCGAGACCTCCTCAGTGCCCGCGGTCGTCGAACAGGGTGTCGTCCTGCACCTTGCGCAGCCGCCGGTGCTCGGCCCACAGCAGAAGCCCGCCCCCGATCAGGCACACCGCGGCCACGATGCCGCCGATCACCGCCCAGCCCTCATAGCCGTAGCCTGCGGCGGTCAGTGTCGCGGCGACCGCGACGATGCCGAGGGCCGCGAGCACGATGCCCGGCCAGTTGCGGGTGTCCTCGATGGCCTCGCCCGCATGGGTGCGGGTCGTCCGGTTGTGGTCGGGAAAGTTCTCCTCGGTCACGATGCCCTCCTCGATTGCCTGCGGCTGTCCGATTCGCTCTGTCCGGCGCCATACCCGCGCTCGCGAACCGCAATCACCTCCGCACGCCACGGACACGCCCGTGCCGCGGTCGCCCAGGGGAGCGACCGCGGCACGGGACGCCGGACTACTTGTTCCAGATGGCGGCGACGAAGGTCTGGCCCTTCACCGAGTAGCGGTGCTGGTGGACCAGCCGGTAGCCCTCGGCGGCGAGCTGGGCGGAGGTGGCGTCGAATGCCTGCACGGTGATGTCGTGGCGGGCCTGCCAGGCGCGCCCGTCGTTGCGCTCCCAGATGCCGACGAAGCGGGAGGTTCCGTCGACCTCGTAGCCGCGCACCAGTGTCAGGCGGTAGCCACCGGCGACGAGCTTGTCGAACTCGGACTGATAGGTCCCCGAGTCCAGGCCGTGGCGGGCCTGCCAGGCGCGCCCGTCGTTGCGCACCCAGGTGCTGCTGTAGCGGGGGTCGTTGCCGCCGGTGACCTGGATGTCGGTGATTCGGTAACCCTGGGCGACCAGGCTGTCGAATTCGGCCTGATGCTGTGCGCCGGTCAGGTTCTGCCGGGTGAGCGTGGCCGCGGGTGCGGTGGCGCTCTGGGCGAAGGTGACCGTCCAGTGGCGGCGGTTGCCCTGGTAGATCACCGAGACGCCGACATCGGTCAGCGCGCCGTCGAGGATGATCGCGCGGTGTCCGGGCGAGTTCGACCAGAACTTCATGGCGTCGGCGGGTTCGACGTCGGTGCCGTAGAAGTTGATCTCGGCGATCTTGGGCGCGTTGCTCGGCACGCCGCACTGGGCGAAGCGGGTCTTGACGTCACGGCCGAGGGTGTCGACGTGATCGGCGGGCGAGCTGCCGCGCGCGGCGCTGTCGTTGCCCGCCCATTCGGCCGGACGCGCCATCACGTCGGTGTGGGTGAGCGGCGCGAGTCCGTTGTCGGCGCGCATCGTGTTGATCGCGTCGAAGACCGTGGTCTCCTCGCCGCGCAGGGCGAGCGCGGCCGGGTCCACATCGCAGTTGGTGTAAGGCGCGGCCGACGCCGCGGGCGCGACGGCGACGGCGGCGCCGACGACGAGGGCGAGGAGTGCGGTGGTGGTGGTGGTGCGGATCTTCATCGGTGTTCCCCTGTGTGCGGTGTCGGGTGGGTTGCACACAGGGTCCGACCGGTGACCAACGAGCTGCCAAGCACTCACCAACGGCCCACGTCGGCGCGGGTCAACGCGCCGACGCGACAGCGCCACCGTGTTCGGGGACCGTCCGACGGTAGGCGTGCAGGGTCGCCGCCGCCACCCGGTCCCAGCTGTAGCCGCTGCGCGCGCGATCCTCGGCGGCCGCACCCCAGGTCTCGCGCAGGATCGGGTCGTCGAGCAACTGGCGCACCGCCCGCGCGACCTCGTGCGGGTCGGAGGAGTCGAGCAGCCGCCCGGTCACCCCGTCGACGACGGTGTCACGCAAGCCGCCCACGGCGGTGGCCACCACCGGTCTACGGCAGGACATCGCCTCGAGCGGCACCAGCGCAAGCGGCTCGTACCAGGGGGTGCACAGCACCACATCGGCCGACCGGTACAGACGCGCCATGCCGACGTGCGACACCGGCCCGAGCACCCGCAATCGCTCCTGCACGCCGTGTTCGACAGCGATACGCCGCAGCCGTCTGCCCTCGCCGTCGTCGTCCACGTCGTCGCCGACCGCGCCGCCCGCGATCACCAATTCGGTATCGGGAAGCTCCGCCAGCGCCCGAACGCCGACGTCGAATCCCTTGCGCCGCAACAACCGTCCCACACCGACGAGCCGATGCCTTGCGCCGCGCGCGGGCGCGCCGCCGGAGGCGCCGAACGCGTCGGGATCGACGCCCGCGGGCACCACCGAGGTTCGGAAGCGCGGCACGCCCATGCGCACCAGTTCGGCGGCCTCGTCGGAGCATCCGGCCAGCACATGCGCCGCACGCAGCGCGATGAGCCGTTCGAAGCGGATACGCGAACGCGGACTGGTGTCGGCGAGCCCGTTGTGGCGCCGCGCGATCGTGCCGAGTCCGTGGAAGGACACGATCACCGGCAGCCGATGCGCGCGGGCGGCCAGTTCGGCCGCCAACGCCGACATCCAGTAGTGGGCGTGCACCAGATCGGCGGGGTGGGCCGCCCAGTGCCGTTGCAGGAACGTGCCGAATTCGCCGAGATGCGGCAGTACCCGGTCGCGGGTCAGCGGCGCCGCCGGTCCCGCGGGCACGTGCACCACCAGATACCCCTCGCGGGTCACGACCTCGGTCCTGACGTGCGGGTCGTCGCGGCGGGTGTAGACGGTGACCTGGTGTCCGGCCCGCACGAGTGCCGCCGACAGCGCCGCGACGTGGACGTTTCGTCCGCTCGCCGAGGAACCTCCGGGTTCGGCGAGCGGGCCCGCGTGCGCGGAAACCATCGCGATCTTCACGGCTGACTCCGTTCTGTTGCGGCCCGTCCCGAGCCGTTTCCCGGCATTGTGGCGGATATGCCCGGGCCCGCTGTGACGCAAACACCCCCGGCGCCGGAGACCGGTTGCGCGGTTTCGGGGTGGATGGGCTGGGTACGCGGCGGGCAGAGCACGATGCCGCGGTCACCGATGCTCGGCCGCTTCTTCCGCGGCGTCTCTCCCCGCGGCCCGAGACAAGGTGGTGATGGGCACATGCGGGAGCCGGTATCGCATTCCTCGACGACGGCGGTGCGTGTGCCCGCCCGGATCGATCAGCTGATCATGGTGCGCGCGCTGGCCGAAACGATCTCCCTCATCGCCGATTTCGCTCTCGACGAGGTCACCGACATTCGTCTGGCGCTGGACGAGGTGGCCACCTCGCTTGTGCTCGACGCCGCACCCGACACCTGCCTGTACTGCGATTTCACCTACGACGAGTGCCAGATGCGCGTGCACGTGGCCGCGGTCGCGGCCTCGGACACGGTCTCGGCGCAGGCGGGACTCGGCCACCACATCGTGCGGACGCTCACCGAGTCGGTCACCGTGACACGGTCGGCCTTCGACCCCGCCGCGGGCGGCTATCCGACGGTGATCGAGTTCAACCGGGTCCGTGCCGTCACCGCCGACCAGCCCCGGTGACGGCACGGACCCGTGTCCACTCAGACCGGCTGCGGCGGTCGCGGATCAATCGGGCCCGGTCCCGGTACCGGCGGCAGCGGATCGGGATCGGGCGTGGGTCCGGGCACCGGCGGCAGCGGATCCGGCGGTGCGGGCCGGGCGGGGTCCGGCGGTGGGTCGGGGGCGGGCACCGGCGGAATCGGGCTCGGATTCGGTTGCGGGGGAACCGGATCCGGGTCGGGTCCGGGCGGAACGGGATCGGGTGGACTCGGGATCGGCGCCACCGGATCCGAGCCGGTGACGCGACTGCGCATAGCCGTCATCGACAGCGAGTACCCGATCGCCGAAGGGCAAACCGATGGTTCCGTGGGAGTTCGTCCGCGTTTGTCGGTGCGATCGAGCGGGTATGCCACACCCAACCGGATATCCGTCGTTCAGGGCTCAGGAGGGTCGTCATGAACTATCAGCGACGACCGAGCACCCGTAATCCGAATCCCGGACCGGGCCGCTCACGGTCGCTGCCCACCAGCCAGGACCAGAATGCGCCAGGTGAGAGACATCAGGTGATCGAACGCGCGCCGCGCACGGTGCAGACCCACGTCACGCGCAATCACGAGGTGATCCGGCGCTGGGCCGAGCAGCGCGGCGCCCGCCCGGCCACCATGCCCGGCAGCGAGTACGACGGTCACCTCGGTGTGCTGCGCTTCGATTTTCCCGGCTACGGGGGCGCGGTGCTGCGCCCGGTGGACTGGGAGGAATGGTTCGCCACCTTCGACGCGCGACGGCTCGAGTTCCGCTATCAGGATCGCCGCGCCGACGGCAGCCAGAGCAATTTCAACCGCTTGGAAAGCCCCGTCGACCCCGCCTGAGCGGGCCGACCGGATTTGCCGAACCGCCGCCCCCGCGGCCTCACCGCGGGGGCGGCGGCGCGCTGTCACCTCGCGCACGTCGTTGACCTGCGAAGGTAGGTGACGTTTACCGCAAGGCGGGTCGGGTAATCGGGATGTTGGCAAGTAGCTGGAAGGCGGATTGTCGCGTCGGTCAGGGGAACGCGATGTTCCGCACCGGGTCGCGCGTCTGCGTGTCTGCAAGGGATAGAGGGCTCGAGTGCGCAGCGAGGTGCGGTCATGACGGTCAACCTGATGATCGTGGACGACGACCCCGAGGTTCGTGGCGCTCTGCGTGAGGCCATGGAGGACGAAGGTTACGACGTCAGCGAGGCCGCCAAGGGGGAAGCGGCATTGTCCCGGTTGCGCAGCGACCGCGTTCCCGACGTCATGATCGTCGAATTGATGCTCGGCGATATGGACGGTTTCGACTGTATTCGAGAAATTCGCCGCGATCACGACGTACCCATAATCGTCGTCAGTTCACGTGACGATACCCACGATGTCGTGGCGGCGCTGGAAGCGGGCGCCGACGACTACGTCACGAAACCGTTCGAAATCAAGGAAATATCCGCGCGAATGCGCGCTTTGCGTCGCCGCGCACGGCTCACGGCCGACCGGGAATCGGCGGCACGAGAACTCGTACTGGAGACCGACGGGAATGCCCCGCTGATTCTCGATCGCGACGGCGGCGCGATCCGCCGCGGCGACGAGGAAATTCGTCTGACCATCACCGAATTCCGGCTGCTGTGCGAACTCGCGGAGACCCCGGGACGGGTCCTCTCACGCGCCGTACTACTCGAACGGGTATGGGACGAGGGATTTTTCGGTGACGAGCGCATCGTCGACGTCCATATGCGACGACTGCGCACCAAGATCGAACGCGACCCGTCCCAACCCAACCTGGTGGTCACCGTGCGCGGACTCGGCTATCGACTGGATATCCAAAGATAGTTTCCCATTCAATCGGCCACCAAACGTCGAACAGGTCACAAAAAATGCGCTCGGGCCTGCGATGGTGATCTGTTCGTAAAACAACCGCAAAGAGTTCGACCAGTTCACCTCAATGTAACCGGGCAAATCTGGATGAGTACTGCAAGACCCGACCGGGGAGTTGTATGTCAACGCCAACTTTGTCCACGGAAACGAGCGGTTCGGCTCGACCGGAATCCGATCGGCACGTCACAGCGGTGCTGCGGCCCCCTCGGGTCGGAGACGGCGCCCACCTGTGGCGGATCGCCAAGGATTCGCAGGTGCTCGATGTGAATTCGAGCTACGCCTACCTGCTGTGGTGCCGCGATTTCGCGAGCACCTCGCTGGTCGCCGAGGTGGACGGCCGGGTGGTGGGTTTCGTCATCGGCTATCTGCGGCCCGAAAGACCGGACACGGTCTTCGTCTGGCAGGTGGCGGTCGACCGCGGCCAACGCGGCCGCGGCACCGGCGCCGCCCTGATCCAGCGCTTGCTCGACACCGTCGCCGAACACGGCGTGACCGCGCTCGAGACGACGGTCTCACCCGACAACCCCGCATCGATCGCGATGTTCGCCTCGGTCGCCCGCAGGCGCGGCGCCGCGATGACACGTGAACCACTGTTCGACACCGGTGCGTTCCCCGATCGACACGCCGCAGAAGACCTCTATCGAATCGCACCGAAAGTTCAGGAGGAACTCCGATGATCAACGCCGACACCACCGTGTTCGACGAGTTGGAATCGAATGTGCGTGGGTATTGCCGGGCCTGGCCCACGGTGTTCACCACCGCCAAGGGCAGCTGGCTGCGCGACGAGGAGGGCAAGGACTACCTCGACTTCTTCGCCGGCGCGGGCGCGCTCAACTACGGGCACAACAATCCCGTGCTCAAACAACCACTGCTCGACTACATCGCCGGCGACGGCATCACCCACGGCCTCGACATGTCCACCGCCGCCAAACGCCGCCTGCTCGAGACCCTGCGCGACACCGTCCTCACCCCGCGCGGACTCGACTACAAGGTCCAGTTCCCGGGCCCGACCGGCGCGAACGCCGTCGAGGCCGCGCTGAAACTGGCGCGCAAGATCACCGGCCGCGAAACCGTACTCAGCTTCACCAACGCCTTCCACGGCATGACGCTGGGCGCACTGTCGGTCACCGGCAACGCCGCCAAACGCGCGGGCGCCGGTGTGCCGCTGGTGCACGCCGCGCACATGCCCTACGACGGCTACTTCGACAACACCACCGCCGACTTCCAGTGGATGGAACGCGTCCTGGACGACACCTCCTCCGGCTTCGACCGTCCCGCCGCGGTCATCGTGGAGACGGTCCAGGGCGAAGGCGGGGTCAACGTGGCCCGCGCGGAGTGGCTGCGCCACCTCGCCGACCTGTGCGCCGAGCGCGAGATCCTGCTCATCGTCGACGACGTGCAGATGGGTTGCGGCCGCACCGGACCGTTCTTCTCCTTCGAGATCGCGGGCATCACCCCCGATATCGTGACCCTGTCGAAGTCCATCGGCGGCTACGGCCTGCCCATGGCGCTTGTGCTGTTCAAACCGGAACTCGACCAGTGGTCGCCCGGCGAACACAACGGCACCTTCCGCGGCAACAACCCCGCCTTCGTCACCGCGCACGCCGCGTTGCAGCACTACTGGGCCGACGACACCCTCCAGAAGGCGACCATGACCAAGGGCGAGCGCATCGCGACCGTGCTCGGCGCGGCCGCGAGCCACTTCCCCGGCATCAGCGTCCGCGGCCGCGGCCTCGTGCAGGGCATCGCCTTCGAGGATCCGTCGCAGGCGGGCAAGGTCTGCCAGGTCGCCTTCGAGCGCGGTCTGCTGGTGGAGACCTCCGGCTCGAGCGACGAGGTGGTCAAACTGCTGCCGCCGCTGACCATCACCGACGAGGAGATCGACCGGGGACTGCAAGTACTGACCGGCGCCATCGACACCGTGTGCACCGGCTGGGGCCGCCTGCACCACCGCGGCACCGCGAACGGAGGCGAACGCGCATGATAGTTCGCACCACGGCCGAGATCACCGACACCGACCGCGACGTCGCGGGCAAGGGATGGCGCAGCAAACGCATCGTGCTCGGCGGCGACGGCGTCGGCTTCTCCTTCCACGAGACCACCATCGACGCGGGCAGCGAGCACCTTTTCCACTACCGCAACCACGTGGAGGCGGTATGGCTGGTAGAGGGCGAGGGCACCCTCCACGACCTCGACAACGATGTCACCTACACGCTCGCGCCCGGCTCGATGTATCTGCTCGACGGCCACGAACGGCACCGCCTCGTCGCCCGCACCCGGATGCGGATGATGTGCGTGTTCAATCCCCCGGTCACCGGGCAGGAGGTCCACGACAGCGACGGCGTCTACCCGCTGATCGCCGCCCAGGCCGGGTGATGCGATGGTGACCCACCACCTTCCCGACCTGTCCGACCGCTATCCCACCCGCACCGGGGAACCCGGTCGGCGCACCCCGCGCACCGACCCCACGGTGTGGGGCACGGTGCGACATCCCGCGCTGGCCGCATTCGACGCCGACGGCTTCGCGGCCGTGGAGGATCTGCTGACTCCCTCCGAGGTCGCCGACTTCGGTGCGGAGATCGGGCGACTGGCAACCGATCCCGAACTGGCCGAGGACGATCGCGTCATCGTGGAGAAGACCTCCCGGCGGGTACGGTCGATCTTCGAGGTGCACCGGCTCAGCGCCGCGGTCGCGGATCTGGTGCGCGAGAACCGAATCGCCGGCCTGGCCCGCCAGGTGCTCGGCTCGCCGGTGTACCTGCACCAGACCCGGATCAACTACATGCCGGGTTTCCGCGGCGGTGGCTTCTACTGGCACTCCGATTTCGAAACCTGGCACGCCGAGGACGGGATGCCGTCCCCGCGCGCGGTGAGTCTGTCGATCGCGCTGACCGACAACTATCCGGTCAACGGCAGCCTGATGGTGATGCCAGGATCGCACCGCACCTTCGTGGGATGCCCGGGCAGCACTCCGGCCGAGCACTACCGGGAGTCGTTGCAGGAGCAGGAGATCGGTGTGCCGAGCCAGGCCGACATCGCCGAACTGGCCAATCGGCACGGCATCGTGCAATTCACCGGCCGCGCCGGTTCGGCACTGCTGTTCGATTCGAACATCATGCACGGCTCGTCCAACAACATCACCCCGTTCCCACGCTCGAACATCTTCCTGGTGTTCAACAGCGTGGAGAACACCCTCGTCGAGCCGTACGCGGCGCCCGCGCCGCGACCCACCTACATCGCGGCTCGCGACTTCACCCCGGTGTAGCACGCGTCCGCTGTCCTTCGACATCGAATTCCACCGCCTCGGCACGGACCTTCGAGAACCGGGAGTGGGGCTTTCGGCCCTGTCGCCGTGTTCGGTGCGTGCCGCAGGCTGGGGCGGTGATCAATGCGTCGCAGGCCGCGGTGTTCGCGCGGCTCGAACTCGATGAGCAGGCAGTCGAACTGATGGTGGCGAGACTCGGAGCGGAATTTCGTGGCACGGTCTCACGGCCGTCGATACGAATAGTGGTCCGTGGTTGCCTCGACGAGCTCGCGGGCAGCCCGCTCGGGGCGCTGCCCGAACTCGGCGAGCGACTGGCCCGACAGCGCCTGGTCGACACGCTCACCTCCGATGGAGGCGGGTCACTGGGCACCGAATCCGAGGACGATCGCCCCTGCCGCCGGGGACTGGTTCGCCTCGAAACTGTAACGACGGCAGGCATTCGCCTGGGCGATCCGACCACAGCAGGGAGTCACGGATGAAGGTCGAAGAGATACTGGCCGGCGCGAGAGATGCGGTGACCGCCGAGCGGGTGTACTCCGAACCCGTCGAGCACGACGGCCTCACGGTGATCACCGCCGCCGCGGTGTCCGGTGGCGCGGGCGGCGGGAGCAGCAACGACAAGGAGGGCCAAGGCGGCGCGGGCGCGGGGTTCGGGCTCGGCGGCAGGCCGGTGGGCGCGTACGTGATCAAGGACGGCCGCGCGCGGTGGCAGCCCGCCCTCGACGTGAACCGGCTGATCACCGTGGCAGGCTGCGTCGCGGTCGCCACGGTGTTGGCGGCCGCGGGCATTGTCAGGAAGGTGCTCGACCGATAGGAGGACATTCTCCGAGCGCCGGTCGCCTGCCTCGGGCAGACTGCTTCGCGTGGATGTGGATTCGGTGGAACGGCTGTCGACTTCGCCACCGCCGAGCACTACATGATGTGGCGCAAGGCCATGCTGTTCGACGATGCCGCCACCGCCGAGCGGGTACTGGCCGCGGGTCATTCGAAACAGGCCAAGGATCTCGGCCGCGAGGTGCGCGATTTCGACGAGACCGTATGGAACAGGAACCGTTTCGAGATCGTGGTTGCCGGCAATACCGCCAAGTTCGACCAGCATCCCGACCTGGGCGACTATCTGCGGCACACCGGTGGGCGGGTACTCGTGGAAGCCGGTCCGGTGGACCGGGTCTGGGGCATCGGACTTGCCGCCGACGATCCTCGGGTCGAGGATCCCGCGCGTTGGCGGGGTCTGAACCTGCTCGGCTTCGCCCTCGTGCGGGCCAGGTCGGCGCCGGCGTCGCGCTAGCCTTCGGGTGGCCGCGCCGAGCGCCCGGCCTCCTCGGCCGCGCGGGTGCGCCACAGTTGAGCTTCGGCGTGGTTGCCCTGCCGGTCGAGCAATTCCGACAGTCCGGCCATCGCGCGCGCCTCGCCGAGTTCGGCGGCGGTGCGCCACCAGTGTTCGGCGCCCGCGAAATCACCGCGTCGGTAGCGGACGACGCCCAGATCATAGGCGGCGGGGGAGTGCCCGGCGGCCGATGCCTGCGCCCACAGCCCGCACGCCTGTTCCTCCTCGCCCATTTTGTACATCTCGACGCCGAGATCGTAGAGGGCGTTGCGATATCCCGGGTCGGGTCCGGCGTGGCGCTGCTGCTGCTCCGGTCCGGTGCCGGGCACGGGCAGATCGGCCGCTGGTGGTCGCGCGGGCACCGGATCGGCGGGCGGAGGGCGCACGTCCGCGAGACGATATTGTTCGGTCGCCTCGAGATCGGGGGAGTTCGAGGTCGCCACGGACTCCGGTGATCCGTCCGCTTCCGGCGGCGGAATCTCGCGGGCGGGACGCAGCGGTGCGGGCGTGGTCAACAGAGCGACCACGAGATTGGCGAAATTGGGCGGCCCCTCACCGATACTGCACCACAGGGCGATTCGCCCGTCGGGCACATCCTCGACGAGGATGCCGTAGTTGCCGGTCCAGGATTTCTGCACGCCGAGCGCGTCCACCCAGACCGGAGTGAGCGTGAAGAGGGCTTCCGGTCCGGTGGGAGTCAGTTCGAAGGTGACACCGCTGTAGAGCGCGTCGCTCCAGACGTCGACGCCGCCGAGGCGCCTGCCCTCGAGGTCGATGTAGCCGTCGACCATCGACAGTCCGATGCCCTGGCCGCGCAGCCCCGCGGGCGGAGCCGCCGACAGCAGGGCCATGGTCAGCAGTTTCGGTTCCCGACCCAGCGGTTCGGTGTACATCGGGTAGATCATGCTGCCGTTCCAGCGGATCGGTTCGGCCGAGGTGTAACGGGCGGCGAGTGGTTGGTTTTCGGCCGCATTCCGGGCAAATCTGCGCGAATACGGCTCGTTCATCGGTCGCGTCCCACCTTTCCGCGATGCTCATCGCCATCGGATGCCCTGTTCGGCGGGTTCAACCTACTCGCCGTCGCACGAGTCGGCGCACCAATGGGTCACCTAGTCCCAGGGCCATCCAGGACTGTTATGAAAGTGAGTTGTTCGCTTGTTCGGGACGCGATCACGCCCGTTCGGGCAGGGCACACACCATCCCCTCTGCCATCCCCATCGGCCGCACACCGAGCCCCTGATTGAGTCGCGCCCGCTGGTTCTCCCATGCGACGGCCGTCGCCAGTTCCGCCAACTGCGCCCTGGACAGCCGCGTGAGCAGTCGCGCGCGCAGGGGTTCGACGTCCACCGCGGGCGTGGCGGACATGGCCTCGGCGAAGGCGATCACCGCCTTCTCGAGTTCCGAATAGGCCGTGCTGGTGCGGTACGGGATACGTCGAGGTGCCCGGCGGGTACTACCCCGAAAGCAGCCGCGTGCCGCCGCTCGAACCGACGCCGGGTCAACCGCAACAACACCCGCTCCGGAACTCTCGCCCTGGACAGCAGTTCGGCCGCCGCGGGCGCGGGCAGGCCGTGAAATGCCCACGGCAGCATCGTGCACACCATGCGCAGCGAATACGACCGCCCGATCGCGCGCTCGATCCGCGCATACTCCTCGGGCGTCACCACCCGCTGCACCAGCGGCAACGCCTCGCGCTCCTCATGGGCCGTGTGGTCGGCGAGAATGCGCCCGAGCGCCGCGAGCCGCGCCCGGATCCGACCGGCGCCCTCGTCGTCCGGCCGCGCGAGCACATCGACGAACCCGGAATCGCATCCGGCGACCGCGGGCCCGATCTCGGCGTGTTCGCGCTCCATGGCGGCGATGACACCGCGATCGGCGTCGGTGCCGCGATCGGCGACCGCGATCGACAGCGCGGGCCAGTAGTGCTCGTCCTCGACGGCGTGATGGTGGTGCAGCAACTCGGCGAACAGTGCCCAGTAGTCCGCGAGCGCCCGCCAGGCGCCGGTGTCGGCCGGGGGAGTGAGCGCGGCGGCCGATATCAGATCGGCGATATCGCGGCGCAGCGCGAAGTGCATGATGTACATGCCGGTGTGGTCGATGGGTCCGTCGGCGACACATGCTTGGCCCGGCAGGCTGACCTGGGCGGCGTGACGGGTCGGGGTCTCGTGCATTGTCACTCCTCATCGATACGGGGGATTCGGGATTCGGTCCGTAGCCAGCGCCACGCGAGCGCGCCGACCCAGAGTTGGAAAGCGAGCGTGCTCACGGCCAGCGCCGGGAACAGCCCGGAGTGCACGAGCGTCGCGCTTCCCGCGAGACTCGCGCCAAGCACCACCACGCCCGTGCGCCGCAACCATCGCTCGCCGGGCACCGACTGCGTGCTGAGCACGATCGCCCCGATGAACAGCGCACGCGGCATCGCCGACAAGGCGAGGGCGAACGGTGCCACCGCATCCCACCCAGCCAGGATTCGCGCATCCGCACCGGTGTCCGCGGTCTCGAGCGCGACATCGTGCAGCATGCCCGCCAACGGCCAGAGCAGCGCTACCAGCGTGCCCGAGGCGACCGCCACCGTGGCCGTCGCACCGGACCGGTCACCGTCGCGCAACCGCGCACCGACCACGCCGAGAAATCCGAGCAGCAGCATCCCCGAGACCATCAGGGCGAAGTTGCCGACCCGATAGAACTGCTGCGCGTCGAGTACAGCCACACCGCGTTCGAGCGGCGCGGTGCTCGGTGATCCCCCTTTCGGCAGCACGAGTACCGCCATCGCCGCCACCACCGCGAGCTGACAGGCCGCAAAGGCGACCCCGCACCGCGCGCTCTGACGCAGCGGCGCGGCCGCGCGATCTCCGCGGACGGATCCGGTATCGAGATATGTTGTGTGCATGGGCTTTTCCTGCAGGTCGGGCTGTCGATTCCGATGCTCGAAGACTAGAAACCGCCGCCTGTCCGACACATCGACCGATGGGCGGGCGCCCTCTCGGCGTACGGGCTGATCACCCGCTCATCCCGTGGGATGACGACGATCGCCCCTGCACTCCCTTACCCTCGCTGGGTGACCCCGGCCGAACGACTGCGCACCACATGGCAGGATGCGGTGGCGGCTGTCGTCCTCGTCGCGGCCGGACTGGTCCAAACCGCGGTGTTCCCCATCGCGCCGCGCGGTATCGGCGAGCTCTACGTCCTCGCTTCGACGCTCCCGCTGGCCTGGCGCCGCACCTACCCGGTCACCTCGGCGCTGATCTCCGCACCGGCCTGGCTCATCCCGCTCGACGGCTTCCCGGTCCTCGGATTCGTCACGGTGATCCTCCAGTTCTATGCCCTGGGGGCATGGGGACGGCCCGGTGTCGCGGTGACCGCGGTGACCGTCTGGGCGTCGGCCGCGGCCGTGATCGGCACCCTGCTGGGTCCGGAGGAGCCGGTGGCGGCGATCGGTGCGGTGCTGGTCGTCGCCGCGCCGGTGATCGCGGGCCGGATCGTCGCCCGTCTGCGCCGTCAGAATGCCGAGATCCGCGCTTTGACCAACGAGTTGCGTTACGAACGCGCCCGCGCCGAGGAGGCCGCCGTCGCCGCCGAACGAACCCGCATCGCCCGGGAACTCCACGATGTCGTCGGCCACGAACTGACCCTCATCGCCATCCAGGCCGAAGCCGCCGCCTCGGCCCTGAAACTGGCACCCGACAAGGCCACCGCACCGGTCGAAGCGATCCGCACGACCGCCCACCACACCCTGACCAGCATCCGCCAGGCCCTCGACGTCCTGGCCCCACTGCCCGACGGGGACATCCCGGGCGACCCCGACCTGGTCACCGTGGCCGACAACGCCCGCTCGGTCGGCATCCCGAACACTCTCACCGTCACCGGCACACCACCGCCCGAACGCGGCACCACACTGTCCGCCGTCAACCGCATCCTGCGCGAATGCCTCACCAACGCGGGCAAACACGCACCCGGCGAGCGGGTCGACATCACCATCGACTGGTCCGCCGGCCGAGTCACCCTGCACTCGACCAACCCCGCCGCCTGCCCCGACCGACCGTGCCCCGGCCGAGGACTGACCGGCATGCGACACCGCGCCGAACTACTCGGCGGTACGTTTGAAACCCACACGGACCGAGGCCGTTTCGACATCACGGTGACCATCCCGTTCGAAACCAGGCTCCGATGACGCGAGTCCTGCTGGTCGACGACCAGGACCTCGTCCGCCAGGGTCTGCGCACCATCCTCGAACTCGGCGGCATCGACGTGGCCGGTGAAGTGTCCGACGGCGCCGCCGCCGTGACGGCCGCCACCTCCTTGCACCCCGACGTCGTCCTGATGGACCTGCGCATGCCCGGCGTGGACGGCATCGAGGCGACCCGCCGAATCCTCGCCCTGCGCCCCGAAATCCGCATCCTGGCCTTGACCACCTTCGACCATGACCAACACGTCGTCGACGCCCTGCGCGCGGGCGCCTGCGGTTTCCTCCTCAAGGACGTCACCGCCGACGGTCTCATCACCGCCGTCACCCGTGCCGCCGCGGGCGAACCCGTCGTCTCCCCGGCCGTTCTGTCTCGACTGATGACCCATTTCTCCACCCGGCCACCGACCCCCGCCCACCTACCACCCGGCTTGGCCGACCTCAGCGCCCGCGAATCCGAAATCCTCGCCCTCATAGGCGCGGGCCGCACCAACACCGAGATAGCCGAAGAACTGTTCATCACAATGGCCACGGTCAAAACCCATGTCCGTCATATCTTCGCCAAACTCGATCTCAGGGACCGAGCTCACGCTGTGCTGGCGGCCCGGGACGCGGGCCTCGAGCCGCCGCGACGGTGATGACATCGCCGGCACTCGACAATTCCGTAGCACCGGAACCGAGCAGAGAACCGCCACAGTGACGAAAAGGCGGAGCACCCGAAGCAGAGTAGGACACCGCCTCAGCGGGCGCCCTCGAGTACCCGATACTGAGTACGGGCGATCTCGAAGGC
Source organism: Nocardia arizonensis (assembly GCF_001310275.1). Taxonomy (GTDB): domain Bacteria; phylum Actinomycetota; class Actinomycetes; order Mycobacteriales; family Mycobacteriaceae; genus Nocardia; species Nocardia arizonensis. The sequence continues at coordinate 44,673 of NZ_LGYZ01000068.1, forward strand.
TTCGTTCTCGGTCTTCTCCCAGATCTCGGCGACGTAGCGTCCGCGGACCAGAATGCAGAACCACCGACTCGTCGCGGCGCTCGTCGCCGACCAGCAGGTCGTGTCGGGCACATCGGGGGAGGCGGCGGGGGAGAGCTTCGCGTCGCCGAGAGCATAGGAAGTCACCGCGGCGATGCCGAGAGCTCCGGCGAGGGTTATCGCGCCCGCCCCATCGCGAGTGCGGAAGACGTTCGCGTCCCCGACACCCATGACGTCCATGCCGACATCGGTGAAGACCGAGCGCAAGCGGCGGGGATCGTAGACGAGCAGCGCGGCGCCCGCGGGACCGTACGCGCCGGTGGCGGCGCCGCCGCTGCCGGTCGCCAGTGCGAGAACACCCGAGGGGTCGCGGGACAGGCCGGCGTACTTCGCCGGGTCGGTCGCGACGAAGCTGTCCAGCAGGGGCCGTTGCAGTTCCGCGGCCCGGACGGTGACGGCTTCGGTCGTAGCGGTGTCGACGGCGTTCACCGCGGAGTAGATGACATATTCCCGATACGGCGTGAAGGCCATGCTCGCGTAGAAACTGGTCTGACGAACTCGGCTGAACCTCGTCTCCGTAGCCTCGGCCAGCGGGACAGCCTCACGGTTGTCGACTTCCAGCATGCCCTTGGTGGTGAGCGCCGCCTCCGCGAGGTCGTCGGCCGCACGCGTGGCGGTCACGGCGTCGGGGAAGCGGATCACGCCCTGGGTCAACCCCTTTCGCGGATGTGCGCCGGACGCGGAATGGTAGGTGAGGTAGCCGGCCAGCATGCCGTTGTCGACGGCGGCGGCGGTGATGGCGGGATTGTGCCCCACATTGACCAACAGGAAAGGGCGGGTCAGCGGGCCGGAGCTACCCGGGATGGTCAGGTCGGGATCGATGTCGTTCGGATGCGCCGTGACGTCGGCCAGCCGCACCCCCTCGGCGAGCGCGCCCTCGCGGACCGGATCGACCGCGACGGGCGTGCTCGTCGGTGCGGCCGAAGGTTGTGCCTGCGGTGTGCCCGGCACGGTGGAACAGGAACTCATCGTGATCGCGACGGCCGTCAGCGCCGCCCCCCACATCCAGCGATACATAACCCGATCCTCGCAGACGGCCCGTCACCGGCCCGAACCCACCCACCCGTCCGCATCGGGCGCCCAGCAGCGCCGGTTCACGGATCACTATGTCGTGCAAGCGATTCGGATCACTCAGATCCCGATGTATATCGGCGACCGGTCTGCCATATCGCACGGCTCATAGGTCGCACGCCGCGCCGGAGAAAGGAGGCGATATCTCCGGCACGGTGCGGCTGATGCTGTTCGACACCAGGAAATCTCAGGATGCGACGAATATCATAGGTGCTGGAGAATTTTGCACTGTTACGGATTCCTGCTGTTATATCCCGTCCGAATCGGGTCAGGTCTTTGCCTGTCTCGATTGCAGTGCTCGTCGCGGAGGTGATGCGGCGTGCGCCGGTTCCGACGCCGCGTGCGAGTCCTATTCCGCCTTCTAATGGTGAAGAAGACATTCACCGCCGCCTTGGGGATCGCGTAGGCGTAGTCGCCGCGTTGGAAGTCGGGGGTGGCGAAGAGCCCGGTGACCAGACCGCCCCACGCCTGCGCCGCACTCGGGCCGCCCGCGGGGCCTGTGCCGATCAAGGCCGCGAGTCCGGCGAGTGCTTGATCGTGTTGTTGCTGTTCGAGATACCACGCGGCGGTGCCCGGGTCGTGTTCACGAACCCAGCTCAGCGTTTCGCCCATTCGGTAGGATTCGGCGAATATCGAGCCGAGCCCGGCTCCGACCGAGGTGATGTTCTCCCAGATGTTCTTGTCGGCGAAACCACGCCGATCCCCGGCGGACGAGTCGGTGAACACCTTGCCGTTGGCGTCGTAACCCTTGTGGGAGTTGTCGAGTCGGTTGAATTCGAGCCGGGAATGGTCCGGCGCCCAGACCGTGTATCGCCACGAGTCCTTGAACTCGATCTCGTAGCCGTTCTCCAGGACCTGGCGACGCTATCCGAATCGGGTGTCGTACTGCGTGATCCCGCCGTGTTCGTCGTAGAAGACTTCGTAGGTGGGGTTGCCGTCCTTGTCGAGAGTCGCGGTTCTGAGGGGCATACCGCGGAAGTCGACGGTACTCGCCTGTGTCGAACCGTTGTTGTCATTGATCGAGAGCAACCGAGCCGCGAACACGCCACACCAGTCACATTCGTTCACTTTCGTCACAGTGACGATAAATTGCCCGTATAAATATTCACCATCTGACCTGCGAGATCACGACTACTGCCATCTCTTACCGGATACCGGCGCCAATCCAGTCCACTGCCAACCTTTCCAGATTACTGCCACCTTTTCCCGGATCAGGCATATGGGTTCGTTCATCAGATGAAATTCGGGCAGGTTCCGCGCCGATAATCTACATTATGTCAAGTAGAGCGCTTCCACCGCCGCGTTACAGGACTACACCGACTTCGCCCCCACCGACGGCGGGTCGGACGGCCGACCGCCCGACCCGCCTGCTCTCACGGCCGGATCTGGAACAAGACGTTGAACGGATCTTCGACTTCGGCCTTGCGCACCGTCGCGAAGCCGGCCTCGGCGCACAGCTTGCGCGCCACGTGCTCGTTGAAGCCGCAGGTGCCCAGGCCCGCCCCGCCCGATGCGAGCGAACTCGTCATGCAGAACAAGACGCTGATGCCGTAGAAGTACGCGCCGAGCGGGCCCGCGTTGTCCTGGAGTCGGTGGCTGGCGTTGATGTCGACGCACAGGTAGTGCCCGCCCGGCCGCAAAGCCGCTCGGATGGTCTTCAGGATGCCGAGCGGGTCGGCGGAATCGTGGATCACGTCGAAGGTGGTGATCACGTCGTAGTCCTCGGGCAGACCTGCCGAGACATCGAAGACCTCGAATCGGACACGATCGGTGACGCCGGCCGCTTGCGCGTTGGCCCGTGCCGCGGTGATCGAGTCGGCGTGGACGTCGTAGCCGACATAGCGGCCCGCCGGGAATTCCCGTGCGAGCCGGATGAGGGCTTGTCCGTGCCCGCAGCCGAGATCGGCGACGTCGGCGCCACGTTCGAGCAGCCCCACCACGTCGGGGAACGCGGGCAGCCACTGCTGGGTGAGCTGATGGGTGAACGCTCGACCTGTCGACCTGGCCAGGCCGTGCCACCAGTCGGCGGTGTATTCGTCGAGGGGCACACCGCCACCGGTGCGAAAGGCATCGATCACCTTGCCGAGCATGCCGGTGAGCCCCAACAGCGCGTGGTGTTCACCGCCGAGGTATGCCGGGCCTTCGATGGCCAGGACAGGTGCGTGGTCGGCGGGCAACGCGAACCGGTCGGCGTCGGGATCGTAGGTGAGATATCCGTGTGCGGCCATCGAGGACAGCCACTCGCGGGTGTAGCGCTCGGCGGTCGAGGTGCGTACGGCGAGTTCGGTGCTGCTGACCGGCCTGCTGTCGGCCATCGCCTGCCACAGGCCGAGTCTGTCACCGATCATCGACATCGTGGTGGCCATCCACGCGCTGGTGTCACCGATAACCCGCCCGACGAATTCCTCTACCCCGGCCTCATCGACCAACTCGACAGTGCTCATCGTGTACCTCCTACTAGGTTGATTGGTGAAACGACTATGAATCGCACCGCATGCAGCTCGGATGCGGCGCGGTTGCACCGGCGGCGGAGCAGTGGGGTGAGATGGAATTCGAAGTCCTCGGCGCGCTGCGTGTGCGCGACGGCGACCGTGAGCTGACGATCGGCAGCGCCACCCAGCGACGGCTGCTCGCCGCGCTGCTCGTGCACGCGGGCACGGTGTTGTCGGCCGACCGTCTCATCGCGGTGGCATGGGGCGAGGACCCGCCTCCATCGGCGCTGCGTTCACTGCACACCTATCTGTCGCGGCTGCGCACCGTGCTGCACCGCGACGGCGCCGAGATCCTGTTGACCCGGCCTCCCGGCTATCTGCTCGACATCGCACCCGATCAGCTGGACGCGACCAGGTTCCACCGCCTGGTGGAAGCGGCGCGTATCACCGGGGATCCGGCGGACTTCGAATCCGCTCTGGGACTGTGGCGCGGCGCGGCGTACGCCGAGTTCGCCGACAGCGAGTTCGCTCGGGCGGAAGCCGTACGGCTCGAGCAGGCGCGGCTGGTCGCCCGCGAGGACAGCTTCGAGGCCGCGCTCGGTCGCGGCCACGACGGTGAACTCGTCGCGGCCATCGAAGTATTCACCGCCGAGCATCCGTTGCGTGAGCGTCCGCACGCGCTGCTCATGCGCGCGCTCTACAACAGCGGCAGGCACGCGGACGCGCTCGCGGTCTTCCGGCGCTTCCGTCAGCGCCTCGACGGTGAACTGGGAGTGGCGCCGTCGGCGACGTTGCGCGCGCTGGAGTCGGCGATCCTGCGCCAGGAACTGGACGTGGTCGCGCCGACCGCACACCCTGTCTCAGTACCCGCGTCGTCACGGTTGCCGAGTGAACCGACCCCGCTGATCGGACGCGCCGACGACGAAGCGGCGATCCGCACAGCTCTCACCGGTACCCGTCTGCTCACCCTGACCGGTGTCGGCGGAGTGGGCAAGACCCGGCTGGCGCTGCATGTCGCGACCCGGCGCGCAGGCGACTACCCCGACGGCGTCCGGTGGTGCGAACTGGCACCACTGACCGACGGCGCCGCGGTCGCGCACGCGCTCGCGGCGGCCCTCGGCGCGCGCCGCGGTCTGCGATCCAGTCTCGAGCAGGCGATCATCGCCTTCTTGGCACCCAAGAAGTTGCTGCTGGTGCTCGACAACTGCGAACACGTCATCGAAGACAGCGCCCGGCTGGTCGACCGGATCGTGCGCGCGTGCCCGAATGTGACGGTAATGACCACCAGCCGGATCCCGCTCGGCGTGCCCGGCGAACACCTGTACCCCACGGCGCCTTTGCCGTTCGCCTCCGACGATTCGCCCGCGGCGCGGTTGTTCATCGATCGCGCGAAGGCGGTCCGCCCCGATCTGGTCCTCACGCAGGACAATCGCCGTCATATCGCCGAGCTGTGCCGTCGCCTCGACGGCCTACCGCTCGGCATCGAATTGGCCGCGGCCAGGGTGCGTTCCATCAATCCGGCCGATCTGTCCGAACGCAGCCGCACGAGTTTCGCCCTGTTCACGAGCAGCCGTACCACGACGGCGCCGCGCCACCGCACCCTGCGGGCGGTCGTCGACTGGTCCTACGCATTGCTCAGTCCCGCCGCGCAACGACTGTTCGCGCGCCTGTCGGTGTTCTCGGGCGGATTCTCGCTCGATGCGGCCGAAGCCGTTTGCAGCGAAGGCGATCTCGTCGACCTGATCACCTCACTGGTCGACAGCTCCTTGATCACCGCGGGCGGGACCACGGCCACCCGCTACACGATGCTGGAGACCCTGCGGGCCTTCGGCCGCGAACAGCTCGACAACCGGGACGAGACCGATGCAACCCACCACCGCCACGCCGTCCATTTCGCCGATCTGGCCACCGCGGCCGAACGCGGACTCCGCGGACCCGACGAAGCCCGTTGGATCTCCACCGTCGACCACGATCTGGACAACCTGCGGGCCGCCCACCATTGGGCCGTCGGACGCCGCGACACCGACCTGACTCTGCGAATCAGCGCGGGCCTGTATCACTACGCGCTCTACCAGTTCCCCGACGAAGTGATCTCCTGGGGCGAGACAGCCCTGCGGCTGCCCGGCGCCGATTCTCACCCGCTGTACACGGTGGTGTGCGCCGCCGTCGCCGAGGGTTTCACCTTCCGGGGCGCGCACCAGCGCGCCCGTGCGATAGCCGAAAGCGCCTTGGCACGCGGCGGAATCGGTGACCGTGACCGGATCCCGCTGATCAAGATCCTGGCGACCGTCGCGCTCTATGAAGGCCGCCTCGGCGAGTGCTTCTCCCACGCGACCGAACAGCTCGCACTGGCCGGGATCGCGGACCCGTGGTATCAAGCCGACGCGTTGCTGTTCCAGACCTTGTCGAGCGCCTACGCCGACGACACGGACCGCGCCGACGCGATCGCGGACCGACACCTGCGTGTCGCACACCGGATCGGCACCCCGAGTCTGATCGCCTGGGCCGAATACGGCAAAGCCGAGGCGCTTTCCCGCACGGCTCCCGACCGGGCCGTTCTGCACTATCAGCGGGCCGTGGCCACCGCCGACGGCGTCGACAGTGTCTTCGTCGTCAACGTCGCGACGGTCGGTCTGGCTGCCCTCTACACCCGCACCGGCGCAACCGGTTCCGCGTTGCGCGCGTTCCGAGCCGCGATCCTCGGTTGGCGGCGCATGCAGGTCTGGCACCACCAGTGGACCACGCTGCGCAACCTGGGCCGACTGCTCGTCGAACTACATCTCGACGAACCGGCCGCGGTCCTGCTCGGCGTGCTGCACAGCGCGCACGCCGAAGTGTTCGGCGCGGACGCATCCCACGAGGCCGACAGCATGCGGATCCTGCGGGAACGTCTGGGTGAATCCGCGTTCGAGGCGGCGCGGGCGCGCGGTATGGCGATGACGGGCGAGGCCGCGGTCGAATTCGCGCTCGCGACCATCGACCACGTCGCGGTGCCCGACTGACAGGTGAGTCGTCGCGCGGGCACTCACCCGCCCTGCCGAAGGCTCGGCGCCGCCCGAACGACGGCGCGGCGGCCTGCTTTCACTGGTCGCGCAAATCGATGTACGAGACCGTACCCTGGATTTGCTGGCGAGAGGCGGGTGATGGCCGGACGACATCGATTGCTGCTGCCTCTCGGATGGCCGATTGTTCTCCCCCGCATCGGGTTCTGCGCCGTGAGCGTCCATACTTCCTCGTCGACTACCGTTGTCGAAAGCCGGTGGTCCGGCGTCGGAACCTGACGCGGGTTCTTCGGCGACCCCGCGTCAGGTTCCAGAAGAACGTCGAAAGCTGTTCTCTCAGTTGCGAATTCAAATGTGCTTGCTACACTCTGAAATGCCTTGCTCGGCGGGACCGAGCAGTGGCGAATCTCATTGGGGGGCTTGCCGACGCAGAGGGGCTGCCGGCGATGAGTAGAAGGCAGAGTGATGATTTCGCAGGGGAATACGGAAGAGTTCGCGGACATGTTGTTCGGTGGTCGGCGGGCCTCGGCTCAACGCCTGAACAAGCTCTTCAGCGAACCAGGGTTCGATCAGGATTGGTGGGCTGCCACCAAGAACCCCGGAAAGCAGGCATACGAACGGTATTTGGCGCTGCTGCCGCAGTTGGCGGCCACCGAGACCGCCGATCTGCGCGAGCTGGTGACCTGGCACGAGCAGGCCACGGTCGTCGACCCGCACCTCGGGGCGTTGCTGACGGTGCAGGTGAACCTCGTGCGGGGGACGCTGCTCGAACAGCATTCGCGCACCGGTGAGGTCGCCGCGGCGCTGACCGAGCTATCGGAGGGCCGCGCGGTCGGCGCCTACGTACTCACCGAGGTCGGCCACGGCAGCGACCTGAACAATCTGGAGACCACCGCCACCTACGATCCTTCCGACGGAGGCGGATTCGTGCTGCACACTCCGACGGATACGGCGGTCAAATTCATGCCGACCACCGCCCCGCCGCCGGTCGAGGGCGTGTCGAGGTTCGGGATCGTATTCGCCGGACTGATCCTGGACGGTACCCACCGCGGCAACTATCCGTTCCTCGTTCGGCTGGTCGACGCGGACGGACAGGCGCTTCCCGGCATCACCATCCGGCCGCTGCCCGAGAAGCCGGGTCTGGGTATGGACAACTCGCTGACGCGCTTCGATCACGTGCGGCTGTCCCGCGAATGTCTGCTGTCGCACACCGGCACCCGCATCGACGACAACGGCGAGCTGATCTCGCCCATCCCCGCCGACAACCAGGCGTGGCGGGCGATCAGCCGCGTCAGGGTCGGCAGGCTGTGCATCGCGGCCATGTCCGCGGCCGTGTCGCGGGCCGCGCTGTCGATCGCGGTGAGCCATGCCACCCAGCGCGATATCGCGAGCATGGTCGGCGGCCGCATTCCCCTGTCCGCGCTGCCCGCCCACCGCGACCTGCTGCTGGACGCGGTGGCCGACACCTATGTCGCGACCGCGGCGGTGGAGGTCGCCATCGACGCCTTCGTCCGGGCCGCCGACGAGCACGACGACGAACAAGGGCCGAAGCTCACCGACCTCGTCTCGCTCACCAAGCATTTCGCCACCACGACGGCACTGCGGGTGTGCAACGAGGTCCGCGACAGGCTCGGCGCCCAAGGCGTTTTCGCGCACAACAAGATCGTGGAGTTCCGCGCGCTGCGCGACGCCGCGGCCACCGCCGAGGGCGACAGTTACGTCATCGCTCTCCAAGCCGCCTACCGGCGCCTCCCCCGTCGCGAGGAGTCCGCGCCGCGGCAGCCCGAGAATCTCGCGCCCTGCGATGTCGACACACCCGGCGCCTGGCTCGACTGGCTCGACGCCCGCGCACTCCATCTCCAGCACCGGACCGCAGAGAAGTACGCGGGGGTCTCCGGTGACCGGCAGACCAGGTGGGACGGCGTCTACGATCTCGCCCTCGCCGCGGCCGAGGCCCACATCGCCCACCGGTCGGCGCGCGCGTTGGCCGATCGCGCCGCTCAGCTGCCCGAGGGGCCACGCGAGGTGATCGAGAAGCTGCTCGTGCTGTTCGCCATCCGCCAGTGCCAGGCCAACGGCGCGGATCTGCTGCCCGGCGGCCCGTTCCCGGTCACACCGGAACCGCTGTCGGACATGCGTCGTCGGGTGCAGGAGTCCCTGGCACCCCATCTGAACGAGCTCGTGGCCGCGTTCGAACTCGATTCCGGTCTGCTGCGCACCGCTTTCGACGCCGACGGATATGTCGCGCAGTGCGCGAGCGCCCTGGCCGAGTCGGTGGTCGACTCCGCCGCGTGAGACCGCGGTGGTGAGATCGTCGATCGGCGGTCTCACCACCGCGCCCGCGGGGATATTCAGGAGATGGTCAGCGGCGGGGTCTTCGCGAAGGTCACCGGCAGCGCCGCCAGGGAGCGGTGGAACGGGCCGGGTCGCCAGACGAGTTCGGCGGCCGGGCACGCCAGGGTGATCTCACCGAGCGCGTCGAAGAGCTGATCGATGGCGTACTGCGCGACCGGGTAGGCCACCTTCTGAGCGGGGCACACGTGCGGTCCGGTACCCCACGCCAGATGTGAGTTGTTCGCCGTGAACTCCCCGACGATATCGGGATCGTTGTTGCAGCCCGCCATGCTGGTCACCACCGGCTGATTCGCGGGCAGCCAATTCTTGCCGATGGGGATCGGATGCGGCGGATAGGTGATGCCGAAGTTCGCCAGCGGCGGATCGCGGAACAGCACCTCGTTGAGCGCGTCTCGTGTCGTGAGCGCCGCGTGCCCGGAGAACCGGGGATCACTGAGCATCAGCAACAGCGTATTGGTGATCAGGTTCGTCAGCGGCTCGATACCGGCGCCATAGATGGTGACGAGTTGGTGGACCAACTCCTCGTCGGTCAGCTCCGCCGAATGCTCGACCAGCCGAGTGGTGACGTCGTCGCCGGGATGGGCGCGCTTGACCGCTACCAGTTCGGCCAAGGCGCTCGCGAACAGTTCGCTGCCCTCGCCCGCGTCGGCGCCCTCGAACATCATGGCCATGCCCTTGGCGACCTGCAACCCGATATCCTCCGGGCAGCCGACCATCGCGTTGAGGTAGGCGAAGGTGACCGGAAACGCCCACTGGCTGAGCAGATCCGCCTGGCCGTCCCGGCAGAAGGTGTTCACCAAGGGGATGGCGATGTGTTCGATCTCGGTGTGCAGACCGTAGAGGTCGACGGCGTCGATGCTGTCGACGCTCGCCTTCCGGTATCGGGCATGGGCCGCTCCGGCACTGCGCAGGGCATTCGGCCGGTATTCCATCATCGGCCGCACCGGGCAGTCCGAGGGCACGTCCTTCTGCCAGGCGCGCGGGTCGGCGGGGAAATGCACGGGATCGTTGTTGATCCGTACCGCGTCCCGGTAGCCGATCACGAGCGTGGCCGCGATACCGGGCGCCAACTCGACCGGCACCAGGGAACCGAATTTGGCGCGCATCTCGGCGTAGAAACGGTGGGGGTCGGCGGCGAACTCGGGCTCGTAGAGACGAACCGGCGCCCGGTCGGGGTCGGCGACCATCGCACCGACCGCCTGGCCGTCGAAGAATGCGTCGTGGGGTTCATATGGTGTTGTCAATGGCGTAACTCCAGGGTGTGGAACGCAAATACGATGACGTGCTGGGAGATCTCGGGCGGGCGGTAGCGCCCCTATAGTTCCCGCAGACGGAACTCGCGGACCGAATCCGCTCGGCCGCATAACAATTCGCGCAGAGGCGTATTTCGGTGCCCGAATGGAACCTTGATGCCGGTCATGCCGCGGCGACCGGTGCGGTCGGTGACACGCGCCGAACGGTCGTGAACGTCCGCCGCGAGGGCAGCACGACCGACGGCCGATCTCTCATGTCACGATCTGCGCGAACACCAGGCTCCACGTCGGGGGATCATACCCACTCCTTGTTTCCCCTGCGGGCCGGCCATTTTCACTGGACACGTCATCGGGAGCCGAGTCGAGACCCGGCCCGCGACATCGGCCCACGTGTCCAATCCCTCTCGGCCGCACCGCATAGATGATGAAGGGGCTTCGATTCGTGAGCCGCCGAACGCAACAAGGTGAAACTGCGGGCCGACGCGGACGTCACGATCGACGGCAAGAAGGTCGAGGACGCCTACGTCGAATTCGTCGCCGAGGACGACCAGTGGAAGGTCTCCAACCAGTAAGCTGGACTCGGCGGCCTGCCAAGCCAGATGAGGCTCGCGAGGCCGGGCTCCCCCACCGCCGGCCTCGGAGAAAATCGACTTCCCGACTCCGAATCCTGCCACCCGGCACCAGAACTGGCAGCCGCGCCTCAGCGGAAGCTGAGAGTGGCGGTCGCGAGACCGAATATCTTGCGGCCGCCCGATTTCGCGACGATCGCGACGACCGCGCTTCGGGTCGCCGGATCCAGCGACTTCACCCGGCCGGTGTATTCGATGTGGCCGCCGAGTCGGGCGTCGACCAGCGTGTAGTTCGACAGGCGGACACCGTAGCGGGTGATCGCGCCCGGATCACCGGACCAGGTGGACACGAAGCCCGCGCCCAAACCCATGGTGAGCATGCCGTGCGCGATCACCCCGGGCAGACCCGCCATCTCCGCGATCCGGTCGTCCCAGTGGATCGGATTGCCGTCACCGGAGACACCGGAATAGTTGACCAGGTCACCGCGCGAGACACGAGCCTCGCGCAACGGCAATTCCAGGCCGACCGACAACTCGTCGAACGACAAAGTGGTGCCCGGCGTGCCGGCAGGGCTCGCGATCCGCACCTCGCCCTCCGGCCGCGGCGTGCGCTCGTGGACCGTTGCCTCGTCCTTGCGGCCGAGGATGTTCACCCCGTGCACCATGATGTTCTCCACCGCGTCGGTGATCGCCGGATCGACCCCCTCACCCGAGATACCGACGACCGTGGTGTGCATGCTGTGCACGACCTCGTCCTTCTCGTCGGTGAAGGTATTGGTGACCGTGATCAGATCCTTGCCCGCGATACGGCGCACCGACGACAATTCGACATCGGTGACCAGCCGGTCACCCGCCAGGATCGGACGATGCTGTTCGAAGACCTGCTCGGTCTGCACGAACATGTCGTAACCGCTGATCACCGTCTCGAACAGGATGCGGTTGGCCGCCATCGCCGGAATGGACACAAACGTCAGCGGCGCCACCAGACCGGGATAACCGAGGTCGGCGGCCGCGTTCTCGTCCCAATGCGCGGGGTGGGTGTCCTGGACAGCGCGCGCGTACTCCCGGACCTTCTCCCGTCCGACCTCGAACGCGTCGTCGATCCTGTAATAATGCCCCACGTAGGACGCGACATCTGGCGCGTCTACCACCGAACTCACCGTGAACCTACTCCTCTGTACGACAAACGCGACCGGGGCAGAATAGCGGAAACCCCGCCGTAGTGGATCAGCCGTCCAGACGAACCGGGAACGCCGCCAGATCGTTCTGGGTCAGCACCGGCAGATTGCGGATCTCCTCGACCGGCACCGCCAGATTCAGGTTCGGGAACCGCTCGAACAACGCGGGCAGCGCGATACCGCCCTCCAGACGCGCCAGCGCCGCACCCGGGCAGATGTGCGGGCCGTACCCGAAGGTGATGTGCCGGTCGGCGGTGGGCCGGGTGACATCGAAATCGTTCGCGTCGGCACCGTGCACCGCGCTGTCGCGCCCGATCGCACGGTAGGACATGACCACACCGTCACCCTTCTCGATCGTCACGCCCTCGACGGTGATGTCCTCGGTGGCGAAACGCATCAAAAGGTGCGTGACCGGCCCGTCCCAGCGCAACGTCTCCTCCACCGCCGACGCCCACGGCACATCCCCGGACCGGACCCGCGTCAACTGCTCGGTATTCGTGAGCAGGGCGCGCACCGCGCTCAGGATCAACCCGATCGTGGTCTCGTGACCCGCCGCGACCAGCGCCTTCAAATTACCGATGACCTCTTCCTCGGTCAGCGGTTCACCGCCGTCGGTGGCCTGGATGAGCGCGCTGGTCAGATCGTCGGACGGCGAAGCCGCCTTGCGGCGCACCAACTCGGTGAAATACCCGTCGAGCTCATCGATGACCCGCAACCGCTCGTCCTGCGGCGTCAACAGCGAGAAGAACGCCTTGTACCAGGTCAACAGCATCGCGTGATCGGCACGATCGACACCCATCAGCTGACTGATGACCCGCATCGGCAGCGGATAGGCGAACACCGACTTCAGATCGACCACGGCGCCGTCACGACCCGCCCGCGCCACATCGTCCAACAACTCCGCGGTCATCCGCTCGATATCCGGCCGGAGCGCGTCCAGACGGCGCTTGGTCAACGCCTGGGTGGTCTTGATCCGCAGCCGCCGGTGCTCCGCGCCGTCGACGGTGAACATCGACCGGCCCGCGTCGATCATCCCGATCAGCGGCCACTGCCGCGTCACGATTCCCTTCTGCCACAACGACCACGCGCCGATGTCCTTCACCAGCCTCGGATCGACCAGCAGCTGCCGCGCCAACGCGTGTCGGGTGATCGTCCACGCGGGCACCCCGAGCAGTTCGATGCGGGTCACCGGATCCGCGGCCACCAGATACGCGGTCTCCCCCGCGAGATCGGCCACCATCGGATCGATGACGAGGGGCTGGGCATGGGGACAGACCTGGGTCACGGAGTACCTCCAACAGCACGAACCGGGGTGAAACGGACGGGAAGCGACGTCATACCGCGCAAGAAGGCCGACGGCCGCCGCACCAGGGTCTCGGCCGCGACCGCGAGATCGACATCGGGCAATCGGTCGAGCAGGATCTCGATAGCGGTGCGCGCGATGATCTCCGCGATCTGCTGGGCCGGAAACGGGCAACGGTACTCACCGTGGGAGAACGCGAAATGCGCGCAGTTGCCGCTGTAGGCCGGTTCCACCCAGTCCGAAGCATGTTGGCGCACATGCGGATCGGCATTCGCCGCCGCCAGCCCGAGCAGCAGCATGTCACCGCGACGAATCGCGCGGTCGCCCAACCGGGTGTCGCGCGCCGCCCACCGACCCGACAGGATCTGGGTCGGGGTGTCCTCCCACAACACCTCGTTCATGGCCTGGCCGACACTGTGACGGCCACCGCCCAACGCCGCGGCGAAACGGTCGTCGGTCAGCATCAGCCGCACCGAATTACCGATCCAGTCCGAGGTCGGCAGATGCCCCGCCGCGGTGATCGCCATCAGGTCGAGCATGTACTCCTCATCGGAGAACCCGCCGTGCGCCAACATCCGCGACACCAGATTGTCGCCCGGCCGCGCCTTGGTGTCGGCCACCAGCTTCTGCATATGACCCGCGAACTGCGCATAGCCCAGCTGGGCGTCGGCACCACCGTCGGCGAGGGTCTTCATCGTCCACGCCAACTGCGGGCCGTCCTCGTCCGGGAAGCCGAGCAGCCAGGCCAACGCCAGCACCGGCAGCGGCTCGGCATAGTCGGCGACCAGGTCGGCCTCACCCTTACCGCAGAAACCGTCGATCAACCGATCCGCGAGATTCTCACACGTGCGGCGCAATTCGAACGGATCCACCGAATCCAACGCCGGTTCCACCATCGCCACGTGACGGCGATGCTCGGCGCCCGCGGTGAAGTAGATCGACGGCATCGGCTGACCGATCATCGGCCGCAGCGGCCAATCCTGCGGAACATTCGGCCACTGGTTCCACAACCCCACATCCCGCGGGAACAACTCGGGATCACTGGTCACCTGATGCATCTCGCGATACCCGATCACCAGCCACGCCGGGAACCCGCCCGGCAACTCCACCGCCACCACCGGCCCATGCTCACGACGCATATCGTGATACAGCCGATGCGGATCCGAATGGAAACGCGGACCGCTCAACGGAACCGGCGCCGGCCCGCGCGACAGATCCGCGGGCGAACTCATCTGCGGATGACTCATGACGACACCGCCGAAACCCCGCGCCGCGTGAACAGATGCTCCACCAACGTGATCAACACGTCACGGCACGACTCCCGCGACCGCGCGTCGCACTCCAGCAACGGCACCCGCGGATCCAGATCCAACGCGTCACGAATCCGATCCCCGTCGAACGTGCCGCCGAAATCGTTGCACGCCACCACGAACGGCACCCGCTGATGCTCCAACCGGTCGATCGCGTACCAGGAATCGGCGATACGGAACTGATCCACCAGCACGATCGCCCCCAGCGCACCGCTGAACAGGCGATCCCACAGGAACCAGAAACGCTCCTGCCCCGGCGCGCCGAACAGATACAGCACATGCTCGGCATCGATGCTGATCCGCCCGAAATCGAACGCGACAGTGGTCGTCGACTTCCCGGTCACACCGGTCAGATCATCCACCCGCAAACCCTCCCGGGTCATGGTGGCCTCGGTGTCGAGCGGACGGATCTCGCTCACCGAACGAACCATCGTCGTCTTGCCGACACCGAATCCGCCGACGATGACGATCTTCATCGCCCGACGGGTCGCGGCATGCAACGGCGCGTCAGCGCGCTCCGGGCGGGGGTCAGAGACTGCGGAGTCCAACAAGCACCTTCTCGAGGGTCGAGGTGTCCGGCATCGCATTCCACGGCGCACCCGGATCGTCGGGCGTCGCCGCAGTCGGGTGACGCACGGTGATCTTGCCCGCGTGCAACAGATCCGACAGCAGGATCGTGGTGATACCAACAGGAATTCGTAATTCGGCGGCGATCTCCACCACCGCCGTGGGAGCCCGGCACATGGCCAGAATGGCCGCGTCCTCCGAACTCATCCCCGCCGTCGGCTCCGATTCGCTGACCACGAGCGTGACCAGGTCGAATCGGTCGAAGTCGGGTCGGCTGCGGCCGCCGGTGAGGGTGTAGAGCCTATCGGGGTCCTCGTCGCGGCCGGGTCTGCTCACGACAGACTCACCTCGCCGACCCGCGGCGAGGTGGCCAGATGATCACCGAGCTGCTCGACCAGCTCCCGCATATTGTGTCCGACCAGCCCCGCATCCGAATCCTCCGCGGCGACCACCGCGATGTGCGCGCCCATCCCGGCGTCCACGATGAACAGGATGCCGCCGTAGAACTCGGTCATCGACTGCCGCACACCCGAACGGCCGTCACCGAACTCGATCGACGCCCCGTGCGCCAGACTCTGGATACCGGCCGCGATCGCGGCCAGCTGATCGGCGTTGTCCTCGGTGAGCCGCTCGGTATGGCACATCTTCAGCCCGTCGCTCGACAGCAGCAGCGCATGACGAGTGCCGGGGGTTCGGGTGAGCAGTTGTTCCAGCAGCCAGCTCAGCTGGGCGGGCACAGAAGTGGTCATCGATCGGTCTCCAGAGCGGCGGACGGGGCGGGAACTATGGGCTCGCGGCCGGTGATCGCCCGCTGGAACGCGCCAAGGGACGCGGGCTCCGACGGTGCGGGCGAGGCGACGGCAGCGGCGCGACCGACGAGCCCTTCGGGATGCACGGCGGCGAACGTGCTGCCGCGCCGCCGTTTCGGCAATTCGGTACCCGTCGACCCGGACGCGACCGACGCGACCGTGACAGGCGCCGGACGAGCGGCGGCCACCGCCTTCGACGCAGGCGGCGCGATCGGCGGCTCCACCACCGACGTGTCGACCCGGGTCGTCAGATCACGCGGCACAACCACCACGACGGCCGTGCCGCCGATGGCCGAAGGCCGATACGACACGGTCAAACCGTGCTTGCGCGCCAGATAACCGACCACCGACAGCCCCAACCGGGTACCCGACAAGGTCGACAGATCCGGGGCCACGGCCACGCGCTCACCCGACCGATCCGTGCTCACCGCGGCCTCCGCGCGGCGCAACGCCGACTCGCTCATCACCAGACCGCTGTCCTCGATGGTGATCACCACACCCGCGGGCACCTCCGCCGCGTACAGGTGCACCTCCGTCGTCGGCGGCGAGAAATTACAGGCATTGTCGATGAGCTCCGCCAGCGCGTGCATCACCGCCTCCGCGGCGTGCCCCGCGATCGCGATATTCGCCACCGCCCGCAACCGCACCCGCTGATAGCCGGCGACACGGCCCATGGCTCCGCGCAGAATCGACTGCATCGCAATCGGTTTCGCCCACCGTCGACCCGATCGCGCACCCGAGAGCACCGCGATACTGTCGGCGAGCCTGCCCGCCTGCGCCGTCCGATGATCCAATTGCAGCAGATCCGCCAACACGTCGGCGTCCGAGTGACGGTTCTCCATCTCCCGCAACTCGGCCAACATACTCGTCGTCATCGCCTGCATCCGACCCGCC
Source organism: Nocardia arizonensis (assembly GCF_001310275.1). Lineage (GTDB taxonomy): Bacteria > Actinomycetota > Actinomycetes > Mycobacteriales > Mycobacteriaceae > Nocardia > Nocardia arizonensis. The sequence continues at coordinate 61,494 of NZ_LGYZ01000068.1, forward strand.
GCACCCGCGAACGCCGCCATCGCCGCAACCCGGCGACTCTCACTGCCGCTCGCGTCGGCGCGGAACTCGGCCGCCGCGGACTGCGCCGCGGCCAGCTGACCGCGCAACTCCGCCGTCGCCGACTCCACGTACTCCTGCGCCGCGACCCGCGTCTGCTCCCCCTCACCGCGGGCATCGATCGCCGCGCGCCGGAAATACACCGCCGCCGACACCGCGACCGACAACACCACCGACGTCGCACCCGCCCCGATGCCCAGCGGAATACGAAAATCCTCCGGCGCGTAGTACACCGCCGCCGACGACCCGCCCGAGGTCGCTATCAGACATGTCCACCACGTCAGCTGCGGCAACCGCCGCCGTGGACGTCGCGGCGACTCCGCGAGACCGTCATCCGACCGATTCGATGACTGTGACAAGTCCGTACTACCATCCTCGCGTGCTCGTCCGCAGGGGAAATACACCCTTTCCCCTGATTCCCCCGACACACGTTCATTCACGTCAAATGCACGGACCGACAAGCGGTTTCGCCCCACGGTCGGGTATCGGGTCAAGAGCATAGCGGTCCCCGCCTACGAGCGCGACCCCGAGGCCGCATCCACCCGGCCACCCGCCATGACACCGGAAACGGTCCCGGACCGTGCGGCGGCGACCGAACGCGAGTCACCGCCGCAGGCAACGCGATTCGCGGCAAGCGCGACCGCGGTCACCGGCACCGTCTCGGCTAACGTGGATCGGTGCTCGGACATTCGCATGCGACCAGTGGCGCGCTCGCCTGGTCAGGAGCCGCGGTGGTGTTGCCCGTCACCGTCTTGACCTTCCCGGCCGTACAGGTCGGCACCGGACATCTCGGGCCGGTCGAACTGCTGCTCGGCACGTTCCTCACCGCCGGTGCGGCGCTGCTGCCCGACGCCGACCATCCCAAGGGATCCATCGCGCACGTACTTGGACCGATCTCCTATCTGCTGTGCACGATCATCTCGAAGGTATCCGGCGGCCACCGCCACGCCACCCATTCCCTCGCCTTCGTCGCCGCCGCCACCTACGGAACCTGGGCGGGCGTGCACTGGCTCGGCCGACCCTTCACCCTGGCACTCGTCTTCTTCCTGCTCGCCCTCGCCGTACGCGCGCTGCACCTGTGCCCCGGTGGCGACGGCTTCCGATCCTGGGGCTCCGTCGTAGTACTCGCCGTCGCGGGCACCTTCGCCATGGACCACTGGCTCGCCGACAAACCCTCCTGGCTGCCCTTCGTCGTCGGCCTCGGCTCACTGGCCCACATCCTCGGCGACTGCCTCACCGACCGCGGCTGCCGCCTGTTCTGGCCCTTCGACCTGCGGGTGCGATTCCCGGTCATCGAACGCACCGGCAACAAGGTCGAGACGTGGCTCATCTCCCCGCTGTTCGTCCTCGCGACACTAGCGGTGCTCTGGTACGCGATCACCCAGCAGCCGTGAACGCGCGGCAGACCCGGTCCCCGGAATCCGATTATTTCGGCCGACGGGTCCCTGTCCCTTCCCTGCGGTTCTCTTCTTCGTTGTGTCTGAGAGGTGGATTTCATGCGTTGATGCGCATATCTACGTAGGTTGATGATTTATCTTGCGTATTTCGATCTACGCTGCGACGATCCGGCGATACCCTGAGCTCATGCCCGCCGGACCGACGATGCGACCACGTCGCTGGACTCCCCCCGCCGCTACCTCGCGGGTCCGGCAGACATCCAGTAACCCGCCGCTCCCCCCGCTCCGCCGAATCGAGTTGCCCGGCGCGGGCCCCGAGGACGTGGTCCGCTCCCCCGACGGGACACTGATCACCGGTATCGAGGACGGCTCGATACTGCGGATCGAACCCGTGGAAGCCACGGTGACTCCTTTGGTGAATACCGGCGGGCGTCCGCTCGGTCTGCACGTCGATTCCGACGGCAGCATTCTGATCTGCGATTTCGAGCGGGGTCTGCTCGAATGGCGACCCGACGCGACATTGCGGGTTCTCGTCGACGAGGTCGACGGCGAGCCACTCCCCTTCGCCAGCAATGTCGTTCGCGATTCGGACGCTACGATCTACTTCTCCTCCTCGACGCGGCGCTATTCGCTCACCGAATACACCGGCGACCTGCTCGAGCATTCCGAGACGGGGCGACTGCTGAGACGAAATGCGGACGGACGGGTCGAAACCCTCGTCGACGGCCTGTCTTTCGCCAACGGCGTGGTGCTCGCACCGGATCGCAGCTGCGTGCTGGTGGCCGAATCGGGCGGCTATCGGGTGCGGCGGTACTGGTTGAGCGGTCCGAAGGCGGGCACCTCGGACATGCTCATCGAGAATCTGCCGGGGTTCCCGGACAATATGGCGCTCGGCAGTGACGGCCTCGTGTGGATCACCCTGCCCGCGCCGCGCGATCCGATACTGGATCGTCTGCTCCCGCTGCCCGGAATCCTGCGCCGCGGGGTGTGGGCGCTGCCCGAGTGGGCCCGCCCGAAACCCAAGCGCACGGTGTGGGTGCTCGCAGTGGATTTCGACGGGTCCGTGGTGCACGACCTGCAAACCCCGGGCGTCGATTTCTCCATGGTGACCGGGGTCGTCGAATACGAGGGCACGCTATATCTCGGCAGTCTGACCGAATCCGCGATCGCGGTGACCCGCGTTCCCGACTGAACGGGCGCGGATCCGGTCGGGCCCGCGTACCTATCCGGCGACGTCGATCAGATGCCTGCGCAGCCAGGAGATCGGGGTCGCGCCCCCACCGACCTGGTAGCTCGGATAGCTCTGGTGGATACCGGATTTGATGAAGTCGTCGACCTGACGCCTGCGCTGTTCGTAGGCGGCGTTGTTGAGCTGGTCCGACAGCAGTCCGAGTCCACCGGCGGCGAGTGCGTCGCCGAGCAGGGCGGTCGCTTGCCGCTGGTAGTCGCCGACCTTGGCCGGGTCGGGATTGGAGAGCTGGGCGAGCAGGCCCGCGATGCGTCCGGCGAAGTCGCCGTCGGGCATGGAGCAGTACAGGTCGCCCGCGGCGCAGAAGGTGAAGGTCTGCGGCGATACCCAGCCGAAGCCGCCCAGCCGGGGGCCGCCCGCGCCCGCGCCGCCGACGGCGGGGCCGATCAGATTGTCGGTGGGCGACCGCTTGGGATCGGAGATCAGCCCGACCATGGCGATCTGATTCGGCGGGGCCACACCGAGTCCGGTGCCGATCTCGCTCGCCACGTCGCCCGCGGCGTCCGCGCCCTGGCTGTAGCCGAGCATCGCGATCTTCGTTCCCGGACATTGCCGCGCCATCGCCCCGACCAGGCCGCGGGTCTTGTCGGCGGCCTCCTGCCTGGAACGGCCGTACACTTCGCCCTCCCACGGGAAGGCGGTCGCGGCGTAGTGGACGTAATCGGTGCGTATATCGCCGGGCAGATTGTCGGTGATCATCCCGAGCATCCCCTTCTCCGGTTCGGAGTTGGACGTCTCCCAGGTGCCCGGCACGGCGACAACGTAGGTGCCGGGGCATTGCGGAGCCGCCCCCGCGACAGCCGGGCCGTTCAGGTGGACGACCGCGGCGGCGAGGGCGGCCGCGCAGATGGCGGTTCCGATCTTGCGTCGTGTGAACATGGTCTACTCCGTGTCTTCACCGCCGGACGGCACCAGCGTGGCGCCGCCCGGTCAGGGCGGGCAATCGTCATGGTTGCGGTCGTGCCTCACACGTGGCTCATCCGAATCGACTACATGAGAATATCTATTAACATACCGGAAACGGGACGCACGCATGAGCCTTTCTCCGATATGACAATAGTGCCCAGTGGCCCACCCCGGCGAAACCCGATCCGCATAGGCCCGCCGCTGTGACATGCACTTGTTTCGCATCTTCGGGCCGACGGTTCACACCCCCACCGACCAGTGCGAGGTGGGCCGTTCCGTGATCTCGGGATGGTGCCAATCGTGGAGCGCGCCGGAGCTCGGCCGAAACGCCGGATAACTTCTCGACCACCCCTTCCCTTTCACCGGATCGGGCGCGCGGTGAAAGGGTATGAGCGGAGAGCAACTTGAGGTCTGTAGCCCGAAGACCGGGTGCGCGGGCGGACGCGTGCCCGCCCGATGCGAGAATCGACGGCATGCGCCGGGCGCTCGGCCCGGCCGGACCGAGGATTGGCAGATGACTCTCGATCATGGTGACCCGGGCGACGCGCCTTCGGTTCCTGCTCCGACCGCCGCTGTGGTGAATCCGGCGCGCCCGTCGGCCGCCGAGGAGGCCAGAACCGTTGCGGCGTCGACGAATACCGCGACGTTGGCGAGTCTGAGCGAGGACGGCGACCCCTGGGCGTCGTTCGTCACCTACGGACTGCTCGACGGTCAGCCGGTGCTCTGCGTCTCGCGCATGGCCGAACACGGACGCAATCTCGCGGCCGATCCGCGCGCGAGCATCGCCGTGGTCGAACCGAATCCGCCCGCCGATCCGCTGGCGGGCACCCGCATCACCCTGGCAGGCGTGGTGGAACGCCCACACGGCACGGAGGCCGAGGCGGCGCGCGCGGCGCATCTGGACGCGGTGCCCGCGGCGCGGTACTACATCGATTACAGCGACTTCTCGCTGTGGGTGCTGCGCGTGCGACGGGTCCGATGGGTCGGAGGCTATGGGCGCATGGATTCGGCCACGGCGCAGGACTATGCGGCGGCGGCTCCCGATCCGGTCGTCTCGCGGGCCGCGGGGGCGATCGAGCACCTCAATGCCGACCACGCCGACGCGCTCGCCGAGATGGCGCGGGTTCTCGGCGGATTCCCGGATGCGACCGAAGCCCTCTGCGAACGCGCGGATCGGTACGGGTTGGATCTGCGGGTCACCACGCCGCGCGGTGTGGCGCGCACGCGGGTCGGGTACGAACAGCGACTCGACGGGATCGACCAATTGCGCGCCGCCACTGTGGCACTGGCCCGACGGGTGCGCCAGGGTTGAGCCCCGCCGCACACCTCCCGCAGCTCCAGGGGTGTCGAGGAGGTGCGTGCTGTCCTGTCAGTGCGTCAGGACGACCTTGACCGCCACCACCGTCGCGGCGACGACGGTCAGCACGATCGCGGCGACGAGTGACCCCTGTGACAGCCGTTCCCCGCGTAATCGGCGGATGACGAAGACGATGCCGCCTATGCGCACGAGTATGGCCAGTTCGGCGATCACCTGTGCGGTGCGTGGTTCCAGCCAGCCGATCAGTCCGGTCGCGAGAATCGCGGACGGAAGCACCGCGGAGGTGAGAATCGGCACCGAATTGCGCAATTCGCGTAGCCGGTCCGCGCGGGTGAGGCTCGCCCCCTCCTCGACGCTGCGGCCCACGGTCTCGGCGAAGACGTGGGCGACGAAGGTGGACAGCGCGGTGCCGAGCACGATGAGGATGCCGACGTCCACCGCGGTGGTGACGATCGGCACGAGCGCGGCGAGAACCAGGATGTTGCCGTATATATAGGCGCTGATCCGGCCCGCGGCGGTGGCGCGGTCGAGGGGGACGCCGGAGAACAGCGGTCCGTGCAGCAGGGTATGGGCATCGGTTCCCATCGACACTCATTCCGGTCGGGGCCGGGCGGGCCGGGCCACCAGTTCCACCAGCAGCAACGCCGCGACGGCCACGAGCACGATCACCGTGACGACCAGTCCCGACGGGTAGTCCCAGAACACGACGGTGATCGCGGCGGCCGCGACGATCGCGATGCGCAGCGGTATACGCAGAGCCGCGACGGCGGATTCGATCCGGTGCGGGACGCGACCCGGTCTCGGTGCTCGCACGGCGTCGAGTGCGGCGGTGTAGCCGCGGCGCAGCGCGATCGCCGTTCGTGACGGTCCGGCCAGATATCCCACGGCGGCGAGCACCGTCGCGAGGACGAACACCGCGCGCACGGCGGTGCGCAGTGGCCGCGCGAGGGTGTCGAACACGATCGCGGCCGAATCGCGGGAAAGCGCGTCGGGCGGTATCTCGCGCAGATACACCGCCCGGCCTATCGCTGTCACGATGCCGAGCAGCACCATGGTCGCGGCGAGGACGACACCGGCGAGGACGAGGGCGCGCCGCCGCGACCCCCGCGGGGCGAGGAGTACGGCCGCGACCGCGGCGAGCAGCGCCGCCGCGGGCAGGACCGTCGAGGAGGTGTCCAGCGCCGAGGTCAGGCGGCGGGCGGTGGCCAGGCGCGGGGATTCGATGAGCACGACGGTGGCGTCGACGTCGGGGATGTTCTCGGCGAAGGAGAAGCCGCGGCCGATGAGATCGGTTCGGACAGCGTCGATGACCGGTCCGAGGTCGAGGGCGACGGTGCCGTCGTCGATCCGCACGCCGTCGCGGGTCTCGCCGGTGAGGACCGCAACGAGGGTGCGGTGCGCCTGCCGGTTGGCCTGGATCCACAGCGCCTCGAACCGGTCGGAGGCGAGGAAGGCGGCGACCCGGTCGCGGACGAAGGATTCGGCCTCGTCGGCGATCACCGGTGCGAGGCCGACCACGGCCGCGGGTACGCGGGGTGCGTCGCGGGTGAGCGTGGTCAATGCCTCGGCGGTGGCCGCTTCGACATCGAGGCGGGCCATGAGTTCGTCGGTCAGCCGGTCGGTGAGTTCGGCGCGCAGGACCGGGTCGGCGGCCAGCGGCGTCACTGTCCGCACGTATCGGTCGGTGTCGAGCAGTTCGCCGTGCAGATACCGGGCCGGTACGGCCGCGAACGCGAGGGCGGCGGCCAGCGCGAGCAGGATGGCGACGCCGGTCCAGCGCAGGCGCGGGTGCCCTGGACGGGCCCCGGTATCGGCGCCGTGGGCGCGGCGCAGATCATCGACCTCGCGACGCAGCCGGAGCAGTTCGCGGCGTTCGTCGTCGGTGAGTGGTGCGTCGTCGGGGGCGCTCACGGCATCGGTCCCTGGCCGTTCCTACCGTCACGCGATATCTTCCGGCGTATATGTTTTCGCGCCGCCGTCGCCGAAGTGACCATTTCGTCCCTATCCCGATGATGACTCACATGGAATACCCGGACCCACGGTGACCGACCCGGCATCGGATGGTCGAAGGCGATGCTACGCCGGGTTCATGACATTTCTACAACGCTTCGTTTCCGGGCCGCGGCGGCATCCGTTCGTGAAATCGTCACCGCGTTACCGATCGCACGATTTCCGCGCCTACGCATTCGTTTTCCCGCCGTGGGAGCGCGAATTCGCGGCACCGGTATGCGAAGATCGACGGACGAGCGATCGGCCGTCGAGGGCCGATTCGTCGTGAAAGTCCGAATGATTGTCGTATGACGTGAACGGATTCTTCCTCGAATTCAGGAGTTGAGCGATGATCTCCAGCAGGTATGTATGCGCGATCGCCGCGGGGGCCGCGGTGCTGCTCATGACGACGGCGTGCGGGTCCGACAACGACTCCGAATCCTCGTCGGCGACCACCACGACCCATGCCGCCACCTCGGGGCACGCCACGCGCGGCAGTGCGGCCACCACCGTCTCCTCGGTCGTGAGCTCGGCCATGAACGCCGCGCAGCAGGCCATCCAGAACGCCATCAACGCGGCGCTGGCGGCGGCGCCGATCTCCTTCGAGAGCGGCAGTTCCGATCTGAGCACCGTGGACTCGGTCACCCTCAAGGCGGTCGCGCTTCCCTTGCAGGGCAACGACACCCGCATCCAGGTCACTACCTATGGCAAGAGCGACGACGCCGAACAGGCGAAGGCGTTGGCCGAGGCGCGCGGCAACAATATCGCCGCGGCGCTCGAGGCCGAGGGTATCGATCGCGCGCGCGTCACCGTTCGGGCCGAAGCGAATCCGACCGACAGCGACATCCAGGTCGACCAGGCCCAGATCAAGGTCGCGACCACATAGCCGGACGGTGGCCGGGGACCGAACCGCCGAACCCCACAGCGGGTTCGGCGAATCGGTCCCTTCGGCTCAGCGTGGTGCGACAGCGTCGGGGAATCTGTGTTGTAAGCGATCTATGTAGCGGCGAACATCCTGTAGTTCGGTCTCCAGCCGCCGGGTGGTGGAACTCGCGATGCCGGTCAAGGCGATCTCGCGACTGAGTGTTCTCGCCTGCGTGCTCAACAGCTGCAGGAAGACTCTGGCTTGGGCGCGGTCGGCGTCGTCCATCGATCAGTGCCGATCTGTCTCGGTGTCGTATCGGAATGCCCTGGTCTCCGTTCGTCGCGGTCCACGATTCCCGGTAACCGGCTCGGACGCTACCCTGTCCGGCGCGGGGTCAGGGCCGGATCGCGAAGAATCGCAACGACATCGAGTTCTTCGGATGCCCCCGGATAGCTCAGCGGCCCGAGACCGGCACGGTGAGCATCGCGACGATCATGTCCACGATCTCGGCCGCGTCGGCGGCGGCCCGGCGGCGTAACCCCGACTCGAGGGTGCGCTCGTAATCGGCGACCAGCGCGAACAAGACCGTCGCCATGGTCTCGAGGCGTCCGCGGCGGCGCCGGACGGGCACCCCGGACAGCGCGGCGGTCAGCCGGGTGGTGATGACGCGGACCGCGGCGCGGTCGGCGCCGTCGAGCCGGCGAGCGTCGGCGACTACCGGATGCGAGCGCACGACTTCGAGGAAACGTCCGAAATGGGTGACACCTTCGTGACCGAGCAGTTCGACGATGGGCTCGGCCAGCATGGCGATCAGGGCGCGCAGGTCGTGCCCGGTGCCGTCGGCCTCGTGCGCGGCGAGCAATTCCAGTCGGCGGTGTTCGAGCCAGTTCATGCGTCGGTCGACGATGGCCTCGATGAGGCCCGTTCGGGATTCGAAGTAGTAGTGCACCGCGGAGTTGTTGCGCTGCCCGGCGGCCGCGGCGATATCCCGCAGCGGTACGTCGACCCCGCGCACGGCGATGAGTCGTTCACCGGCGTCGAGCAGCGCCGACCGCGAATCCTCGAGGCGCATGAGCTCGCACTGTACTCAGTCGCGGCCTTGACGTGGTTAAGCGGTGATGATTAATTGGGAGGGTGAAATTAGAACGCGTTCCAGTCTGCGCCGTTCCAGTCTGTGCCGTTCCGGTTCACGCCGTTACGGCGCCGGACGCGGCGCGAGGGCTGATGCGCGCGGGCGGGCCGATCGGCGGCGGGACGCGCCGGTGACCATCGCGAGCGGCCCGATCTTCCAGCTGTGCTGGGTGGTCCCGGACATCGCCGCGGCGACCCGGGAATTCACCGAGCGCTACGGCGTCGCCGACTGGTTCACCATCGCCGAGGTCCACTTCGGCTCCGGCTGCCGCTACCGAGACCGCCCCGCCGACTACACCGCCGCGGTGGCGCTCGGATACGCGGGCGGACAACAGCTCGAACTGATCGAACCGGGTTCTGGGGACAGCCCCTACGCCGATCACCTCGCCCGACACGGCTCGGGCCTGCACCACGTCGCCTGGGTCGTCGACGATCTCGACAGCGCACTGGCGCGAGCGCGCACCGCCGGACGCGAGATCCTCGCCGAGGGCGTATTCGGCGACGGCGCAATGACATACGCCTATCTCGACGGCGGCCCGCTCGGCACCTGGGTGGAACTGCTCGACCTGTCTACCCAGATGAAGGCGATGTTCGACGGCATGGCCCCGCGGGGTCACCGGAATCCGTGGGGATAGCCAACGGGCGGGTGGCACCGCCGAAAACTACTGGGACGAAAGGCGATCGAAGATGCGATTCACCTATGCCGAAGCCATGACCGACCCGTCGTACTACGTACCGCTGGCACAGGCGGCCGAAGCGGCGGGCTACGCCTCCATCACGGTGGCCGACAGCATCGCCTATCCGAAGGAATCGGACGCGACCTATCCCTACACCCCGGACGGCAACCGGGAATTCCTCGAGGACAAGCCCTTCATCGAGGCGTTCGTGCTGTCCGCGGCGATCCTGGCGGCCACGACCACGCTGCGGGTCACCCCGTTCGTGGTGAAACTGCCCATCCGGCCGCCGGTGCTGGTCGCCAAACAGGCGTCCTCGCTGGCCGCGCTGAGCGGCAACCGCTTCGGGTTCGGCGTCGGTATCAGCCCGTGGCCCGACGATTTCGAGATCATGGGCGTCCCGTTCGAGAAGCGCGGCGCGCGCATGGACGAATGCATCGATATCGTGCGCGGGCTGTGCGCAGGCGGTTACTTCGAATTCCACGGCGAGTACTACGACATTCCGCCCATCAAGATCAGCCCGGTGCCGACCGAGCCGTTGCCGATCCTCGTCGGCGGGCACAGCAAACCCGCACTGCGGCGCGCCGCCAAGCGCGGGGACGGCTGGATGCACGCGGGCGGCGACCCGGTCGAACTCGACCGGCTGCTGGGCGAACTCGACACCCTGCGCGCCGAATACGGCACCCGCGAGGATTTCGAGATCCATGTCATCTCGCTGGACGGGTTCACCGTCGACGGCGTGAAGCGTCTCGAGGACAAGGGCGTCACCGATGTCATCGTCGGTTTCCGCAACCCCTACACCACCGAACACGACACCGAACCCCTTGATACCAAGATCCGCAATCTGACCCGTTTCGCCGAACACGTGATCGCCAAGGTCAACGGCTGATTCCGATACCGCGGCGCCGCACCGACCGCCCGGATTCCGGGTGGGCCATACCGCGGACGCGGCGGCGAACCATGCGTACGCTCACAACGGTGTGACGACCGCGCCCGGGACGGGACCGGTCGTCGGCACGGGCGACGGAGGTGTGGATGAGTTTGGCGGTGCGACTGGGCGAGCTGCTCGGCGGAACGGTGCGCGGCATCGCCGACCTGGGCGCGAACCACGGGTGGACACTGCACCGGGCGATTCTGGCCGACGGCCGCGACGTCTTCGTCAAGTACACCGCCGACCACCCCGAGGTGTTCGCCGCCGAGGCCGCGGGACTGCGGTGGCTGGCCGAGGCGATACCGCACGCGGTGGCGCCGGTGCTGGCCGTGGACGAGCGGCTGCTGGTCCTGCCCTGGCTACCGGAGGGCACGCCGACCCCCGCCGCGGCCGAACAGCTCGGACGCGATCTCGCCGAACTGCACGGGCATTCGCCCGAATCCTTCGGCGCGCCGTGGCCGGGCTGGATCGCCCGTCTCCCGCTGGACAACACCGAGATCCCGGCGTCGCGGCAGCCCGCCGCCGCGACCGCCGGACGCGGCGGCGCCCCGGCCCGCGATACCCAGCCGTGGGCGCGCTGGTTCGCCGACTACCGGCTCGCGCCGTATCTACCCGGCGCGGCGCGCCACCTCGGGCCCGCGGGGGTCCGATTGCTGGAACAGGTCATCGACCGTGCCGAGACGCTCGGCGGGCCGCCCGAACCGCCCGCACGCATCCACGGCGACCTGTGGTCGGGCAATGTGCGCTGGAGTACCGATCGCGCCCGGTTCGTCGATCCCGCGGCGCACGGCGGCCATCGTGAAACCGATCTGGCCATGCTGGCGCTGTTCGGCGCACCGCATCTGAGTCGACTCCTCGGCGCCTACCGTGAGATCCGGCCGTTGGCCGATGCCTGGCAGGCCAGGCAGGCATTGCATCAACTGCATCCGTTGCTCGTGCACACGGTGCTATTCGGCGGCGGCTATCGGGAACAGACACTGGCCGCCGCGCGCGCCGCGCTGTCGGCGTAGACACCGCGCTCAACGTTCGGACAGCGCCGCCCGAGTGGACTCGTCGGCCGGGAAGAACGATTCCACGGCCAATTCGGCGACCGTGACATTCATGGGAGTGCCGAATACCGAGGTCACACTGAGGAAGGACAATTCGGCGTCGCCGTGGCGCAGCCGCAGCGGGACCACGGCCTGTTCAGGTTCGGGCAGACGCGATTCGATCTCACCGCCCGGATAGCCGCGCAATTCCTCGTACAACTCCCCGAGTCCCTGCGCACCGGTGAGTTCGACCTGACGCGCAAGCCGGGCCAGCAGATGCCCGCGCCATTCGGCGAGGTTGACGATGCGCGGCGCCAGGCCGGCCGGATGCAGGCTCAGGCGAAGCACGTTCAGCGGCGGGCGCAGCAGGTCCGGCGACACCTCGGTCAGCAGCGGCCCGACACCGGCATTGGCGTCGACGACGGTCCAGCCCCGATCGATCGCCAATGCCGGATACGGTTCGTGACCGACGAGTATCCGGCGCACGGCGGTGCGCACCGCGAGCATGGCGGGACTGTCCAGGGCGGATTCGGCGTAGGCGGGGGCGTATCCGGCGGCCAGCAGCAGCCGATTGCGTTCGCGCAATGGAATGTCGAGGCGATCACAGAGGTGGCCGATCATGGCACGGCTCGGGGTGGCGCGGCCGGTCTCGATGAAACTCACATGCCGGGCCGAGATGTCGGCGCGCGAGGCCAGCTCGAGCTGACTGAGTCCGCGTTCGAGCCGCCAGTGCCGCAGCAGGTCGCCGGCCGTTCGGGTCCTCATCGTCTCGATCCTAGTCGGCGGTGTCCGCGGCCCGGCCGGGGCGTGAACCGCCGGTTTCGATCCACACGAACGGGGTTGCGGCCGTTGACGGGGGACGGCGCGGCCTTCGCCGATGCCGGAACCACCGGGACTTACCGCCCGGGTAATCGACACCCCCGACTCGGCGAGGATGATCATCGACGGGAACGAAAGGAACGCCCGTATGACCACGACGACGCACCACGCCTTCGACACCGATACCGCAAGCACGCCGGTCGGCGCGCACGAGTACGCGATCGAGCTGTCGGACCGCTGGACCACCGGCGCGGGCACCGCCAATGGCGGCTACCTGCTCGCCACCTGCCTCCAGGCGCTGCGCCGCGAGATCCCCCAACCCGACCTGCTGTCCGCCTCCGCGCACTACCTGCGCCCCGGCGTTCCGGGGCCCGCCCGCATCACCACCGAAATCGCGCGGGTCGGCAGGCGCACCGGCACCGGCGCGGCCACCCTGCTGCGCGAGGACCGCGAAATCGTGCGAGTGCTTGCCACGTTCACCGATCTCGCCCAGGCCGAGGGCCTCACCTCCGAGACCGGCGCCGCACCGCAACTACCCCCGCCCGACGAGTGCGTGAACCCGCTGCGCGGAGTGGCGCTGTCGGGCACGAACATCGCCGGTCGCGTGGAATTCCGCATGCCCGAGGTGCCGGGTTTCTTCCGCGGCGCACCCGGCGGCACCGCGGCGCTGGATTTCTGGCTGCGATTCGCCGACGGACGCGACGCCGACCCGATCGCCTTGGCGCTGCTGGTCGATTCCGCCGCGCCCGCGGTCTTCGACCTCGGTGTGTCCGGCAGTTCCACCATCGAGTTGACCGTGCACATCCGCCGCCGCCCCGCCCCCGGCTGGCTGGCCTGCCGAGTGCGCACCGCTCACCTGGTCAACGGCTTCCACGAAGAGGATTTCGACATCTGGGACAGCACCGGCGCACTCGTGGCCCAGTCGCGCCAATTGGCCTTGATTCCCTGAGCCGCTTCACCACCGCCCGACGATCGCCGCGGCGGGGGTCGGGCATCCGAGAACGCCGCCGGGTTCCGGTCGATGGCACCGCACGCGCGGCCGGTGCTCGGGGGCGTCACGGCTCCGTCATCGCGGCGACGGCCGCGCGGCGGTAGCCGCGCGTGGCGGGCATCGCGCTGCTCGGCTGTCGGATCGATCAGGGCTGTGCGCGCCTTCGTGAAGGCGACCCCGCGGTGTCGGACGCGACGGTGTTCGCCCGGTCCGGTGGTTCGGATCGGTGGGGTTCGCCGAGATTTCGCGGCCCGATCGCGGGTGGTGTGCGAGCCGTCGCGGACGGGGGCGCGAGCATCGCGCACGTCACAGCGCGCCGTCGCACCGTATCGACCGCCGACTCGTGCGGGGGCGGCACGCCGATACGGGCGGCACGACGCGCGTCGGCCGTCTTTTCCACCGCGCCCCGCCGGCGCATCCGCGACGTCGCCGTGCCCGTTCGCGCCGGTCGATTCCACTGATCGGCTTGTGCTCCAAGGCAATACACTGGGGTCACGGCGCACGGGCGCGGTGTGGAGTTCCGCCGCAAGCGGACTCGCCCCGCCGTCGCGGCGGGCGTGACTCCGCCCGCCGCCGCGGGTAAATTCCGCGTTTCGTCGGGCGACGAGCTGGATATCGCGGAAGCGGGTTCGGTCCGGGAGATAGCCGGTGACAATAACGGTATGCGGATATTTCGGCCGTCGACGCGAGTCGGGGTACCGTGGAAGGACACCGAACGGATGCACCGCACTCATCGGGGTCGACATTGGATCCCCGCCGCCCGTTGCGAACTCGCCTCTCGCGGCACGACCCACCGATCGTTACGATGATGCATCATGATTCACTGGTGGATATCTGGCATTTCAATTGCCAGGTGTTTACCGTGAATGGTGTCGGAATATCCGACACCGCTCGATCTCTCGAATTAGGAGGGCTGCATGGTCTTCACCCTGCTGGTACCCAGTGCCATCGCCCAAGGGCCCGCCTGGGCCCGCGTCGTCTCGATCCTCCGGGACGCCGGAGCCGCGCGGAAATCTCCGGCCTCCCACGCCGACCGGGTCGCCATCCCCCATACCGTCGTGCACTGACCGCCCGATCCGGGTCGAACCCGGCACACCGGAACCGATCCCACCCCCGCCAACCGGGTTTCGAGGACACGAACCGACGTCGCCACGCGTACCGATCCGCCCGAAACGTGGCCCCCACCGGGGCGATTCGGGCGGATCGGCCGTTCACGCGGAACCCTCGGCACCCGCGCGCCGCGGGTATCCGCATGCCGCCCGCGCGGGGATTTCCACCGCTCGGAGCGCGAAATCCCCCGGAGTAGCCGCCGGTTCACAGGCGCGGCAGGTCACGATCCGGTCGCGATGTCACGATTCGGCATCGATTCCCGGCGGCCACGGGCCCGAATAGACGGCCCGCGCACGCTCATCCGGGCCGGACGGGCCGGGATCGCGGACACCGAGCGGCTTCCCACACGCGCGGCCCCCTACTCACGGAGGTCGAGCAGGTTCGGCAGACCCGCACGCCAGCGGGTACTGTCCAGCGCACGGGCGCCGTCGAATTCGCGGATGGTCAGGTGCGGCCACGGACTGCACTCGCGCGCCGTCTTCGTATTCCGCACGCCGTGCGCGCTCCAGTCGGCGACACACACCGACAAGATGTCGGCCACCGAGCCGTCTCCGTAGGTCTGCGCGACCTTCTGCTTCCAGAACTGGTTCTGGTGCACCGCCGACAGCCGCCACGGCGTCTCGATGAATCCGATATGGCCCTGGCCGATCGGCTTGTCGCGACGCAGGAAGAACTGCACGCCGTTCATCCAGTCGAGCGTGATGTCCTTGACCTTGTTCAGGTCGGGATCCAGCTCGGCGATCTCGGGCGTGATCAATGGCGACACCGCGTTGGGCGGCAGGGCCGAGACGAACCAGTCCGCCTCCACATTCCAGGTCTCCCCCGAGGCGAAGGTGACCGCCGCGGAGCCGATGGCCCCGTCCCGCACGGTCAGCGACTTCACGTCGGCCCCGACCTCGAAGGTCACGCCCTTGCCCGTCAGATACGCGACCCAGGGGTCGATCCAGGTCTCGTTAAACGGGCCGTTGAGCACCGAATCCGGGAATCGGTTGTCGTTGCCCCGGTTGATGATGTTGAGCAGGAACGACTCGACCAGACCGCACATACTGCGGGCACTGGCCACATCCTCCTTCGCCGCGACCAGGGTGCGGGTGAACGTCGAGACCAGCAGTTGATAGTTGGGATTCGTGCCGTCCATCTTCACGAAGTCCTTGAAGGACATGTGTCCGGTCAGTGCGCCCGCAGATGGGTCAGCAGCAATTCCGCGACGGCCCCCGGCCGTTCCGCGTGCAGGAAGTGACCCGCCCCTGGGACGTGGGCCGACTCGACACCGAGTTCCCGCGCCATGGCACGTTGCAGCGACGGATGCACGCAACCGTCATCGGCTCCGGCCAGCGCCAGGGTCGGCAGATCGGCGGCGGGGCCGGTGAGTACACGGTAGAACTCGCGGGTCTCGGCACGGTTGGCGGCAAAGGCGGCGCGGTAGTAGCGGGTCGCGGCCCAGGCGAGTCGCCGGTCGGTGAAGACCGCGCGCACCGGCTCGAACAGTGCGTCGGTCACGGCCATACCCGGTGACCAGCGTGACCAGATCGCGCGTACCAGTGCCGCGTCGGAGCGGGCGAGCAGCGCGGGCGCGGCGGCCGACTGCATCAGCCCCATATAGGCGGACATGACCGTCTGGCGCGCCAGATACGGCAGCGCGGCACGCGCGCCCCCGGAGCCGCCGATCGGCGGAATCGCCAGCAGACTCAGCGACCGCCACCGCGCGGAATCGGTCTTCGCCAGATACATCGCGGCGATGGCGCCCCAGTCGTGACCGACCAGATGGGCGGGCCCGAAGCCCAGATGCTCGTGCCACGCGGCCAGATCCGCGGCGGCCGCGCCGATGTCGTAGCGGGCCGCACGGTCGTAGCTGCCGACGGTGTAGCCGCGCAGCCACGGGGTCAGCACCTGGAAACCCGCCGCGACCAGCTGCGCGGTCAGGGAGGCGAAACTGTGCGGGGTGTCGGGGAATCCGTGCACCAACAGGATGGGCGGCGCGTCCGCATCACCGTGGCGACGGGCCGACAGGTTCAAACCGTCGCGGCGCAACGTGAGATCGGAAAGCGTGGTCGTCATCGGCGATGTCCTCGTCGGTTCGGCGCCGACGGGAGTGACGGCACGGAATCTTGCATCGCATGCGACTGTACGGGACAGTGGGACGGGTAGCCTGACGACGAGCGAGTCCGCAAGAAGAGGCGATAACTTATGGGCACGACAACTGTTGCGCGGCAATGCACCCTGTGCGAGGCGCACTGCGGAATCCTGGTGAGTGTCGAGGACGACCGGGTCACCCGGATCGAGGGCAATCCCGACGACGTGCTGTCCAAGGGCTACATCTGCCCCAAGGCGACCGCCATGGGCGGGCTGCACCACGATCCCGACCGGCTGCGCACCCCGGTGCGCCGGGTCGGCGACCGCTTCGAATCCATCGGCTGGGACGAGGCTTTCCGCGAGGTCGGCGCGCGACTGCGCGCCGTACGCGAGGCACACGGCTCCAGCGCCATCGGCATGTACCTGGGCAATCCGGCCGCGCACAGTTCCTCGGTGCTCTACGGCGGTCTGCTGCGCGCGGTCCTGATGACCAAGAACTTCTACACCGCCTCCTCGATCGACCAGTTCCCGCAGGAGTTCGCCGCGTGGCGGATGTTCGGCGCCAACGTGCTCATGCCGGTCGCCGATATCGACCGCACCCGACGCCTGGTCGTGATCGGCGCGAATCCCGCGGTGTCCAACGGGTCGCTCACCACCATGCCCGGCGCCAAACAGCGCATCAAGGACGTCCGCGGGCGCGGCGGCACGGTCGTCGTCATCGACCCGCGCCGCACCGAGACCGCGCGCCTGGCCGACGAGCACGTCGCGGTCACCCCCGGCGGCGACCCCTATCTGCTGCTTGGCATGCTGAACGTGCTCGTGACCGAGAAACTGTGCGACCAGGACAGCATCGCCCGGCAGTGCTCGGGGTGGGGCGAGATCCGCGCACTGGTCGCGGATTTCACCCCGGAACAGGCCGCACCGCACGCGGGTGTCGACGCCCAGACCATCCGGCGCCTCGCGCGCGATCACGCCGCCGCGCCCGCCGCTGTCATCTACGGGCGAATCGGTGTGTGCCAGACGGTGACCGGCACACTCACGCACTGGCTGATCAACACCATCAACGCGGTCACCGGCAACCTGGACAGCCCGGGCGGGCAGATGTTCGCCACCGCCCCGGTGGATGTGGGGCGCATGGGCAAGTATCTGCCGATCAGCCACGGCGACTGGACCGACGACACCGGAACCTTCAAATCTTTCCGCGCCGAACTGCCGGTGGGCGCGCTCGCCGAACAGATACTCGGCGACGGCGAAACCAAGATCCGCGCCATGGTGACCTACGCGGGCAATCCGGTACTCTCCACGCCGCAGCGCGGCCGTCTCGCCGCGGCGCTGGACAGCCTCGAATTCTATGTCGCGGTCGATATGTACATCACCGAGACCACCCGCCACGCCGACATCATCCTGCCGCCGATCTCCCCGTTGGAACGCGAGGAGCTCGATGTGGTCATGCCGGTGTTCAGCGTGCGCAACAACCTGCGCTACAACCGCCGCGTCTTCGATCCGCCCGCCGACGGCCTCGAGGACTGGGAGATCATGGCGCGGATGGTGACCGAACTCCTGCCACTGCCCGCCCGCGGGATCACCGGCCGCGCCGCCGACGCGATCCTGCGGCGCATGAGCCCGCTGCGGCTGACCGCGCTCGGCATCGCCACCGGACCCTACGGTGTCCTTCGCAAGGGACCGTCCGGGCTCACCGTGGGCAAGGTCCGCCGTAGCAAGGGCGGAATCGATCTCGGGCCGCTGCGTCCGCGGCTGCGCTCGATCATCGGCACCGAGGACCGCAAGGTTCGGCTCGCGCCCGCGGATTTCGTGGCCGCGGCACGGCAACTGCTCGACGACGCGCGCCGCGGAGCCGGCAACACCAGGCCCGCCGACGGATTCGACCTGCGCCTCATCGGGCGCCGTCACCTGCGCAGCAACAACTCCTGGCTGCACAATCTGCCGACCATGGTCAAGGGCAAGCCGCGATGCACCGCGCTCATGCATCCCGGAGACGCCGCCGACCGCGGACTCGACGACGGCGCGCCGGTCACCGTCACCTCCAAGAACGGCTCCATCGTGGTACCGCTCGAGATCAGCGACGACATCCGGCGCGGCACGGTCGCCGTGCCGCACGGGTGGGGTCACAACGAACCCGGGGTCGGCTGGACGGTGGCGGCGGCACAGCCGGGGGCCAATGTGAATCTGCTGCACGACCCGACGGTGGTCGACACCATGTCCGGCAATGCGGCGGTCAACAGCACCTGGGTGACCGTGAGCGCCGCACCCGCCGCCGAACTCACATCGTCGGCACCGTGACCCGGTAGCCGAGACGGACCGGACGGCGGGCCCGTACGCTCGCGCTACCGGACGTGACTGCCGTGGAAATCCAGGACCGCGCGCAAGGTCTGCTCGGGCGCCTCCAGTTGCGGATAGTGACCGACCTCCGGCAATTCGACCACGTCGGCCCGGGGAATCAACTCCCGGTAGCGCCGCACCATACGCGCACCCGACACCGGATCGAGCAGACCATCGACCAGCCGCAGCGGCACGGCGGCCGAGCGCAGCGCCCCCACCCACCGCTCGCGGTGCCGCCGCCGCTCGGCCATATATCCGATCAGCTTGTGGCCGTTGCGTTTCCCGTGCTTGCTGCACCACAGGATCCAGAACTGACGCATGGCCCGGGCATCGGGCTTCGTATTCGGGCCGAACACCGACGACAGACTGCGCGCGAAGGTGCGCTCACCGCCGAGGCGGCCAACGAGCGGTCCGAGCGGACCGGCCAGCAGTCGCTGTATCGGACGCGGATGGTGCGCCTCCGGGAACAGTCCCCCGTTGAGCAGGCACACCGATTCGATCGACAGGCCCGGCGTCCCGGTCCGCGCCCGCTCCTCCGCGCGGGCGAGCAGTTCCTGCGCGACGGTGTCCCCGTAGTCGTGGGCGAGAATGTGCACCCGACCAACCCCCTGTTCGCTCAGGAGTTGCTCGTGCAGATCGGCCTGGTCGGCGATTGTGTAGTCGTAGTGACGCGGTTTCGCCGACCAGCCGAAACCGATCATGTCCGGTGCGATCACCCGCGCGAAATCGGCGGACAGACCGGGCCAGATCGCATGCCAATCCCAGGACGCCGTCGGGAACCCGTGGATACACAGCAGGGTGTCGCCGTCGCCGCCGCTACCTCCGTCCTGCCAGAAGATCTGATGGGAACGATGGGTGAACCGTCGCCCGCCGGCCCGCCACGCTGCGAATTCCTCCATGACTCCTACCTCCTTCGTGTGGCGACCAGCATGCGCCTCTTCCCGCGCACGCACGGGCGAACGCGAGGACCGGGCGCGTGTCGTCCACCGATCGAGAGTGCGCCGGCCGTATACCCGCAGGTTGCCGGACCAACCTCCGACCGCCGCGACCAAGATCGTCCGATGCGGAAGAATGCGACCGGTGCACGTCGCGATCGAGTTGGTAGTCCTGGTCGCCTCGGCGACCGCACTGGCCGCACTGGCCCGTCGGTTCGGGGTGTCCGAACCCCTCGTACTGACGCTGGCCGGTGTCGGCGCGTCCTATCTGCCGTACGTGCCCGAGATCCAACTCGACCCGGAGATCGTGCTGCTCGGCCTGCTGCCCCCGTTGCTGTACACCGCCGCCATCCGTACATCGCTGGTGGACTTCCGCGCCAATGTCCGCGGCATCGCCCTCCTGTCGGTCGGACTCGTGCTGTTCAGCACCTTCGCGGTCGCGGCGGTCGTGTGGTGGATGCTGCCGGTGCCGTTCGCGGTGGCCGTGGCCCTCGGCGCGGTGGTCGCGCCGCCTGATGCCGTCGCGGCGACCGCGATCGCGCGGCGAGTCGGTATGCCGCGCCGCATCGTCACCATTCTGGAGGGCGAATCGCTGTGCAACGACGCCACGGCGCTCGTCACCCTGCGCACCGCCATCGCCGCCATGGCGGGCACCTACGAACTGTGGCGAGCCGGACTGGACTTCCTGGTCGCCGCGGGCGGTGGCGCGCTGGTGGGCGTCGTGGTCGCGGTCGCGCTGGCGACGCTGCGGCGGCGCATCACCGATCCGGTGCTCGACACCACGCTGTCGTTCCTGGCCCCGTTCGTGGCCTACCTGCCGGCCGAGGAGATCGGCGCCTCCGGCGTCATCGCGGTGGTCACCTGCGGCATCATCCTCGGCCACGGCGCGCCGAAATGGCAGAGCGCGGCCTCGCGCATCGCCGAGCGCACCAACTGGCGCACCATCCAGTTCATCCTGGAATCCTCGGTGTTCCTCATCATCGGACTCCAGGTGCGCGCCATCGTCGACGGCGCGTGGCGCAGCGGACTCGGCCACGACACACTCGCGCTCACCGCCGTCGCGGTCCTGGCGACGGTCGTGCTGATCCGGCCGGTGTGGATCTTCCCCTGGACCTTCGTATTCCGGGTACTCGGTCGCGAGGACACCCCGCTCACCGAACCCGCGGTGGTGTCGTGGGCGGGTATGCGGGGCGTGGTCACCCTCGCCGCGGTCCTGCTGCTGCCCGACACGACCCCGCAGCTGCCGGTGCTCGAGCTGCTCGCCCTGGTCGTCGTCGCGGGAACACTGCTGCTACAGGGCACCTCCCTGCCGTGGCTGGTGCGCCTGCTGAAACTGCGCGGACCGAGTCGCGCCGAGGACGCCCTGCTCGAGGCGAGCCTGCTGCAACAGGCCGTATCCGCGGGTCTGGCCGAGCTGGACATCAGGATCACCCCCGACACGCCCGAGGCGGTCGTGCAATCCCTGCGCGACCGGGTCACCTGGCAGACCAACGCGGCCTGGGAGCGATTGGGCAGGCCCGAATCCGAACAGGCGACCCCGACCGCCGAATATCGCAGACTGCGCCTGGCAATGTTGCGCGCGGAGCGCGAAATCGTGCTGCGCGTGCGGGATTCGGGTGGGGTGGACTACGAGATCCTACAGAGCGTATTGGCCAGGCTCGATCTCGAGGAGTCCATGATCGACCGCTTCGACGAGACCGAGGACGATCGCGCCGAGACACTCGCCACGCCCGGATCGGCCGAAGGCTGCGGTCACCTGCGCGCCGCGCCGCTGTTGCGCGAACCGGACGCGCCCGACCGCTGCGACGAATGTATCGCCGAGGGCTTGACCTGGGTCCATTTGCGGATGTGTCTGACCTGCGGGCAGATCGCCTGCTGCGATTCCTCGCCGGGCAATCACGCCACCGGTCACTTCCGGGCCACCGGCCATCCGGTCATGCGCAGTGTGGAGCCGGGCGAGGCATGGCGCTGGTGTTACGTGGACGAACTGCTCGGCTGAGACT
The DNA here is from genome assembly GCF_001310275.1 of Nocardia arizonensis. Taxonomy (GTDB): domain Bacteria; phylum Actinomycetota; class Actinomycetes; order Mycobacteriales; family Mycobacteriaceae; genus Nocardia; species Nocardia arizonensis. Next base: position 83,310 of record NZ_LGYZ01000068.1, read on the forward strand.
CGGCGGTCGCGTACGAGTAGATCAGCCGGGCGTACTGGGCGAGCAGCCGGTTCAGTGAAAGGTCTTCGCCGCCGCCGGCGATCTGCTGATATCCGATGAGCATCGCCATACCGAGCGCGGTGACCTCGGCGGTGGTCTCATCCTCGCCCACAACGCCTTTGACCGCCTTGTACACGGTGCGGCGGCGCGATTCGTCCACCCGTTTGAGCGCGAGGTTCACCGCTTCGTCGTTGCCCGCCCACGCGCGGATGGCCGCCTCGGCGCGGTGGTGCAGTCCGGCCGCGAGATCCGACATGGCGCGGATGTCGTCGTCGGGATTGCCCTGATTGAACTTCAGCGTGCGCAGGATGAGCACCTGCCGGTTCTCCCAGTGCTCGAGCAGCACGTCCACGAAGCCCTGCCAGCTGCCGAAGTGGTGGTAGAACGAACCGCTGGTAACCCCGAGCCGACGGCACAGCACGCCGATATTGAGGCCCTTGAAACCGAGTTCGGCCAGCACCGCGAGCGCGGTGTCGAAGTACTGCTCCTTGGTGACCACTCGTGACATTCGGGCGCCGTTCTGTCGGGCGGGCAGAGGTAGAGCCCAGAACAGTACCCGATCGTGGTGCGCGGACTCGGGATCCCGACCGAATCCACACGGTCGCTTCGGCGAGTCCGCCAAGTGTGCGTAACCGATCGAAATACCCGGCGCGCGTGGACAACACGGCTCGATTTGTATAACAGAGCGGTTGCTCTGTTATTATCGGTTCATGCCGAGACCCCGGACCCACGATCCCGACGCCGCGCTCGACGCGGCCGAGGCCATCGCCGCGCGGTCGGGTCCGGCGGCGGTCACCATCCGCGCCGTCGCGCAGGCCACCGGCCTCTCCAACGGCGCGCTCTACCACACCTTCGGCTCGCGTGCGGAGTTGCTGGGGCGTACCTGGTTACGCGCCGCACGGCGATTCCTCGATGTCCAGACCGGCCTGGTCGACGCCCATCCCGCGCCCGCCCCCGACGATCCGCCGAAATCCGATCGGGCCGAACCGTTTCCGCGCGAGGATCACGATCTCGCCGTCGCGGCGATCGTCGCCGCGGCCGACGCGCCCGGGGTGTTCACCGAGCGGTTTCCGTATTCCTCCCGGCTACTGCTCACCGTGTCGCGGGATCAGCTGATCGGCGAGAAGCTGCCCGCGACGCTCGCCGAGGAACTGGCCGACGCCGACCGGGCGCTGGTGCGGCTGATGGTCCGGCTGGCCCGGCGACTGTGGGGGCGCGGAGACCGGCGTGCGGTCGAGGTCATGACCACCTGCCTGGTCGACCTGCCCACCGCCATCCTGCTGCGCCGCGACCGCATCACCGATCCCCTGGCCCGCGAACACCTGCGCGCCGCCGTACGTGCCGTCCTCGCGGTCGGCCCCAACCCCAACCCCCATCCCCAACCGAACTGATCAGGATTCCCGGATGCCGACACTCAACTATCACGACTCGATCGCCGTACTCGACCTCGGCGACGGCGAGAACCGCTTCTCCCCGGACTATCTCGACGAGGTGAACGACCGTCTCGACACCGTCGTCGCCGACGGCGCGCACGCGCTGGTGACCACGGCGAGCGGCAAGTTCTACTCCAACGGTCTCGACCTGGACTGGCTGTCGGCAAACGCCGAGCGCATGCCCTGGTACGTCGGGCGCGTGCACGCACTCTTCGCCCGGGTGCTGACCCTGCCGATGCCGACGGCCGCGGCGCTGCCCGGCCACGCCTTCGGCGCAGGCGCCATGCTCGCCATCGCCCACGACTACCGGGTGATGCGCGCCGACCGCGGCTACTTCTGCTTCCCCGAAGTCGATATCCGCATACCGTTCACCACCGGGATGGCGGCGCTGATCCAGGCCAAACTGAGTCCGAAGGCAGCGGTGGAAGCGATGACGACCGGGCGGCGCTACGGCGGCGTCGACGCCTCGGCCGCCGACATCGTCGACGCGACCGCCGCCGAAGGCATGGTCGCCACCGCGGCCATCGCCATGCTCGCCCCGCTCGGCGCCAAGGATCCGGCCACCATGGCCGAGATCAAGAAGACGATGTTCGCACCCGCGATCGCCGCGCTCACCTCGGACGACCGACCCGAAAATTGATTGTCCGACGCCGTCGACATCCGTAACGTCCGGTGGGTTTGCCCACCACGACGAAAGGAATCGACCGTCATGGACCCCGTCACCGAACGCGACATCAGGTCGTCGTTCATCAATTGTTCCAAGGGCGATGCCCGGCGACTGCCCGTACCGCGCGACCTCGACGATCGCCCATGGGCGGATCTGGACTTCCTCGGCTGGAGCGATCCGTCGCTGCCCGGTCGTTGCTATCTGGTCACTCCGCGCGCCGACGGACTCGCCGGGATCGCGCTGCGCTACGAGACCGGCGGGTCCGGTCGCACGCAGATGTGCGCGATCTGCCTGACCAACCACAGCGGATACGGTGTCTCGCTGCTCACCGCGAACAAGGCCGGTGACTCCGGCCGCCGCGGCAATACGGTCGGCGCCTACATGTGCACCGACCTGGCCTGCTCGCTCTACGCGCGCGGAATACGCCGACCCGCCCTCGGCAATCGCTATCGAGAGGACCTCACCGTCGAGGCCAAGATCGCGCGCGTGAACGAGAACATGGACACCTTCGTCACCCGGCTCTACAGCTGATATCGCCCCCACGACCGGAAAGGAGGTAGATGCCGTGCGCCGACACTCGACACCCCCGACCGGGGACCGCCCCGGATTCGCGGCCTCGCCATTCGAGACCGCCCGCCACGCGGGCCGTCTCGTGTGGTGAGGGATCCGCGGAGACTTCCGAATATCGCCGACCGGTCGGTACGATGCTAGAGATTTGCCAGCTATGCGAATCGGCACCGTCTCGACGAAGGGACCGGCGATGGCGGCGACGCACCGGTGACCGGACTGCCGCGCTACGCGGCGATGCTGGCGGCGCCCGGGCCGCTGCCCAGCGACGATGACCGCTGGGCCTACGAAGTGAAATTCGACGGAATCCGGGCCATCGCCTACGTGACGGACACGCTGCGGCTGCTCTCGCGCAACGGCAACGACATCACCGTGGCCTGGCCGGAGCTGGCCGGACTCGCTCCCATCGACCCGCCCTGTGTCCTCGACGGCGAGATCGTCGTCTTCGACGACAAGGGCAGGCCGTCCTTCGAGGCACTGCAACCGCGTATGCACCAACGCCATCCGGCCGAGATCCGCGCCATGTCGACGGCCACCCCCGCCACCTACGTCATCTTCGATCTCCTACACATCGGTGAACGCCCCCTCATCGGTCTGCCCTATGTGCGGCGGCGCGGACTTCTCGAACAGATCGACCCGCACGGGCCGCACTGGCGCATCTCGCCACGGCTGCGCGGTCACGGCCCGGACCTACTGGACGAAACCCGCCGCCTCGGCCTCGAGGGTCTCATCGCCAAACGGCTCGACGGCGGCTACCTGCCCGGACGGCGCAGCCCGCTGTGGACCAAGGTCAAGAACGTCACCCACCAGGAAGGCGTGATCGTCGGCTGGAAGCCCGGCGCGGGCAGTCGCAGCGGCCGAATCGGGTCACTGCTGCTCGCCGCACCCGACACCACGGGCGAACTGGTCTACATCGGCAATGTCGGCACCGGATTCAGCAGCGCCGCCCTGGCCGACCTCCAGGCGAAACTGGCTCCGCTGCACCGTGATACGCCGCCGGTGAACGCCGCGGGACTCTCCGGGGTCAGGTGGGTCGAACCGCGGCTGGTGGGCGAGGTCGCCTTCAGCGAATGGACCCGGGACGGCGTTCTGCGCCATCCGACCTGGCGCGGACTGCGGCCGGACAAGACTCCGGCGCAGGTCGAACCGCCTCAGCCGTGAGCCGGACAGCGCATCACCGATAACCGGGCGGGCGCACCGGTCGGGAGCGGGCGGCCACCCATCGCCCGGTGGCGGGGACGACCGCCAGGACCACCATCACCACGCACAGCGCGAATATCCCGGCCAGCTCCGCCACCGCGTTACGGCCGAAGCCGAACACCGAACTCGGCGCAGCCAGTACGGCCGCGACGACGATCAGCACCTGCCCCGCGGTCCGGCGCGCGAAGAGCAGAGCCGCGCCGATGACGAACAGCACCGCCAGCACACCCGCGACCGCGGCCACGGCGACACCCAACACCACGACAACGGCGCTCAGATCGGGCAGATCGCTGTCGACCGCGGGGCGGTGCCCCGCATCGGCGGCCATCCGTAGCCCCCACACCGCGCCCGCGGCGAACCCGATTCCCGCGATCACCGCGAGCACCGCCGCCGCGATCGCCGTGACACCGCTCGGCCTGCCATATTCGTTCCCCACGTGCCTCCCCCTCTCGCGCGATGCCGAGCAGCCTACCGGGCCTGCCCGACACCACTCACACACGATCCGGCGCCCGGACTCCGATGACCGCCGAAATCGCTTCGGCGACACCACGTTCAGGGCGATCACCACGCTCATCCCGATATCGCCACGGCTACGAAACGGGGTTGTCCGACCCCGCTCCGAGTCGGAAAGTGAGGCGCTCCGGGCGCAGATAGTCGGCGCGATCGTGCAGTGCCCGCAATTCCGGCCGGTCGGGGACGCGGGAGAGTTCCTCGCGCAGTGCCCGATCGTAGGTGGCGGCCGGGGCGGTGAGTCCCGGCAGCCAGTTGTCGTGGTGGGTCGGCACGAACAGCGACGGCGCGAGCGCCTCGATATAGCGGCGCGGGTCACGCAGACCATTGGTGAGCTGGTTGTATCCGTGAACCGCCCCGATGTGGACATCCGTCGGCGCCAGACCGGCGAGCACCTCGAGCACGTGCGGGGCCCGCTCGGTCAACGGACCCGACGAATCGTGCCAAGTCAGCGCGAATCCCGGCACCCGCAGTTGGTACAGCAGTACGCCGCCCTCCGCATCGCGCAGGCGCGGCAGTGTCTCGAGCACCGACCCGAGTCGCGGCGGATGGCGCAGGATCGGCGACAGCCGCGGCGCGGGGAAGAAGGGCCGGGCCGGGTCCTCGCGATCGCGCGCGGTGCGAGCCGAGTGCAGGTGGCGAACGGCGGTCACCGCGATCGGGCCGATGACGAATTCGTGGCGTTGGCCCGGCGCGGTGTCCGCGTCGCCGAGCGCGACGGTCCCGAAGGTCGAATCCGGCACCTGGGCGCTGATCGAGGCGCAGTGTTCGGCGGTGCCGTACACCACCGCGCCACTCGCTTGCGCGATACGGCCCGCATCGCCCGCGTGGTCGAAGTGGCCGTGCCCGATGAGAATCGCCTCGGGCATCAGATCCGCCAGATCCTGCGGTGTCGCGGGCACGTACCCGGCACTCGTCAGTCGCGGCACCCATGCGTCGAGCAGCAGCACCGAACCGGCGATGGCCAGCGCGTAGGTGGTGCAGCCCACCCAGGACAGCACCACCCGATCGGGCCGCAGCGCGCCGGTTCCGGCGTCGACCGCGTCGGCGCCGAAGAAGCGGCGGCGGGCCAGGACGGTCGATTCCGATCCGTGCTCGCCCGGACTTCGTAGCGGCCGGATCTCGGGGAGCCGCCCGGCACCCGGCAGCCGCCCGATCAGTCCGCGCACAGAGAACTCACACACCCGAGCACCGAAACACCTCCGACATCGCGACGCAAGGCCCCGTCAGAGACGGATGCCGAGCAGCGCGTCGACGGCCGCGGCCACCGCGCCCGGCGCGGCCCGGTCGGGTCCGCCGTACTCGAGCGCCTGCGCGGCCCAGTTGTCCACGGCGGCCAGCGCCTTCGGGGTGTCCAGGTCGTCGGCGAGGTGCTGTCGCAGCCGCGCCACGGTGTCCTCGGCGACCGGACCCGACTCCAGCGCGGCCGCGCGCCGCCACAGGTCGAGTCTGCGTTCGGCGTCGGTGAGCAGCGACTCGGTCCACATGCGGTCGGCGCGATAGTGACCGGCGAACAGGCCGAGTCGGATCGCGTTCGGATCGGTGCCTGCACGGCGCAGATTCGACACCAGCACGAGGTTGCCGCGCGACTTCGACATCTTCTCGCCGTCGAGTCCGATGAGTCCGGCGTGCACGAAGTGCCGGGCGAAACGACGGCCGATCTCCAATGCCTCGGCGTGCGCGGCCGAGTACTCGTGATGCGGGTAGATCAGATCGCTGCCGCCGCCCTGTACGTCGAAGCCGAAACCGATCCGATTGAGGGCGATGGCCGCGCATTCGATGTGCCAACCGGGCCTACCGTCCCCGAACGGGGCGTGCCACGACGGTTCACCGGGACGGGCGGCACGCCACAACAGGGCGTCGATGATGTCGCGTTTGCCGGGGCGGTCCGGGTCGCCGCCGCGTTCGGCGAACAACTTCTCCATGGTGGCCCGGTCGTACCCCGACTCGTAGCCGAACTGTTCGGTGGCGTCGGCCCGGTAGTAGACGTCCGGGTATTCGGGATCATCGACGACATACGCCGCGCCCGCCGCCAGCAGCTTCTCGACCAGTTCGACGACCTCGTCGACCGATTCGACCGCGCCGACGTAGTCGCGCGGAGCCAGCACCCGCAGGGCGGTCATGTCCTCGCGGAACAGGTCGATTTCGCGGCTGCCGAGATCACGCCAGTCGACGCCGTCGCGTTCGGCGCGTTCGAACAGCGGATCGTCGACATCGGTCACGTTCTGCACGTAGTGCACCTCGTGACCGGCATCGCGCCACAGCCGGTTGATCAGGTCGAAGGTGAGATAGGTGGCCGCGTGCCCCAGATGTGTGGCGTCGTAGGGGGTGATCCCGCAGACGTACATGGTGGCCGTCGCCCCCGGGGAGACCGGGCGGATCTGCCGGTCGGCGGTGTCGAACAACCGCAACGGTGGCCCTGCTCCGGGAATGGCCGGTAGGGCGGTGTCGGACCAGGACTGCATGATTCGAGGGTAAAGGTGTGGTCGACATAGCGAGCCGCCGCCCCGGCTCCGACCGGCCGTACTTGCCCCGGGACACCCTTGCGTACCTGCGTCGTCGCCGTATGCCGAGAAAGTCGACCGTTATCGTCGACGAGAATCGAAGAACGGCGGACCGGTTCGTCGACGTGGCGCTCGCTCGCCCGCGCTTCGGAATCCACCACGTCCGGCGGCGCGCACGCGGACACAGACGGCTACCGCGAATCCGACGGCGACCGTCAGAACGCGGGCCACGGAATCGGGCGCGACCCCTGCGGCAGCGGCATCACCCGATGATCGAGCAGATCCTTGGTCCGCGCGATCAGCGCGTCGATCTCGGCGTCGGTGATGTGCGGAGCCAGATCATCGGCCACCGATCCGGGCAGCGCGTCGGCGAAGGTCTCGATATCGGCGACCAGATCCTCGCCCACCGGCTGCCCCGCCCAGCCCCACAGCACCGTGCGCAGCTTGTACTCCCGATGCAGGCAAATGCCGTGATCGACCCCGTAGACCCGGCCGTCGACGCCTTCGAGCGCGTGACCGCCCTTGCGGTCGGCGTTGTTGAGCAGCACGTCGAGCACCGCCATGCGCCGCAGTCGCGGATCGTCGGCGTGGACGAGGGATATCTCCGCACCCGACCCGTCGAGGGCGCGCAACACCTCGGTGAACCCGTCGGGCACCGCACCGGGAGGGCACAGGTCGACCAGGTCGAGTCGCTCGGGCGGCTCGGTGTGGTGATCCACCGAATCCACCCACCGCTGCACCATGCCCGGCCCGTAGGGACCCTCGCGCAGGATCGTCTCCGGTATCACGCCCCATCCGATCGCCTCGGACACCAGATAGGAGGCCACCTCGCGACCCGCAAGGGTGCCGTCCGGGAAATCCCACAGCGGCCGCTCCCCGCGCACCGGCTTGTACACCACCCGCAGCGGGCGCAGCGGGTCGGGGCCGTCGCCGATATCGCAGACCAGGGTGACGTTGCTCGCGACGTTCACCCGTCCGAACACGGTCAGCTCACCGGTTCGCAACCGTTGCGCGTCGGCATCGTCGCTGTCTTCGCGCTCCTGCCCGCCGGCCACCCATCACTCCTCTGACTCGGCCGTACCGAAGATCTCGCCCCGCTTGTATCCGTTCGTGCGCACGCACATGTGCCCGCGCGCCGAGAGCGGCTCACCGCACAGCGGACACGGCGGGCGGCCCGCGGCGATCACCCGGGTCGAGCGCAGGGCGAACTCGCGCGCCTGGACCGGGGTGAGGAATACGCGCACCGCGTCGGGGCCCTCCTCGGTGTCGTCGAGCACGACCGACTCGTCGACCTCGGTCTCGGTGATGGCCAACAGTTCCACCACGACCGCGCCCGCGTCGGCGTCCCAGCCCAGACCCATGGTGCCGACCCGGAATTCGGCGTCGATCGGGGTAAGCAGCGGAGCTGTGTCGCTCACGTCCTCGGCCTGTGGCGGCACGGGAGCGCCGAATCGACGCGCGACCTCGTCCAAGAGCAGGCCCATGCGGTCGGCGAGTACCTTCACCTGCTGCTTTTCCAGCAGCACGCTGACCACCCGAGGTTCCTGCACGGCTTGCAGATAGAACGCGCGATCGCCCGGCTCACCGACGGTCCCGGCGACGAAACGATCGGGGGTGCGAAATACATGGATTGCTCGTGCCATCTGCACCTCCTGATACGTGACCTGATCGACTACCCACGACGCCCGGAGTCCGACACGCCATGACACAACGTTCGTTCACAAGGAATCTCAACGCTCCGCATTCCCATTATCCGCACTCCCGGTACCGGTGACCTCCCCGCCGGGAACCGGGCCGCTCGGCGCGGACGACGCGCCCTCACCCGCGTGCCGCGGGGTCGGTATCAGCGCGCTCAGATCCGAGCCGGTGTCGTTGAGCCGCCACACGTAGGGCGCTGTCGGGGTGTAGCGGATCACGCTCAGCGACGCGGGTTCCACCACGATGCGCTGGAATCCGTCGAGGTGGATGCCGAGGGCGTCGGCGAGGATGGATTTGATGACATCGCCGTGCGTGCACGCCACCCACAGCACGTCACGACCGTGCCGTTCGGCGAAGGCGCGCTCGTGTTCACGGATCGCCGCGACCGCCCGCGCCTGCACCTGGGCCAGCCCCTCGCCCCCGGGGAACACCGCGCCCGAGGCGTGACGCTGCACCACCTTCCACAGGGGTTCGGTGAGCAGATCGGCGATCGGCTTGCCGGTCCAGTCGCCGTAGTCGACCTCGACGAGCCGGTCGTCGTACTCCGGGTCGAGTCCGAACTTCTCGGCAAGCGGCGCGATCGTGCGCTGACAGCGCAACAGCGGCGAGTGCACGATGTATTCCACGGGCAGTTCGGAGAGTCGGTCGGCGACCGCGCGCGCCTGTTCGGCGCCCCGTTCGGTCAGATCGACGCCGACGCTGCGGCCCGCCAGAGTCCGGGCGGTGTTCGAGGTGGACACCCCATGCCGCAACAGGATCACCGTCATCGGACCAGCCTAATCCCCGCCACCGACAGCGGTGCGCCCGCCGTGGCGCCGCTCACGTCGCGCTGACCCATCCGGTCGCCAGCAGACCCATGATGGTCAGGCCGAGCAGGACGCGATAGCCCACGAACCAGTCCAGCGAATGGCGCGCCACGAATTTCAACAGCCACGCCACCGAGGCATAGCCGACGACGAAGGCGATCACGGTGGCGACCAGCAACTGCGGGCCGCTGGCGTTGAGCCCCTCGCCCGCGGGTTCGAACGCGTCGGGCAGACTGAACAATCCCGACGCGGTGACCGCCGGGATCGCGAGCAGGAACGAGAATCGCACCGCCGCTTCGCGTTCCAACCCGAGGAACAGACCCGCCGCCGAGGTGGCGCCGGACCGCGACACGCCCGGGACCAGCGCGAGACACTGGGCGAAGCCCATGATCAGGCCGTCGCGCGTGGTGATCTGCTCCAGCGGACGGGTTTTGCGGCCGTAGTATTCCGCGGCGGCTATGACGAACGCGAAGGCGATCAGCATGAACGACACAAGCCACAGATTGCGCGCGCCCGTGCGGATCTGGTCCTTGAACAGGAATCCGAGTACGCCGATGGGAATGGTGGCGATGATCACGTACCAGCCGATGCGGTAGTCGAGTTCGCGTTGGGCGTCCTCGTCGCCTCGTAGGTCGGCGGCGTAGTCGCCGGTGATCACGGGCAGTTTCCTGGTCGGCTGTTCGGCCAGCGGCACGGTGTGTCCTGACCGTTCGCGGACGCGCAGCACGAGGGTGACGAACCACGCGCGCACGATGCGCGCGATGTCCTTGGCGAAATACACCAGGACCGCGGCCTCGGTGCCCAACTGCGTGACCGCGGTGAACGACGCGCCCGCGTCGTCGCCGAAGAACACCGCGGACACGATACGCAGATGCGCCGAGGAGGAGACCGGGAGAAACTCGGTGAGTCCCTGCACCAGACCTAGTACCAGCGCCTGTATCCAGGTCATCGACTCGCCCACTGACTCTCCTCCATTCCATGCGGCGCGCCGCCGGGGCGCGGCGTACCGCACACGTACTACACGTGCCCGAAATATCCGTTCCGAGTGCGCAATTGGCCCCGCGTCGAAGCGTTCGACACGGACATCACCGCAATCCCGCAGCGACAGTACAGGCTCGCGCGCGATCGCGCCCCGGCGGCGGATCGGAATCGGTCGATCGCACCGCCCGCCCGGGGTTCCTCGCGACCGCCGCGCGCGCGGTCGGCATTTCCGGCCCGGGAGACGGACTTCGGTAGGGCCCGCACACTACGCTTGCGCCGTGACGAATGCGCGGACTCGGTGATGGAACAGCGGACGGTCGGCCGCAGCGGCCTACGGGTGTCCCGGATCGGCCTGGCGACCCACACCTGGGGTTCCCAGACCGACCCCGACGACGCGGCGGGTCAGCTCGTCGCCTTCGCCGAGGCAGGCGGCACCCTGGTGGAGACGTCCCCGGCCTATTCCGGCGGCGCGGCCCAGCGCATACTGGCCGATCTGCTCGGCGACATCGTCGCCCGCGACGAGTTCGTCCTGTGCGTCAGCGCCGGCGTCGTCACATTCCCCGCCGACGAGGAATCCGGTGTGCCGGCCCCCGCGCGCGCGATGGTGGACGCCTCGCGCCGGACCCTGCTGCGCCAGCTCGACCGCACGCTGCTGGAACTGGGCACCGACCACCTCGACATCTGGATGGTGGCCGCCTGGGATCCACGCACCCCGCTCGACGAGATCGCGGCCACCCTCGACCACGCCGTGCGCTCGGGCCGGGTGCGCTACACCGGGGTCCGCGGATACGGTGCGTGGCAGTTGGCGAGCATGGCCGCGATCACCCCGATCGTGGTCGCCCAGACCCAGTACTCCCTGTTGGCCCGGGGCGCGGAGGAGGATTTCGTTCCCGCCGCCGCCCATCACGGTGTCGGGATCATCGCCACCGCGCCGCTGGCGGGCGGCATCCTCACCGGCAAATACCGCGACGGTGTGCCCGCGGATTCGCGCGGCGCGGACGAGGCCACCGCCGAGGAGATCAGTCACCGACTCGACGAACGCGCCACCCGCGTGGTCGAGGCCCTGGTCACCGCCGCCGACGGACTCGGCACCTCGCCGCTGGCGGTGGCGCTGGCATGGATCCGCGACCGACCCGGTATCGCGAGCATGGTGGTCGGCGCCCGCGACATCGGCCAGCTCACCGGCGTCATCGCCGCCGAGACCCTGGAACTGCCGCGTGCCATCGCGGCGGCGCTGGACGACGTCAGCGCACGCGTGGAATGACACGGATTAGGCTTACCTACATGATCGGTGCGAGGTACGGCGTCTCATACGGCATCAGGCGGTGGCGACCCCACGCCCGAACCGGAGCGATTCGTCCCCTGCTCGCCATGTTCATCCTCGTACTGCTCGTCGGATCCACCGCGTGCGGCACGGGCGCCGGGACGACGAGAACCCAGCAGACCGGTCCGGCCGGCGCGGTGCTCCAGAATCTGGATCCGGCGCCCATAGGCCCGGAACCGAGGCCCGCGCTGCCCGTCACCGTCCGCTCCTTCGACGGCGCCGACGTCACGGTCACCTCGGCCGATCGCATCATCGCCGCCGACCGCTACGGCACCCTCGCCCAGACCGTGTGGGCGCTCGGACTCGGCCCGAAACTCGTCGGCCGCAGCACCGCCGCATCGTTTCCCGCCGCCGCGCACCTGCCGAATGTCACCGGCGGCAACGGGTCGCTCAGCGTGGAATCCATTCTCGCGTTGCGCCCCACCGTCTTCCTGACCGACACCACCAGCGCCGCTCCCGCCGTGCGCGAACAACTGCGCGCCGCGGGCGTCACCGTGGTCTACTTCGATCCGAAACGCACGATGGACGCCGTCGCGCCGCAGATCGAAGCGGTGGCGGGCGCTCTCGGGGTGCCGTCGGCCGGTCGGGCGCTTGCCCAGCGCACCCGCGACGAGATCGCCGCCGCCACCGCCGCGGTGCCGTCACAGGATCCGCGGCCGACCATCGCCTTCCTCTATCTGCGCAGCACCGCGATCACCATGATGGCCGGACCGGGTTCCGGCGCCGATGCGCTCATCGCGGCTCTTGGCGCGCGTGACGCGGGCACGGTCGCCGGATTGACGGAACCCTTCACCGCCATCACCTCCGAGGCCATGATCGGCGCGGCGCCCGATGTGCTGCTGGTCATGACCAACGGTTTGCAGTCCATCGGCGGCGTCGACGGACTCGAGAAGGTGCCCGGTGTCGCGCAGACCCCCGCCGGTCGCAACAAGCGCGTGGTCGACATGTCCGATGCGGTGCTGCTCAGTTTCGGTCCCAATACCGGCCGCGTCATCGAGGCGCTGAGCAAGGCCGTGTACGGGACCCGCCCGGCATGATCGAATCCACCGCGGCCGAATCGACCTCCCCCGCCGGAGCCGGCTCGGCCGCGCCCGATCCGCACCGTCCGCCACCGAGATCCCGCACCCGCTCGCGCGTCACGATCGTCTTCGCCGTCGCGGTGACCGCGCTGGTGCTATCGGCGCTGGTCTCGGCGGCGATCGGTCAGATACCGACCACGCCCGCCGAGGTCGCGGGCAGCGTGCTGCACCGCATCGGACTCGACTGGGGTCCGATGCCCGCCCATCCCGCGGGTGAGGTGGCGCTGTGGGAGGTACGGTTCCCGCGGGTGCTGCTCGCCATCGTCGTCGGCGCGGCACTGGCCACCGCGGGCGCGCTCCTGCAGGGCGTATTCGCCAATCCGCTCGCCGAACCCGGCGTCATCGGTGTGTCGGCGGGGGCCGCGGTCGGGGCGGGCACGGTCATCGTGGTCGGCGGCGCCTTCGTCGCCGCCTGGTCGGTGGCCGCCGCCGCCTTCGTCGCGGGTCTGCTCACCACCGCGCTGGTGTATCTGCTCTCGCGTGCCAACGGCCGCACCGAGGTCGTGACCCTGGTGCTCACCGGTGTCGCGATCAACGCCTTCGCGGGCGGACTCATCGCCTTCCTGCTCTTCGTGGCCTCTCCGGCGGCCCGCGATCAGATCGTGTTCTGGCAGTTGGGCAGTCTCAACGGCGCGACCTGGCAGTCGGTGGCGGTGGTCGTTCCCCTCGCCGTGCTCGGCATCGCCGCGGCCGTACTGGTCGCCGCGCGGCTGGACCTGCTCGCCCTCGGCGAATCGGCGGCCCGCCACCTCGGCGTCGACGTGGAGCGATTGCGGCGCACGGTCATCGTCATCGTCGCGGTGCTGACCACGGCGGGGGTCGCGTTCACCGGCATCATCCTGTTCGTCGGCCTGACGGTGCCGCATGTGGTGCGCATGCTCGTCGGACCGGCGCATCGCGTGCTCATCCCGCTCAGCGCCGTACTCGGCGCGGTGGTGCTGCTCATCGCCGACGTGGCCGCGCGCTCGCTGGTCGACAATGCCGACCTCCCGCTCGGCATGCTGACCTCGCTCATCGGCGGGCCGTTCTTCTTCTGGCTGCTGCGCCGGACCCGGGCCCGCGCGGGAGGCTGGGCATGAGGTGCGACCACGGCGGCAGGAGGTCGCGGTGATCGGGTTCGTGCGCGGACTCGGCGCATCGCTCGGTCACGCGCACGCGCTGCCCGATGTCGTCGCACCCGGTGCGGTGACGCTGCGCGCACGCGGACTCGGCATCCGACGCCGCGGCGCATCCGCTGCCACCGGGCGCCGGGTGCTCGACGCGGTCGACTTCGATGTCGTCGCGGGTCAGGTCGTCGCCCTGGTCGGGCCCAACGGCGCGGGCAAGTCGACCCTGCTGGCCGCGCTCGCCGGTGAGCTGCCGCCCCGCGAGGGCATCGTCGAACTCGACGGGATTCCACTGGATCGGTGGACACCGCTGGATATGGCGCGCCGCCGGGCCGTGCTGCCGCAGAGTCACACCGTCGGATTCCCCTTCACCGCCCGCGAGGTGGTCGAAATGGGCCGCGCGCCCTGGGCGCGCACCGATCTCGCCGATCGCGACGACGAGATCGTCGACGCCGCGCTCACCGCCGCCGATGTGGGACATCTGGCCGCACGCCCGTTCCCGACCCTGTCCGGCGGCGAACGCGCCCGCGTGGCGCTCGCGCGGGTGCTCGCCCAGGACACCACGACCCTGCTATTGGACGAACCCACCGCCGCGCTCGATCTCGGCCACCAGGAGGCGGTGCTCGCACTCGCCATCGAACGCGCCGCGGCCGGGGCCGCCGTCGTCGTGGTGCTGCACGACCTCGGTATCGCGGCCGCCTACGCGGACCGGGTCGCCGTGCTCGATGCCGGACGGATCGCCGCGGACGGCCCACCGCGCGAGGTGCTGACCACCGACCTGCTCAGTCGGGTCTACCGACATCCGGTCGAGGTGTTCGATCATCCGGTCACCGGTGCGCAACTGGTTCTGCCGGTACGTCGGTGATCGGGTGTCGGAGGGCGACCACCCGCACGGCGACGCGGCGCCGATCCGAATTCGGGCGGGAACGTCGACAACGGGGCGGCTTCGCGATCGAAGCGGCCACATCCTCGGTCTCGGGTCAGCGCCAGATCAATTTGAGCACCGCCGGAGTCAGGAGCATGCGGATGACGGTGGCGTCCAGGACCAGGGCGGCGATCATGCCGTAGGCGATGTACTTCATAAGCACCAGGTCCGAGAAGCCGAACGCGCCGGTCACCACGATGAGGATCGCCGCGGCGGAGGTGATCACCCCGCCGGTGTGCGCGACGCCGTAGCGAATCGCCTCGGGCGGGTCGGCGCCCGCGGCACGCGCCTCGGCGACCCGCGACAGCAGGAACACCTCGTAGTCGGTGGACAGACCGAACACCACGGTGACGATGAGCGCCAAGACGGCGAACATGAGCGGTCCGGGTGTGAAGTGGAACAGGCCCGCACCGTGTCCCTCGACGAAGATCCAGGTCAGCACGCCCAAGGTGGCGACAAGGCTGAGCGCGCTCATCACCACCGCCTTGAGCGCCAGCACGATGGACCCGAACGCGAGGTACATCAGCAGCGCCGCGGCCACAGCGAGCAGGACCACGAGCAGCGGCAGACCCGCGAGCAACCCGTTGATGCTGTCGCGCTCGAGGGCGGGCACGCCCGCCACCATGATCCGCACGCCCGGCGGTTCGGTAATCGAGCGCAGCGCGGCGATGACCCGGTCGGCGTCGCGTTTGTCGGCGAGTCCGGCGGCGAGCACGTTCACGCCGTCCTTGGTCGGCGCGCCGGGTTCGAATCGGCCGGTGAGTCCGGGAATCTGATTGGCCTCGTAGCGGATATCGCTCAGCTGTCGCGGATCCGCGCCCACCACCACGAGTTTCAGCGGTTCGGTGCGGAAGCTGGGGAACAGTTCGTCGAATCGCTCCTGGGCGATGCGCGCCGGATTCTCCGCCGCCAGGTATTTCTCGCTGATGCCGCCGAATTCGATGTGCCGGAACGGGATCGCCAGTGCCAGCAGCGCGAGCACGATCGTAACCGCCACCGCCCATGGCCGCGCCATCGACCAGCGGGCCAACCGGGAGAAGAATCCGGCGTCGATCTGTTCCTCGGTCTTGGTGCGGGAGAACCGCTTCCAGCCGAGGAAGTCGATATTGCGTCCGGCGATACTCAGAGCCGCGGGCAGTGCGGTCACCGACAGCACCGCGGCCAGCAGCACCGAACTGATACCGCCGTAGGGCACCGAACGCAGCACCCCGTTGGGGAAGATGAACAGCGCGCCCAGACTGAGCGCGATGATGGCCGCGGAGAACATCACGGTGCGGCCCGCGGTCGCCACCGTGCGCGCGGTGGCGTCCTCGATGTCGCGCCCGGCGGCGATCTCCTCCCGGAACCTGGTCACAGTGAACAATCCGTAGTCGATGGCCAGGCCGAGGCTGACCAGCGTCATCACCGTGCTCGCGAATACGTTCACATCGATGAACCCGGTGAGCCCGCGCATGATGCCCGCGGTGCCCATGATCGTCATGCCGCCGATGAGCACCGGCAGCAGCGCGCCGACCACGCCGCCGAAGACGAAATACAGCAGCAGCGCGACCAGCGGCAGCGCGATCAGTTCGGCGCGGTGGATGTCCTCCTGCATACCGGTGTTCAGACCCGCGAGGATCGGTTGCAGTCCGGCGGCCTGTACCGTGGTGCCGCCCGGCCCCGAGCCCGGCGGGCCCAGTCCGAGATCGTCCTTGATGGCGGCGTAGTTCTCCACGGTGGCGGTGCCTTCGCCGCGCAGTCCCACGCTGGCGAAGGCGTGGGTGCGGGTGCCGTCGGTGGCATCGGCGGCAAAGGGACTGTCCCAATAGCTGTCGATCTTGAGGATGCGGTCGGGGAACCGCGCGCGCAGATCGGTGAGCGCGCCGGTCACGGCGGAGCGCACCTGCGGATCGTCCACGGTGTGGCCCTCGGGGACGGTGTAGAGCAGGATCAGATCGCTGTCGGTGTCGCGGCCGAAGGTTGCGTCGGCGAGTTCGGAGGCCGCGACCGATTCACTGCTCTCGTCGAACCAGCCCTCCTGGGTCAATCGCCCGGTCAGGTCGCGCCCGTACCAGCCCGACAGCAGCACCGCCAGCGCCGACACACACAGCACCAGGTAGCGGTGCCGGTAGACGAACCGTCCCCAGCGCAGCGAGGCGGAATGGCCGCGCGACGGGTGCCGGGGGGTTCGGGGCGGCACCCGAAGATTCACCACGGCCGCGGCCTATCCGCAGGCCGGGGTACGGTAGTCGGCCGAGCGCAGGATGCCGCACAGATCGGTGCGCGAGATCTTCCACTTGCCGTCGAGCAGCACGAAGTGCACGACCGTCGTGCGCACCGCGGTGCCGGTGCCGTCCTTGTCCAGCCGCATGGTCGCGGTCAGGGTGCCGTCACGGTTGTCGAAGACCGGATCGGTGACGCCGTAGATCGCGTGCGGATTGTCCTGCAACGCCCGATACATGTCGGGAATGGCGGTCTTGAAGGCGTCACCGTCCTCGATGAGGTCGGTACGTTCGCTGTCGGGCAGCCCCGGGTCCAGCGCCCGCTTGATCTGGGCGTCGAGTTCGGCGGCGGTCGGCAGCGGCCGGTGCGCGGCGCTCGACGAGGCGGCGACCGACGAGGACAGCGACGCGTTCGCGCGCGAGCGCGCGGCGTCGACGGCGGCCTCGTCCGTATCCCGACCGCAGGCCGACACGGCGAGCAGCAGGCCGACGGCGATGGCGCCGATACGGACCAGTCGTATGGGTTGCATCACTTCCTACATACCATCGATGACGGAGGTGATCCGCCCCAGCAGGGCGCGCACGGCCGTGACGTCCCGGTCCGCGGCGGCCTCGACCGGCACGGCGTCCGGGATCATATCCCGAACCAGGGCCACCACACTGCGCTCGTCATCGAGATCGACGTCGGTGACCCGCGCCCGGGCGACCGCGACCACGTCGTCCGGTCCGGGTACCTCGACATCCAGGTCGGCGCGGTAGATTTCGACGACCAGGGTCGACCGGACCGTTCGGAAGGCATACGGTTTGCCGTCCGCCGTCGTGCCGAACCCGTGAGCGAACGGACCAACGGTAATGTCGTCGACGGCAAATCCCGATGGATGGTCGGCTTTCATCCGGATCTCCCTGAGTTGGTCATTCATCCAATTCTAAGGTAGTCCGTATCACCGACATGCCGTGCCGCCGCACCCCGGTCCGCCGCGGTGGCGTCCCGACATGGTCAGATGATGGGGACACAGGTCGTCGGTAGAAGGAGTTCGCCGCATGCGCCCTCGCGGCTCGGTCGCCCACGTGCTCGCGAGCGCGGCGGCGCTGGCATTGCTCGCCGGATGTTCGGCCGATGACGGCGCGCCCGATGTCGCCACCCGCGAACCCGTCACCGCCGCGGTCGCGCCCGCCCCGACCGCGCGTCCCTCCGGGACGGTGGCCCCGTTCGCCGCGGTCGGCGAACTGCTGGTCGAATCGGACAGCGGGAAACTGGTCGCACTGAGCGCCGACGGCACCGCCCTGTCGGTCATCGACACCGCATCCGCGCGCCCCGATGCCGGTCTCGCCGCGACCACCGTCGTCCTGCCCGCGCCCGGCGCCACAGTCGTCCAGGGCGGACCCGGTGAGGTCCTCGTCCCTGCCCGCGGCCGCCTGCTGCGTATCGCGATCCCCTCCGGTACGGTCACCGCGCTGCCCGTGGACGGCGACGCCGTATCCGCGACCAACGGCCGCGACGGCGCGCTCGTCGTCGGCACCGCCGACGGCCGGGTCCGCACGCTGTCGGCGACCGGTGCGGTGCTGGGCACCGTGTCGGGGCTCGTCTCGGCCGACGCGCTCGCCACGACCCCCGGGCGGCTCACCGTCCTCGACCGCCGCCAGACCTCGATCACCGAGATCGACCCCGCCCGGGACCGCCTCGGACTCGCCCTGCGCGCGGGCGACGGCGCGGCCCGGATGATCGCCGATCACTTCGGGCGGGTCATCGTCACCGACACCGACGGCGACGAGTTGCTGGTGTACACGACCGAACCGCTCGTGTTGCGTCAACGATTCCCGGTAGGATCTTCGCCTTACGCGCTCGCCTATGATCGACGGTCCGAGACCGTATGGGTGACGTGCACGCAGAGCAACGAGGTCCTCGGATTCGATCTGTCGACCGGTATACCGAAGGAAGTGGGTCGCTTCGCCACCGTGCGCCAACCCGATTCGGTGACCGTCGACGACCGTACCGGTGATCTGTTCGTCGGATCCGCGACCGGGGACGGTATCCAGCGGATTCCCGCGGACGAGCGGAAGAGAGGGCAGTAGATGGCGCCGAACACCTCCCGCGGGGCACTACCGGCGAGCTGGGACACCACCAGCGAGGACTACGAGTACGTGCCGCTGCGACTACCGAAGGACGTCAGTCGGGTGACCGCGTCGATGCGGCTGGCCATCCAGGCCGAATTCGGCGGCTGGGAACTGTCGCGCGTGCGCGCCTACACCGACGGCAGTCGCCGCGTGCTGTTACGCAGACGGAAGTCCGCCCACGCACCCCAACCCGAACCGGGGATGTGACGCCGCCGATGTACGCCTTGGTGCTGCGCCTGATGTTCCTGGTTCCGCCGGAGCGGATCCATCACCTCGCCTTCGCCGCGATGCGCGCGGTCGCGCGTTTCGCGCCGACACGCGCGTTGCTGACGAGGCTGCTCGTCGTCGACGATCCGATTCTGCGCAACACCGCGTTCGGCGTCGAGTTCCCGACGCCGCTCGGTTTGGCCGCCGGATTCGACAAGAACGCCGACGGTGTCGATGTATGGGGTCCGCTGGGGTGGGGTTTCGCCGAGGTCGGCACCGTCACCGCGCGGCCGCAGCCCGGCAATCCCGCGCCGCGGCTGTTCCGGCTTCCCGCCGACCGCGCCCTCATCAATCGCATGGGCTTCAACAACCGCGGCGCGGCCCGCGCCGCCGAACAGTTGCACGTGCGTCGCAGCACGGTGCCCATCGGCGCCAATATCGGCAAGACCAAAGTGGTCGAACCCGCCGACGCTCCCGCCGACTACGCGACCAGCGCGGCACTGCTCGGGCCGCTGGCCGATTTCGTCGTGGTGAACGTCAGCTCCCCCAACACTCCCGGTCTGCGCGACCTGCAAGCGGTCGAATCGCTGCGGCCGGTGCTCGAGGCCGTCCTCGACGAGGTGTCGGTGCCGGTGCTGGTGAAGATCGCCCCCGACCTGTCCGATGAGGACATCGACGCGGTGGCCGATCTCGCCGTCGAACTCGGACTCGCGGGCATCGTCGCGACCAACACCACGATCGGGCGCAGCGGTCTGCGCACCGACGCGGCCGAGGTCGCCGCGATCGGCCCGGGCGGCCTGTCGGGCCCGCCGGTCGCGCGTCGCTCTCTCGAGGTGCTGCGCCGCCTGTACCGCCGCGTCGGCGACCGCGTGGTGTTGATCTCGGTCGGCGGGATCGAGACCCCCGCCCAGGCGTTCGAACGCATCCTGGCGGGGGCCACCCTTCTCCAGGGCTACACCGGCTTCATCTACGGCGGCCTGTTCTGGACCCGTCACATCCACCGCGGTCTCGCCCAGCGACTGCGCGACCAGGGATTCGGTTCGATCGCCGAGGCGATCGGCGCCGAACACGCCACCCGCGCCTGAACCGTCCTATCCGAGTACCCGGGGCGGGTGGATGACGCGCCGGTGACCGCCGCGGCCGTGGCCGGTGACCGCGGACTGTCGCCGCCGCGCCGCCGATTCGAGTTCCGCGGCGGTGCGGCCGAGTATCCGGGTGGCCAGCAGCAGGACGATCTGTTCGCCGGCCAGGCCGATCTGCGCGGCGACCTCGTCCACGGCTTGGTGCACGGCCGGATCGTCGACCCGCCGCGGATCGCTCAGCAGTTCGTCGACATCCATGCCCGCGCGCGCCTGGGCGCGGGTCAGCGCGCGGTCGGGCAGCCAACTCAGCCGCCACGCGCCGCTGTCCCTGCGGGCGGTTTCCGGGCTGATGTCGCTGGTCATGGTCGTTTCGGTGGTGTATATAGCCACAGGGGTGCTTTCGCCGGGAGCAAGTGTGCTCGGATGAATGCCTGGTCGATCGGCCGCCGATCCGGTGCGTCGCGTCGGCGGATGACGCCACGCCGCCGAATCATCGGGACGAAACTGCGAATCGACCGCGAATTCGCACGTCGATGTGCACGCGCCGGGGCGCTGCGATCGCATGGGATCATCGTGGAACCGGCCCTCCCTGACCGGTGGGCGTGGCGCCCGTCACCAAGTCTGTCGCGCCCGGCCCTCCCTCGCCACCCGGTTTCCGCCGGCTACCGTTCGCGCAACCTCGAATCCGCACGTCGGAATCGGTTTCACGAATCTGTCAAGTGGCCCGGCAGCCCACGCGCGACCGGGCGGCTCAGCGGGCGGACAGGCCGGGGCCGACCATATCTGCGGACGGTGCCGGATCTTCCGGGCCGCCGTCGCAACGGGCGAGCATGCCTCTGGCGAGCATGCGCACCGCATCGCGCCAGTCGAGGCCGAGCACCTCGGATCGCTCGGCGATGGCCGCGTGGGCGACCGGTTCGTCGATGAGCGCGGGATTGCTGATCAGTTCGTCCAGTTCCAGGCCCGCCCGCGCCTGTTCCACGGTCAGCGGACGGTCGCCGAGCCAGCTCAGCCGCCAGTTCCGCACTCCCGAATCGGTTCCCCGGTAGGCGTATTCGGGGGTGAGATCACTGGTCATCGTCCAAAAGGTGGTGTATACGGTCATGGCGACCTCCGGTACTACAGCTCTCGCTGCTCCAGCGGATTTCCGCATCTGCCCGGCGCCGTGCGTGCATCGCTCGGCGGCCGATAACACTGGGTGCTGACGATCTCGGCGAGAACTGCCCCGCGTCGGCGGATACCGCACTGCACGAGCACTACTCTCATCACCAGACCCTCCCGAGTCCCTGGTGGGCGACCCCACGGCCTGCTACCAGTGTCCCTGGTTCGGCGTGACTTCGCTACTACCGGTCTGCCAATTGACGCCTCACCTTCGTCATTTGGCATGACATCGATGGGATTAACCCGGAAACGGGTGGCTAAACGCCGCCGCCACCGCCTATCGTGGGCGAGGAGATATCGATATCGGCCGTGCGGAGGGGTGGATCGGCCTATGGCGCCGCATGATTCGGTCATGGCCGCCGTGCGCAATACCCTGACCGGACTGGGCAAACACCGTGGACTGGCGGCGGGGGCCGACCGGTTGCGCAACACCCAGGTGGATATCGCACCGCTGCTCGATCTGCGGATCGTCCGGGATCGCGCCGATCGCGACGGCCTCGAACCACGGCAGGCGGTGGTCTCGGTGGTCCGCGAGACCGCGCGCCGACTCGATCCCACCGACCGGCTCATCGCCGATGCCGCACTGTCGCTCGGCCTGCTGCGCGACGATCCGCCCGCGGGCATCGATATCGACCACCTCTACGCTCCCGAACTCGGCGCACGCCGCGAGTACCTCGCCGCGCACTGGCACACGCTGCACGAATTCCTCGGCGGCACAACGATTCCCAATGCTCCGACGGCGCGGACGCTGCGCGCGGGCCCGGAGCGGCGGGCCTTCACCGCGCTGGCCGAACTGCTCGCCGCCGACCCGGAACCCGCGCCGCCCGAACCGCGCGCGGCGATCGGCGTGGTCACCGTGCTCGGCGCGGCCGTCATCGACCACCACTACACCACCGACCTGATTCCCACCGCCGACGGTAGACCGGCGCGCGGCCGGTTCACCCGCCATATCGGCGGTAAGGGCCTGAACAGGGCGGTCGCGGCCGCCCGGCTCGGATTCCGGGTCCGGCTCATCGCCGCGGTCGGCGACGACGACGCAGGCAGGCAGATCCTGCACCAGCTGCGCGCGGCGGGCGTGGACACCGAACTGGTCAAGATCGTGCCGAACGAACCCACGCCGGTCGCGGCGGTCATCGTCACCGGCAGCGGCGCGAACGCGACCATCGGCGATATGGATCAGGCGGTGCACCTGCGCCCCGAGGATCTCGACACCCCGGCCGCCCGTAGTGCGATCCTGGAGGCCGACGCGGTGCTCGTGACCTTCGAACAGCCACTCGACGTGATCCGCCGCGCACTGCGTCTCCTGCGCGACGTCGCCGACCGGCCCTGGCTGCTGGTACACCCGACCCCGCCGCTCGACACGCCGCAGTACCTGTACGAGTACTTCCGCCGCATCGACTACGTCATCGGCAGCCGCGCGGAATTGCGCGGATTGCTCACCACGCGACCGGATTCCGACGCCGAACCCGATCTCGCCAGACAACTGCTGGCACTCGGCATCGACACCGTGTGCCGCGTCGAGGGTCTCGAATGCCAGGTACGCGCCGCCGACGAGACCGTCATCGACATCCCGCGACTGGACGCCGCGCAATTGCACGAATCCATCGGCGCGCGTGCGGCTTTCATGGCCGCGCTGACCCGGCGGCTGGTGACCCGCGGTGATCCCGCCGAATTCGCGGACTTCTATTGGGCCACCGCGGCGATGACCGCGACACAGTCGTTCGGCGATATCGCCGAGGCCATGCCCGAGGCCGCCGAGATCGATCGGATCGTGAAGTTCGACAGAACGGCGAACTGAGGCGACGCGCCGTCGGCGCTCCGGTCCGGGTCGACACGACGACGAGGCGCGGTGGCGCTATCGTCTCGTCGGATCGTTCGGATGTCCGTCCCACTCACCTCGCGCGGAGGAGCATTGACCACACCCTCGTCGAATCTCGCCGAGACCGAACACCGGCTGACCCGAAAAGGCCGGGAGCTGCGGGTGCGAGTGGGGGAATTACCCGATGGCCGTGACGGCGGCCATATGCTGATCTTCGGTGGGATCGCCGACGACTGCCTGGTCAGGATTCATTCGCGCTGCCTATACGGCGACGCACTGCAATCCGACGACTGCGATTGCGGTCCCGAGCTCGACCTCGCCATGGACCGCATCCAGCAGGAGGACTCCGGTGTGCTGATCTACCTCGAGCAGGAGGGGCGCGGCGCGGGTCTCATCGCCAAGGCGCTCGGCCTGCGCGAGAGCGAACGCCACGATGTGGACACCTTCACCAGCTACGACCGCCTCGGTTTCCCCCGCGATTCGCGTTCCTACGCCAACGCCGCCGCCGGACTCACCGCACTCGGACTGCGCCGGGTGCGCTTGCTGACCAACAATCCGGCCAAAGCGCGCGCAGTGGAGTCCGAGGGTATCCGAGTCGTGGTGGAACCGTTGCTGACCCGCCCGCGCAGCGCCCGCGCCCGCGCCTATCTGCGCACCAAACGCGAAGACGGAAGACATTGGCTGCCAACGTCTTCGGTGACTCCTTGGGCGAGTGAGCTGCCCTCGCCCGAGACCACCCTGCCCATGCCGATACTGCCGATCGACGCCTCGTGGTCGGAGGAGTCCGTCGACGGGTCCGCGCGCGGGAAATCACGATCGCGACGGCCTCGGAACGCCCGGAGTGGACAACGCGGCGGGGAGGACTGCTGATCGTTTCGGGTTGTCCCCTGTGCACCGAAACCGACAATTGGCAAGTATCGGACATCCGCCAAGCGGCATCTGGCTAGGATGAGTGAGCCGCGCCACTCGATGGCATGCGAACCGTGGGACGATGACACAAGTTGCGCCACATTTTATCGTGATCGCGGGCCATCGAGTGAGCGCACGACACAGATATCGGGAACAGGGATGATGAGCACAACAGAGATAGGTTTCGCCCACGAATCCGGCAAGACGGTGTACACCGTGCCGGAGGCATTCCAGGAAACCGTTCGGCTGCGACCGGACCAGGTCGCGCTGCGCACCGTCGGCGGCACGCTGGAGATCACCTGGAAGCAGTACGCCGAACGGGTCGAGGCGCTGGCCGCGGGCTTCGCGGCACTCGGTGTCGGCCACGGCGACACGGTCGGCCTCATGCTCACCAACCGCCCCGAATTCAACCTGGTCGACACCGCGATCCTGCACCTCGGCGCTGTCCCCTTCTCGATCTACAACACCAGTTCCCCCGAACAGATCACCCACTTGTTCACCAACGCGGGCAACAAGGTTGTCGTCACCGAGACCGCCTTCCTCGACGCGATCAAGGGCGCCGACGTTCCCGTCGATCACATCATCCTGGTGGACGGCCAGGCCGAGGGCACCATCGGCCTGGCCGACCTCGAAGCCACGCCCGCGGCCGATTTCGACTTCGACTTCGAGGCCGCCTGGAAGGCCGTCACCGCCGACGATCTGGCGACCCTGATCTACACCTCGGGCACCACCGGCCCGTCCAAGGGCGTGGAGATCACCCAACGCAACGTCGTGGCCCAGATCATCGCGCTGGTGAAGGGTCCGCTCGCCGTCGGCTTCGACGATCGCGCGATCTCGTACCTGCCCGCCGCGCACGTCGCCGACCGGATCTCCGGCCACGCCATCAGCCTGTTGACCGGCATCCTCATCACCTGCGTCCCCGATCCGCGCGAAATCGCCGCGGCGCTGCCGGATGCGCGTCCCACCATCTTCTTCGGCGTGCCGCGGGTGTGGCAGAAGATCAAGGCGGGTATCGACGGCAAACTCGCCACCGAGACCAGTCCGGTGAAGAAGGCGCTGGCCAACTGGGCGATCGAGACCGGAATCGCCAAGGCGCGCGCCGATCTCGCGGGCAAGGGCGGCAATCCGCTGCTCGGTGTGCAGCACAAGCTCGCCGATGCCATGGTGCTGTCGAAACTGCGTGCGGCACTCGGCCTTCAGGATCTGCGGGTGGCGGCCTCCGGCGCGGCGGCGATTCCCGCCGAGACGCTGGAGTACTTCCTCGGCCTCGGCTTCACGGTCAGCGAGGTGTGGGGCATGTCGGAGACCACCGGCGTGGCGACCTATACCGAACTCGACAAGCCGCGACCGGGTTCGGTGGGCCGCGCGGTCGAGGGACTGGAACTGCGGCTCGGTGAGGACGGTGAACTGCTCGTGCGCGGTCCGATCGTCACGCCCGGCTACCGCAAGCAGCCCGACAAGACCAAGGAGGCGCTCGATTCCGACGGCTGGCTCGCCACCGGCGACGTCGCGACCATCGACGCCGACGGCTACGTGCGCATCGTGGACCGCAAGAAGGAACTGATCATCAACGAGTCGGGCAAGAACGTGTCACCGACCAATATCGAGAACGCGGTCAAGGCCGCGTCCTCGCTGATCGGTCAGGTGGTCGCCATCGGCGAGGCCAGGCCCTACATCTCGGCGCTCATCGTGCTCGATCCCGACACCGCGGCCCTCCGCGCCAAGGAACTCGACGCCCCCGCGGACGATCTGGCCGCGCTCTCCACGCGCAAGGAGATCCTCGACGAGGTGCTGGCCGCGGTCGTGGCCGGCAACAAGAAGCTCTCGCGAGTCGAGCAGATCAAGCGGTTCACCGTGGTTGGCGCGCCGTGGGAGCCCGGCGGCGACGAGTTGACCCCGACGATGAAGCTCAAGCGCAATCCGATCGCGGCCAAGTACTCCGAACAGATCGTGTCCCTCTACGCCGATCCGGTGCCCGACACCGTCGTCAACGTCTGAGACCGGGAGAACGGCGGTGGTCCCGAGCCCGGCGGACTCGGGACCACCGCGTTCGGATGCCTACTGTTCGTAGGTGCCGACGATGACCGCGCGGGCCAGGGTGTGGGAGAAGAGGTTGAAGCCGAGAACGGCGGGCGTCGCGGACGTGTCGATGCCGAGGCTCTCCACATCCACCGCGTGCACGACGATGAAGTAGCGGTGCGGTCCGTGGCCGGGGGGCGGCGCCGCGCCGACGTAGCCCGCGTAGCCCGCGTCGTTCTTCAACTCGATCGCACCGGTGGGCAGCGCACCGCCCTCGGAACCCTCACCCGCGGTGCCCGCGCCCGCAGGCAGCGAGGTCACCGAGGCCGGTATGTCGGCGACCGCCCAGTGCCAGAAACCCGAGGCGGTCGGGGCGTCGGGATCGTAGACGGTGACGGCGAAACTCTTGGTCTCCGCGGGGAATCCGTGCCACGACAGTTGCGGGGAGACATCCTTGCCTCCCGCGCCGAACACGCCACTGACCTGTTCGTTCTTCAGTGTCGCGCCGTCGGTGAGGTCGTCGGAGGTGACGGTGAACCCCGGAACCTCCGGGAGCGCGTCGTAGGGGTTGTTGGTCATCGTTTCCTTCCGGAAGTCGGGTAACGGACGGGGGATGAACGGATCAGCTGTGCAGCAGGAAGTGTTCCAGAACCCGGGTGCCGAACTCGAGGGCGTCCACCGGCACCCGCTCGTCCACACCGTGGAACAGCGCAGTGAAGTCCAGGTCCGGCGGCAGTCGCAGCGGTGCGAAACCGAAGCAGCGAATCCCCAAGCGGGCGAACGCCTTTGCGTCCGTGCCGCCGGACAGCATATAGGGCACGGTGCGGCCGCGCGGGTCGTTGGCGAGTATCGCGGCGTTCATCGCCTCGACCAGATCACCGTCGAAGGTGGTCTCGTAGGAGTCCAGTGCGGTGATCCATTCCCGCTCCACGTCGGGGCCGATCAGTTCGTCGACCTCGCGTTCGAAGGCCGCGCGCCTGCCCGGCACCACCCGGCAGTCCACCACCGCCTCCGCGGTCTGCGGTATGACATTGGCCTTGTAGCCCGCCCGCAACATGGTCGGATTCGCGGTGTCGCGCAGGGTCGCGCCGATGATGCGTGCGATGGTGCCGAGTTTGGCGAGCTGTCCTTCGATATCGGGACTGTGCGGATCGAAGCGCAGTCCGGTCTCCTCCGAGACCGCGGCGAGGAATTCGGCCACCGAATCCGACAGCACCAGCGGGAAGGTGTGCTTGCCGAGGCGCGCCACGGCGTCTGCGAGGATGGTGACGGCGTTGTCCTCGTGCAGGAACGATCCGTGACCGGCGCGGGCCTTGGCGCGCAGCCGCATCCAGCCGAGCCCCTTCTCCGCGGTTTCCACCAGATACAGCCTGCGTTCGGTGCCGTCCGGGCGCGGCACGGTCAGCGAGAAGCCGCCGACCTCCCCGACCGCCTCGGTGATGCCGTCGAACAGTTCGGGCCTGTTGTCGGCCAGCCACTGCGAACCCCAGGTGCCGCCCGCCTCCTCGTCGGCGAGGAAAGCGAAGACGATATCGCGCGGTGGCACGGTGCCCTCGACCTTGAACTGACGCGCGACGGCCAGCATCATGCCGACCATATCCTTCATATCGATGGCGCCGCGGCCCCATACGTAGCCGTCGCGGACGGCGCCGGAGAACGGGTGCACGCTCCAGTCGGCGGCCTCGGCGGGCACCACGTCGAGGTGCCCGTGCATCAGCAACGCGCCCCGGTTCGGGTCCGCCCCCTTCAGCCGGGCGAACACATTGCCCCGCCCCGGCGCGCCGGATTCGACGTATTCGGTGGTGTAGCCGACCTCGTGGAGGCGCTCGGCCACCCATTGCGCGCATTCGCGCTCACCCTTGGTCGTCGCCGGATCGCCGGTATTGGAGGTGTCGAATCTGATCAGCTTGCTGACCAGATCCACGACCTCGTTTACCGCACGAGACCTGCTGCCGATCGTCCCGGATCCTTCGCCTGTAACGGACACGTCCCCTTTCCTACCATTGCCGCTGGATCGCCCGCACTCACCGTCGGTTCGCGCGGCGGACTCGATCCGCTCCCGACGGCGGTTTTCCCGACGTCGGGACCAAACATCATCGTGATCGCAACATTCGAGCACACGCCGTGTCCGCCACACCGGGGCGGGCGGCGATCCGCGACGGCGACAACGGCGTCGACGTCATCGATGCCGTTGTCGCCGAAATCCTTTCAGTGCAGCGCACCGTTGCCGTACACCGGCACACCGTCGAATTCGTCGGTCCATGTCTCGTTACGGAACAGTCCGAGCACGGGTATCCGGGGACGTGTCCGGCTGTCCTCGCGCAGGCTCGCGGTGATGGCGCTCGCGGGCGCGCCCGCCCGGATCGCGGGCCGCGCTTCGGGTTCCGGCACGACCGCGGTAACCCTTTTGGGTGCAGGGGCGGGCAGCGGACAGCCCGCGGCGATCCAGTCGACCACGATGCCGCGCCAGGTGCGGTGGGCGGTGCCGGGGGCCACGTCGCCGAGCGCGCGTGCCATCGGGTGGTCGCCGCTGGCGAGTTCGGTGACGAATCGGCTGGCAGCCGGCTCACCCGGTGTGATCCAGCCGTTGCGTGGATCGGCGAGGGCGGCGAGCAGTTGCGGTGTCGGCCGGTCGAACCAGTCGGCGACGGATGCGGTGATCGTGCCTTCGGGTGTGGCCCCGGTCAGCCTGATCCCGCGATGTCCCGCCGCGCCGCGTTGCCGCGAGCGCATGGTGTCGACCATTCGCACCATCAGCGCGGTGACAGCGGTTTCCGGTTCCGACGGCGTGTGCGGATCGGCAAGTGACCGGGTCCAGTCCTCCCAGATGCGAATCTCCTCGTCGGTGAAGACGCGGAACATCGGTCCGGTGGGGCGCAGCAGTTCGAAGAACGGACTCTCGTCGGTGTTTCCGGGGACGATGTAGCCGGCGCGGACGAGTTCGCGCATGAATCCCGCCGGGTCGGCGAACCAGTTGTTGATCGTGGTATCGCCGAGTCGTTTGACGCCGTGATTCTGTTCGCCGAAATGCGCCTTGCGCTGGATCATGCGATACACCCGTGTAGCCGGATCGGGCCGCTCGCGCATTCTGCGCCGGAAATCCTCGCCGAGTCCTCCGGTGGTGGCGAAGGCGACGTAACCGTCCCAGATACGAGTCCAGATGTCTTGGACCGCGCGGTCGCCGCTGGCGGCGCGGATCTCGTCGAGATACAGCTCCACGGTCCGCTTGGCCATCGCCCCGTGGCCGGTCACCGAATTGTCGATCCCGATGTGCAGGCTGTAGAACATGGGATCGATGCCGAGCGATTCCAGAATCGCCACCTGCGGTTTCACCCCGACCACGGCCCATTCCAGGTACAGGGTCATACCGATGATCTCGGGCAGGTAGTCCTCGGAGAATTCGGCGATCACCAATTGGAACAGCGGTGAGGTGAAGGCCGAGTCCACGATGCGTTCGTTCTCGACATAGGCGCGGCTGCCGACCGGCTCGAGATAGACGCCGACGCTGTGCAGCAGGTCGGTGTAGATATTCGAATGGTTGAGTTTGGGGTCGCCATTGCCGAGCTCGTCCATCCACACGTGGAACAGCAGACTGTGCACCTCGTCGATCGGACCGACACGGCCGATATTGCGCAGCCACGCGCCGTCGACCTGATTGAACGGCGCCATCTGCACGAGTCGTTCGATCATCGACTCCCGGGTGAACGCGGAATCGGCGAGGGAGAACGCGGCGGCCGCCTGGGCGGCATCGGTGTAGATCTGCTCGAGCCGCGAACGCAGCACCCGTGTGGAATAGGTGAAGGGGCGCAGGTCGTCGGGACATTCGGGCGAACGCTGGAATTGTCGGGCGTCTGCCAGGAATCCCTCGGCCAGTTCCCGTGCGGTGGGCAGGAAATCCGGATACGCCTCGATATTGAGCATGATGTGGAAATATTCGCGGTCCTTCATGCCGAAGTACGGCCGCCGCTCTCCCTCGACCAGTGCGACACTGCCGTCGGGCATCGGACGCGGGCGCAGGATGCCCAGTTCGCTCCAAGCCGTCACCATGTCGTTGTCACCGGCGGCCGGACCCGCGCCGGGGTCGTCGCCGAGGCCGCGGTCCCAGGACTCGGTGTCGAGGCGCAGGCGCGGCGGGGTGACCGGCGCGTCGATCTCCTGCGCCACGGCCCGCAACACACTGTCGTATTCGGCCTCGGTGATCACCTCGTCCGGCCGCTGCGCGGGCCACCAGCGGGTGCGGCACTCGTAGAAGTCGGCCTGCCACGGTATCGCCATCCGTTTGGTGACATCGCCGGGTTCCAGATCGGCGCGCAGGCGGTGCGGTTCGACGTAGAGGCTCGGATCCCGGCTCGTGTAGGTCATTTCGATGCCGGGGAAGAACGGGCCGCCCACGCACGCCTCACCGGCCGCGCGGTCGAGGGCAGCGGGTTGGTCGGCCACCGGGAGTTGGACCACCGCTTGGGGCACCGAAGGCACACCGGCCCAGTCGGCGACGAAATCGCCGTCGGCCCAACGCCGCAGCGCGCGGTACTGGTGCGGCAGGACCGCGAACCAGGTCGACGGCACGCCCGCCGTGGTGAATCCCTCGTCCCCCGACAGTTGCGGCATGAAGTCGAGGTTGGCCTGACGCACCGCGTCGGGCCCGGTGAGTTCGGGATCGCGCATGCGGGCCAGGACACGCGCGCGGGCGGACCGGGCGGCCTCGCCGTTGTCGGCGAGCTTACCGAGCACCGCGGGTGCGAGCAGGTCGCCCGTGGTGCCCGGACCGTGGCCGCGCCGGGCCAGATCGTTGACCCAGCGCATTCCCGCGGCGCGGGCCAGGATGGGGAAGATGTCGCGGGTGAAGGAGATCTCGCCGGGCTCGGGCAGCCACCCGGCCGTGCGCGCCACCGCGATCTGCACGTCGTACAGGGTCACGATACTGCCGACCGCCGGTGCGTAGTCAGGCGGACCGACCACCACCCACGCGCCGGTGACCGGTATCGGCCGCCCGCCGGACAGGGTGACCGTGGCGGTGACCGGGCCGTCGGAGGTGTCGTCGAACCAGTTGTCGTTGTTGGCGTAGTCGCGCACCGGCCGCCCGTCCACCGACTCCGAGCGACCAGCGCCGCCCAGTACGAGCAGCCGCCCCGCCTCGTCGGTGCGCAGCTCGCCGAGTTCGACACCGACGCCGCGGAATTCACCGCCGTCGAAGCGGATGCCGCGCGCACCCGGGCCGGTGACCGTGCGCGGTCCGGGGTCGATGATCAGCGAATCACGTTCGGCGACAGAGGCATTGCGCGGCGGCAGTGGCGTGCCGCCCGCCGCGGCGGCGGCTTCGGCCGCGGCGCCGCGGAATTCGGCCCACGCGGCCTTCTTGTTGGCGAGGTGGACGGTCCAGACGATGTCGGCGTCGGCGGCGGTGATCTCGCGCAGCGCCGTGCCGTCGGCGGCGAAGCCGTAGAGCCGGAATCTGGCCGCCTGCCGTTTGATCCGGCCCTGCCGATCCTTGAACCGACCTTCGGCGTCGACCGGGCGGCCCGGTACCTCCGGGCCGAGGAAGTACTGGTCCGGGCTGTTGCCGACGCGGGCGAAGCCGATACCGGGATAGATCGCGGCGTAGGCGATGGTCGGCGGGTCGGCGATCGGTTCAGGCGTCGAGTCCGCGCGCGTCCGCTCCGGCGCGGCGGGTCCAGAATCGGTGCTCACGCCACCGTCCTTCGGCTCGGTAGTGGGCTCGCCGCTGCTGGATGTGGTCATCGAAACGTCGCCTTTCTCGGAGTTCGTAGCGTGCCGTGTCGTCCTCGAACAGTGCGGTGACGGCGGCGGTGCCGGTGGTCATGGCGCGCAGCAGGCCCGAGGAGGACAAAGGATCGTAGGTGGCCGCCGCATCGCCGACGGCGATCCAGCCCGGCCCGGTCATGGGCCGCAGCAGCGAGGTGGTCGCGGTCGCCAGGACCGGCGCGGCGACGGCGTCGTCGACGATCCGGGCGCGGGTGTGCGGTGCGGCGGTGAGCAGGTCGGTGTACCGGTCGCGGACGGTGTTCCAGTCGAGCAGGTCGGCATCGCCGAAGAAGAGGGTCACGAGTCCGTCGGCCGACGGCGCGGAGAACCACCAACCGTCCGGGACCGCTTCGACGAGGGTCGCCCGATCCGCGCATTCGGCGTGCCGCCACGCCGCGACCGCCAGGCGGTCGCGCGCGATCCGCCGGGCGCCCATACGGCGTGCGATCAGGGCGCGACGTCCACTGGCGTCGATGAGCAGATCCGCCGACAGCCGGGCGCCGTCGTCGAGCGTCAGTGTCCAGTGCGCACCGTCGCGGTCCACCGACCGGACCGTGGCCTCGACCGAACGTGCACCCGCGGACCCGGCGGCCTCGAGCAGATCGGACTCGAGGCGGTGACGTTCGATGTACCAGCCGTGACCGTGCGGATCGGTGAACTGCTCCCGCGACCGCAATGTCTCGCCGCCCCACACCGATCGGTTCGTCGTACAGGCGCTGGCGTGCGCGGCGACGGCGCCGCGGACACCGAGGTCGACCAGGGTGCGGGTCGCCTCGGCGGGCAGTGTCTCACCGAATTCGACACGGCGGCGGCGGGTTCCGCCGATCACGACGACATCGCGACCCTGGCGCGCGGCACTCGTCGCCGCCGCCGCACCCGCCACGCCGGCCCCGACGACCACCACTTCGGCTCTCGCCACCACGTCCTCCCCCCTTGTGCGCCCATCGGCCGGGCAAAGATGACGCCCGCTCACCCCACCGACCCCGGCACGACCGTACGACGCGCGACCGGAATCGGATGCCGATCGGCGGATATCGCGCGGGCCGTCCCGCACTTGCTCGCGCCGTCACCCGCGAGATGCGACGCGATCGAGCAGCCAAGCGCACCTCACGCCGCCCGGAGACCGCGATGGCGCTGTCAAGGACCCTGACGTCTCGGTCGGCCGAGTGACTGTCACAGCGGCGCGCCCGCTTCCGCGCGCGCCCCTCGACGGTACGGCGATCGGCCACCTCGTGCGCGGTCCTTCGGCGAAGGCGGCACGCGGCCGGGTTCGACGACCCGGCGCCGCGCAACCTCTTTCCATGGTCGGCATCCCGCCGGGCGGACGCGGCGTTGCGCTTTCCATGACGACGCGCGATATACCGCACGAACACCCACGGCGGCCGGATCCCGCGCCCGCCGAATCCGTTTACGCCCGAAAGGGGAACATTCATGCTCACAGGTGCGATCGTCGGCGCCGTCGCCGGAGTCGTCGCGGTACTCGTCCGCGCGGCCGTCCTCAAGCGCCGCAAGACGAAATCCGATGCCGCTCAGGCGGATTGATCGGCTCCGTGCGCTAGGACAACAGCAGGCAGTCGCCCTTGCCGCCTTCGGGGCCGTGACGAGCGGCGTCCTCTCGCACCGCGCCCGATTGCCCGGCGTCGAACCCCTCACCTCGCCGGGCAATCACACCGCGCCGGTCCGGCATCGCCGCGCGGTCGCCGAGACCGTGCGGACCCTCCTCGAGGACCACTTCGACGGTCGCCAGTCGGGCCGGCACGCTGCGGGCGAGCCGTCCCCGGCAGACCCGCCGGCGTGACGCGAGAGTCACCGCGCGAGTTCCCGTTCGACGGAAACAGCCTCGGCGGTGGCCGGTTTGACCACCTCGGCGCGCGACCGCCCCCGGAACAGCACACGCTGACCTTCGACGAGCACCCGGTAGCCGGGCGTGTCGATACAGGTGTGGTCGACGAAGACGGGCAACTCCCGCCCGCCGCGAACTCGCTCAGCATGATCGAAACCGGACGGGCGGTCATGGCGATATGCGCGAACGCCGTGATATGCGAAGGTGAGCCGATGAACTCCGCGCACCGTCAACTCGACCACACCCTGCGCTTCGACTGGGGCCGGATCGGGGCCGAAGCGATCGCCGCGGACGCCGACGTCGCCGTGGTGGTCGATGTGCTGTCCTTCACCACCACGCTCTCGGTCGCGGCGGATCTCGGCGTCGAAGTGCTGCCCTACCGGTGGCGCGACGAGTCCGCGGGGCGGTTCGCGCGCGAACGCGAGGCCGTCCTCGCCGTCGGGCGGCGCGCGGCGGGCCCCGGACAGGTCAGCCTCTCCCCCGCCACCGTCCGTGCGGCCACGGATCTGCGGCGGCTCGTCCTGCCCTCGCCCAACGGGTCGACGATCGCGTACGCGCTGGCCGACCACAGTACCTGCGTCGGCGCGTCGCTGCGCAACGCGCGGGCGGTCGCGGACTGGATCACGGCCGAATACCCTGCCGGAACGACGATTTCGGTGGTCGCCGCCGGCGAGCACTGGCCGGACGGCACGTTGCGTCCCGCCGTCGAGGACCTGTGGGGCGCGGGCGCGGTGCTCGCCGAACTGCGGCGGTCGCACTCCGGTGCGTCGCTGTCGCCCGAAGCCGAGATGGCCGTGACGGCGTGGCAGTCGGTGTCCGGTTCGGTGGAATCAGCGTTGCGGCACTGCGCGTCAGGACGGGAGCTGATCGAGATCGGTTATCTCTGCGACGTTCTCGTCGCCGCCGAGATCGACCGGAGCCGTTCGGTGCCGGTGCTCGACGCCACCGGGGCATTCGTGAACCGCGCCGAGTCACCGGGCTGACCGCCCCTCGGACCGAACTCGCCGGGCAGCGGCGAACCGGTGCGCCCATACCGGGATCTCGGCATCACACACCGCGCGCTGTCCGCCGCCGACCCGGAGGTCCGGCCGCAGGGGCGATCGGCTCCCGCCGCCACGGATCCGAGCGGTCAGAGATTCAGACCCGTTCCGTGGACACCGTATTCGTCGATGAGGGCCAGCTCGGCCTCGGTGAGGTCGGGGAACTCGGCCGCGGCGATATTGTGGTCGAGTTGCGCGGTGGAACTCGCGCCGATCAGCGCGGAGGTCACCTCGGGACGGCGCAGCACCCATTGCAGGGCGAGCTGGGCCAGCGACTGGCCCCTGGCCGCGGCGATCTTGTTCAGTTCCGCCGTGCGCCGCCGGTAGGTCTCGTCGATCACCTCCGGCGCGAGGAACGCGCTGTCGCGCGCCCGCGCGCCGTCGGGGATGGTCTCGAGGTACTTGTCGGTCAGCAGACCCTGGGCCAGCGGCGAATACACGATCAGGCCGAAACCGTCCGCGCCCGCGGCGGCGAGCAGACCGTCGGTCTCGGTGCGGCGGTCGTAGATCGAATAGCGCGCCTGATGGACCAGCAGCGGCACGCCCTCCTGCCGCAATACGCGCGCGATCTCGCGGGTGCGGTCGGGCAGGTAGTCGGAGACGCCGACGTAGAGCGCCTTGCCCTGCTGAACGGCGCTCACCAGCGCGCCGGCCGTCTCCTCCAGCGGCACGGTCGGGTCCGGGCTGTGGTGGTAGAAGATGTCGACGTAGTCGGTGCCGAGATCGCGCAGACTGTGGTCGAGCGAGGTGAGGATGGACTTGCGCGATCCGCCGCGCAGATACGGGCTCGGACCGATGGGATTGCCCGCCTTGGTCGACAGGATGAGTTCGTCGCGGTAAGGGCGTAGATCCCTGGTCAGCACCGCGCCGAAATTCTTCTGCGCCGCCCGGTGCGGCGGCCCGTAGCGGTCGGCGTTGTCGAAGTGGGTGATGCCGAGATCGAAGGCGTGCAGGATGATCTCGCGCTGTGTGGCGAACGGGTAGTCGGTGCCGAACTTCTGCCAGAGGCCGAAGGAGAACGACGCCAGATCGAGTCCGGATTTGCCCGCACGGCGATAGTCGACCTTCTCGTAGCGGCGCTCCGCGGCGGTGTAGGTCTGGTCGAATACGCCGTAGGCCATCTGGGTGGTGCTCGCTCTCCGCTGTTGTCGACAGGTCGACGGTTATCGGTTTCCGAGAGAGTTGACCACTTCCCCGCCGGTATGGCGACCGGTCGGGCCGCGCGGACAGCGCCACGCCACCGCGCGGATCACTGCCGCCGAGGTTCTCCGGCGACCGCGGCCGGACTCAGGCCGGTCGCGTGGCGCGGTACCAGGTGATGCGGCCGAGCAACCGATGGCGCCGTGACTCGGTTTGCGCGCAGTCGAATCCGGCCGCGGTGAACAGGCGGGGAATGGCGTCGCCGAGATTGCCGGCGAGATGTGCGCCGCCCAGTTGCAGTCGGGCGCCGATACCGTCGGCGCGGGTCATCGGACCGCCGACGTCGGCGAGGTGCAGGCTGCCGCCGGGGCGCAGCACCCGGAACACCTCGGCGGCCACCGCCGACTTCACGTCGCGGCCGAGATGGTGGAACATCATGGACGACAGCACCCGGTCGAAGGACCCGTCCGGGTACGGCAGATCCTGCCCGTAGGCTTGTTCGAAGCGGATATTGTCCATGCCGCGCGCTTTTCGCTCGGCGCGGCGCAGCGCGAGCGGATCGGGATCGGAGCCGACCAGTTCCGCGGACGGTTGAGCGCGATGCGCCCTGACAGTGAGTTGGCCTGTGCCACATCCGATTTCGAGTACACGGTGATCCGCTTCGATGGCGGCGTCGCGAATGATCGTCTCGTGCACGCGGGCCACACCCAATGCGGCGGTGAGCAGATCGTAGACGGGCAGCAGGGCGTCGCGGCCCGCCGCGGGCAGGTAGTCGTGGCGGTTGCCGAGGGCGCGGGTGACGGAGTCGGTGTGCTGGTTGGTCATGATCCCATCGTGGCCGCGGCGCGCTCGGCGATGTTGGGTGATATTCGGAGGAATTTGGACTATTTTCGGTCGAGTGTCCGATGTGCGACCACGCGCGGCCCGGCTGCGACGGCAGGTGCGGGGCATACCGGTCTACGGCTATCGCACCGATCCCGACATTCCTCCGGTATCGGTGCTGCGGCTCGACAACCTCGACCAGCTCGACGTCGAACAACCGCACATCCACGACTTCCCCGCGCTCGTGTACGCCCCGCGCGAAGCGGTCGTCTTCGTCCTCACCCCCGGGCAGGTCGTCGACCCCGGCGACACCCCGATCCCCGGGCACAGCATCACGATCTTCTTCGATCCCGACGCCCTCGGCCGCACCCCGTGGCCGACCTGGGGTCGCCACCCGCTGCTGTCGCCGTTCCTGCACGGACACGCCGGCGGCCTGCTGCGGGTCGAACTGCCCGCCGACGACAGCCTGTGGGAACCCACCGCACGCGCGCTGGAAGCCGAGATCGCCGAGCGGCGAGCGGGCTACCGGCAGGCGCTGCTGGCCCACCTGACCCTGCTGCTCATCGATCTGGCGCGGCGCACCGCCGACGTGGTCGAGCAGTGGCGCGGTATGGGCGAACCCCTGCTGGCCGATGTCTTCGACGTGATCGACAAGCGCTACCGCGAACCGCTGTCGCTGCGCGATGTCGCCCGCGCGGTCGGCGTGACACCCGGACATCTGACCACGGTGGTCGGCCGCCGCACCGGGCGCACCGTCGGCGACTGGATCACCGAGCGGCGCATGGCGGCCGCCCGGGAGTTGCTGACCGATACCGACCTGCCGATCGGCGCGATAGCCCACCGCGTCGGCATGCCCGATCCGGCGTACTTCACCCGCGTCTTCCGCCGCACGCACGATATCCCGCCCCGGGAGTGGCGCGGCCGCTCGTTCCGAACGGATTCGGCGACATCGCGATCGTTCTAGCCGATCCGGCCGAACCGGGAGCGGCGCGATCAGGCCGTGCCGTCACGCCAGTCGGTCGGCGTGAACTGCTCGAAATGGACCCTGTCCGCCGCGATTCCCCTGTCGCGCAGATCGGTTCGCACGATTCGGAGGAATTCGGCGGGACCGCAGACGAAGAAGTCGGCCCCCTCGGGCAGTGCGAGCGCGGACAGGTCGAGCCTGCCGCCGCGCTCGCCCTCGACGGGTTCGTCGTACCAGAGTTCCAACGTCGCCTCGGGCAGGCGCGCGGTCAGCTCGAGCAGGCGCGTGCGCAGCGGGTGCGTGCGCGACGCGCGGTCCGCGTGGGCGACCAGAACGGTGCGCCCCGGCGCGTGGGCGGCCAGATGTTCCAGTATGCCGATCATGGGGGTGACGCCGATGCCCGCCGAGATCAGCACCACGGGCGTATCGGCCTCGGTGTCGAGGGTGACATCTCCGAACGGCAGGGTGATCTGTAGTGCGTCGCCGACGCCGACGGTCTCGTGCAGCCGGGTCGAGACCTCACCTGCCGGGCGATCACCCGCGTCGAGGCGTTTGACGGCGAAGCTGAGCCGCCCGTCCCCGGACGCGCCGATCAGACTGTACTGCCGCAGTTGCCTGGCGCCGTCCGCCATCCGCACGCCGACCGAAACATACTGTCCGGGAACGAAGTCCGGCAGCGGATCGGTGTGGTCCGCGGCGGCTACGGTGAAGACCGCGACACCGGGAACGTCCTCGGTCCGCGACACCACGGTCACGTCGCGGAAGACCGCGCCGGGTTCGACCCCGGCGCGGTTGTAGAGCTGCTTCTCCAGATCGATCAGCGCGTTCGCCATCGTCCAGTACACCCGGTCCCACGCTTGCGCGACCGGTTCGGTCACCACATCCGCGCCGAGCACCTCCACGATGGCCGCGAACAGGTTGTCGTGCACGATGTCGTACTGGTCGGCGGTGATGCCGAGCGAGGCGTGCTTGTGGCCGATTCGCGAGAGCATCGCCGTGGGATGGGGCAGGTCCGGGTCGACCAGATAGGTGGCGAAGAACGCGATGGACGCGGCCAGCGCCCGCGGCTGGGTGCCCTCGGCCTGGTTACCCCGGTTGAACAGGTCCCGGATGAGCTCGGGGTGGTTGTCGAACAGGGTGCGGTAGAACACGGTGGTGATCTCGTCCACGTGGGCGCCGACCAGCGGCAGTGTCGCGCGCACGATCGCGGCGTGATGCTCGTCCAGTTCGGTTTCGCCGCGGGTCACGGTAGTCATCGCAGGTTCCTCTCATTCCACGTCATCGCTCGCCGAGGTGACGGCGAGCAGCTGCAACAGTCCGGCCGTCGGGCCGTCGACCAGATCGGTGACGGTGTAGCGGTCGAGTTCGCGGTAGAACGCGTCCTCGGCGTCGGCCAGCGCGCGCCGCAGGCGGCATCCGCCGATGAGCGGACACGGCCGGGTCGCGCTGCAATCGACCACCGGACGGCCGCCCTCGAGTTCGCGGACGAGTCGGCCGACCGATATCTCGCGGCCGGCGCGGGTGATGAACAGGCCACCCGTGCGACCGCGCTGGGCCTCGACCAGACCGAGGTCCACCAGCTTCGACACCGCCTTGGCGACATTGTTCTCCGAGACGTCGACCTGGCGGGCGATCAACCTGGTCGTCACCCGTTCGTGCGAGCCGTCGTTCACCGCCAGCCGCATGATGGTCCGAAGACCGATGTCGGCGAACCGGGACAGTTGCATGGGACCGACGCTACCGAGCCGGCGCGCCAGCGCGCCCATGACAGGCGGGTGGCCTTAATTACCCTGGGTCGTGCGGTTTTTACAGCTGCCGTCGGACGATCACCGGTGACGCGCGCCATAGTCCGCGCCTTCGGCTATGGCCGGGAGGTCACCGAAGGATGCCGCGCGCCGCGCCGTCGACCAGCGCGGTGTCGGCGTAGGACTTGTGTACCGCGGCCTGACCGCCGATCTGGCGCATGGGATCACCCGCGTCGGCTTCCCCGATCTCCGGGGAGCACACCAGATCGCGCGGTTTGCACACCTCGGTCACGGTGATCCCCCACTTGCCCGCCATATCGCGATCGGGTCGGCTGCCCGACACGGCGGGCAACAGCTGGCCGATGCCGAATGTCTCGGGCCGGGCGCCGCCGACGAGATCTCCGTCACCGGGCAGGCGATCGCCGTCGGCGACGAGCAGCGCGGCGATCAGGCCGGCAGGCCGGTCGGCGAGCGCGTAGGTCTGCAAGGTGCGATGGATCACCATCGCACCCTGGGAGTAGCCGCCGAGCACCAGCCGCTTGCCCTGACATTCGGGGGCGCGCCGGAAGTCGTCGAGTACGCGCCCGGTCTTCACGACGCCGTCGGCGATGCTCGCGAAGAACGAACTGTCGTCCCGGGTCACCGACAGCAGCGTCTCCACCGGTACGGCCGCGTAGTCGACGGCGACCGCGTTCACGGTGGCGCCGCGCGTCGCGAGTTCACCCGCCATCGAGGCGTAGGCCGACCAGACCACCGGACCGAGGCCGCCCTGTGCGGACGCGGATTCCCCCGATCCGCGCGCGCCCACGAAGACGACATCGGCCCGGCAGGCCACCTCGATCGCGCTTCGGACCGGTTCGGGATCGACCGCCGAAGCGGACGGCGCCAACACCGTGATCAACACCGACGGCAGTGACAGCACCGCCGCGACGGCGCGCGAGCGCCGTGGCCTTCTCAGTTGAGCCCCCGCAATTGCTCGACGCTGTACGGGGTGACCTCGCCCGCGCCGCCCTCGAGGGTCTTGCGCGCCCATTCGGGATCGGCGATCAGCGCCCGGCCCACCGCCACCAGGTCGAACTCCTCGCGCTCGGCACGCTCGAGCAACTGTTCGATTCCGGTGACGGCGCTTTCGGTCGCGCGGCCGCCCGGACCGACGAACTCCGCGTCCAGACCGACGGAACCGACTGTGACCGTGGGCTTCCCGCTGAGCTTCTTGGCCCAGCCCGCCAGGTTCAGGTCGCTGCCGTCGAATTCGGGAAGCCAGTAGCGTCGGGTCGAAGCGTGGAAGGCATCGACACCGGCGCGGGCGAGCGGGGTGAGTATCTGGTCGAGCTCGGCCGGCGTCTCGGCGATCCGGGCGTCGTACTGTCCCGACTTCCACTGCGAGAGCCGGAAGAAGATCGGGAAGGTCGGGGTCACCGCCGCCCGCACGGCCTCGACGATCTCCGCGGCGAAACGCACCCGCGAGGCGATATCGCCGCCGTAGCCGTCGGTGCGCCGGTTGGTGCGGCCCCAGAGGAATTCGTCGATGAGGTAGCCGTGCGCGCCGTGCAGTTCCACACCGTCGAAACCCAGTTCCAGCGCGGTCGCCGCCGCGTCGGCGAAGGCACGGACGACATCGTCGATATCCCGCGCGCCGAGCGCCTGTCCCTTCGGCGTGCCGTCCAGGTCGATTCCCGACGGGCCGACCGCGGGCGCCTCGGGGACCGGGCCGCGGCCCTCGGTGCGGGTCACCCCGACGTGCCAGAGTTGCGGAATGATCCGACCCCCGACCGCGTGCACCTCGGCCACCACGCGCCGCCATCCGTTCAGGGCGTCCTCACCCCACAGCCGCGGGATACTGTCGCTCATCCCCGCCGAGGGATGGCCGACGAAGGTGCCCTCGGTGATGATCAGGCCCACGTCGGCCGCGGCGCGGCGCGCGTAGTAGCGCGCCACGTTCTCGCCGGGCACGCCGCCGGGCGAGAGCTGCCGCGTCATGGGCGCCATGACGATCCGATTGGCCACGGTGAGGTCACCGATGGTCAACGGCCTGCCGAGAACCTCCGCGGCCCTCCTGGAGCCGAGCGTGCTGGTCACGTTTACCTCCCGAGCTGATCTTCCACCGCGGTCGTCCACGACGAACCGGAAACCGACTGCCTCGCAGTCTCTTCCATCGCGAAGTGTAACGGTCCCGATCGCAACCCTCTCGTGCGCGACCCCGGTTCCACATTGGTACGCGACCGTTCCACGTGGTAGGCGGCGGCGCGAGGGCACCGAGAGAGATTCGAATCACGTGGATCACCATTCGGCCGGTCGGGCGGTGTCACGGCGCGCGGAGTGTATTTCGATCAGCGGCGCGAGCACCGCCGGATCCGCCCCGCGCCTACGCGCCACCGCCGTGCCGATGCTTTCGGGCGGCGCTCATCCGGCGGGGCGGTCCGATCAGCGATCGCGGCGGGCGCCATCGGAGGCGATCACGCCGAACTGGGTCGGGGCGGCGAAACCCCTTGCCGCGAAAGCCTTCTCGACGGCGGCGGTGACGGCCGGCACGGTCGCGGTCGGTACAAGCGCGATGGCCGCGCCGCCGAATCCGCCGCCGGTCATCCTGGCTCCTATCGCCCCGGCCGATGTCGCCGCCTCGACCGCCGTGTCGAGTTCGGGGACCGAGATCTCGAAGTCGTCGCGCATGGACGCGTGCGAGGCATCCAGCAGTGGGCCGATGGCGGTGGGGCCTTCGGCGCGCAGGGTGCGCACGGTGTCGAGGACCCGCCGGTCCTCGGTCACGACGTGGCGGACTCGACGGAAGGTGGTGTAGTCCAGCAGATTTCGCGCACGGTCGAGGTCGGCGACCCCGACGTCGCGCAGGGCGCGCACGCCGAGTGCGGCGGCGCCCGCCT
This sequence comes from Nocardia arizonensis, assembly GCF_001310275.1. Taxonomy (GTDB): domain Bacteria; phylum Actinomycetota; class Actinomycetes; order Mycobacteriales; family Mycobacteriaceae; genus Nocardia; species Nocardia arizonensis. Next base: position 125,858 of record NZ_LGYZ01000068.1, read on the forward strand.
CGCAGGATGCGCGGCGTTCGCGGTAACCGCCGGTCGCGTGGGCGTGACGGACACCGGTGTCGATCACCCGCACGGTCAGGCCGGCCGCGGCGAATCCTAGCGGCACCACCTCCGATCGCCCGGTTCGGCAGTCGAGGAAGACCGCGGCGTCGGGGTGTCCGAGAAGTGCCGCGGACTGGTCCATGATGCCGGTCGGCGCGCCAACCACCTCGTTCTCGGCGCGCATGCCCACCTGCGCCAGCGTCGATCGGGGCAGGTCGGCGTTCCACAGATCGGCCAGTGCCAGCGCGACCGCGCTCTCGACGGCGGCCGAGGAGGACAGTCCCGCGCCCACCGGAACCGTGGAGTCGATCACCAGATCGACACCGGGCACCTCCGCGTGTTCGACGCCGTATTCGCCCAGCGCCCACGCCACGCCGAGCGGGTAGGCCGCCCAGCCGCGGATCTCCCCCGCGGCCTTGGCGCGCACCAGATCCGCCGGCGCGACCGACACCGGTTGCGCGCCGAAGGTGCTCGCCACCCGCAGCACGCCGTCGGCGCGCAGTCCGGCCGCGACGACGGTGCGCCGGTCGATGGCGAACGGCAGCACGAATCCCTCGTTGTAGTCGGTGTGTTCGCCGATCAGGTTCACCCGGCCGGGCGCGGACCACACGCCGTCGGCGATCCGTCCGGTGAGATCGGTGAACAGCGCGCACACGTCAGTCACGCCGCGGCCACCCCGATCCGCGCCGCGGACTCCTCGGGCTCGATATCGCCGCTCCACGCGCCCATCGCCGCCTCCGATCCCACCGCGTACCCGAGTTCGCCCGCCCGTCGCCGCCGCGATGTCGCACGCGGGCGCGGCGCGTCCCGCGATCGACCGGTTCGCGACCGTCGGCGAGCCTCGCCGTCCGTGTCGCGATTCCCGAGGCCATCGCAATACGATAACTTCGTGGTCGCGGTGCCGCCCGCCGCGCCGCTCCAGCGGCATTCGGCCGACGCATGTTCAGTCGAACATCGGAAAGCGGCCGGAACGCAGCAGTTCGGAGATCGCGCCGCGGGTGATCTCCGGCGCGGCGTAGTCGGGGTGCAAGCGGAATATCGCCGCGGCGTCATGCAACCGCGACATCTGCTGTTCGACGGCCTCGACGTCACGGCCGTTCGCGGTGACGGGATGGGTGGCCAGACCCGGGCGACGCGGATCGATGCGACCGAGATCGATCGCGTTCGCGACGCGACGCGAACAGCGGCACGACGCGCCCGCGTCGACGCGCCCGCAGGTCGCGGTCAGGAATGCGGCCATGCGGCCGCGGACGCGTTCCCAACGCTTGCGATAGGCGGCGGGAGTGGTGTCGAGAATCCAGGCGGCGTCGGCGGAGGGCATTTCGAAGACATCGTGCAGGACGAACACGACCCGTTCCGCGCGGGTCAGGCATTGCAGCATCGCCTGACTGCATCGCAACCGGACCTCGGCCGCCAGCAGGGCGGCGTCCGTACCGCGGTAATCCGCACTTGCCTGCCCCTCGACCAGGCCCTCGCCGAATTCGTCCAGGCTCAGATTCGCGATTTCCTGCGGCGATTTGCGGGCGGCGTCGAGCAGATGGTTGACGCCGATGCGGTAGGCCCAGGTGAGCAGGGTCGCCTCGGCACGCCACGTGGCGAGGCGGGTGAGCGCGCGCAACAGGATCTCCTGGGTGGCGTCCTCGGCGTCGGCGGGGCGACCGGTCATGCGCAGGGCCAGCCGGTAGACGGGGGTCTGCAAGGCCCGCACCACCTCGGTCACCGCCGCCGCGTCGCCGCGCACGGCGCGCGCAACGAGTGCGATCTCCTCCGGCGACGGACCGGTCGCGGCGACCGCCCGACCGGCGGCGGGATCGCTCGCCGCCGATCGCGGGCCGACTGTCCGCTCGCCGAGATCGGAATCCATCAACCGATCGTCGCCCCGGCGCGCCGCCGACGCAATCGCGGTCAGCGGATCGCCTCCGGTTCGGGCGCGCCCAGCGCGTGGCGGCGCACCCAGTCGGCGAGGGCGATGCCGATGCGGTTTGGTTGATCCTCCGGCGCGTGATGGCCGCCCTCGCCCACCGAGACGACCTCGCAGGACGCGAACCGCCGCGCCGCCCACGCGATATTCTCCGGCGATCCCAGACCGATGCCGTTGTCCAACGCCATCAGCAGTTTCGGCACCTCCGGCGACTCGCTCATCCAGCGTCCGTAGTCCGCCACGATCTCGACCACGTCGGCCGGTGCGCCGTCCAGGGGGAATTCCCGCGGCCACATCAGCATGGGCAAGCGCGACCGCGGTGTGGGATAGGGCGCGCGGTAGGCGTCGAGATCGGCTTCGGTCAGCCGCTTCGCCACGGCAGGCAGGTTGACCTCGAGGAACATGTTCTCCTCGAGCACCATGCGCTCACCCTCGGCCGACCGGAAGCCGCGGAACAGTTCGGCCGCCCGCGGGGCCATCTCCGACCACCGCAGCGGCCGCAGGAAGGTCTCGACGAGCGCGATGCCGCGCACCCGGTCGGCGTGCCGAGCGGCCCAGTGCATGGCGAGCGCGCCGCCCCAGTCGTGCCCGACGAGTACCACGCCGTCGAGGCCGAGTCCGTCGAACCAGGCGTCGAGGTAGCGCGCGTGGTCGACGAAGCGGTAGTCGATATCCGGCTTTCCCGAGGCGCCCATGCCGATCAGATCGGGCGCGAGACAGCGAACGCCGTCGGACAGGTGCGGGATGACGTTGCGCCACAGATAGGAAGAGGTCGGATTGCCGTGCAGCAGGACGACCGGCGTGCCGCGGCCGGTGTCGACGTAGTGCATGTGGGAGTCGAGAATTGCCGCGATGCTCACGGGATACCCTTTCGCCGTTCGGTACATCCGGTTGGACGGGCGTTCCGATGCCGCTGTGACAGTCCGGCGAAGTGGTATGTGTCACATCGTGGCCCG
>NZ_LGYZ01000069.1 GCF_001310275.1 Nocardia arizonensis
TCTTCGGCGCGGCGGCCAGCAGCGTCGCGAGTTGCTTGCCCGCGGCGCGGAAGTGGTCGGATTTGCCGTGCGCTTCCAGCGCGGCCTGGTCGGCGTAGAGTTCGAAGATCCGGTAGGAATTGGGGTCGCTCTTGGACCGCACGAGCTGGTATGCCTGGTTGCCCGGTTCGTTGGCCTTGATCTGCTCGACGAGATCCGCGACGACGGATTCGAATTCGGCGCCCTTGCCGTCCTGCACGGTCAACTCGGCGATGACAGAGATCATCTGTGCTCCCTACGATGAGCGAACCGACCATTCGGCTCGACCCGATTTGTCCGGGCCAAGCTTATGCCGCCGCACCGCAGGCAAGCCAGGGGCGGTACGCGCTCAGTCGGCCACGGTCGCGGCGCCGGAGGTGATGTCATCGGCCAGCGGGGCGATGGCGGAGATGATCTCGGCGACCAACTCCGCGGGCACACCGGCCGCGGCGAGCGCCTCGGTCAGATGGCCGGCCACCAGACCGAAATGCTCCATCGTGATACCGCGCCCCTGATGGACCTGTTTCATCGGCGCACCCGTGTATGGATCGGGCCCGCCGAGAGCGGCGGCGAAGAATTCGACCTGCTTGCCCCTGAGCCTGCTCATATTCGTGCCGGTGAAGAATCCGGCCAATTGCTCGTCGGCCAACACCCGGACGTAGAAGTCCGCGACCACGGCCTCCAATGCCTCATAGCCGCCGATCTGATCGAATATCGGCTTGTCGACGGCGGTGGACGATTTCTGTTTGAACCATGATGCGATTCCCATCACACCACGACACCAGCGGGCCGTTGCCGCACGATGATGCGGCTGTCGCACGGGGATTTCTATCTGTAGCGGTCCCGTTGCGACGACCTCACCCGCCGGAGAACTCGCTGTGAGGTTTCCGGCGGGCGGGTTTCGAAGCGGTCAGCCCGCCGCGGCGACCGCGGCGTGCAACGCTTCACCTGCCGATGCGACTGATACCAACCGCGGTCAGGGTGACCGTCGTGAGCATGACGACCCACAGCAGTCGCGCCGTCGGACGCGCCGAACGCCGAACAGGTTTGCGGTGCCTACCCATGACTACCTTCCTTCCCACGATCGCCGACCGGCCACCAGCCTGCCGCACGACGGCGCTGTTGTCGCGCACCACGGCAGCCGAGTTCTCGATATCCGCCGCGATCGACGGAACACCGGAAACCTTACGGCGAATGCCGTGAATCCCCTACAACATTGCGCGTCCAGTCGGCGATGCGCCATCGTTTTCCACCACATTGCACGGCGTGCACGCGGATTCGCGCCGTAGTCGCTGCCGCCTCGCAACGGCGGCGAACCGGCACCGAACGCCATTTCGCCGACAGCGGGCGCGCCCGCGAACGAATCCGGCGCGGCGACCCGGATCTACACGGCCCGCGGCGGGAAACGAGAACCCGAGGTCACAACGGTGATCGCGAACCTCGGGTCTCGGTCGAGCACTGTTCAGCCGGGCGGTGCGGTGATCAGGACGGCATCGAATCACCGGCCGCGACGGCCGCGTCCGGTGCCGGAGCGACGGCCCGCGGCGGTGCGGCGACAGCGGCGGTGATGCCGAGTCCCGCACCGATACCCGCGCCTATTGCGGCCAGCGGCGCCGCCATGAGCGCGGCGCCGTAGGCCGCGCCGAGCGGACCCGCCGCGAGACCGATTGGGGCGAAGGGCATACCGATGGCCAGACCCAGTGCGCCGCCGAAACCCGCGCCGATGACGGCGAACGGACTCGCGATCGCCGCGCCCGCCGTGGCCCCGAGTGCGGCGGCGCCCATGGTCTGGCTCGCGACACGATCCGAGCGCGTGCGCTCCATGCCCACCGAGTCGAGGAAGGTCGCCAGCTCCGCCTCGGCGCGGGCCGAGGTGTCGTTGATCTGGATGGCCTGTTCCCGTGGCAGCCAGTCCGGGGATTCCACCTGGACATCGCCGAAGCGCAGCATGCGCGGCGGCGGCGCGATCGGCGGCACCGGTGCGACCGGAGTCGGCGGATGCAGGGATTCCACCGGCGAGAGGTAGTCGGGACGCGGCACCGGACGGGCCCACTGCAAGGAACTGTATGTGTCGTCCGGGATGCGCGCGCCCTCGTACGGACGGACATTCGGCGCCTGCGCCGAGGGCCAGCGCGGCGTCTGATCCTGCTCGGCCGCACCGGAACCGTCGGCCACCAGGGCGAGATGGCTGCCGTAGTCGCTGCGGCCGACCACGGCGTCGGCGTCGGCGTCGGCCGCACCGCTGCCCACCAGCGTGAGCACCACCGGAACCGCTCCGGCGACCACCGCGGACCCCACCTTCTGCCTCCGCGGGCCGACCACCCTGTGTTTACCGGTACCCATCGATCACCTCTCGTGTCCTCTGATGCAGCTGTCGATTCGCATTCGGAGCACCGGACCACCGAGATGGGTCGTCATCGCCGCCCGCCGCGGCGGCTCATCCGCGACAGCCGAACGATGTGCCTCTTTCCGGGTCGGTACCGACATCTCCGTCCGAGGTGGCACGGCGCCGTCGGCGTGGCCGGTTTGCTCGCGGCGGGGATTCGCCGCACACGATGCACATCGGGTGCGGCGGACTCGGGCGGCGACTCCGGGTGCGGCGCGGCATAACCCGCGTCCGGTCAGGTGCCGATCGGGGATCGCGGCTCGGTCCCGCCCGGCTCGGTCCCGCCCAACTCGGACTCGGCGGGCACGGCTTCCCGCTCCGGAGACCGACCACGGCGACGCCAACCGCGCCACCCGCGATGGGCCGTGAACGCGCCGATCGTCGCCATGACGCACCACACGGCGAGCGCGGCGTAGGCCAGGGGCGCGGACAGGTCGTCGAGGGAGGCGCCGAGAGCGGTGTAGACGAAGGACCGAGGCGCCGAGCCGATGAAGGCGCCCGCGGCCATCTGCCACAACGGGATTCCGAACGCGCCGAATACATAGGAGGCAGGCGCGTCTGGAATGCCGGGAACGAAGCGCTGTCCCACGACCGCCCAGAGTCCGCGCTGCTCGAGTTGGGCGTCGACGCGCTCGGCACGGTCGGCGCCGAGCAGTGCGCGAGCGCTGTCGCGTCCGGCGCGGCGGCCGAGATAGGCGGAGATGACGGCCGTACCGACCGACGAGGCGAGGGTGACAAAGGTCCCGACCAGCGGACCGAACAGCAGTCCGCTGCTCGCCGCCAGAATCGGCCCCGGCACGAGGGCCGCGCCGAGCGTCGCCGACGCCATCGTGTAGACCACCGGGGCGGCGGGCCCGGTCGCGGCGACGAGTTCGCGCACCTCGTCCACGTCGACGATCCGCGCGACAGCCACCAGGTAGAACAGCACGCCGAGAAAGACGACGCACAGCGTCAGTCTCGCGATGTGCCGCCGCCGCGCTGCGCGGTCGAGGCCGTCGTTCCCGGTCATGATGGGATCGATCCTGCCCTACGCCGAGCTCCACCGTCGGAATCGGGGCGACCATCCCGACATTCGCGACATCCCGCGCGCGGCGGATCGCGATTTCCTCGCCGCCGAGCGATTGAGCACGCCGCGCCCGGGTATCGCTGACCGAGGACCGCCGGCGGATCGGGAGGTTGCCTTCCCGACGAGTGCGATCGGAAGGACGCTCAATGACCGACAGGCGCGTCGGGCCGCCCTCGCCGCGGTGAACGGCCGCGTTAACCCCTTTGCCCGGAGGCGAATTCCGCACCTCAGCGCCCGCCGCGCAGGCGTCTGTTCTCCGCGGACAGTTCGACGACGACATCCTCGAGCTCCAGGATGCGCGCCACACCGGCCAGGTTGACGCCCTCGGCGACCAGGGTCGCGATCCGATGCAATCGAGCCAGATCCTCACCGCTGTAGCGCCGGGTGCCTCCACTGCTGCGCGCGGGCGTGATCAACCCGTGCTGCTCGTACAGCCGCAGGGTCTGCACGCCGAGCCCGGACAGATCCGCCGCCACCGAGATCGCGTACACCGCCCGGCCCGGCTCGGGAAGCCGGTGCCCACCTCGCTCTCGCACCATCACGCCCTCACTTCACCTGACACGTCGACGAGGTTTCCTATCGTATCCTCTTGCACTCTCCTCGTACGAGTGCTAAAACAAATCTATGTCCAGCGACAGAGATTTCCTGGACCGGACGGACAAGAACAACACGACACGGAACATGAATGGAGTGATCGAGGTGGCGACCATGCTGATGCGTACCGACCCCTTCCGCGATCTGGACCGACTCACCCAACAGGTCTTCGGCACCGCCGCCCGTCCCGCGGTCATGCCGATGGACGCCTGGCGCGAAGGCGACGAATTCCACGTCGAACTCGACCTGCCCGGGATCGACCCCGAATCCCTCGACATCGATATCGAACGCAATGTGGTCACCGTCCGGGCCTCCCGCCCGACGCTTGATTCCAACCGTTCGATGATCGCCGCCGAACGCCCCCGCGGCGTATTCAGCCGCCAGCTGTTCCTCGGTGAAGGACTCGACACCGACAACATCAGCGCCGACTACACCGACGGCGTCCTGCGCCTGGTGATTCCGGTGGCGGAGAAGGCCAAGCCCCGCAAGATCCAGATCGCCCACACCAACAATCACAAGGCCATCGACGCCTGACCCGAATCCACTCCTATCCGCTACCGCAGGCCCGCCGAAGCGACCCGACCGGTATTCGAGACGCCCCGGAACACCGTCCGGGGCGGAGCGACACCGAACGGTCCTCGGCGGGCCGCGTCGCGTTCGGCTTCCGATATCGCGACGAATACACGACCGTGACAAGCGCATACGGCAGACATCACGGGTGGCTCCAACCGGGGCTCGCGACCCGACCGATCAGCTCCGATCGGCGGCCGGAACCATCATCGGTGCCGGGCGGCGCAGCCCCCGGATGAGTGCCCGGACCGTCGGGAACCAGAGCAGGGTGAGGACCGCCGCGGTGAGGACATGCCAGGGTATCCGCCACCACCGGTGGACCACCGGCGGAAAGGATGTCGCGGTGGTGGCGAGCGGGGCGGCGAAGGACCAGGCCAGGAACGCGTCGCCGATGGGAAGGGCGCCGAACGCGTAGCGTTTGGAGTCGCCGAGAGTGACCGGCACGCCCAGACTCTCGCCGAGTCCGGTAAGTGGGCCGGACAGGGACAGATCGCCGTGCGCGCGCGCCGCGCCGATGGCGACAACCGTGGACGAGGCGCTGACACCGAGCAGGAGCGGGCCCGAATCAACGTCCCCCGCACCGTCGCTTCCGCGCGGATATTCCCGTATGCCGGGCAGTCCGAGCGGAGTGTCGATGAAGTGTCGACGGAATTCGCCGTACTGCTGCGCCGCCCACGTGGCGTCTATCTCGGGCAGGAACCGCTGGATGATCGATTGCGACGAGCCGCGCGCCCCCTCGGTCGCGGGTGCCACCCGGTGCGCCAGCAGCCCGGTCGCCGGGTCCAGGCCCGCACGGGCAGCCGTGAGCCAGTCACCGATCACCGTGGCGAAGCGAGCCCCGACGACGCGATCGTGCATGCTCAGCGCGGCCACGGCCACCACGCTGTCGACGGGCCACGCCTGCCCCGGATACGCCGAGAGGAACGGTCCGTCCGCCGCGAACGCCGCCGCGAGCGCATCGCAATCCGCGGTGAATCGCGCGGTCTCCGGCGCGCCGGGACCGGCGAGTTCGACCACCGCCCCGCGCAACCGGCTGGACCACCCCACATAGAAGACCCCGTGGGAGGGACGGAGCCGCGCGTCGAAAACCGCCCGACCCGAGGAGGATTCCAGACGATCCAGCGCCCACCGCGCCTCCCGCAGCGCCTCCTCGCGATACGCCGCGTCCCCGCGCGCCACATCGGTCCACGCCAACCCGTACAGGGCGTGCGAGAAGAAGTACCCCTCCGGAAACATCCCCTGCATCTCGTCCCCGAGCCCCGAGTCCAATTCCCCACGCAGGAAATGCAATTGGTCGACCACGTCGGCGCGCGACTGCTCATCCCGATACAGCCGGACCTGCGGCACCACCAGCAACACCGTCAGCACGGCGACGATGCCGACGTACGCCGCCCGGATGGCCGTCCGAAAGGAGATCACACACCGACCGTAGCGCCCGTCGAACGGGCCCGGCACGCGCCGAGTGTCCAGCCGGTGGAAGGTCGTGTGCGGCGACGGCTCCAGGCGTGCACCTCGACGCGGGCCCTGTAACGTGTTACAAGTCTCGATGGCGTAGTCGATCCGAGGGGAAGCGTCGATGGTGCACTTCTTCGTCCGGCAGGGGAATCGGCTCGTCGCCGAGCGCATCGCGGTCAGCGCGTGGTCGCCGAACCAACTGAGCGGGACCGGTGTGTGCGGACTGCTCGCGCGTGAGCTCGAAACCCACTGTCCCGAAGGCATGTTTCCGGCCCGGCTCACGGTGGACCTGTATCAGCCGGTGGCGAATTCCGCGTTCGATCTGCGCAGCGAAGTGGTCCGCCGCGGTTCCCGCATCACCGTCGCCGACGCCGCCCTCGTGCAGGACGGCCAGGATCGCGTCCGCGCCTCGGTGGTCTTCCTGACCACCGGCGCCGAACCAGCCGGCCGCGTGTGGAGCCGGACCGAGGACTTGCCGGTCCCGCCGCCGGGCTGCACCTCCCCCGAAGGAACGCCGCCGCTGTTCAAGAGCGGTGACCAGGACTGGACCGCCGATTTCGCGGCGAACCAGAACGCCGAACGCAAAGCGGCCTGGTTCAGCCTGCCGCCGCTGGTCGCCGGGGAGAAGCTCACCGCATTCCAGCGAATCGCGATACTCGGCGACGCGAGCAACCAAGTGTGCCACTGGGGATCCGAGGGCGCCGGCTACATCAATGCCGATGTGACCGTCGCGATCTCACGTTTGCCTCGCGGCCACGAAGTCGGCCTGCGCGCCGACGACACCATCGCCTCGCACGGCGTGTCCATCGGCACCTCGACTCTCTACGACCGAACCGGACCTCTCGGCACGTGCGTGCTGACCACGCTGTCCAACGCTCGCCGCCAGATCGATTTCTCCGTCACCAGCAGCGTCGAACTCGCCGAGTGACATGACGAGGTGAACGGCGGCACGACCGCGGACGCGATTACCGCTGTGGCGTTTCGTTCTCCAGCTGCGCCGTGGCCTCGGCCGTGATTGCCTCGAATTGTTCGCCCATGCGTGCCGCCAGCACCTGCGCGGCCGAGAGCGGGCGCACCATAACCATGAAGTCATCGATGCGACCCTGCTCGTCGAAATGCAGGAAATCGCATCCGGTGACCTGTTTGCCGTCCACCAGGGCTTCGAAGACGAAGGCGTGATCCCGGCCACCGCTGTCGGCGATCTCGCGCACATAGCGGAAATCCTCGAACACCCGGTTCACCGCGCGCAGGATGGCCGCGGTGACCGCCCTGCCCCGGTAGGGCTGGAAGGCGACCGGACTGGTGAACACGACCTCATCGGCAAGTAGCGCCTCGACGGCGGCTAAATCCCGAGCTTCCACGGCTGCCCGAAACGGATGCACAACCACACCTCCTTTAGTCGATCAATCGAATATGTGCAGCGAGGCTAGCCCAGTCGGAGGACCGAGTCCCACTTCCCTGCCGCGCATACGACCGCGATTCCTACACCGGATCGGGTGATGCCCGCCGCGTGTCTCCGGTGTTCGTGCCGACGGTGGTGTGGCGCAGCGCGGGTGTGCTGACCCAGATCGCCACGACGGCGGCCAGACACAACAGACCGCCGCTGACCAGCGCCGTCGGACCGGATGTGTGACCC
>NZ_LGYZ01000070.1 GCF_001310275.1 Nocardia arizonensis
CAGGCCATTGGGAGTGTGCAGTTGGACGATCGCACTACGGGACACGACGGCGACGGTGTCGGCGGCGCCCGCCACGACGAGGAATCCGAGTCCGATCCAGGGGTCGGATACGAGCCCGAACAAGGCCAGGGACGCACCCCAGACGGCACTTCCGCCGAGCATCACCAGTCCGGGACGAGGCAGCCGGGTGAAGGTCCCCGACAGCACCGAAGCGGCCGTCCCGCCGACGGCGACGGCCGAGAGGAACAAGCCGAGGGTTCGCGGGTCGTCGCCGAACCGTTCGGCGTTGACGAGCGGAAACAAGCTGATCGGCATGGACAGCACGGTGGTGGCGACATCGGTGAGCAGAGCGCCACGCACGGCGGGGTTGCCGATCAGAAACGCGAGTCCGTCCCGCACGCCCGCCAGACCCGGTCGGGACGCGTCGTCGCCGGGCGGCATGGCGGGCAATCCCATGGCCGCGCGGAACGCGAGGCCGAAGGTGACCGCGTCGATCAGGTAGCACCCGGCCGAACCCAGCCATCCGAGCAGCAGACCGCCCAGCGCCGGACCCGCCAGCATCGCGGCCTGCATGGTGATCCGGTTCAGTGCCAGCCCCGCGGCCAGTTGGGTTCTCGGCAGCAGATGCGCGACGAAGGTGCGGGACGCGGGTCCGCCGCCTGCCACGAAACAAGACTGCACCGCCACGACCGCCAACAACGCGACCACGGGCATGGCGCCGAATAGTCCCTGCGAGGCCAATACCAGCGCGCACAGCGCCTGGCAGGCGGTGGTGATCAGATAGAGCCTGCGCCGGTCGGTGCTGTCGACGAGCGAACCGGCGAACAGGCCGAAGGCGATCAGCGGCACAGCGCGGGCCATGCCGATCGCACCGGTCCACACGGCGCTATGCGTGGTCTGCCACGCCTGGAACATGACCGCGACCACCGCGATCTGACCGCCGAACCCGGACAAGGTCCGGCCGATCCAGAGCCTGCGGAACCCCGGAGAATCCCGCAGCGGAGCGATATCGAGCAGCGCCTGTCTCAGCGCCATATCGGACCCTCGGACCGGTTCCGCCGAGACGGCCATGAACTGCGTTGGGACGCAACGATTCTTGTGAATGCGCTGCGAATTCTCCCCGAGACCATCACCGGATCATACGGCGCGGTGCCTGCGGCTCGGATCGCGACGACGGTCATCACCGGATCTGCTACGGCGCGCGGGCCAGTCCGTACGAGGTTGTGCGAGAGGTGGATACGGCGAAGACGATCGCCGTATCGCCCCAGCGAGCATCCGCGCGTGTACCGCGCCGTCTCGCCTTCTCAGCAGTTCGGCTGGAAAGGATAGCAGCCCTGCTGGGTTGGCGGCGGCGGTTTCGAAGGCTCCGCCGGTTTCGAGGACTCCGCCGGTTTCGGAGCCTCGATGGTGACGGATGGGAGCCACGACGGCGCCTCGATGACCGGCGGGGGTTCGACAGGTCGCTCCGTGACCGATGTCGTCGTTGTGTCGGTGCTCGGGGCCTGTTGGTCGACGCCGCGGCTCATCACCCAGATCACGCCGGCGATCACCGCGATCAGGGCGACCAAGACGACGGCGCCGATCAGCAACAAGGCGCGGCGACCGCGTGGCGGGGTCGGGGTGGCTCCCGAGTCCACGTCGGATGCGCCGCCGGGCAGCGGTTCTTCGGGTTGGATGGTTTCCGAAGTCAGGTCGTGGTCGCCCAGTGCGGCCGCTTCCGGGCCGCTCGGTGGCCCGGTGAGCGGGCTCGTCGGTGAGACCAGCGGGCGAGAGGGCAGGGGCGTGGCGGGCGCGTTCGATGCCGCGGGAATGCGGGGCGGGTCGGAATGCGGTGTGGCTTCGGGCGCGGCAGTTCCGGTGGCAGGCTCGTCCGATGATCGCGGAGGACGGCTGGATTCGGGATCGACCGGTGGCTGAGCGGACATTGACCTCTCCGAAACGCTACGACAGGGAACACGCGGACAGTACCCGGATGAACGGTGTTTCAACGCCTTCGGGGTATCGGGATCGGCCGGGCCGGGTCATAGTGGGTGAAGCCCCCACCGGACCGACCTGGCCCGCCGATCACCTCTCGGGTGAATCCGAAACTCCAGGGCCGAACGGACATACCGCACTCGCGACTCCGCCGACTCAGCGCTGGCGCCAGCTCAATGGTCCGGGGAGGTCGACGCTGTTCTTCTTGCTGCGGGAGTTCCACGACCACGGGCCGATCTTGATGCTCCAGGAGGACAGCCCGTTCTGGGTGAAATTGAGTTTCAGCGGTCCGAACGACCTGCGCTGACGGTACTTGATCGGCATTCCAGCCTCCCTACACGATGGCCGACGATATCGGTATCCCCGGCTTTCCCCGGCCGACGGTGACCAAACCGGCCGAGTCGAACCCCGCCGCGCCGTGGCCGGTTGTCGGGCGAAGTCGGCGCGAAGTCGGATCGCCGGTCCGACCCGGGTCGCGACGGCGTCGTCTCGGACGTGCTCGAAGCACCTCGACGGACCGGTGCACTCCACACACACCGGCCTTGGCACTTCGACCAATCCCGCTGGGGCGCATATCCAATGATCACACCGATTCCGTTGTCGACTGTGTGCAAGATTCCTTTCGACGGCGCGCGGCCCGTGCTTCGTTCAATAGGTTGAGTCCAAGGGGGCAACCAGAAAGGAAATCCGAAATGGGCTCTGTCGAAGGTATGTTCGAGACTTTCATGTCCTTGATCGAAGGTATTCTCAGCGCATTCGGCAGCTGATCGATCCAGGGCGACCGGCGTGACCTGACGGCGGTCACGCCGGTCCCGACGAGGACTGCCGCTTCACGTAGCCGTCGAGGCGGACACGGCCGAGGCGGGGCTGACGGCGCGACCTCGCCACAGGATTCGCGCGACCGTGGCCGGTTTCAGCAACGTTTCGGGTGGGTCCACCAGATTCGCGACTCGCATGAAGGTCCGGGCGACGGCGGGGTCGAGGTGAGCGGCGCGGTGGGCGCGCATGACGTAGGCGTTCATGAGCCGCATTCGCCGCGTTCGCTCACCGACCACTCCGGGGTGATTCAGGTCGGAGCTTGTGGACATGCGCCACGCGATGTCGACATGGCGTGCGGCTTCGGCGTAGAAACGCGCGGGCAATTCCGCTGTTCCGGCACGCAGGCAGGTACGCAGGGCGAGCGCTTGCCTGCCCGCGACCGTCATGCCCTGCGCGTAGAGGGGATTGAAATTGCACAGCGCGTCGCCGAGGACGATGAATCCCTCGGGGTGGCGGTCGATTCGCTCGAAGTAGTTTCGGACAGAACCTTTGAATCGGTGCGGCACGGGATCGCTCAACGGCTCGGCGTCGCCGATGATGCCGTGGATGTCGGATACCGGCAGCGTCGCGGCGAATGCGGTGAAGCCCTCGTGGTCGGTCGGCGGGTGATCACCGAGCATCCCGCCCAGCGTGACATGCCAGATATCACCTTCGACGACGATGGCGCCACCGCCGCGCCTGCCCGCCATGGTCGAGACGACCACGCCGAGTTGGCCGTCCAGATGTTCGGGTTTGCGCCGGTAGGTGCGCGAGGAATAGCCGAGGTCGATCACGACGGTGTCCCGTTGCGGCGTCGGCGCGCCGAGCGCGCGCAGCCATTCCGACGCACGTGACGCGCGGCCGGTGCAGTCGACCACGAGGTCGGCTCCCATTGTCGTTGCGGGACGGCCGGATTCGCTTACCGACACACCGGTGACCCGGCGGTCGTCGCCGACCAATCCGGTGGCGGCGATACGCTCGCGCACTACCAGACCGGGCAGCATGCCGGCACGCCGCCGCAGTTCGGACTCGAGCAGGGGACGGCTGGCGAGCAGTGTCACCAGTCCGGTTCGGGTCGGCGCGGCGCGCAGACCGCTCAGGTACCAGCGCGAGCCCGCGAGCACCTCCGTGGTGGGCGCGCCCGCGGCGACGATCTCCTCGGTGAGGCCCGGGCAGAGCTCCTCGATGATCGCGCGACCGCCTTCCATCAGACCGTGCAGATGCCTGGCCTGGGGGACTCCCCGGCGCGGCTGCGCGCCGTCGAGGGTGTCGCGCTCCAGCACCGTCACGCGCGGAAAACGCTCGGAAAGCACTATCGCCGTCAGCAAGCCCGCGATACCCGCGCCGAGGACGATCGCGTGCGGAGAATTGGAATTCACCTTTGGCATGCTCGGTCGGTGGCGAGCCGGATTCGCATCATATCGAATTCTCTTATCGCACGATCAGCGTTGCGTCGCACCGGTTTACGCTATTGCTCCATTGAACAGAACTATGACATGACGCCATTCACAGCGAGTTCACAATTTCGCCACCGGCTGCTGCTGTGCTGCGAAGTGTGATATCCGAGCGTCTCCGCGCGACGACGGCACCACCCGTGACGCCGATCGCGAGTGCGGTCCTCGTGTGCCGCGTCCCGGTGCTCGCACGCCTCGCCGATGCCCCGCCGCACGCACCGCGTCTCGTCGGCGGCCTCGGCGCGCCCCGATCTCGGCCCGTCGAACGGAGTGCACGATGACCGAAACGCTGGACATGTTCTCCCCCGAACTCCGCGCCGACCCGACGCACGCCTATCGGCGCCTACGCGAGACCGGGCGGCTGCACGAATTCCGGCCGGGTATCCACCTGGTGCCGCGCTACGCGGATTGCGACGCGATCTTCGGTGACCCGGCCTTCGGTCACGGCTACTTCTCCGGGATCAACCCGTTCCGTCCCGGCGTCGACCCTCGAACACTGCCCGGTTCGTTCCTGCTGATGGACCCGCCCGACCACACCCGCCTGCGCGCGATGGTCGCGCCGTCGTTCACTCCCCGCGCCATCGCCGCGTTGCGCGACCAGATCACCGCGACGACGATCGCCCTGCTGGACGACGCGCTGGCAGCGGGCGAAGTCGACTTCGTCACCGATATCGCCTACCCGCTGCCGCTCACCACGATCTGCACCATGCTCGGCATTCCCACCGCCGACCACGCGATATTCGGTGTCTGGGCGGCCGCGATCAGCCGAGGTCTCGACCCGGACGCCCTACTGTCGGAGAACGAGAAGCAGGCCAGGAGCGACGCCGTGCGAGCCTTCGGCGAGTACTTCGCCGTCCTCATCGAGCGTCGCCGAGCCCGACCCGGCACCGATCTGCTCACCAAACTGGCGACCAGGACTCCCCTGCAACTGCGCCAACTCGTCGACATGGCCGTACTGCTGCTCATCGCCGGTCACGAAACGACGATGAACCTCATCGCGTCCGGCGTTCTGGCACTCGCCCGCAACCCGGAGCAGCGCGAAATACTGCGCACCGCACCGGAAGTGAGCCGAATCGCGGTCGAGGAATTCCTCCGATTCGACACCCCGGTTCCGTTTCCGACCCGCGTCGCCATGCGCGACGTCGAGTTCGCGGGACGGGTACTGCCGCGCGGCACGGGCCTGATGCTGCTCGTCGGATCGGCCAATCGCGACCCCGAGGCATTCACCGACCCCGACTCTCTCGACGTCACCCGATTCGCGGCGAACCGCCCGACGCCGCGACACCTCGCCTTCAGTCACGGCCCGCACTTCTGCGTCGGCGCGCCCCTGGCCCGGCTACAGGGCGAGATCCTGTTCACCGAACTCATGAGGCGCGCGCCCGATTTCGAACTCCTCGACCCCACGCCGCCCTATCGCGCGTCGGTATCCATGCGCGGACCACTGTCGCTTCCGGTCCGAATGTCCGCTGCGAGCATGTAATTGCTGGCCGCTCACCTGCCACCGACCAGCCCCTCTGACAAAGCATTACCGGCGCGAAGTCGTGATCAGTACGCCGAGGACGTCGCGGACGACCTCCGAGAACGCGCCGAGGACATCGGCGGTCTGGTCGGCGGGTGCGCCGCGGGTGTGGGCGGCGACGGAGAACCCCGGGCCGAACGAGGCCGACGCCACCTCCTCCGGCGGCACATCCGACCAGCCCCATTTGCTGCCTTCCACGCCGGGCAGCAGGCCGGTGCCCCAGTTCTGCCGGGTACCGTCGGCTGCCGTGGGCGAAGCGGTGGCCATCCAGACGAGTATCGGGGAGGTCGGGTCGGTGGACTGCTTGGCGTCGAGGAAATCGGCGAGGTCGGCGGTGCTGGTGACCGAACTGCTCCAATCTCCGCCCGACCTGGTCTGCGCCAAACCGTACTCCGCGGCGACCGCGTCGATGGCCTGCGGATATTTGGCCTCGACCGTAAAGGCCGCGGCGTCGTCGGAGTACCGGATCATGCGTTCGGCATGTGCGCGGTCCTCGGCGGAACCGTCGCCGTGCCGCAGGGCGTAGTCGGCGAGATACAGCTTCGCCATCGACAGCGCACTGCGCGACTCGTATTGGTTCACCGTCCCCCAGTCGACTCCGACCGGCGTGCGCACGGACATGGCCGTGCGGGCGGGCACCGCATCCGACGGGGGGATCGACACACCCGGCTGCGAGTGCCCCACCGCGGGCATCGCACCGAGACAGACGATCGTCAGGACAGCCAGTGCCGTGCTGCGGTAGCTCATGGTTTCTCCTCGGCCGTGTATTCGATATCAGGACCGGCCATAGCGGCGCGGTCCGACGACAGAACCGACGCGCGCTGACCCGGCACGTCCCACAGACCGATGCAACCTTTCGAAGCTACCGCACAGCAATCTTCGCCGTCACCGGAATGCGCCGAAATCCGCTCGTCGAATCACGGTGAATCCAGTGATGACTCGACCACGGACCGTCATCTCGAGCGCCCGGGTGACCGCGCCGCCAACCCGCCGAGCAACCGAAGCGGCCAGGAATCCGACGGCACGGACGGATTTCATGCCGAGTGCCCCGCCACCCCCTCGTACGCCGCCATCAGTACGGCGAGGGCGCGCGTGTAGCCGTCGTTCCACAGAATCCGAACGGGCCGGGCGGCGCGGCCCCGATGTCGCGCGGAAATCGTGGATCGTTTTGCCGTGGGGTGGCGGGGTATCTCCGGCCGTGAGCGGGAGGTTCGGGGTGATGGCGCAGATCGCGGTGACCGGTGTCGCAAGGTTGAGAGCAGCGCGGGGGCCGTGGGCGTTGCGGCGCGGTACGTGGTTGGGCGTGCTGCGGCGCACGGCGACGGCACTGTGGAACGATTCCCTGACCGACCGGGCGGCGGCGCTGACCTATTACAGCGTGATCTCGTTGTTCCCCGGCGTGGTGGTGGTGTCGGCATTGCTGGGGTTGGCCGGACCGTCGGCGACCCGGTCGTTGATCGACACGATCACTCAACTCGGTTACGGCGGCGACAATTCGGTATCGGTCCAACTGTTGGAGGAGTTGCAGCGTTCACGCTCGCTGGCCGGTCCGGCGGCGATCGTGGGCCTCGCGGTCGCCTTGTGGTCGGCCTCGAGATATGTCGGTGCGTTCGTGCGCGCGGTCAACGCCGTATACGACACCGAGGAAGGCCGTCCGTTGTGGAAGACGGTTCCGCTGCAACTGGGTCTGACCGTCGCGCTCGTCGTTCTGGTCGTGGTGTGCGCGGGTGGGGTGCTCGTCAGCGGGCAGATCGCCGAGATCGCGGGCCGGTGGCTCGGATTCGGGCCCGCCGCGGTGCGTATGTGGGGAATCGCGAAATGGCCGGTACTGGCGGTTTTGGTGAGCGTGGTCATCGCGCTGCTGTACTGGGCGGCGCCGAATGCGCGCCAGCCGGGCTTGCGGTGGCTGACACCGGGCAGCGTGCTCGCGGTGGTGGTGTGGATCGTCGCGTCGGTCGGATTCGCTTTCTACGCGACTTATTTCGGGTCCTACAACAAGGTGTACGGCTCCCTGGCCGGAGCGGTGGTGTTCCTGGTGTGGATGTGGCTGTCGAACGTGGCGATCCTTCTCGGTGCGCAGTTCGACGCCGAACTCGTCCGTGGCCGTCACATCGAACAAGGCGGACCCGCCGACCGGGAACCGGTCCTTCCGTACCGCGACGACCCCGAGTAGCGGCGCCCGAGCAGGTGAGCCGGTCCCGGAGCGAGCCATAATACGACAAGCTGTAGTATCGAACTGTGCGACAACCGGTGGAGGTGACGGCGCGGCTGCGCGGCGTCCTCGTCGGGGCGGCGTCGGGTACGGTGGCGATCGCCGCCCATGCGGCGGGCGGCGGAATCGTCTCCGCCGGTCGATCACCGATCGCGCTGCTGGTCGCCGCCTGCGCTCTCGTCGGAGCCGTAGTCGCCACCGTGCGGGTCCGCCGGGGATTCGCCGAACTCGCGATCCTGTTGGGCGCCGGACAGTGCGTGGGGCATCTGGCGTTGACGATGTCGTCGGATCATCACCACGGCACGCATGTCACCGCACCGATGCTCCTCGCGCATCTCGTCGCCGTCCCGGTGGGCGCCGTGCTGATTCGCGGCGCCGAACTCGCCGTCGTCCGTGCGATGTCGAGCGTGCGGCGCACGCTCTCGGTATTGCGGAACGCACCCGTCGAGGTCACCGAGACCGGGCTCGTCGACGCGACAGGCCCGCTGTTCCTGGCGCGTCGGCTGCTGGTCTGTTCCGGTATCGGCACACGGGGACCACCGGCGTTCGGCTGAATCGCAGGTGGCGGCCGAGCGGAACGGTCCGTACGGCAGCGCCACGGTAGTCGTCGGCGAGCCTCCCCCGGTCCGTCGCGGATATGTCCGCTACTCGGCCGTCGATCGCGAGGTGTCGACGGTCACCGCCACCGTGCGAACCGGATCCGACGACCCGGCGAACGCGCCGCGCGTGTCGGCACCGTCGACCGGGGTGAACCACACCGCCGATCGAAAGGCCGGATCGAATGCCTCCGCTTATACGGTGGCGAAGGCATTCCGTGGCGGGCGTGGACCGTCCGACGGCGAACATCCTCCATCCGAACGACAACCGGAGAACTCTCATGTCCATCCTCAGCATCACCGCCCGCGCGTCTCGCGGCGCCGCCGTCCTCGCCGCGGTCGCTTTCCTGCCGCTCGCCTGCTCATCCGACAATGCCGCTACCACCCGGGGGTCGGATGCCGTCACGATCACCGACCAGTGGGTCAAGGCGGCCGACGGCGACATGTCCGCGGCGTTCGGGCGATTGGCCAACAGCGGCGACACCCCGGTGACCGTGGTCTCCGCGACCAGTCCCGCCTCGGCGCGGATAGAACTCCACGAGGTGGTGGCCGCGGCCGACGGCACGAAGAAGATGCGTCCCAAGGACGGCGGATTCGTCGTTCCCGCGCACGGATCACTGACGCTGGCGCCGGGTGCGGACCACATCATGTTCATGGGACTCAACGGGCCGCTGCGTACCGGGTCCGAGACGGCGATCACCCTCACCTTCGGCGACGGGTCCAGCGCGAGCTTCACCGCGCGGGTGCGTGACTTCGCGGGCAATCAGGAACAGTACGAAGGCGGCACCGCCGCACCGGCCCCCGCGCACGGTGCCTGACCGGCGCGGCGGCCGTATCGGTCGGCGACGTCTGCTCGGCGGCGCCGCCGCGGTCGGCCTCGCCGGCGTCGGTGTCGGCACCGGATCATTCGTCTCCCGGACTCACGATACCGACGACAGCCCGTCGGAGCCGTTCCACGCCGGACATCAGGCCGGGATAGCCACGACGCCGCAGGCGCATGCCGCCTATGTCGGATTCGATCTGAAACCGGGTACGACCCGCGCGGACGTCGTCGGCGTCCTGAAGATCTGGACCGGTGACGCCGCGCGGCTCACCCGGGGTGCGCCCGCCCTGGCCGATACCGAACCTGAACTGGCCCGGCGACCGGCGCGGCTGACGGTCACCGTGGGCCTCGGCCCCGGCGTGTTCACGGCCAACGGGCTCGAGCACCGCCGTCCGTCGTGGCTGCGGCCGCTGCCCGCGTTCCCGATCGATCGGCTCGACCCGCGCTGGTCCGGCGGCGATCTGCTGTTGCAGATCCGCGCCGACGAGGCGACCACCGTGGCGCACGCGGTGCGCGTGTTGTGCCGCGGCGTCGCCTCGCTCGTCGCGGTGCGCTGGGTGCAGCGGGGCTTTCGCGACGCCCCGGCGCAAGGCACTCCCCGCAATCTGATGGGCCAGGTCGACGGCACGGCGAACATCGCGGCGGGGACAACCGATTTCGATCGGCTCGTGTGGTGCGACGGGTCGGAGCAGCCGTGGTTGGCGGGCGGCACGTCGGTCGTGTTGCGACGGATAGCGATGACCTTGGACACCTGGGACGAGATCGACCGGGAGGGAAGAGAACTCGTCATCGGCCGAACCTTGTCCTCCGGTGCCCCGTTGACCGGTCGACACGAGTTGGACCAGCCCGATTTCGATGCCGTCGACGCCAACGGGATCCCGGTGATCCCGCCCTCGTCGCATATCGCCCGCGCCCATCGCACCCACGAAGGAGAGCGTTTCCTGCGCTGCGGCTACAACTACGACGAGGCACCGGCACCGGCACCGGGCAACATCTCCGATTCGGGACTGCTCTTCGCCGCCTACCAACGCGACGTGGACGCCCAGTTCCTCCCGGTGCAGCGGCGGCTGGCCGAATTCGACGCGCTCAATGCGTGGACGATCCCGATCGGCTCGTCGGTATTCGTCATCCCGCCCGGCGTTCCCGACCCCGGCGGATATCTGGGACAGACGTTGTTCGAGTCGTAGCCGGAGCGGGCGAGGTCGGGCGTCGCGCTGTTCACTGGATGTTCGCTTGCCTACTGTTTAGACAGGCATCAATATCGAGGTATGTCTAATTCGCAGGCGATCACGGCGGTGCGGGAGTGCGCCGTCGCCCCGATGGTCCGCGCACCGCTGTCGGCCGAGGCCGCCGCCGGGCTGGCGGGGATATTCAAGGCACTGTCGGACCCGGTGCGGTTGCGGGTGCTCAGCGCGGTCGCGGCACGCGCGAATCACGAGGCGTGCGTGTGCGACCTGTCGGCGGGCATCGATGTGACCCAGCCGACGATCTCACACCACTTGCGGGTGTTGCGCGAGGCAGGTCTGCTCAGCAGCGAACGCCGGGCGTCGTGGGTGTACTACCGGGTCGAGCCCGCGGTGTTGGCACGATTGTCGGCGTTCCTGGTCGAGACCACACCCGAGGCGCGACGGTGACGGGGTTGGCGCGGCGGTTGGTCGCGGAGTTCGTGGGCAGTGCCCTGCTGGTCGCGGTGGTCGTCGGGTCCGGGATCGCCGCACAGCAACACTCGCCCGGCAATACCGGTTTGCAGTTGCTCGAGAACTCGACCGCGACGGTGTTCGGGCTCGCGGTGTTGATCCTGGTGTTCGGGCCGGTATCCGGCGCGCATTTCAATCCTGTTGTCTCGGGCGCGGATTGGTTGCTCGGACGCCGGTCCGGCACGGGCCTGTCCGCCGGTGAACTCGGCTGCTACGTACTCGCGCAGATCGCGGGATGTTCGGCGGGGGCGGTGCTGGCGAATGTGATGTTCGAGGTCGGCGCGTGGCAGGTCTCGACCCACGAGCGGGCCGGTGGCGGCCATCTCGTGGGTGAGGTGGTCGCGACCGCTGGGTTGCTGGCGGTGATCTTCGCGCTGGCGCGCACGGGCCGGGCGGGGCTGTCGGCGGCGGCGGTGGGCGCCTATATCGGTGCCGCGTACTGGTTCACCAGTTCGACGTCGTTCGCCAATCCGGCGGTCACCGTTGGCCGGATGTTCTCCGATACCTTCGCCGGGATCGCGCCGAGTTCGGTGCC
>NZ_LGYZ01000071.1 GCF_001310275.1 Nocardia arizonensis
GTTCGTCGGCGCGCAGGTCCTCGGCGCGGTGCTGGGGCTGGGGTTGGTCGTGTGGCTGTATCCCGGCAGCGCCGCGAGCGCGGACAACGTGGTGGTCCCCCACGAGAACACCGACCCCGAGAAGCTGTCCCACGTGTAGAAGGAGCACCGATCATGACTTCCAAGCCCAGTGTGCTGTTCGTCTGCGTCCACAATGCCGGACGCTCGCAGATGGCCGCCGGTTTCCTGACCCATCTCGCCGAAGGGGAGATCGAGGTCCGCTCGGCGGGCAGCGCCCCGGCCGAGTCGTTGAATCCCGCCGCGGTGGCCGCGATGGACGAGGTCGGCATCGATATCACCGCCCAGTTCCCGAAACAACTCACCTACGACGCGGTGGAGACCTCCGATGTGGTGATCACGATGGGCTGCGGGGACAGCTGCCCGGTCCTGCCCGGCGTGAGCTACCGCGACTGGCAACTCGAGGACCCCGCGGGCAAGGGCGTGGAGGCGGTGCGACCGATCCGCGACGAGATCCGCACACGCGTGCAAGCCCTCATCGCCGAACTCCTGCCCGCCCGCACCTGAATCGACACCCCCTGCCGTGGATCGTGACGATGCACGGCAGGCGGGCGGATGCGTTTCGCGCACGATCGTATCGGTCCGAAGCGCCTCTCGCCGGCGCGATTTCGGGTCGTGGGAATACCGGTCAGCCCGTGACCTTCGCCGGGATATGCGGGTCCGCGGGTTGCCTGCGTCGGGCGTCATCGGCTCCGCTGGGTGCCACCGCCGGTCGACTCGTCGGCGCCGATTGGCCGATGGCCGATGACGCGGCGGCGGTTTCGCGGGCGAAGAACTCGCCGATATCGCTGATAGCGCTCATCAGCGGGGCCGGGAAAACGACGGTCGTGTTCTTGTCGACGCCCAATTCCACCAGGGTCTGCAAGTTGCGCAGTTGCAGTGCCAGCGGGTGGGCCACCATCGTGTCCGAGGCGTCGCCGAGTGCGGCGGCAGCAAGGGATTCGCCCTCCGCCGCGATGATCTTGGCTCGCTTCTCCCGTTCCGCCTCGGCTTGCCGTGCCATCGCCCGCTTCATGGTGTCGGGCAGTTGGATGTCCTTGAGCTCGACGAGCGTGACCTCGACGCCCCATTCCAGCGTGGTGGTGTCGAGGATCTTCCGAATGTCGGCGTTGATGGTGTCGGTCTCGGCGAGCGCTTGATCGAGGGTGTGTTGCCCGACCACCTTGCGCAGCGTGGTCTGAGCGATCTGATCGATGGCCGCGTACACGTTCTCGATCGCGACCACCGACTTCTCGGCATCGATGACCCGGAAGTAGGCCACAGCGGAGATATCCACGCTGACGTTGTCCCGAGTGATGATGCCCTGCGACTGGATCGGCATCGTCACGATGCGCATCGATATCTTCCGCATCCGATCGATGACCGGAACGATGAAATTCAGCCCGGGCTCCCGGACCGCGACCACGCGCCCGAGCCGGAACAACACACCCCGCTGGAATTGGAACACCACCCGAATCGACAGTGCCGCGACGATCAGCAGCACCACCACAGCGGTGAGGACAACGGCGGTGACGACGTTCATGATTTCCTCCGGCTATCAGAATCACGTGGGGGTCCGGGCGTCCGGGCCGAACAAATCGCACTCGATACAGCTGTCGCTATCGACCCGCGTACACGCCTTCCACATAATCGGCGATCTTTTCCTCGCTCAAATGCCGCGCGATGTCGACCTCGCTGATCATACCGACCAATTTCTTGTTCTCGATCACCGGCAGCCGCTTGATCCGGTGATTCTCCAGCGCGTGCAACACCTCGTCGACCTCGGCGTTCGCGTCGATCCACCGCGGGGTTCCCTCGCACAGGTCCGCACATGTGGTCTTCGCTGGATCATGGCCGAGGGCAATACATTTCACGACGATATCGCGATCGGTGATGATTCCGCACAGCCGTTCGTTCTCATCGCTGACCGGCAGTACGCCGACGTCGAGTTCCTTCATCAACTGGGCCGCGTGTTCGAGGGTGTCCTCGCGCGAGACCCACCGGGCGCCCGCGTGCATAATCTCCTTGGCTGTTGTCACGGTCTACCTCCTGCTCGAAAGACATGGACTTCATCACCATTGCTCCCCCACCGGCGCACACAGAAGAGCACAAGGTCACGCCGATCGTGGACTTTGCCCACCCGCCGGGTGAGCCGTAGCCGTCGGCGAGGATGCCCGGGGCACCCTCGCCGACGCTACCGCGCGGCTATGCGACCCGACGCAGACCCTGGCTCTTCTCCAACGTTTCCGCCTCGTCCACCTGCCTGCGGGCCAAGCCCTCGAAGAACCCGAGCAGCGGCTGCCAGAAGTAGCCGACACCGGCGATGACCAGACCGGTGAACACGATGCCCAAGGCGTGATTGCGGACGGTCAGACCCCACGCCGCGAACAGATCGAAATCGGTGATCCACGTCGTCGCGATCCCCAGCACCACCAGCGCGACCGCGGAGAATTCACGCGCCATCTCCAGATACCGGACCACGATGCGCGACACGATCAGGGCCGCAAGTCCCAGCAACATAACCATCCCGAAGGCTTCCATCGCTCGACTCCCTTCCGATTGTGTTCGAGCCGACTTCTACGATTCGCCTTTCGGCGGTAACGGGTGAGTGCAGCGTGTCACCTGCTGTAATGACTTTCGTCCCGTCACCAACCCGAGCCGACAATGCCCGCCCGGCCGGCCGGGAACGCCTACGCGGTGCTCGGCGGCGAGCGCAACGCGCCATCGGTGTGCATGGCCGCGATCGCTTCGGCCAGCAGCGGCGCGATCGAGCACACCTGGAATT
The DNA here is from genome assembly GCF_001310275.1 of Nocardia arizonensis. GTDB lineage: Bacteria > Actinomycetota > Actinomycetes > Mycobacteriales > Mycobacteriaceae > Nocardia > Nocardia arizonensis. The sequence continues at coordinate 2,822 of NZ_LGYZ01000071.1, forward strand.
CCGATGGCAGTTGCCGGTGCGCGATGGTGTCGGTGACCAGCACACGCCGCAGACCGAGTCGGTGCAGGCGGCCGACCGCGCCGTGCACGAAGACCCCGTGCGTGGCCGCCACGGTCACATCGGGGGCGGCGTCGCGCACGCGCAGCAGCCCGAGCGCGGTCTCGATGGTGGCACCGGTGCTGATCATGTCATCGATGAGCACCGGCAACCTGCCCCGCACCTCGCCGATCAGCTCCAGCGCGGAGACCGTGGTGCCGCTCTCGCGTCGTTTGCGCACCACCGCAAGGAGATTCGTCGATCCTCGCACGTACTGTTCGGCCAGCTTCACCGCGCCCTCGTCCGGAGCGACGATCACTCGCTCGGACAGGGCGATCTCCTGAGCCAGGGTGGGGACGGCGGTCAGCGTCTCCGTGGGGATGGGGCAGATCGCCTCGAGGACCGGGGTGTGCGGATCGACGACGATCAGCCGCTGCGCGCCCGCCGCCGCGATGGCCCGGGTGAACACCGCGACTCCGAGGGCCTGTCCCGCGCGCGTACGCCGGTCTTGGCGGGCGTAGCCGAGATACGGCACCACCGCCGTGATGCGGGCGGCGCGAGCGCGTTGGCACGCATCGAGCAGCAACAGCAATTCGGCCAAGTGGTCGTTGACCGGAGGCGGGGTGGGTTGCACGACATAGACGTCGCTGCCGCCGACATTGTCGACCGTCGGGCGCAATTCTCCGTCCGGGAATCGCTTCAGGACGGTCTCCGGTGGGCTCGCGCCCAGATAGTTCGCGATGGCCGCGGCCAGCCCGGGGTTGGCACTGCCTGCGATGATGCGCAGCACGGTCATGGTCGGGCGATGTCCTTTCCGGTCCGGTCGCGGGCCAGGGCCGCGGCCTCCTCCAGCACACGACCCCGCGACTTCAGGCGGCGGGCGTGAGCAGGCCGTAGTGGCCGTCGTAGCGGTGATAGAGGACGCAGCCGCGGTCGCGATCCCGGTCGCGGAAGAATACGAAAGGCCACCCGGTCAATTCCAGCCGCGCGACCGCCTCCTCGACATCGGCCACCGACGCGGGCACCGGGCTGACGGTGATCGGCACACTGCCACCGGTGACCGCATCCGGCCGTGGTTCCAGCTGAGCGAGCCGGTAACCGTCGCCACTGCGATACAGCACGCTGTCGACACCGCTGCCGGATTCGGTGAACAGGTGGAAGTCGTAGTCCATCAACTCCATGTCGAACGCGGCTTCCTCGCAGGTCTCCTCGGCCAGCGCGAAGGACTTGTGCCGCACCACCTCGCGCTGCTCGCGCGGTCGCGGGAAGTAGGGCAGCGGGGTCCGCGGCGGGGCATCATGGCGCCACTCGTGTGGCCCCGGCTCCGGGCGGCGTCCTCGGATGGCCTCCCAGTGCCGGGTCAGTCGCTCGAAGCGCTCTTTGAGCCGGGCCTCGAGCAGGTCGACCGCCTCCCGCGTGGTCGCGGCGACGACCTGTACCCGCACACCGCGGCCGCCCATGTTCACATTCGCCTGGGCGGTGATCGGATTCACGGCCGCCGGATCCCCGTGCCCGGTCAGCCGCACGCGCGCCGTCAGCACCGGCTCGGGAGCGAAGGACAGGGCGTGGCCGATCTTTTCGCGAGCGTAGTCGGCGCCGCCGGCCGACACATGGCGCCCGACCGAGATCTGCAGAACACCTGGTTCCGTGACATGTCGTATACCCATAGCCGGGACTTTGCCACCGCGGCCACGACGATGGTCAGAGCCAAAGGTCACCACAGGTGACCGAACATGGAAATCGACCGACGACCCCGATATCGGGCACCAATGCACCTACCGCACGACACCGACGCCCACGACAGTCGACGGATAGGGATAGGCACGAGCGGAGGGACATCATGATCATCCGTATCGACGGCGAGGGTCGATACCGAGTCACCGCGCGTGAAATCGCCGAACTCGACACCCTCGACGCACAATTACTGGACGTGGCCGACACCGACGACGACGCGGCCTTCACCGACATCCTCGACCGGATGCGCGATACCGTCCGCCGCGGTGGTGCCGCGGTGCCCGGTACGGAGCAGGTCGCCGACGACCTGGTCCTGCCCTCGGTTGATACCGCGCCGTCCGAGATTCGAGCCATATTGCAGGACGAGGGACTGATATCGGGCAACTAGCCGCGCGTCGGACAATCCAGCGGGCATCGCAGAAGTACTCGCCGGAGTACAAGGACGAGGCCGTGAAAACGGTGATCGAGTCACCGGCGACACCGCGCGCCGGAGGTGTACGTCCCGGGCAGCTCACTCCACTTGAAAAGGCACGCGGTATCAGCGAATACCCACTGCGATTCGGAGGCAGGAATCATGACTCGACCAGGCGGTCCTACCCCGGGTACTCGTTCGACGCCCGAAGGTGGCGGCAGGTCACCGCGAAAATCGACATCACAGAGAAACCCGAAATCCGCACAACGATCTCGGACTGGCTTACAAAGGTGCTCGTAGGTGCCACTCTTACCCAGATATTAATAGGTGACATACCTCCGGCCGCGAATTCCCTGTTCACGGGCATGAGTCAGGCAATGGGTACAGATGTATCCGGAAAGGCATTTGCCGGTGACTTGACCATATTTGCAGCCGTACCTCCGAAGATCATCGGCCTACCCCAGGCAGCATGGATCAACCGAGCCGAACAGGAGAACCAGGCAACCCACGCGACATATAACACCGAGCGGTCTCATTCACCTCGAAAAATTCCGCCATCCCGAATGCAACCGAGTTCTACAAACGAGCACTGCGCCGGTGCCAACAGGTGGAGCGCCGAACTGTCACAACCGCGCCTGGATCACCCGCCCGATAGGGGGTATCCGATTCCGGAAGGCGAACCTTTCGGCGGAGGAGCGATATCGTCGGTGACCGGACGCACGGCCGCTGGCTGCATGGGCGGAAGGTCGATGTCGCGTTCGATCGAGGTCAGGCTGACCGCGATGAGCAACAACATCGTGACCAGGCTGATGACGACGATCAGCGGTGCGAGCATGGCCAGCGGGTCGGTGCCAGTCGGGGCGCTGTGATGACCGCGGTGCGCGTGCATTCCCGCCATTCCGGTGTAATGCATGCCGCAGACCGCGACGCCCATGATCAACGCCGCGCCGACGGCGGCGGTCATGCCACGCACGTGCACGGTGAACCACAGCGCTGCGGTGGCGGCGATGACCGCGATCATCAGCGACAGCGTGACGAGCCGCCAGTCGTAGCCGATCGTCGCGTCGGATTTCATCGCGTACATGCCCATGTAGTGCATACCGCCGACGCCGAGACCAGTGATCGCGCCGCCCGCCCCGAGCGCCGGCGGACGCGGCCGGGGCGCCTGCACAAGCGTCAGGCCGATACCGACCACGACGATGGCGGTGGCCGCGCTCAACAGCGTGATCGGCACGTCGAAGCGGATCTGCGCATCCTGGATCGAAAACCCCAGCATCGCAATGAAATGCATGACCCAGATGCCGGTGCCGCCGATGGCGGACGCGGCCAGTACGAGCCAGAGCGCCCGGTGCTCACCCGCACGGGCGCGGGCGGCGCACTGCAATCCGAGCAATGATCCGACGAAGGACATGAGATAGGCCAGCACGGGCGTCAGCCACCCATAGCTGAAATGGTAAATGTGCAGCACTCGATCCCCACTACCGATCGGCTTTGGTCGTGAACCTTGAAGCAGTCTGTCGGCCCACACGTTATCGGTGATGTCTGGCCGGGCGTGCCGCAAAGCGCCACGGGGACAGTGGCTTCCGTCACATCACGGTTTGCTGGAGTGCATGAAGGGACAACTTCGAGACCCATCGACGACGCCTCCTTATGTGCCCATCACACGCACGGTCGGGCGGATGTCTCAGTTGCGCAATAGCTTCCGAGCGGTCACGTCTGCCCATCGTGACAACGGGATGGTCTGCTGTTAACGTCTTCGCGTCCGACACAGCCTACGGGGATGAGAACGAAATGACAGTTGATGCAACAGATTCGACGTCGGCCGCGGAAACACCACTGTGGCTGCGAGGCCGCGATGCCGTGGTCGCGGCGGCTGAGCCCGAGGATTGGCGCGACGGAGCGCCGGACTACCACCTGACCGAGCTCACCGTCCCGCGCGAGCGAACCACCCAACACGCGCCGGGATCGCTCGAGGCGATCGTCGAAGACCTGGTCCGGGTGTTCGAGATGGAGATCTCACACAAGAAGGATCCGGCGACCTGGGTCTCACTTGTGGCCGAACACTACCGTGGCCGCGTCAACGGCGGACCGTGGCGAGACGCCGAGGAATTCGCGCGAATCGGTAGCTATAACATCCTGATTGGCGACAACCCATATTACGACGCCGAGAACGAGACCTTCGAGAGCTCGCACCACATTTTCCACACGGCGATGCCGAACGGATTCTTCTGGGAGGTACTGGAAGTAATGGCGGGCCCGCCGAATGTCGTCTTCCGCTGGCGGCACTGGGGCAACTACGACGGCCCGTACCGCGAACACCAGCCCACCGGCGAGCTGGTCGAGATGTTCGGCGTCACAATCGCCAGAGTCAGCGACGACCTCCGCATCCTCGAGCTCGAACACTTCTACGACAATGGCGCGCTGCTCGGCCCCCTCGCCCACGGCTGCCCGGTCACCGGCTCGAAGTCGTAACCGGTCGAGAGCGGTGCGCCAAATATGAGCGGTGGCGGCCGTTGCCCGCGCGGCGGGTGCCGATCCCCAAGCCGGGGGTGGACTCAGGCCGAACGTGCTGGTGAGGTGTGCCCGGACGGGATGCAGCGGTTCTGCGGAAAGCTGATTGGGGACGTCGACGGTGTCCGTGACGACGTGCGCGGGTATGTGGTCGAGCATCTCGGCGACCCGGCTGCGGTCGTGGTCGGCCATGACACAGGATTTTGAAGAAGGGCGTGAAACCTGCTGGGGTGCAACGCCAGTACTCCGGCACCGCCGGCAGGATCGAGAACTGTCAGATCGGGTGTTCCTGGCGTATGCGTCCGGCACGGGCATGCCCTGATCGACCACGAGCTCTACATTCTCGAATCCTGGACCAGTGATACGGGACCGTTGCCGCGATGCCGGGATCGGCGACGAGGTGGAGTTCGCGACCAAACCGCTGCAGGTGATCGCCATGCCGGCACGGGTGCCGGCCGCCGGGGTGCCGTTCGCGACGGGTGGAGTTCGTGTCGAGATCAACAGATCAACTTCGAGGTTCAACAGGGTCGCGACCTGGTCGAACACTTGCCGTTCCAGGTCGTCGGTCACCGAACCCAGCCAGTCCATCGCCCGCTAAACAGGCGTCGTCGCTGGTCTCGGGCAGCCGTCGATATGGACGTCGTGGTTGACCCAGTCCGCCGCGGCCAGTTTCGACGACGGCGCCGACCGTCGCATCGCCCGCGGAGATGGTGGCGGCTGATGTCGATTCGGATGGATCCGTCGTCGCCCTGCGCGTGTGGCCGTCCTGGCAGATTTTTACAATGCGCTCCCGCAACCTTTTCGAGACGCGTCCGCAGAGATCGACAACCTGCGACGCGGTGGTGAACGCGGCGATATATCGCGATGCCCCGGGTCAGGGCAGGGCGGCGCAGTTCGCCGGCGGTGGAACATCGGCGAGGCGCTCGATCATCCACGGCTGCGAGGTCGTCAGCGAGGGGAAGAAGGCCAGATCGTGAGTGTCGAGAGCGGCCGGGGACGCGGGCACACCGCGATCGGCGATCAGTTGTACGGCCGCGCCGCCGCCACACCAGTTCGCCGCCATGGTGCGCACGGCCGGGTAGGTGACGCCGTCGTTGACGGCCGAGTAGACACGGACCGGAACCGACGGGGTGGCCGTGCCGAGGCGCTGCTCGTCGAAGACCCGCTTCAATTCCGGGGAGTTGTCGATCACGACCGGAAGCGGCTGACCGCTCGTCGTCCATCGGGCCGTGTCCTGTGGCTGCGCGAACACACCGGACAAACCGCCGCCGCAGCGGCCGATCGAGTCGCGCATGATCGCTTTGCCGGTGTCGTTGAGCACGGCGTCGAGTTCCGCGCGGACCTCGGGATAGTCCTCGGCAATGCCGTTGAGTATCCACGCGATGGCCGGGGCGACGCCGGGGCGGCCGTCGCTGCGCGCGATGTACTCTTGCGGCCCGGTGAGCGGCCCGCCCACGTAGGCGCCGCGCACGTTCAGTTCCGGGGCGTAACCGGACAGCAGTTCGGCCGCGGCCGCGGAGGCCATGGCGCCCTGGGAGTAGCCGTAGATGATGACCGGCGAGTCGGGACCGAGGCCGGACATGCGCAGCGCGGCGCGCGCGGAGTCCAGTACCGCGTAGCCCTGTGTCTTGCGGTTGAGGAAATCGTGGATTCCGGGGACGCCGAAGTCGTGGTAATCGGTCATCACCACCGCCATCCCGGCGGAGAGCAGTTGATAGATCGCGATGACGTCGTATTCGAACACCATGTCGACCGGCGGCTGGAGCCGGACGATCTGGCTCATCATCGCCGAGGGCGCGCATTCGGGGCCCTGGCCCTGGGTGCCGCCTGCGTAGGCGATCAGCGGCCTCGGGCCGGGTCCGGTCCACGGCATCGTCGGCTCCAGGTAGGTGCCCACCACCGTGGTCGGCGCGTCGTGAGCATCGCTGCTGGTGTAGACCAGGCGCGTCGACCTCGCCGGAATCGCACCGGACGGGCCGGGGACGGACAGCGCCAGTGGCGCACCCTCGGCCCGCAGGATCTCCCCTCCGGCCACCTCCGAGAGCGGCGGCCGCGCCACCGCCGGGGGCGCGACGCTTCCCCCCGCGCCGACCATCAGAACAACTCCCGTCGAAGCCACGACCAAGGCGAGCTTTCCGTTGCGCATACCGACCCTTCATCCGAGGTGACATCCGAGGCAGCGACCGGACAGCACGATCGCCGCGGACACAAGGACAACACCGGGTGGCCATCTGAGAACGAGCAGGAGATCGTGCGGTCGATCCGAACCGGCTTCTGCGAGCACTTCCGTGTGACCGCGGATCCGAGAACATCCGGCTCGTGGTGCGAGAGAGCGATCTCACCCTATGCCCGGTGACCGGCGATCCGCGGGATGTGGCGACGTTCGACGTGGCGCACCGGAGGTCCCGGCGACGCCGACCGGCAGACTATGGCGGTGAGACGAATCCGGACGGTGATCGATATCCCGGACCGGGATGCGCACGTGATTCCTGAACCAGGCGGGTCGCCCGCATGCCGCTCATCAGCGCGGCGAGGCCGACCCCGCCGCAGCACTGGTCGCGCGATCGGTGCGTTGAGCGCCAGGGGTAGGGGTCGCCTTGGTCATCGACCGCGCGACATTCGCCGTCGGTGACCGCCCGAGGTCACCGGACCGATCCGATCGGACCCGGCGTCATCGTCCGGCCAGCACCGACTACCCGCTACTTGACCGGCTTGCCCTTGCCATTGGCATTCCCGTTGCCGTTGCCGTTCGTGTTGCCGTTGCCGTTGCCGTTGGCATTCGCGTTGCCGTTGCCGGAAGTGCCGTGGCCCGAGCCGATTACCTGGGTCGGGACGGAGGTGTCGTTCTCGGGCATGTTTTTCTGCGAATCGCCGGTAAGGGGCTGCGGCGGTACCTGGGTCCAACTCGCGCCGCCGCCGGAGCCGGCGCAATGCAGCGGCGCGCCTTCGCCGTCGAGTCCAGCGCCGGGCACGACAGGATCGCACGGTTGCCCGGCCGTCGGTGCGGCCATTACCGGTGGCGCGGCGATCGGTGCCGCGGTGGGCAACGCGGGGACTGTCGTGATGGCGCCGGGCCGCGTGGTCGGTGTGGCGGATTCGGTCCGGCGGCGCCGGGCCTGCCGAGCCAGAGGGCCCCGCAGATCACCGCGGTGAGAGCGGCCAATGCCGCGAAGGCGAGTCGCGGCCGCTGGCGCACCGGGACGGACGTCCTCGGGCGTGTGGCTTTTCGGGTCGGAAGCGGACGTGCGGCATACTGCGGCGCCCACGCGCGGACTGTCGCCGGGTGCGCGACCGATGCGCTCGAGGTCGTGGGAGCGACCCGCGGTGCGATCTCGGCCGTGGACACATCCTGTCCTGTCGCCGCGGCATAGGCCGCGGCCGCGAATTCTCCCGCACTGGACCAACGTTCGCTCGGATTCTTGGCCATGCCGCGGGCGATCACCGCGTCCAGCGCCGCGGGCACGGCAGCGACCAGGTCGCTCGCCACCGGTGGCGCCGCCATCAGATGGGCGCGCATCTGCTGGGGCGAATCACCGTCGCCGAACGGCCGCCGATGAGTGAGCAGTTCGTAGAGCACACACGCGAGCGCGTACTGATCCGAACGCGGCTCTGCTGCGCCGTCGAACCGCTCCGGCGCCAGGTAACCGAGGGTGCCTATTACCTGGTCGTTGGCGGTGATCGGGGGCTGGCCGGCGCGGGTGGCGGTGCCGAAATCGATCAGATAGACGAACCCGCTCGGTGTTACCATCAGGTTCGACGGTTTGACGTCGCGGTGCACCAGACCGATGCGATGTGCCGCGTCCAGCGCGGCGGCGGCCTGCATGATGATCCGAACCGCCGGTTCGGGAGCCAGCCGCCCCTGCCGGTGCAGCAACATGGCTCCGTCGATTCCCTCGATGAACTCCATGTCCAGGTATAGGCGGCCGTTCAGCTCGCCGAAACTGTGGATCGGCACGGTGTGCGGGCCGCGCAGCTGGGCGGCCAGGCGCGCTTCCCTGGTGAAGCGCTGTCGCTACCTGGCGTCGGCGCCCAGCTCGGCCGCGAGCACCTTCAGCGCCACGTCCCGATCGGTTCGGGTGTCGCGCGCGAGCCAGACCCGGCCCGTACCGCCGCTGCCGAGCAGTCGCTCGAGGCGGTAGTGGCCGAACCATGTCACGCCCATGTGCACAAACTCGGCGGATCTCCGACCTCGTCAGAACAATAGTCGACCTGGACACCGTCGGTAAATGCGAAAACGGACCTAAACGGATCGCGAAATACATTGCCACCGGCCCGGTCCAGGGGCCTTACTGGATATTGCCGTGCCACAGCAAGTCTCGGCAACTCGGCGCAAGAGTAAATCTCTACATCCGCGATGCCCATCGAGGAGACAGCCATGTCTACTATCACTTCTGTAATACCGACCTCCGGTCCAACTTCCGGAGGTAACAGCGTGGTAATCACCGGTACCGGGTTCTCCGGTCCGACCACAGTCCACTTCGGTTCGACAGCAACCACTTTCACGCTCGATTCCGATACACAGATCACGGCGATTGCTCCACCGGGGACGGGCACGGTGCAGGTGACCGTCTCCAACGCGAGCGGAACGAGTAACGGGGTCCCGTATACCTATGTCGTAATTCCCTCGTTGATTTCGATCAATCCCACCCGAGGTCCGCAGACCGGGGGAACGACCGTCACTCTTTCCGGCTCGAACCTGTCGGGTGTCACGGCGGTGAAATTCGGTGCCACACCGGCGACTTCGTTCACTGTCGTGTCGAATACGCACATCACCGCTGTCGCCCCCGCCGGTGTCGGCACCGTGCCGGTGACGGTTACCACGGCGACCGGGACGAGTAACGCGCTGTTGTTCACCTATATCGGAGTTCCCACCGTGACTTCGATCGTTCCGAACTCCGGGCCGGTAACCGGGGGAACTGTGATCACGTTGACCGGCACCGGATTCACCGGCGCTACCGCGGTAACTTTCGGTGCCGTTCCCGCGACGTTCTATTTCGTCCTTTCGGACAGCCGGATTATCGCGATCGCTCCGCCCGGGACGGGCACGGTGCCGGTCACCGTCACCACCGCGGCCGGTACCAGTGCCGGAGTGTCGTTCACATATCTGCCCGTTCCCACGCTGACGTCGATCAGCCCGACATCGGGGCCGGTGACCGGTGGGACAACGGTCACGTTGACCGGCACCGGGTTCACGGGAGCCACCGCGGTGTTCTTCGGTATTCTTCCCGCGACCTCGTTCACGGTCGACTCGGATACGCAGATCACCGCGGTCGCACCTCCGGGAATCGGCACGGTGCCGGTCACGGTCATCACCGTGGCGGGTGCGAGTAATGGGCTTCCCTATACGTATGTGCTCGTGCCGATTCTGTTGTTCTTGCATCCGGCGGTGGGACCGCAAGCCGGAGGAACGACGGTCACGATTACCGGTGTCGGCTTGTCCGGCGCGACGGGCGTCAATTTCGGCGCCACACCCGCGACTTCGTTCACCGTCGTATCGGACTCGCAGATCATCGCGGTAGCTCCGCCGGGTGCGGGCACGGTGCCGGTGACGGTCACCACCGCGGTGGGTTCGAGTAACGGGCTGCCTTTCACCTATCTGGCAGCTCCCACGGTGACCTCGATCAGTCCCAATACGGGTTCGGTAACCGGAGGAACTTTCGTCGTACTCAACGGCACCGGATTCACCGGTGCGACCGCGGTCACGTTCGGCGCCACTCCGGCGACGTTCTTCTTCGTGCTGTCCGACTCGCTGATTCTCGCGGTTTCTCCGCCCGGAACGGGCACGGTCCAAGTCGCCGTCACCACCCCGGCCGGTACGAGTGTCGGAGTTCCGTTCACATATGTCTGACGTGCAGCGCCTCGGTGTGAGTCAGAACAAATGAGATAACCCAGGGGACCGACCTGTTTCACGGGCCGGTCCCTTCGGCAATCGCCTCGGGCGCCCACGTGATGTTCTGCCTGCGCTTCGACGCAGGTCTCAGCTAGTCGCTACCGAAGAAACCGGGGTTGTGTCAGCGCACTTGGGTCGTCCTCGCGCAGGTCGCTGTCGGTGCCAAGACCAACGAAATACCGTGCTTGCAGGCAATTCTCGGTGTTGTGGACATCACCGGAGCAGTGATCACCGCCGATGCGATGCACTGCCGGCGTGAGACCGCGCAGACGATCCGTGACCGCGGTGGTCACTACGCGCTCACCGTCAAGGCCAACCAGCCAACTTTGCGTAGGAAGCTGAAATCTATTCGCTGGCACATTGTTCCGGTGCTCGATACCAGCACCGAGCACGGTCACGGCCGTCGTGACACCCGCACTCTGAAGGCCACCGAACTTGCCGACGGTATCGGGTTCCCCGGCGCCGCCCAAGCCCTGCGGCTGAACCGGACCCGCACCAACCGCAAGACCGGCAAACGAACCCGCGAAACGGTGTACGCGATCACCAGCCTTACTCTCGCCGAAGCGAAACCCCTCAGACAGCCGCATGGTTGCGCGGGCACTGGGCGATAGAGAACCGCACCCACTGGGTCCGCGACGCCACCTTCGACGAGGACCGCAGCCAGATCCGCACCGGCGACGCACCCCAGGTCATGGCCACCCTCCCCAACACCGCCATCAGCCTGCTACGGCTGGCCGGCCACACCAACATCGCCGCCGCCCTACGACACCACGCCCACGACTTCAACCGGCCCATCGAACTACTGCTGACCTGCTGAAACCCGACTTTTCCGGGACCCTGAGTCATCGAGACCCCGCTCGCCGTCGATGAATAGCCTGATTCGGCGTGACCTCAGCGTCCCGCGGCGGTGAGGCGGTAATCCGCCTCGAGCAAAATCCACGCGCTCAACTGCACCGAGAGGTCACGGCTCAGGTTCGCCGACGTCGGAGCGGGGGAATCGACGAGTTGGAGAAGGGTTCCCGGATACTCCCGGACCGGGACCGCGCGGGTCCAGTCCGCGCCGAATAGCGGTAGTCCGTCGACCACCGCGCGATTTCGCCAGGCGGCCTGGGCGGAGGTGTGCACGATTCGCGCGGCGGTGGTGTTCCCGAGGGTCAGTGCGGCTTCGGCGAGATATCGGGCGAGTATGCCCATGAACAGCCCGGAGTCGTCGCCGGAGGCCGCGGTGATGACCCCTGCGTCGGTGAGGTGGTCCTCGGTCGCGGCGACGAGGGTCGCCACCCGGTCGCGGTGGTCCGATTCGCCGGTGCGCATTGCCAGTTCGGTTTCCAAGCCGATATCCACGCCCTGGCAGTAGGTGTGAACGGTCCGATTCACATGTCCGCCCGGTTCGCGGACGCCGTCGAGGATCAGTCCGCTGTAGGTGTCGCGCAAGCGGGTGTGCAGGAAGTCGGCGAGTTGTCCGGCGCGGCGGAGCTCACCGAGACGAGCCATGGCGATCCCGGTCGGACCGATCGCGGGGGTGTTGTAATAGTCGTCGCCGGAACGCCAGGGCAGCGCTCCGACGTCCGGGTTCCAGCCGTCGATCAGCGCGGCCCTCAGATCCGCCACCGCGTCCACGAACCGGACACCGAGCAGCCGATCGGCGCGTTCGAGTGCCAGTGCCAGCCACGCCATATCGTCGTAGTAGCGGTTGGTCCAGCCGGTGATATTCCGGGTGCGGATGCCACGCGCGAGGGCGGCGACCCGGTCGACGCGTTCGGCAGTGGGGTCGCGGTACGCGGCGTCCACCGCACAGTCGAGCAAGTGGGCCTGCCACCAGTAACACCACCGCCCGAACGACTGTTCCGCCAGGGAAGCGGGCCACACGAGCACACCCAACTGTCGCTGCGGCAGACCCCAGAGCGTGCGCACATGCCGTTCCACGATCGCCTGTTCCGCCAGGTCCGCCCGTTTCCCACGCTCTTCGGGATCGGCGGGATCCGTTGGCGTGTTCGTGCCGCCCCGCGTCGGTCGCGCCAGCGCGGTCAATGCCACCGCGCCGCCGACTCCGAGCAGCACACTGCGCCGGCTGACCCCGTCGCTCCGGCGATCCATCCGTTCGGACTCCTTTCACGGTGACGACGACATCGGGGCCCGAAACCGTACCGTCAGAGTCTCGTGCCGGGATTGCCAGAGTTTGAACTGCTCCGGTTCGCCGCGAAAACGTTTGGCGCGACGAGTGAGACGCTCGGTCTGCGGGAGCGGTCGGCCGACATCTCGACATCGCGCGGGTATTGCGGGAATCGAGTACCCTGATCGGATGAGTGGCGGGGATGCGGAGATCGATTACCGGGAATTCACGAATGGATTTCCTGACCCGCCGCGCCGCCCGCGTGCCGAGGGAGAGCGTGCCGAAGGAGATATCGCGTCGTCGCGGCACGGAATCTCACTGAGACTGTTCGATAGTCCCGGGCGTCGCTTTCTGCACACTCGACCGTGCGGTGAATGCGGCGGTAAGGGCTACAAGATGAAATACACCTGTGGCTTGGACGGCGATTGGGAGGAAGGCGCCTGGACCTGCCGCACATGTCGTGGGAGGGGCGACGACCCGGCGTCGACCATCGAGATCGCACCTAGCCGCGAGCAGGTACTCGCGCTCGACGATGCGGTCGACGCGATGGTGGAGGCCGAGGAGTACGCGTGGGAAATCGTCGCGAGACTGCGGGTTTGGGGGCTCGGAACCGTCGACAGGTTGATCTGGCGGGTCGGAAATCGCGCGTTTCACGCGGAAGGGCCGACGTTATCGGGACTTCCCTACGAGCTCGAATCTCGCTTCGACGACAGCTGGCGTCATTACGAGAGCGAACTCGCCGACGCTGACCGGCTGGTGCCCGCGACCCGGTTCACGGACAGGGAGTTTCGGCCTCCCAGGGAGGTGCGGCAGCACGCACGGTGGAACAGGGCGGCCGAGCTCGAACTCCGCGTACCCGAGGGCGAGGTACCGGCGGGATTGTCCTTCGCGGATCTTCCGAATCCGTATACGCCACTGTTGCGGATGTGGCTGGCCGGATTCGGGCTCGACCGTATCGAGGACGGTGCGGTCATCCTGTACGCGCCGCCGCGAATGGGTACCGAGGATGTTGCCGAGGAACCGACAGTGCAACCGCCAACAAATTGGGCCGCAACGCATTCGAAGCCTACGACCGGATTCCTGGCCCGGCTGGGGCGAGTGCTGCGGTCCCGTCGATCGCATCGCCGACCCTTCCCGCCGAACACGGATAACGACCAGGAAGGCATGACGACGATGGCATCGCAGGGATTCCGGACGCGTTCGTCGCCGTGACCGAAGCCCGTGTGGTCGCCCTCGATCGTGGTCTTCAGGGCTCTCCCCGCCCGATCGTCCCGAGCTGGCCGGGAACGATATGGTCGGTCACTTCTCGGATCGTCATGAGCGGACCGGAATCGCGGGCCGCTCATGGCAATCGGGTCTCGCGTCAGGACTCCGCGGCGGCGTCGGTGTCGCTCGACTCGGCCGCGATGTCGGTGTCGGCCACCGGTGCCTGGTGGGAGGCGAGGAACTCATCGACGATGCGGACATGGTCGCTGTGGGTGGTTCGAGCGGCACCGACCAGCCGCCCGTAGGCGACCGGGCCGACCAACTGCGCGACGGCTGCGGGGACGTTATCGTCGCCGAGCACCGCGCGGCCCTCCTCGGTCGCGAACAGTTCCTCGAACGGCTGACGGTAGTAATAGTTCAATCCCATGCGGAACATAGCGGCCTTGGTCATCTCCGCGCTGGCCTCGGCCGGGGCGCCGGCCGCGAACCAGGTCAGGGCCACCCTGCTCAGCGGTGCCGTTTGGATGACCACCGCCTGTCGCTCGACCAGCTCGATCAGCCTGTCGCGCAACGATCCTTCCCCGGACGCGGTCACAGCCGGCAGGAGTGCGCGGTACATCGCGGCCGTCCCCGCCACGACACCCTTGCCGAGATATTTGTACATCGCGTTCTTCGCGGCCGTCTTCTGCTGGCCGTACGCGTAGACGGCAAGCGGCTTGAGGCCACCCGACTTGATCAGTGTCGCCACCGCTCGCAACTGCTCTGCCCGCGTAGGCGGCGCCTGCGGGGGCTCCACCAACGGGGTGTCTTCGGTGATCCCAGTCGTCATCGGTGTCCTATCTCCAAGAATCTGTTGCCACTGCCCCAGCGGGAAACGCCACTGCCGATCCTACTTCGGCCTTCAGAATGCCTGCGGCGCACCGGCCGCCGGGGTTGTCAGGGCGCGCCACCGGACGCGGTCGCGGCGGAGTTGCGGGACACATCCGTTGACCACATGGATCGACCTGCGAAGATGAACAGGGGTTCCAGGCGGGGGCGTCGCTGCATGCGGGCGGAAGTGATTGCTGCCCTTCGAAATAGGGGCACGTGGTGGACGTATGTAGTGTCGGCGAGTCCGTCTATATCGATGAAAGGCGAGTACCGAACATGTCGTCACAGAGAGAAAACGGGACGCGGATCACAATCGGCAGGCTGGCCCTGGCGGCTGCCGTGCTGACAGCCGTCGCGTGGTCGAGTGCCGGTACGGCAGTGGCCGACGGCGAGAGCCGAATCATTACCTATTGCCGGGGACTGAGCCCCAATATCGTCGACTTCCCGTATTCGGGTCAGGTGATCGGGGCGCAGTACAAAGGCGCGCCGTACTTCACCATTCACGCGGGTGGAAGCATCTGGGGTGGGTACGGAACAGAAGTCACACTGAACTGGACGAACCTGACAACCGGTGCGTCGGGATCGGAAACCAGAGGTGACTCGGTGGGGTTCGTGATCGGCAACGGCAGCACCATCAACTTCAGCCCGCCGACCGGCGCCGGGACGATTCGCACCGATTTCGTCGTCCGCAACAGCGGCTTGGTGCCCCAACAGGTCACCTGCTCCGGGACTTACGACATTGTGTAGCCGAGCGGAGCCGATCCCGGTTCGGCCGTAGCGGGACGACCAGTTCGGGTGTGTCGACCTTCCGCGGCGGGAGTCGGCGTCCGCCTCGACGAAGTCGAACAAATCGGCAATCCGGAGGTGCCGTGCGGACGTCTGGGATCGGTAGATGCCGCGCGCGCCACCTACCGATCCCAGGTTTCGACACGAACCCGCAGATAGCGGACCGGCCATCGACCGGAATCCCTGACGCGGTTGTCTCGACGAGATGACCGCCGACAACCTCCGAACGCCCGGGTGACGTGTCGATGATCTTCCACTGCGAGGAAATCCTCACAGGTCAGGGGTCAACCGAACCGGGGGCAGTCCCATGTGTTGTTCGATATCGATGGCGTGGCCCGCCGAGCGCTTGTCCGGCGAGAATGCCGTCGCCGGTATTGGCTTTCGCTCCGACGGCCCACTCCGAACCTGTCGGCTCTCGCTGATACTGCTTGCGCATCGGCTCGTTGTGCTCGAATCCGCCACTGGCGAGGACAACGCCGCGGCGGGCGGTGACGATGCGCTGCGCACCGTCTTTCTCGATCGTCACACCGGTCATCCGGTTGCCGTCCTATTGCAGTTCTACCAGAGCGGTATTGAGCCACAGCGGGATCTCGGCTTGCAGGAGTCCGGCGCGCAGCATGGGTGAACACGAAGTTGCGGGGACCCTTGGCGTAGTCGGGTTCGAGATTGGCGAGTTCGGAGCCGAGCTTTCTGCCGTTGAACGGCGTGGGCTCGACCGATCGACCGTGTGCGCGTCCCCGGGGGGCTTCGGGATAGTAGTCGGAGTAGCCGGGCACCCATTGCATGTGCAGTGGGCTGACTCGGGTGAGGAAGGAGAACACCCTCGGGGCCGCGGTAGGTGTCGATGCGTTCGGGCGCGACGGCGTCGCCGACTATGGACCGAAGGTAGGTGCGGGCCTCGTCGGGGGTGTCCTTTGTAGGGCATGATTGTTGGGAATCCACACGCCTCCGCCGGAGCGCGCGGTCGAACCTCCGTAGTGGGCCACCTTCTCCACCACGACGACCGACAGTCCGTTGTCGGCCGCCGCCATCGCCGCGGTCATACCGGCGGCGCCGCTGCCGACGACGATGACGTCGAACGCGTCGACATCCTGAGTCAAGGTTCTCCTTCAGTTGTTGCTTCGACCCGTGGGTAGCGTGCACGCATTTTTGCAACACTTTATATCTCAGAAACGTGGCCCGCTACCGGTCCCCAGCAGGTAAAACGATGCATAATGCGGGAGCGAACAAGAACATGTTACAGACTGGCAGGGCGCCGTAGGGAGGTTATGGGCTCCGTCGAGTGACGCGAGGATCGCTCCGACATCGGCGGGGATGCGGATCGACAACATCGCCTCCGATCCCGGGCTTGCCGACGAGAAGATCGCTACCACGAAGTAGCGATCCACGGAGCACTCATGATCCGCCCCGCGGCCGCTGGCGACATCGCTCGCTACCTCGACAACGCGATCACCCGGATCGCCGAACAGGTGGCCGCGATAGAGGCGGGCGTCGACCCGACAGCGTTGGTTGCGGCGATGAACACCGCCCAGGCCGAGAAGGCCGCCGCCGAGGTCGAGATCAAGAGTCTGCCGCAGATCCGGACGCTCACCGAGACCGAAATCCGGAAACTGATCGAGTCCCTCGGCGACGTGAAGGCGGTCCTGACCGCAGCGAACCCCATCGACAAGGCCCAGCTCTACCGGGCACTGGAACTGGAAGTGCGCTACCACCCCGACAAGCAGTGCGCGATAGTTGGCGTCACCCCTTGTGGGGTTAGCACTGGTGTCCGGAGGGGGTATCGACCAGTACGCCAACGCGCTGCAATACCGAAAACTGCTGGTCATCAGTGGATAGCGGTGTCTGCTTCGATCCGGATCCTGTCGTAGGACGCGGATGGCCCGTTCAGAACAGCGGGAGTTGGTCAGGGTCCGGCAGTCGCCGCTGTCGAGCGGGTCGTCGGTCGTTCGGTGTCCGCGGAGTGAATTGTGGTGTCGGTGGTCGTGGCGGAGGGCAGGTTTGGATCTCAGCGGGAGGAGTGTTCGGGTGCAGGGTGTGTCCGCAGTTGCCGCACTGCACATGCTGGTACGGACCGGTGGGGCGCCTCAGCCGAGGTGAGTCCTGATAGGCGGGAGCATGTCCGGCGCGCATGAACTCGCTCTGGAGCTCGATCCAATCGAGGTGAGCGACCGCCGCACGGTCCACGCTGGTTCGGCCGGTGTTGATGGCACTGTCGCCGACGCGAGCGTCGGTCCGTGTCCGCGGCGTCGGCTTCGGAGCTGGCGTCGCCGCCGTTTGTTCTCGTCGACGTTCGAGTTGTCGGAGTGTCTCGGCCCGTTGGTGTGCGTGTCGGAGTTCGAGCGCGATCGATTCCTGTACGGCCGCCGGGATCGTGATGCCGTGGGAGGTCAGTTCGAGATCGTCGAGGCCATGGCGGTGAGTGATGAGTTCGTCTCCGACGCACGGCGGCAGATGCGGTACTCGGTAGGCGAGGTCGTACCGGTCGTGTACTCCTGTCAGGTGGCGTGGGTGTGGTGCCCCGACCGCCACTGTCACCGACCGATGGGTGAGGTCGAACGACCACAGCTGCTGAGGGCTGTCGGGGTCGTTGCCGCTCAGCACTATCCAGTGTGGGCGGGTTTCGGGATGCCACAGCCAGACATCGACCACACCGTTGCGTCGATAGTCGTCGTGCCTGCTCGTCCATTCCTCGTCGGTCAACGCACCGCCCTGAACTTCGAGGGCGACCTCGCGGCCGTTGACGAATACGACACGGACATCGGAACGACGCTCACGCTGGGGCAGCCATGCCTCCATGCGGACCTCGACGACATCCGCCTGTGTGCGTGCCCATCGAGCGAGGGTCGCTTTACCGTTGAGGTGCCAGACCGTTTCCGGGTGATGTTCCCCGCTGGGCGGGGCGTATCCCGGTGGGTGAGCGAAGTGCGGACGACGCTCTCCGGCCACTCGTGCGCGGACCACGACGGGCACCCGGCGGCCGGACTCGCTATAGCAGAGGGCACACACCAATGTGCGGTCCCCGGTCAGGCTCTTACGTTTGAGCGCACGCACTCGAGTATCGGCCGGATCCGACGGTGCGGACACGTACTGTTCGCTCGCCAGATCGAGCGCGACCACGAATCGGTTGGAACTACCCACCCAAAGACCCCTTGTCGAATAGACGATCGGCCGTCCCGTGGGCACGGGAAAGCCATGGTGGCCGCGCTATTCGAAGAATTTCGGGGTTCGGCTGAGTTCGAAGTCGAGGAGCCTGTAGCGGCTGAAATATCAATCAGGGGTATGCATCGCCGAGCAAATTTGAGGGGTGATCGATTGTGTTGTGCGGCCTACGATCCACGGTAGAGCCCGCACACCGATCTGTCGACAACGACTGCCGGCGAGAACATCTCGAACCTGATCGGGCTCTCCCTGACACATCCGAGAACTGTCAACGATGATGAAAGTGCGCGAGGGGCATGACTGCTCAGAGTGCCGGACATCATCGCCCGAGGAGGGCGCTCGCTGATCGGCGAGAGTTCTCATCGATCAGGTGCTCGCAACCTTCGTCTCATTCACCGTCGCCAAGGCCGACGACGAACAGCTCTGTTCGCACCAGCGGCGACGTTGTCAGCCAGGTGGACAGTCCGTTGCGGGAGCAGACTCCTCGGTGTCTGTGTTCAGATGTTGGCCAGAAGGGTCAACCACCCCCCGATTCCTGTTCAGCCACCGGGATCGTGATGACGCGGGAGGTCAGCTCGAGATCGTCGAGAGGATGACGGTGAGTGATGAGTTCGCCATCGACGAACGGCGACAGATGCAGCACCGTCGCCCATCAGAAAAGCTCCAATTGCCGACTGTCGGTGTGTTTGCTTATCTTTAGTACCGGCGTTTTGCCGACATCTCTACACAGCCTCGCCCAGGCGTCGATCTTTTGTTTGAGGATTATAGAGTTGGTGTCGGCAATACTTTTTGGCAACGTTTTGGACGCGTACCCAAACCATAGGCAATAGCGGTCAAATTGCGGGATATCTTTGACTGTGGCGCGATTCGCAAAAAGCTTCAGTAGTGTTGTTGCCTGATCGCATGCGTACCCCAGCTTCTGTGCTGGCCCGAATTTAACGGCATATACCGTGCGTTCCCTTTTTAGGTCCCATGCCTCAACCGGAGTCTTCGATTTTATTGCTGCGATATCGAAATTCATATCGGCCGTCTCATAACCGGCCTGTCGCACCGTCTCGGAAGCGTTAAATTCACCCTCGATACCCGATATTATCTTGAAAGGATCCTCTACATCCTCGGTTTCGATGCACCTCAAGTGCTCGTCTAGGAATGATAGGTAGTCCTGATTGAAAATCCTCCATTTTCCATCTGTCAATACCGCTCTGTGGGAATCGGAATAGAAGTCCAGTGAATGTTTAAGGGTGAGATCTGGATACCAGCCGTCATCGTTGTATATCGTTACTTTGATCTTGAAAAGCTCAGCGCCAGTCAATCCGGTCTTTTCTATATAGTGGCGCAGGTCATCTATTGAGCCTTTTTCATCCTGCATGTGAGAGGCGTTGTGGCGCTGCAGGTTCA
>NZ_LGYZ01000060.1 GCF_001310275.1 Nocardia arizonensis
CCAAATTCGAGGCCATCGAGGCCGCCCGCCGCCGCTGACCCCTACACGACTGTCGAGTCCGGCGGTTCGAGCGCACGCATGAGTCGAAATACGGAGGAGGACGGATTGTCGGCAGGGAACGCGACGCGATTGTCAACATGGCGTCGCGTCAACTGCTCGGCTCGCCGCACCGCGTGCTGCCGTAGCGGCATATAGACCGCTTCCGCGTCGATACGCTTGCCGTCGATGCCGCCGAGCGCTCGGCAGTCCCGCTGCGCGCCTCGGTTGTCGAGAAACGCTGTGTGCGGGCGGTGGTGCAGAATCAGCCAGAGCTCGAAACAAGGGTTCGAAATCGCCAGACCGACACCGTGCTCCTCCGCGAGCTTCACCGCTTCTTCGAGGTTGGGATGATTCTGGGGCCACTCGACGTCGAAGACACACCAGCACTCATCAACCTCCTCGTCGCGCAATCGTTCGACAGCGCATCGAACGAGGTGTACCGGAGCACCGTGCTCCGGGTCGAGCTCGATACGAACGGAGGTCCGCGAACGAACCGTCGGCAATTTCTTCACCGCTTTGAAATAGTCGGGCTCCGTATTCACACCCTCACAGAAGAGAACGATTGTCCGTAGTTCATCGCGTGTAGCGGTCCGTCTCGTCAAGGGACGCCCCCGCCTGTGTCGCACCCCCACGTTCAGCCGATGATTCCGAGCGCGCGAAGCAATTCTGCCCGATCGACATCCGGCAATGCCCCGAATCTGCCGTGCAAGTAGGCGTTCTCCAGATTCTGCGACTTTCGTACCCGTTCCCCGGCGAAATCCGCCAGTGCCCCCAGCCTCGTCGCGCCGGTGGGAAGCTTCTCGGTGAGCCAGACCTCGTCTCGATTCAGATGGTTGAGCAGACTCGTATCGTGGGTCGTGAAGATCAGCTGAGCTCCCAGCGGATTCGTGACGGGATCGCCGAAAAGTCCGAGCAGTTGAGCCGACAGCGTCGGATGCAGACTGGCGTCGATCTCGTCGAGCACCAGCATCGAACCCGACCTGAGCGCTTGGAGCACAGGGCCTATCAGGTTGTACCAATTGCGCGT
Source organism: Nocardia arizonensis (assembly GCF_001310275.1). Lineage (GTDB taxonomy): Bacteria > Actinomycetota > Actinomycetes > Mycobacteriales > Mycobacteriaceae > Nocardia > Nocardia arizonensis. Next base: position 1,067 of record NZ_LGYZ01000060.1, read on the forward strand.
GCCATTCGACTCTGCGGCGAGATCGAACGGAACTGCCCGGTCGAAGGCGCGATGGACCAACCTCGGCCGCCTGACCACCTGGAATTCTCCGGGACGGACCTCGGTCGAAACTTCCTCGAACACGACATCATCGATACCGAGGTCGGCCAGCTTCAAGAGAGCGAGCGCCTGCCTGCGATCCTTCTTATGTTGAGAGGATCCGCGCGGGTCCACCACCGAATCGAGATCATCCAACGAAAGTTGATCCTCGTCCTCGGTGAATGGAAAGTCGAACCAACTCTCGGTAGGACGCACCGAGAACCCGATCGGACGCCGGTAGAAAGCGCCCGATCGCCACACAGTCAGCGCGCGAAGCGCACGTACGAATTCGGATACAACCGCCTCGTGGAAGCGGTCGGCAGCCGAGAGCGCCAAGGTGACGTCGGTCAGCAGTTGACGTGTGCCGGACAGGTCGCCGAGTCCCCGCTGGAGAACGAGCGACATCCCTTCGCGCTCGAAGATGCGACGACGTTTCTTCTCCGGATAGTGAAAGAGCCCCTCGTAGCGAACTCCCGCACTGGTCAGCTCCAGGGAGTACTCGTACCGAACTCCATGAACGAGTAGCTCGATCGAGAATTCTGTAGCCCGATCGTTACCGCCCTCGAATGCGAAGGTCTCGATCGGGATCTTGTCGGTGCGCCAGCGCACCGAGTTCGTCACCGCGTGCCGGATCCATTGGATCGCAAGCAGCACATTCGACTTACCGGAGGCGTTCGGCCCGTATATTCCGGCCACGGTGAGGAGATGAACGCCCAGTAATTCGGCTGCACGAGCACCCGGTCGGTCGCGATCGACAGCAACCATCGACAGCTCGACCGGGTCGAGTATCGAACGGAAGTTTGCGACTTCGAACCGAATCAACACGGATACACCCTACACGCGTATGTTCCAGAAGATGCCGGTCAGATCCTTGATTTCGTCGAGATCGGTCGAAATCGACCATATTCCAGCACCGAAGCGGCGGACATCGAGAAGCACTGAGGTCAGCTTCGCCCGGAAAACGGCCGAGGCCCCGAGCCGGAATCGACTCGGGGCCTCGGGCGAGGGGCGGTCAGTGGCCGGATTTGCCGTTGCGCGCCTCTTCTTGAGCCTTCGCCAGCACCTTCAGCTGCTTGTGCTCTTCCTCGTGCTCGATACGGAAGTGCTCGTCGGACTCCGCCTTGGGATCCGCGCGCAGGAAGCTGCCGGTACCCGGCCTGCCCGCGGAACCGAGCCTGTTCATCTTCTTGGGCACGTGCGCACCCTGGTACTCCAGCGGGATGGGGTGGCCGTGGTCGTCGACCGGGCCGAGCGGCTGGTGCACCTCGATGTACTCGCCGTGCGGCAGACGCTTGATCACACCGGTCTCGATGCCGTGCTCGAGCACCGCGCGGTCGCTGCGCTGGAGGCCGATGCAGAACCGGTAGGCCAGGAAGTAGGCCAGCGGGGGCACGACCAGCAGGCCGATACGGCCCATCCAGGTCGTGGCGTTCAGCGAGATGTCGAACTTCAGCGCCAGGATGTCGTTGACGCACGACAGGGTGAGCACCACGTAGAACGCGATGGCCATCGCGCCGATCGCGGTGCGCACCGGCACGTCACGCGGCCGTTGCAGCAGATTGTGCGGCGCGTCGTCGCCGGTCAGGCGCTTCTCGATCCACGGGTAGACGATGAGCACGGTGAACACCAGACCCATGATGAGCGCGACCCAGAACACCGCGGGAATCGTGTAGCGGCCCAGGTAGAGCTCCCACGGCGGCATGAGGCGCGCCATGCCGTCGGTCCACATCATGTAGAAGTCGGGCTGCGAACCCGCCGACACCTGCGAGGGGTTGTACGGTCCGAGGTTCCAGATCGGGTTGATCTGGAGTACGCCGCCCATGATGCCGACGATGCCAAGGGTGAAGGCGAAGAACGCGCCCTGGTCCGCGGCGAACACCGGGATGATGCGCGCGCCGACCACGTTGTTCTCGGTGCGGCCCGGCCCGGGGAACTGGGTGTGCTTCTGGTACCAGACCAGCGCCACATGGGCGGCGATCAGGGCCAGGATGATGCCGGGGAACAGCAGCACGTGGGCGATGTAGAGGCGCGGGATGATGATGTCGCCGGGGAAGTCGCCGCCGAACATCAGCCAGTGCATCCACGTGCCGATCACCGGGATCGAGATGGTGATGCCGGAGAACGCGGCGCGCAGGCCGGTACCGGAGAGCAGGTCGTCGGGCAGCGAGTACCCGAAGAAGCCCTCGAACATCGCCAGGATCAGCAGCAGACAGCCGATGACCCAGTTGGCCTCACGCGGCTTGCGGAACGCGCCGGTGAAGAAGATGCGGAACAGGTGCACGATGATCGAGGCCGCGAACAGCAGCGCCGCCCAGTGGTGCACCTGGCGTACGAACAGACCGCCGCGCACCTCGAAGGAGATGTTCAGCGCGGTCTCGTAGGCCCGCGACATGGTGACGCCGCGCAACGGCTGATAAGCGCCGTTGTAGACGACCTCGCTCATCGACGGGTCGAAGAACAGCGTGAGGTACACACCCGACAGCAACAGGATGATGAAGCTGTACAGCGCGATCTCACCGAGCAGGAACGACCAATGGGTCGGGAAGACCTTGTTGATCGACCGCTTCACGAACGCCGCGGCGCGATACCGCTCGTCCATCTCATTTGCTTGTGTTGCCACACGACTCATGATCGACGCTCCCAGTAAGCCGGTCCGAGCGGCTCGATGAAGTCGCCGTTGGCGACCAGGTAGCCCTCGGTGTTGACGGTGATCGGCAGCTGCGGCAGCGCGCGGGCAGCGGGACCGAAGACCGGCTTACCCCATTCTGTCGCAAGGAACTGCGACTGGTGGCAAGGGCACAGGATCTTATTGGTCTGCTGCTCGAACAGCGAGGTCGGGCAACCGAGATGGGTGCAGATCTTCGAATAGGCGAAGTAATCGCCGAAGTTGAAGCTCTCCTGGCCCTTGCGCTTGATCGCCTTCTGCGCGTCCTCGGTGCGCAGGCGGATCAACATGACGGCATTGCGGATACCGCGCAGCGACTGAAGGGTCGCGTGCTCGTCACCGCGCCACTTCTCCTTCCACGGGAACACCGTCTCCATGGAACCCGCGTCCAGGTCCTCGGGGCGCACCAGCACGATGTCCTCGGGGCGACCGGTGTCGCGGCGGATGTAGATGGTCTCGCCGGGGAAGTCCGGGGTCCAGCCCGAGACCCACAGCGGCGACTTGTCGCCCTTGGCCCAGGGGTTCTTGACCATGCCGCCGACGAAGACGAGCAGCGCGCCGATGCCGAGAACGCCGACACCCGCGCCCGCGGTGCGGGTGATCATCTTGCGGCGACCCAGGGTGGAGGTCTCGCCCGCGTCGGCGAGCTGCGCCACGAGGGTGCGGCGCTCGACCTCGTCGGAGGGGCCGTCGTGACGCTCCTGGATGGACAGCTCCGGCGGGATGAACTTCTTGCGGATCAGGACGACCGCGATGCCGATCGCCAACACCGAAACGCCGAAGGCGAGGCCGACCAGCGGGGTGTAGAGCAGGTAGAGGCCGTGCTTGTCCTGCCCCTCGCCCTTGAACTCCCAGGGCCAGAACAGGTAGACGCCGATCAGCGCGGCCGCGGCGAGGGCGGACAGCGCGAACCAGAAGGTGACCTGTCGTTCGGCCCGCTTCTCGGCGCGGGTGCCCGGGATCGGGAACCGCTCGGCGCGATAGGCGACGTCGACGCCGTCGCGGCGGGTGCCGAGTTCGACCAGCTCGTCGCGGGTCATCGCGTCGAGTTCTTCCTCGGTGGGCGCGGCCGGGACGTGCCCGGTGCTCTGCGTCTTCGACAACGTCACGTCGTCGTGGCCCTCATCCGGCCGACCCATCTCGTTCGACTCCTTATCGCTCATGAGCGCGATCCGATCCACATCGCGCCGCCGACCACAGCGGTGATCCCGATGACCCAGATGGCCAGGCCCTCGGTCGCGGGCCCGAAGCCGCCGAGACCGTATCCGCCCGGGGCGCCTTCCTCCTCGGCGTTCTTGATGTAGGCAATGATGTCGCGCTTCTCCTCCGGCGAGAGCTGCCGGTCGGAGAACTTCGGCATGTTCTCGGGGCCGCTGACCATCGCGGTGTAGAGCTGCTGCTCGGTGGCCTCGTTCAGCGGCGGCGCGTATTTGCCGGAGGACAGCGCGCCGCCCTTACCGGTGAAGTTGTGGCAGGACGCGCAGTTCATGCGGAACAGCTCCGAGCCGCGGCCGATGTCGTCGCCGCGCAGCGACTCCTGGGCGATCTCCCCGTTGGCGTCGCGCACGACGGTGGGACCGCCGCCGTTCGCGGCCACGTAGGCCATCAGGGCGTCGGTCTGCTGCGCGTCGAACTTGACCGGCTTGCGGGTGGCCTGCGCCTGGTTTGCGGCCAGCGGCATGCGGCCGGTGGAGACCTGGAAGTAGACGGCGGCCTCGCCGACGCCGATGAGGCTGGGGCCGCGGTCGTTCACGCCCTGGAGGTTCGCGCCGTGGCAGGTGATGCAGGAGGTCTCGTACAACTGCTTGCCCTCGCGGATCAGCGCCGACTGATCCTCGTGAGCGGTGGCGACCTGCGGCTCCGGGGTGAGCGCGGTCGCCAGGAAGCCGGCTCCCACCAGACCGACCAACAGCGCGAGACCGCCGGCGATACGCCGCCGCGTGCGCCGCTGCCTGCGAATCCTGGCGGCCTGGCCGACCTTGCCGTCGGGGCTGGACGCCGCGCTCGGACCGGCGGGCTCTGGCGCTGACGGGGGAGATGAACTCATCTGTGTCCCTTTGGAGTAGACGGAACCGACTTGTGCAAATGCTGTGGGTCTCGGACCGAGATCAGCGGACGAAGTAGATCGTCGCGAACAGAGCGATCCAGACGATGTCGACGAAGTGCCAGTAGTACGAGACGACGATCGCGGCCGTGGCCTGCGCGGGGGTGAACTTGCTGAGCTTGGTGCGGATCAGCAGGAACACGAAGGCGATGAGACCACCGATGACGTGCAGACCGTGGAAGCCGGTGGTGATGTAGAACACCGAACCGTAGGCGCTGCTCGAGATGGAGGTGCCCTCGTGGACCAGGTGGTAGTACTCGTACCCTTGGCCGCTGACGAAGAACGCGCCCATCAGGAAGGTGACGACGTACCAGCGGCGCAGTCCGAACACGTCGCCCTTCTCGGCGGCGAACACGCCCATCTGGCAGGTGAACGACGAGGCGACCAGCACCGCGGTGACCGGCACGGCCAAGCCCAGGTTCAATTCGGTGGGCTCCGGCGGCCAGTTCCCATTGGCCTGCGCGCGCGCGACGAAGTACATGGCGAAGAGGCCGGCGAAGAACATCAGCTCGCTCGACAGCCAGATGATGGTACCGACGCTGACCATGTTGGGCCGGTTCAGCGAGTGCACACGCTGGGTTATGGCCGATCCTGGGGTCCCTACTGCGGTCGTCACCGGGTAAGTATGACTCGTCGTAGTACGACAGCAGTAGTCGGGTGTGGAACTTCTCGCTCCGTGTCGGAAATCGCACGGGAGCATGGAGTCTCGCCGCGCGACCGCCCCGCGGGCATTTGCCCAGTTCGGGAGGGATGGGCGCGACGCGACGATGTGTGCGGACCGGGTCGGCGCGCCCACTATGACAGCCACGGATGAGGAGAACCTGAGACGCCGGAAATGGCATGCCGACTAGGCTGCTTCGCGACACACTGGTGCGCGAATCGGCGGTGACGGGAGAATGTGAAGATGACCGTGCGTAGTTGGCCCCGGGTGCTCGGAACGCTCGCCGACGGCGGCGACCTGGCCGCCGACGACACGACGTGGGTGATCGACGAGATATTCACCGACAACGCCACCCAGGCCCAGATCGCGGCCTTCGGGGTCGCCATGAAGATCAAGGGCCCAACGCCCGCGGAACTGTCCGGCATGGCCAGGGGCATGCTCGGTCACGCGCGCCTGGTCTCCATCGACGGCGACGCGGTCGACATCGTCGGCACCGGCGGCGACCGCTCCGGTTCGGTGAACATCTCCACCATGTCCTCGATCGTGGTCGCCGCGGCGGGCGTCCCGGTGGTCAAGCACGGCAATCGGGCGGCCTCCTCCAAGAGCGGCGGCGCCGACGTGCTCGAGGCGCTCGGGGTCAAACTCGCGCTCGGTCCCGAATCGGTGGCCCGGTCGGTGCGGGAAGTCGGAATCGGCTTCTGCTTCGCGCCGCTGTTCCATCCCGCGCTGCGCTTCGCCGGTCCGGCGCGCAAGGAGATCGGCATACCCACCGTCTTCAATGTCCTCGGGCCGCTCACCAATCCGGCGCAACCGCGCGCGGGCTTGATCGGCTGCGCCTTCTCGGACCTGTTGCCGGTCGTCGCAGGCGTTTTCGCCGACCGCGGCGCGAGCGCCCTCGTGGTCCGCGGCAACGACGGACTCGACGAGATCACCACCTCCGACACCACCGCCACGTGGGTGGTCTCCGGTGGCCGGTCGCGTGAGACCGTCATCGATCCGACCGTCCTCGGTATCGCGCGGGTCGAGTTGGACGCCTTGCGCGGAGGGGACGCGGAAGTGAACGCGGGAGTCGCCCGAAATGTGCTGGCAGGATCGGCGGGTCCGGTACGGGACGCGGTGCTGGTGAATTCCGCGGCGGCACTGGTCGCCTACGGCCTGTCCAAGGGTGAACTGGATTTCGACGTCGACATCCACGCGGCACTGGCCGCGGGAATCGAGCGCGCGGCGGCGGCGATCGACAGCGGCAAGGCTGCCGCGCTGCTGGAGAGCTGGGCGAAACTGACCCAAACCCTCGGCGAGGACTGACCGGGTCGGGCGAGCAGGGCAGATTCTCCGCTCAAAACCGACCGGTCTTGTCTAGCAGTGGTTCGCCGCGCCAGGCACAATCCTCGATGGACCCGGCCCGCACCGCTGGAGTTGCGGAGCACCGGTCCCGGATACGGCCCGCACCGACCTGATGGGCCGCGATCGACACACGGACCACGAGGAGTGACAACCATGATGCGCGCGGCTTTCGGTGCGCTGGCGGTGACGGGCCTGATCCTCACCGCTCCCCCGGCATTCGCCGCACTCGGCAGCGTGGTCGTCAACGGTTCGGTCCACCGCGATCCCGACGGCTGCTTCGACGTCGGTGGCAGTCCGGCCCAGTTGGCGGTGGAGAACCACACCGACACCACGATCATGATCTTCGCCTGGCCCGGCTGCCGCGGCGAGATGACCGTCGTTCTCACGCCGACGCAGAGCGCGACGGTCTCGGGTTCCTCCGTCCAGATCGGCTAGCGCCTCACTCGCCCAGGGAGAATCCGGCCTCCACATCGGCGCGCGAATAGGACTTGAACGCGATGTGGGTGACGGTGCGCAGCACGCCCGGCGTCTTGTCGATCCGCCCGGTCACCACCTCGGCGATCTGCTCGTGATCGCGCACCCGCACGATCGCGATCAAATCCACATCTCCCGCGCACGAATACACCTCGGTGACTCCGTCGGTATCGGCCACCGCCTGCGCGGTTTCGGGAATTCGGCCGTTGTCGGCCTGGATCAGCACGATCGCGTTAATCATGGCGCTCAGCCTAGGCTGCGCGGCGGCACAGCGGTCGGACGCGCCGCCGGATCGCGACCGGGTCCCGCGGTGGCCGCCACGTAGTCCTCACCCGCGTGCGTGGCTCGGGCGGCGGCCACCGCGACCTCCACCCACCCGAGCCTGCGCGCCGCGCCGTTGAGCGGTTCGCGATAGCCCTCGGTGGTCCGCACGATACGCACGCCCGGGCGCGCCAGCCAGCGGCTCACCAGTCCGATCTCCTCCGGTGGCGCACCGCGCAACGGCGGTCCCGCGGCCGGGAGGTCGTCCCACTCGGCGTCGATCGGCGCGAGCGGTTCGGAACCGCCATCGGGAATGACGGTCTCGGCCGCGGCGACGAGCTGTTCGACCACCGGCATGGGCGGCGTCCCCCGACGCGCGACGCCCGCCGCGGCGAGTCGACCGTGACGGATGACGGCGAACTCCCATCCACCCGCGCCGTCGGGTCCCGCGGCGATCAATTCGGCGATGCGCGCGAGCGCGGCGAGTCGCTGGGTGCGCGACAGCACCTTGACCACCGCGGCAGTCCGGTCGCGCAGGCGGGCCGCGGCCTCGAAATGTTCGGCCCGCGAACAGGTGTCGATCCGCTCGAACATCCGCCGCAGGATGTCGTCGTGGCGGCCCGCGAACAGCGCGCGCACCGCGGCGGGCGCGGCGGCGTAATCGGCGGCGTCGCGCGGGATTCCGTACGGTGTCGCCGCCGGGCAGCCGCCCACCGCGGCCTGCGGGCAGTCGTGTACCGCGCGCCGCCCCAACCGGGTGGTGCAGGTGCGCAGGCCAGCGAACTCGGCGATGGTGGCAGCGAGTTCGGTGGCGTCCTGACGGGAGTGGAAGGGGCCGAGCGCATCCGAGATCGGGGTGCGCACCACCGCGAATCGCGGGAAGGGTTCGTCGGTGAGGGTGAGCCACCAGACCCGCTTGGGAAATTTGGAGCGCCGATTGTAGGGCGGCGCGTGCGCGACGAGCAGCCGCAACTCCCGCACTCCCGCCTCCAGTCCGTGCGCGCAGACCACGTGGTCCACCCGGGTCGCCAGCGACACCATCTCCTTGATCCGGCCACGGGTCTCCGAACCGGTGAAGTAGGTGCGCACGCGGCGGCGCAGGTTCACGGCGGTTCCTATGTAGAGGACCTCGTCGGCGGGACCGCGGAACAGATAGACACCGGGCACGGACGGCAGATCGGTCGCCAGTACCCGTTTGGCCCGCGTGCGCGGGGTCACCCCCGGCAGATAGTCCAGTAATTCGGTGAGGCTGTGCACGCCCTGATTGCCGACCCGCGCGATGAGCGCGTGCAGAACGTCGACGGTGGCCTTGGCGTCCTCGAAGGCACGGTGGGTGGGTTCGGTGCCCGCGCCGAGCACCCGGGCCAGTACACCCAGGCGCACCGACGGCGCCTCGTCCCGGCTCAGCACCCGGCGGGCCAGTTTGACGGTGCACAGCACGGTGAAGGCGGGCCAGGGCGTGTCCAGGCGCGCGGCCGCCGCGCGCAGGAAGGCGGTGTCGAAGCGCGCGTTGTGCGCGACGAGGACCGAGCCCGCGGCGAATTCGAGGAATCCGGGCAACACCGCCTCGATGCGCGGCGCGGCGGCCACCATCGCGGTCGTGATCCCGGTGACGTGCACGACCGCGGGCGGTATGGGCACTCCCGGATCGACCAGCGTCGCGAATTCACCCAGCACCTCGCCGCCGCGCACCTTGACCGCGCCGATCTCGGTGATGGCGTCCCGGTCGGGGCTCGTGCCGGTGGTCTCCAGGTCGACCACCACGAAGGTCACGTCGTAGAGCGGGGTATCCAGCTCGTCGAAGGCCAACTGGCGGGTGGACGCCGGGCGCGCTGCGGGGTCGGGCACGGCGTGCAGCGTAGAGCCGGGGTATGACAGCCGGGTATGACACGGACGAGCGGTGGCGACCGAGAGATGGGCGCGCTCGGGCGCACGCGGAATGCCGGGATCACACCGCGAGGATTTCGTTTCGATGCCCGCCGACCGATCGACTACACGTGAATGTGGCGCACCACACATTCATGTGCGATACGCATTGAATACCGCGCTGCCCGGACGGCCCAAGATCACGAACCAGACCAATCGGCACCATCTTGGACATTTCTGGACAAGCGTCCAATTTCGGCACGGTAGTACCAGCCGGTTCCACGGCCCGAACTGGCGCAACGGCGGCCGCCCACGGCTCGGCGCTCGCGCGACGCACCCGACAACCCGGGCGGGGCCAACCGGCGCGCCTCGCGAAAAACCGTCTTCGTTATCGTTTCGTGATTGCTGTGAGAAATATCCCACGCGATTACATCCGCATTTGCCGAAAAACGGCATTCCGCGCAGCGACGTCTTTACAAACCACCGTGATGTGTTCGTAACCTTTTCGAGACCTCACGGAGTCTCGCCGCGATCGTGGCGGGCCACTGTCAGCCGCGCCACCGGGTGCGGCGTCGTGGGGCAGATTGGAAGTACCGCATCATGGCGTCCATCACCGTCAAGCGACAGGCGCGGCGTGCCGTCGCCGCTGGAGCCGTCGGCGCTGCCACCATCGGCGCGATGCTCCTGCCCGCCACCGCGTCGGCGCAGCCGGTCACCATCCCGGGCGTGGGAACCTTCGAGGTCCCCGACGAGATCCGTATTCCGCCCGGCATTCCCGGCCTGGAGGCCCCGAGCGCGCCCCTGCCGTTCGTCGCGCCCAAGAAGAGCCTCGGCGAGGTCGCCCTGGACGCGGCCATGAGCAAGCTCGGCGCGCCCTACGTCTACGGCGCCGCGGGCCCCGACGCCTTCGACTGCTCCGGCCTGGTCCAGTGGGCCTACCGGGAGGCCGGTATGGACCTACCGCGCACCAGTGGCGCCCAGCTGTCGGCGGGTACACCCGTATCCCTGGACGCCCTACAACCCGGCGACCTGGTGTCGTTCTACGGCGGCGGCCACTCCGGTCTCTACGCGGGTGACGGCAATGTCGTCCACGCGTCCACCTCGGGCACTCCCGTGCGGATCGCGCCCATCTCCTCGATGCCGTTCGCGGGCGCCCGGCACTTCTGATCCGACGGCGCCGGACGCACCGCGGCCCGGCGCCACGCCCGGCCGAAGTAACCGATGAGCGCTCTGCTGGACACGGTCCGGGCCGTTCCGTAACCTAACCGAGACCTTTCCGGTCACGGGATCACAGAGCGCCTATTCGGTCCCCGCCCGGAATCATCGTCGCTCGACAGAACGGGGCAGCGCAGGCCGTGGCAGCACACCGAAGACATTCGAGTAGACGTCTGGTGGGAGGCGTACTTGCGGCCGGAGTGCTCATCGCGATTCCCTACGGCGCGGGCCCGTCGACGGCCGATCCGGTGGCCATGCCCTCCAGCGCGAGCGAGGCCGTGCAGCGCATGATCGACCTGTCGCGTCAGTCCGAACAGCTCAACCAGCAGGCGCTCGAGGCCCAGTCCGATCTGGACGCCAAACTCTCCGCGCAGCACGATGCCGAGACGGTGCTCGCGTCCAAGACCGCGGCCGTCGACGCGGCCCGCCAAGAGGTGCGCAAGTTCCAGCCGGTCATCGACCGCACCGCCATCGCCGCCTACCAGGGCGCGCGCACGAACAAGATGTTCGCGGTGCTGGTCAGCGATTCCCCGCAGCAACTACTGGATCAGATGTCCACACTGGGCGTGGTGGAATCCCAGACCACCGAGCAGCTCAAACACTTCAAGAAGGCCAGCGACGCCGCCCAGACCGCGGAGACCGCCGCGCGCGCGGCCGCCGACGCCGCGCGCGGTGCCGCCGACAAGGCCGAGGAAGTGCGCTCCGATCTCGAACACAAGCGCAGCGAATTGGGCGGCGCCATCGCCGCGGTCGTCGAGGCGTGGGGCGCGCTGTCCACGCGGGACAAGTCGGCGCTGGCCGGATCTCCCTTCCCGCCCGGATTCGACCGCGACACCCTGCTCCAGGGCCTGGTGCCCGGCAGCGGAACCAGCGCGCTGGCCGCGGGGCTGACCAGGGTGGGCGATCCATACGTGTGGGGGGCGACCGGCCCGCACCAGTTCGACTGTTCCGGGCTGGTGCAGTGGGCGTTCAAGCAGGTCGGCAAGGATGTGCCGCGTACGAGCTCGCAGCAGGCGAACTACGGTATCCCCGTGCCCAAGGACCAGATGCAGCCCGGTGACGTGATCTTCTTCTATTCGGATATCTCGCACGTCGGCATCTACGCGGGCAACGGACTCATGTTGCACGCCTCGACCTTCGGCGTGCCCGTGGCCGTCGCCCCCATCAATACGACCCCCTTCCATTCCGCGCGGCGATACTGAGCCCCATGCGCGGGCGCGCTCGGTTCGCCGTGGCCTTCACCGCGGTCGTCGCATTGACAGGCGTCTGCGGCGCGCTGCTGCTCCTGCCGAAGCTCGCCCAGCCGCGGACCACGTCGGCCCAGCCCGGCGTCGCCGCGTCACTAGGCGAAGTCACCGCCGACGACCCGAGGCTGGATCCCGTCCGCCGCACGATGGAACCCTTCGGCGAGATCGTCGCCGAACGCTTCCCCGCCGCAGGCAACGACCGCGACGCGCTGGTGGTCGGACACGCCGACCAACGCTCCGAAATGGCCGTCCTCGGCGCCGAACTGGCTCCCGCCACCGCCGCCATCACCGACCTGCTCGGTGGCGGCCACGTTCCGACGGCCCTGATAGTCGTGGCGGCCAACTCCTCCGAATTCGCGGCCCTGGTCCGCTCCACCAGCATCCTGCCCGGCGCGGTGGCCGCGGTGACGGTCACCGACCCCTTCGCCCGCGGCACCGAACCCACCCAGCGAGTGGTGTTCAGCCCCGAAGCGGGCCGCCGCCTCTCGTCCGCGGAACTGCGCACCCTCCTGCGCCACGAACTCACCCACGTGGCCACCCGCGCGATCACCGCGGACGGCGCACCCCCCTGGATGCTCGAAGGATTCGCCGAATACGCCGCCCACCGGGGCCAAGACCACCCCTTCGCCGAAATCGCCCCCACCGTAGCCGCCCGCCTACGATCCGGCGCCGTGCCCACCGAACTCCCCACCCCCGCCGACCTCACCGGCCCCCACGCCGCCGAAGCCTACGAGGCGGCATGGACGGCATGCGCCTTCACGGCCGAGAAGTTCGGAGAACAAGCACTGGTAACCCTCTACCGTCACCTGGCCGCGACCCCCGCCGACAACCAGGCCGAAGACCGAGTCCTGAGGGAAACCCTGAAGGTGGACCGCCAAACCTTCATAACCCAATGGCAAACCTGGCTGTCCACCCACACCCCCTGACGCACCCCACCCCCGCCGCTCCCTCTCCAGGAACCGGCACCATTTCTCACCCACCCCCGAACCCGGCACCACACCAATCTCACCCCCGGATCCATCCCTCGAACCACCACCACACCCCAGACAACCCACACCCCAACCACCCAAACCCCACACCACCCCGTGCACCCACCAGGCACCTCCCGCTCCCAACCCACCCCCACGGAGCGAGTCCTACAAAGCGACCGTTCGCGAGACCCAAGGGCCGCGAACCCCACCATGCCGAAGGCACGGCCAGAGATACGGACACTGCACGCCCACGCAACCACCACGGAGCGAGTCATACGAGCGACCGTTCGCGGCCGTCTCGCGCCCGAGTGGCCGAGACGATGCGACGAAGGAGCAAGTATCGACCACTCGGACGCGAGACATAAGGGGCCGCGAACCCCGCCGTGCCGAA
>NZ_LGYZ01000061.1 GCF_001310275.1 Nocardia arizonensis
CCCGAGCGGTCGAGACGATGCGACGAAGGAGCAAGTATCGACCGCTCGGACGCGAGACATAAGGGGCCGCGAACCCGCGGCGCCGAAGGCGCCGCCATAGACACAGTAGGTTTGAGTACATGGCCCGAACTCTGCTGGTTACCAATGATTTCCCGCCGCGGCCGGGCGGTATCCAGTCCTATCTGCAAACGTTGGCGGGGCAACTCCCCCCCGATGATCTGGTCGTCTACGCCCCCCGCTGGCGCGGCGACAGCCATCTCGAGTTCGACGCCGAGCAGAAGTACCAGGTGGTTCGCCATCCCACGACCTTGATGCTGCCGACCCCGTTGGTGTTGCGGCGGGCGGCGCGGTTGCTCCGCGACGAACACTGCGACACCGTGTGGTTCGGCGCGGCCGCGCCGTTGGCGCTGATGTCGCCCGTGCTGCGCCGCGCGGGCGCGCAACGAATCCTGGCGAGCACTCACGGCCACGAGGTCGGCTGGTCCATGCTGCCCGGGGCGCGTCAGGCGCTGCGCACGATCGGTGACAACACCGATGTCGTGACCTACGTCAGCAAGTACACCCGGGCCAGGTTCGCGTCCGCGTTCGGTCCGTCCGCGGCGTTGGAGTACCTGCCACCGGGGGTCGACACCGAGGTCTTCCGCCCGGATCCGGCGGCGCGCGCGGAGTTGCGCGCCCGCTACGGCCTCGGGCAGCGGCCGACGGTCTTGTGCCTGTCGCGTCTGGTGCCGAGGAAGGGCCAGGACGCCCTGATCGTCGCGATGCGCGAGATCCGCTCCCGGGTGGACGGCGCGGTGCTGGTGATCGCGGGCAGCGGCCCCTACGAGGAGCGTCTGCGCGCCCTGGCGGCGGCTACCGGTGTGGCCGACGACGTGGTGTTCACCGGCCGGGTCGCGTCGGCGGAGTTGGCCGCGCATCACACGATCGCCGATGTGTTCGCCATGCCGTCGCGTACTCGGGGCGCGGGTCTGGACGTGGAGGGTCTCGGCATCGTGTACCTGGAGGCGTCGGCGTCGGGTGTTCCGGTGATCGCGGGCAAGTCGGGGGGCGCACCGGAGACGGTGATCGAGGGTGAGACGGGCCGGGTGGTGGACGGTCGTGACACGGCGGCGATCGCGGCGGCGGTGGTGGATGTGTTGTCGGACGCGGACGCGGCGGCGCGCATGGGCGCGGCGGGTCGCGCGTGGGTGGAGCAGCGGTGGCGCTGGGACACCTTGGGCGCGCGGTTGCGGCATCTGTTGCGCTGATGGCGGGCGGTGCGCGGGTGGGCGCATCTATTACGCTCACCGATGTGAGCAGCATTCAGGTCGCGGATGAGACTTTCGTCGCCGCCGACGGCGCCGCGGTCGCCGCAGTGCTCGGCGGTCCGAACAATTGGCGCGCGTGGTGGCCGGATCTCACCCTCGAGGTTCGGGAGGATCGCGGCGACAAGGGCATTCGCTGGTCGGTGAGCGGCGCGTTGTCCGGCACCATGGAGGTGTGGTTGCAGCCGTGCCTGGATGGGGTGATCCTGCACTATTTCCTGCATGCCGAACCCCAGGGCGCGCAGCGGATGTCGCCGCGTGGGCTGCTCGCCGCGAATCGGGTGCGCCGGGTGGCGGGCAGGGAGATGTCGTTCGGGATCAAGGCGCGGCTGGAGGCCGGTCGCCCCGCGGGCGTGACGCCCGCGGCCTGATCTCGCGCACCCGCCGCATTCCGCCGACCGTCCACGGCATACCGTCGACGTGTCGAGCATCGTCGCTGGAAAGGAACCGTTGACCATCATGGCCGACCGGACTCAGAGGTCGATCCTCATCGAGGCACCCTCGCGGCGGGTGATGGCCGTCATCGCCGATCTGGAGTCGTACCCGGAGTGGGTGTCGGCGGCGAAGTCGGTGGAGGTGTTGGAGACCGGTGTGGGTGGCCGGGCCAGGACGGCCCGTTTCGTGCTCGACGCCGGTGTCGTCAAGGACACCTACGTGCTGTCCTACAGTTGGCGCGCCGACTGTAAGGCCGTCAGCTGGCATCTGGTGAGCGGTGAGCTCCAGAAGGCCCAGGACGGCACCTACGAGCTACTGGATCGGCCCGACGGCACCACCCAGGTCGTCTACGAGCTCACGGTGGACCTCAACATCCCGATGATCGGCATGTTCAAACGCAAGGCCGAGAAGGTCATCACCGATACCGCGCTGAAGGAACTGAAGAAACGGGTCGAAGGCTGACCGGGCGACGGACCCATCTGGAACTGTTCGTCGGCAAAGGTGGGGTCGGCAAGACGACATTGGCGTGCGCCGCGGCGATGTCGCATCGGCGCGCGCGGCGCCGGGTGCTGATCGCGTCGCTGGATCAGGCGCATTCGCTCGGCGACGCGCTCGGTTTCCGTTTCCCGCACGACGCGGGCACCGTGCCCGGGATCGCCCGCGTGCTGCCCGGACTCGATGTGATCGAGTTGGATTCCCTTGCGCTGCTGGAGGATCGGTTCCGCGAGGTGGTCCGCATGCTCGACGCGGAATCGGGTCACGAGCACGGCGTCGATATCGCCGCGCTCGATCCCGCGGAGCTGACGGGTCTGCCGGGTGTGCAGGAACTGCTCATGCTGGTGGAGGTGGCCCAGCTCGCCGAGGAGGACGAATGGGACGTCATCGTCCTCGACTGCCCGCCCACGGCCGATATGCTGCGCATTCTCACCGCGCCGGACACCATGCTCGGTTATCTGGAGCGGGTGTGGCCGCCGCACGCGCGGGCAATGAGCGCACTCGGTACGGATCTGCGGCGCGCGGTGTTGGCGACGACGGTTGACCGGATCGTGGCGGCGGTGAGCGGGGTGCGCGATCTGCTGGCCGACCATCGCCGCACCGGGGCCAGGCTGGTCACGGTGGCCGAGCGGGTCGCGGTGGCGGAGGCAGACCGGGTGCGTTCGGCGGCGGCGCTGCTGGGTCTGCGGCTGGACGAGGTGATCGTCAACAAGGTGTTGCCGCCGGTGCCGCCGCCGTCGGGGCCTTCCGAGCATCCGGCGGTGCACTGGTATCTGAGCCGTCGCGCCGAACAGGTGGAGGTGGTCGAGGAATTGCGCGCGCGGGCGCACGGGGTGGCGGTCGTCCTCATCCCGCACACCGGTACGGAACCGGTCGGTGTCGAACCACTGTCGGCCCTGTCCCGCGCGGTGGACGCGCCTTCTATGCTGGGCGACAATCCGGCTGAGGTTCGCGCGAGTTCCGGTGAACCGGTGGTTCGATTGGAATCGGGCACCGGTCTGCATTCGGTGTACACGATGCGCATGCCCTTGCCCGTCGTCGATTCGGCGACGCTGCGACTGGGACGAGTGGAGGACGATTTGATCGTGGGAGCGGACGGGGTGCGGCGCCGGGTGCGTCTGGCTCCGGTATTGCAGCGGTGCACGGTCGAGGCCGCCGAGCTCGACGGCGACTGTCTGGTCGTGCGTTTCCGCCCTGATCCGCAGATGTGGCCTCGATGACGGGCCCGCGCGCGGGCGGCGACCCCAACGGCTTGGCCGAATTCGCCGAGGAGTTGAAGCTGCTGGCCGAGACCGTGTTGGAGCGGGTCGAGCCGGTGCTGCGCCATGCCGCGGAGGGCGGTACGGAGTGGTCGAGTTGCAGCTGGTGTCCGGTGTGCGCGGCGGCGGCGCTGGTGCGCGGGGAGCATCACGAGGTGATGGCGGCCATCGCCGATCACGGCACCGCGATCGTCACGGTGTTGCGCGAGGCGCTCGCGGGTGTGCCCGTCGAACCGGTCCTACCCGATGACGATGCCGAATCCGGTGAGGCACAACGACATTCGCGCCGACCGCGCGCCGCCGCGGCGGGGGGTCGTCCTCGTGCGGCATATGTCGGCATTCCGGTGACGATCAAGGGATGACCGACCGGATACCAGCCTCCCGCCCGCTGACCGTCGGTATCGATGTCGGCGGCACCAATATCCGCGCCTCGGTGGTGGACGGCGACGGCGACGTGCTCGACACCGTGCAGGCCCCGACCCCGCATTCGGCGCGCGCGCTCGAGGACGCGCTGGAACGGGCGGTGCGCGAACTGCTGCCGCGCCACCGGATCGGCGCGGTCGGACTCGCGGTGGCCGGATTCATCAACGCCGACCGTTCGACCGTGCGTTTCGCCCCGCATCTGCCCTGGCAGGACACCCCGGTCGCGGCGCGCCTGACCCGACGCCTCGAACTGCCGGTCATTCTCGAACACGACGCCAACGCCGCGGCCTGGGCGGAGTACCGGTTCGGGGCGGCGGCGGGTGGCCACAATGTGGTGCTGGTCGCGATCGGCACCGGCATCGGCGCGGCGCTGCTCATCGACGGCAGGCTCTATCGCGGAAGTCACGGCGTCGCACCCGAACTGGGCCACCTCCAGGTGGTGCCGCAGGGCCGGTCGTGTCCGTGCGGCAAACGCGGCTGCTGGGAACGCTATTGCAGCGGTACCGCACTGGCCGAGACCGCGATCGAACTGCTCGCCACCGATCCCGCGCCCTCGACCGTACTGGCTCGGGAGGTGGCGCGCGATCCGGGTTCGCTCACCGGTCGTCGGGTGGCGGGAGCGGCGCAGGACGGCGATCCCGTGGCGATGCGCGCGATGACGGATTTCGCCCGCTGGCTCGGCCTCGGACTGGCCTTCGTCAGCGACATCTTCGATCCCGATCTGGTGGTGATCGCGGGCGGGGTGAGCAGTTCGGCGCCGCTGTTCCTCGATGAGGCGCGCGAGGAGTACGCCCGCGCGGTCACCGGCGCGGGCCACCGTCCGCTGGCGCGCATTCGCACCACCCAACTCGGTGAGGCGGCGGGCATGATCGGTGCGGCCGAACTCGCGCGCGCGGTACTCGCGGAACCGGATCGGGTGGCGCGCACCGCCCATTGACATGTGCGGACAGAAAAAATACGGAAACGGACATATGTTCGAAACACGGTGTCCGTCAAGTGCCCTGACACGTATCCCGGACGTTACGGCTCGCCGCATTGTGGCGAGATACCCCGCTGGGATTGGATGTGATCTCCGACCAGCGGTAAAGTCGGCAACAACGCAGGTTGCCCACTTCTATCCCGGTCCCGGGGGAAGGACGTCATGTTCTACTGGCTACTGAAATACGTGCTGCTGGGACCGTTGATGCATCTCTACAACCGGCCGACGGTCGAAGGCGTGGAGAATATCCCCGCCGACGGACCCGCCATCATGGCGGGTAATCACCTTTCCTTCGCCGACTGGCTCTTCGCCCCGCTGCTGAGCCCGCGCCGGATCAACTACCTGGCCAAGGCGGAGTACTTCAACACCCCGGGTCTCAAGGGCCGTTTCCAGAAGTGGTTCTTCACCACCACCGGCCAGTACCCGATCGACCGCACGGGCGCCGACGCCGCCGAGGACGCGCTCAACGCCGCGCGCCGCCTGCTCGACCAGGGCAGGCTGGTCGGTCTCTACCCGGAGGGCACCCGCTCCCCCGACGGCCGCCTCTACAAGGGCAAGACAGGCATGGCCCGCCTCGCCCTCGAGACCGGCGTCCCGGTCATTCCGGTCGCCGTCATCGGCACCGACGAGGTCTCCCCGCCCGGACCGTTCCGCTGGCGCCGTCGCAAGGTCATCGTGAAGTTCGGCGCCCCCATCGATTTCTCCCGCTACGACGGCATGGGCGGCAACCGCTTCGTCGAGCGATCGGTCACCGACGAGGTCATGTACGAGCTCATGCAGCTCGGCGGCCAGGAATACGTCGACGTCTACGCCCACAGCCTGAAGAAGGGCGTGCCATCGGGCAGCGCCCCCGAGGCAACCCGCATCCCCGAATCCGCCGCGGGCTAGTCCCGCCCGGATCTCCGCGAGGGTCCCGCATCCGAACAGGGTGCGGGACTTTTCGTTTGCCGGACACCGATGAGCTCGGTCACAGGCCAAGCAAACGACAAGACACTTTTATGGTGCGGCAGCGAGACTTCCGAACATGTTCAGGAAATTGTTGGTTGCCGCGGGAGTCGGCGGCGCCGAGGTCGAAACGGAGCTGTTCACCCCGGGCGTGCAGCCGGGCGGCATCGTCGAGGGTGTGATCCGGCTGCGGGGCGGCACTGTGGCGCAGGAGATCTCGCGTATCGCGGTGGAGTTCGTGACCCGCGTCGAGCGGGAGTACGACGATCACGAGGAGGTGCGTGACATGGGCTTCGGGTGGACCGACGTGCACGGCCCGCTGCATCTGCCCGCGGGCGCGCCGATGGAGTTCCGCTTCGCCGCGCGTGCGCCGATGGAGACGCCCATTACCTTCTACAACGGCAGACATCTGCCGGGCACGACGGTCGCCGTGCGCACTGTGGTCGAGATTCAGGGGGCCGTGGACGCCGCCGACACCGACCCCATCGGCGTCGGCGCGCTGCCCGCCCAGCACGTGCTGCTGGAAGCGCTGGAGCGTCTGGGATTCCCGCTGCACAGCGCCGATGTCGAGGCGGGCCACATCTCCGGCAGCCCGCAGCGGCTGCCGTTCTATCAGGAGATCGAATTCGGCCGCTCGCACCACTACCCGCAGTTGAATCAGCTCGAGGTCACCTTCGTCGCCACCGAGCACGGGATGAGCGTGGTGCTCGAGGGCGACAAGCGCGGGACCTGGTTCTCCGAGGGCAGCGATGTCTTCGAGTCACTGTGGGTCGACTTCGCCGAACTCGGCCACCGGGACTGGACCGCGGAGTTGCATAACCGATTGGTCGGTATGTCATCGCGCCACTGAACGATCCCGATTGATCCGACCGTAATCCAACCGTGACCCGGACCCTCGGTGCACAATCACTGAGAAGCCATTTCCGGGTCCTGACTTCGCGGGCGTCGGCGCGCGCGTGGCGCCCGATGTCCCGCGTTACGAGCGAGGGGGCCGTCGTGTCCGAAGCATCGCCCGATCCACTCATGTCGCTGGCGGTCGCGGCCGCGCACCAGCTGGGATACACCTGCCGGGTCGCGGCCGACGACGACGTGGTCCTGTCCGGCCCGAGCGGACAGATCCTCGTCGAACTCGCGAATCTGCGCAGAATGGCCGCGGGCGAGCCGCGCGAGCAGTGGCCCGCCCTGGTCGCGGACTATCTCAGCACCGGCCTGGTGGAACTCGACGTCGACCCCGACGCCCTCGACACCGATGATTTCACCATGATGCGCACCCTCATCCGCACGCGGCTGTATTCGGCCGACGCGGGCGGACCCGACGTGGTGCGTCGCGAGATCGCGCCCGGACTCGTGCAGCGGGTGCTCATCGACCGCGTGCACACGATGGCGCCCGTCACCCGCGCGATGGCGAGCCGGTGGCCGCTCGGCACGGCGGAGCTGTTCGCGCTGGCCGAGGCCAACACCCGCGGCGACGGGGCACTCGACGTGGTCACCCACGGCTTCGAGAGTCCGCACGCCGAGCGGGTCGACATCACCATGCTGTGCGGCCTGTCGGACTACATCACCGCGCACGCCAGGTGGCTCGGCGAGGACTATCCGGTGGCCGGCACGGCGGGCACGGTCTTCGTCGTGCCCTCCCAGCGCCACATCTACGCCTATCCGGTCACCGATGCCCGAGTAGTTCGCGCCACCACGCTGCTGGCCCAACTGGCTGCCCTGGAATACACGCAGCGCCCGTGGCCGGTGAGCCAGGACGTCTACTGGTGGCGCGACGGCGCCATCGAGCGGGCCGCCGCCATCGGTTACGACGCCGATCAACTGTGCATCCATCCGACCGCGGAATTCCTCGCGGCACTCGACGGATTGCGGTCCTGACCGGGGAGGGTACGGGGCGACGACATTGATAGCGTGGGGCGGGCACGGACGCCGAGCCGCCGACGAGGCCGCGTCGAGTCGGCGCGAGGTGAGGTGAGTATGGTCCGCCGCGACACCGGTGGTCGAATCTTCCAGCTGCCGCGTCGTCCGGCGGGCGCGCCGCCCACCGGACGCATGGTGCGCGGCGCCAAATTGGCCGCGGTGCCGGTCGCCTTCGCGGGCCGCCGGGTCGCCGGTGTCGGCAAGCGCGCGCTCGGCCGGTCCGCCGCCGAAGTCGATCGCGAGATCCGCGCCAGGACCGCGCAGCACATGTTCGCGGTACTCGGCGAATTGAAGGGCTGCATCGCCAAACTCGGGCAGGTGCTGGCGGTCTATGAATTCGTGCTGCCCGCCGAGGTGGCCGCACCGTACCGCGAAGCGCTCGGCAAACTCCAGGATTCGGCACCCGCCATGCTGCCCGCGGGCGTGCACGCGGTCCTCGCCGACCAGATCGGACCGGACTGGCGCGCGCGCTTCCGGGAGTTCGACGACCGCGGTCCGGCCGCGGCCTCGGTGGGGCAGGTGCACCGAGCGGTCTGGCACGACGGACGTCCGGTGGCGGTCAAGGTCATGTATCCCGGTGCGCGCGAGGCGATCGACGACGACCTGCACACCCTGCGCAGGCTGAGTCCCCTGTTCAACGCGCTGCTGCCGGGCGCGGACGCCCGGTCGGTGATCGACGCGCTGTGCGCCTATATCCGCGAGGAACTCGACTACGCGCTGGAAGCGCGCCACCAGTCGCGCTTCGCCGAGGCATATGCCGACGACCCGGATTTCGTGGTGCCGAGGGTGGTCGCGCAATACCCCGATGTGCTGATCACCGAATGGCTCGAAGGCGTGTCGCTGTCGCGGGTCATCGTGCGCGGCGACCCGTTGGAACGCGATCGGATCGGGCTGCTGATCCTGCGGTTCCTGTTCTCAGGACCGACCCGAGCCGGCCTGCTCTACGGCGACCCGCATCCCGGAAATTTCCGGGTCATGCCCGACGGGCGTCTCGGCGTGGTGGATTTCGGCGCGTGCGCGCCCTGGCCGTCGGGCTTCCTTGACATGGTCAATGACATCGCGCCCGCCCTGCTCTCGTGCGAACCCCGCGCGCTCGAGGCGGCGATTCGGCGCAACGGCTACATCGCACCGGATCGCGCGATCGATATCGACACCGCGGCCGCGCAACTGGCCCCCGTACGCGACGCGGTGATCGCGCCGACCATCGACCTGGACCCGCGGTGGTTGCGCACCCATCTGACGACACTGACCGAATTGCGCGTGACCAACGTGGTCCGTCAGATGACCATGCCCTCACCGCACACCACGGTCGCGCGCACGGCCGTGGCCGGACTCGGTCTGCTCGGTCAGTTGCGCACCACGCTGCCGCTGGCCGAGGAGTTCGGACGCTGGTTCCCGGAGGTGGTCGAAATCCTCGAGAACGTTCGAATCCACCGTCCTTGAGCGTCGTTCAGGCGGCGAGGACCTCCGCGGCCGCGCGCTCACCGCTGCGGATCGCGCCGTCCATGTAGCCGGTCCAGAAATCCGCGGTTTCGGTTCCCGCCCAGTGGACGCCCGCGCGATACGCACACGTGGGTTCGCGGAAACCGGCCACGGCGCCCGCGGCGAACCCGATCACCGCAGGTCGGAGTCGGTGTGCGGGAGGCGTTTCAAGTCTCCCTGACTTCGGGTGCGCGTGGCGGGCGCGGCTGTGGTTAGCTTTCGTGACATGAGCACGCCGCACACTGTCTCCTCCGCAGAATTCCTCCCGCGTGACACCGCGGATGTCGTTCGCACGGTGCGGGATTCACGAGGACGCGCCGAGCGCCTCATGGTGCGCGGCGGCGAGCCGCTCGACGAAGGGCTCGCGCTGCCCGATCAGCGCGCCGTCGTCTCGCTGCGGCGGATGAACTCGGTGCTCGACATCAACCTGGGCCGCCGCACCGTCCGGGTGCAGGCGGGCGCCAAGCTCTCCGATATCGACCGCCGTCTCGGCGCGCACGGACTCGGCTTGCCCATCGTCGGCGACCACCGCGACATCACCGCAGGCGGATTCGCCTCGGTCGGCGGCGTGAGCAGCGCCTCGCACCGCTACGGCCTGTTCACCGACCAGATCGTGGATCTGGAATACGTGGACCCTGACGGGCGCATCGGCACCTGCGGCCGCAGCCACCACACCGACCGGTTCCACCGTATCCTCGGCGCGGGCGGACGCGCGGGCATCATCACCGCGCTCACCCTCGACGCGATCGATATCGACAAGGACCACACCTGGCTCACCACCGACGCCGATCGCTTCCTCGACTTCGACTCCTTCGTCGAGCACGCGCACGCCGAGATCGTGCGACCGGGCAACGCCGTGCTCCAGGTGGGTCGCTGGGTCGACACCGCGCCGCTGAAGGTGTCGCGTCCGGTCGGCACCGGCCACGTACAGCTCGGCACGGTCCGCTTCGGCCAATGGTCGAGCCTCTACCCCACCACACCCACCCGGTCACTGCGGGCGCGGCGCGAGGTCGGCACGCGCACCCGGAAGTCGTTGGGCGCCATCGCCTCGGCCGCGGGCGGGCGCGCCGGTATGCCGGTGCGCAACGCCGCGGCGGGCGCGCTCATGTTCGCCCCCAAGGTGCTGACCCTGCGCGACGCGGAATATCTCGCCGACACCGTCATCAGCTCCTCCGAGCGCGGTCCCGCCTACCGTGTCGGCATCTTCGCGTCGCTGTCGAGCTACAGTTCGGTGTTCTACCGCCTGCACGACCTGTTCGCCGGACACCGCGAGCGCAGCGGTTGTTTCACCGTCATCTCCGCCATGACCTACGGCGTGCGCTCGGCGTATCTGCGCGCCGAATCCGAGGCGCGCAACCTGCCGGTCGAGGATCACGGCCTCATCACCTTCACCTGCCGCCTGCGGCCCTCGGCGCTGCCCTCGGAACTGCTGCGCGACATCGTCGCGGGCATCGACGACATCTGCCTCTCCGAACACGCCCTGCGCTACGACTCGGCCGATTAGACTCTGCCGCACCGCAATAGTCGCCCAGCGATAGCTCCCGACCCGGGACGCTGCCGGTTCGGCGGCCGCGGGACGACACCGTCGCCCGGGGTGTCGATGCATGTGATCAGCGTTCATCCACGTGAAGGTTGCTGTCGACAATGCTCGAATTCCGCGCCGCCCCCGGGCGTCTCACCGATCGCCTGCGCCGCCGCGATCCCGCGGCTACCTGTCCCGCCGGTCTGTGCGTGCTGGTCACCGAGGCATGTTCCGACATCGGCCGCGCCACCGCGACCCGATTGGCCGGGCGCGGAATGCGTCTGGTGTTGGTGGACCGGCACGCCGACCGCCTGGCCGAGGTGCGCGAGCGGATCACCGCCTCGGGCGGCCTCGCTCGCGAGCGCCGCTGCGACCTGTCGGCGCTCGGCGATATCGATCAGCTGGTGGAGTGGGTGCGCGGCGAATTCGGCGCGGTGGACGTGCTGGTCAACAATGCCGACGCCACGCTGCGCGCGGTCGCGCCGTCACCGGATCGCTTCCGCGACTATCAGCGCAGTATGGCCGCCAACTACTTCGGTCCGTTGCGCCTGACGCTCGGACTCGTTCCGGCCCTGCGGCTCGCACGCTCGGGTCTGGTGGTCAATGTGGGTCCGCGACCGCTCGCCGAGACATGTTTCGCGGGGGCGACGGCCGCATGGTCGACCTTCGGCCATTGCGCCGATGCCGAGTTGGCGCAGCAAGGCATCCGTGTGTGCGCGGTAGATACGGCCCCGGCATCGAACGAGCGCGCCACGATCGCCGCGCACGGGGTGGAAACAGCCATCCGTGAGCGACACCGCCCGTCCGCGTCCCGGCGGTCGCGCGCTCCGCGCGGTCCGGGCGGAATATCACCGCACGGCGGCTGAACCCGCGCTTCGCGAACACGGAAGCGCCCCACCGGGAATGGTCCCGATGGGGCGTCGTCGTTCGTACCTGTCGCCGTCAGTGCTTCTCGGGGCCGAGGTAGTACTCGAAGACCAGACCGGCGGCCGCGGACAGGACGCACACCACGCCGATGCCGATCAGCCAGAACTGGAAGAAGGCCAGACCCAGCGCGGTGATCGAGCCCGCACCCGCGAGCAGGATGGGCCAGAAGCTGCCGGGCGAGAAGAAGCCCAGGTCGCCCGCGCCGTCCACGATCTCGGCGTCCTCGTAGTCCTCGGGACGCAGGTCGAGGCGACGCGCGACGAACCTGAAGTAGGTGCCGATGATCAGCGACAGTCCGGCCGTCAGCACGATGGCCGTGGTGCCCGCCCATTCGACGCCGGTGCGCGACTGGCCGGTGAAGAATCCGTACACGACCGCCACGATGACGAAGAACACCGTGAGCAGCTCGAAAATCCGCGCTTCGATCCTCATATCAGATCAGTCCCTTACTTTGCCTCGGCCGCGGTCTTGGTGGTGCGATCGGTGTTGAAGGGCCGGGTCGAGGTGGCGACCGGGGACTCACCGATGGACTCGAGGGCCTCGGCATTGGTCATACCCGACTTGCGGCCGTCGATGTACTTGGTGAACTTCTCCGGCGACACCGCGCGGACCTCGAAGTTCATCATCGAGTGGAACGTGCCGCACATTTCGGCGCAGCGACCGACGAACGCGCCCTCACGCTCGATCTTGGTGATCTGGAAGACGTTGTCGGAGTGGTTCTCCGCCGGGTTCGGCATCACGTCGCGCTTGAACAGGAACTCCGGCACCCAGAAGGCGTGGACGACGTCCATGGCGGCGAGCTGGAATTCGATGACCTTGCCGGTGGGCAGCACCAGTACCGGGATCTCGCTGGAGGTGCCCACGGTCTCGACCGTGTCGTAGTGCAGGTAGGACAGGATGTCGTTGGCGGGCTTGCCATGGACCGGACCCGGCTGGGGATGCCCGTCCTTGGTGAGTTCGGCGTACTCCGCGAGCTGGGCCTTGGCCTGATCCTCGCGCACGGTGTCGATGCCGGCGAACTTGTAGCCGTCCTTGAAGTCGACCTCGCGGTAACCGAACTTCCAGTTCCACTGGAAGGCGGTCACGTCGACGGTGACGTCGGGATCGGCCACCTTCTCGTTCACAAAGTT
Organism: Nocardia arizonensis; assembly: GCF_001310275.1. GTDB lineage: Bacteria > Actinomycetota > Actinomycetes > Mycobacteriales > Mycobacteriaceae > Nocardia > Nocardia arizonensis. The sequence goes on from NZ_LGYZ01000061.1 coordinate 12,816, forward strand.
CTGCACGACGACGGTGAAGTAGAACAGCACCGCGATGATGACGAACGGGATGGCGGTGTAGGTCAGCTCCAGCGGCACGTTGTAGCCGGTCTGGCGCGGGAACTCCGGGGAGTCCTTCTTCTTGCGGTGGAAGGTGACCGTCCAGAAGGTCAGGCCCCACACCAGCACGCCCATCACCAGCGCGGCGACGATCGACCAGGTCCACAGTTCCCGCATGCGGGTGGCCTGCGGGGTGACTCCTGACGGCCAGCCGAACCGCAGCCACGGATTGTCGATCGAGCAGCCCGAGACGAGCAGCGCGGTGATCCCGAGGGACACCGCCAGCCCGGCCCGCCGAAGCATGCGGCCCCGACCCGGGACAGGTCGCGCCCCGATCTCTTCGCTCGCCTTGTGCGCCACGCTCACGCCTTCCTGGTCGCCACACATTCCGACATATGCGCCACCGGATGCGATCTTCCCGGCGACACGTTCCAAGCACGTTCCGGTCGCCCACCGGCCGCGGCGCGATGCGCGCACGCCGCCTGAGAACGACCTGAGTACTACGCAGCGTAGACCAAACCGGCGCACCGTATGTCGTCGGGTCGGATTCGACACTCCGCCGGCGAACCCCCACCCCGCGACCGAGGAACGACCACCGGGCAAAACCCCTGGAAACCCTGTCGACAGCACCCGGATTCCCCCGAACACCCCCGCATCGACCGCTCGGACGCGAGACCCCAAGGGCCGCGAACCCCGCCGTGCCGAAGGCACGGCCAGAGACACAGTTCGCGGCCGTCTCGCGTCCGAGCGGTCGAGACAATGCGCCGCAGGCGCGAGTATCGGCCGCTCGGACGCGGGACATAAGGGGCCGCGAACCCCGCCGTGCCGGAGGCACGGCCAGAGACACAGCCATACAATGCGACGAAGTCGCGAGTATCGGCCGCTCGGGCGCGAGACACAAAGGGCCGCGAACCCGCCGCGCCGAAGGCGCGGCCATAGACACAGGAGGTTGCCGACACCGTGTGCGGACTGCTCGGATTCCTGACAGCTGACGCGGCGACATCCGATGTGGTGGACCAGGTCTACGACGCCCTGCACTGCATGCGCCACCGCGGACCGGACGAACGCGGCACCTGGCACGACGCCCATATGATTTTCGGCTTCAACCGGCTGTCGATCATCGACATCGAACATTCGCACCAGCCGCTGCGCTGGGGACCGGCGGACAATCCGCAGCGCTACGCGCTGACTTTCAACGGCGAGATCTACAACTACCTGGAATTGCGCGCCGAGCTCGCCGAGGCGCACGGCGCGGAATTCCCCGACGGCGGGATCTTCGCCACCGAGGGCGACTCCGAGGCCATCGTGGCGGCCTTCCACTACTGGGGTCCCGAGGCCGTGCGGAAACTGCGCGGCATGTTCGCGTTCGCCATCTGGGACACCGAGACCCGGGAGCTGTTCCTCGCGCGCGATCCGTTCGGCATCAAGCCGATGTTCCTCGCCACCGGCCCCGGCGGCACCGCCTTCGGCAGCGAGAAGAAGTCGCTACTGGATCTCCTGCCCGCTCTGCGGCTGGGCGACGAACTCGATCCGCGCGCGCTCGAGCACTACACGGTTTTGCAGTACGTGCCGGAGCCAGAGACACTGCACGCGGGCGTCAGGCGGCTGGAGTCGGGGACATACGCCACCGTGCGGGCGGGCGCGGAGCCGGTGGTCACCCGCTATTTTCGTCCCGACTTCCGGGCGCGGTCCTTTGCGGCGGGCGCCGAGCAGGAGCGCTATCGGGAGATCGCCGCGGCGCTCGAGGATTCGGTCGCCAAGCATATGCGCGCCGATGTCACCGTCGGTTCGTTCCTGTCCGGCGGTATCGATTCCACCGCGGTGGCGGCGCTGGCCATGCGGCACAATCCGAAGCTCATCACCTTCACCACCGGTTTCGAACGCGAGGGCTATTCGGAGGTCGATGTGGCGGCCGAGAGCGCCGAGGCCATCGGCGCGCGCCATATCGTCAAGGTGGTCTCGCCGGCCGAATTCGCGGCGGCCATTCCTGAGATCGTCTGGTACCTCGATGATCCGGTGGCCGATCCGGCCCTGGTCCCGCTGTATTTCGTCGCGAAGGAGGCCCGTAAGCACGTCAAGGTCGTGCTGTCGGGCGAGGGCGCCGACGAGTTGTTCGGCGGCTACACCATCTACCGGGAGCCGCTGTCGCTCAAGCCCTTCGAATACCTGCCCAGGGGGCTGCGCAGGCTCGCGGGACGGCTCTCGGACCGGATCGCGGACGGCACGCGGGGCAAGAGCCTGCTGCACCGCGGTTCGCTCACCCTCGAGGAGCGCTACTACGGCAACGCCCGCAGCTTCAGCGACGCCCAGTTGCGCGCCGTGCTGCGCGAGTTCCGGCCCGAATGGACTCATCGCGACGTGACCGCGCCGATCTACGCCGAGTCCGCGGGTTGGGATCCGGTGGCGCGGATGCAGCATCTGGATCTGTTCACCTGGCTGCGCGGGGACATCCTGGTGAAGGCCGACAAGATGACGATGGCCAATTCGCTGGAGCTGCGGGTGCCGTTCCTGGACCCGGAGGTCCTGAAGGTCGCCGAGGGCCTGCCCTACGACAGCAAGATCACCAAGGAGACCACCAAGTTCGCGCTGCGCCAGGCGCTGGAGGGCATCGTGCCCGCCCACGTGCTGCACCGCGCCAAACTGGGTTTCCCGGTGCCGCTGCGGCACTGGCTGCGCGGCGCCGAACTGTTCGACTGGGCACAGGCGCAGATCGCCGATTCGCAGACCGATCACCTGCTGGACAAGACGGTGATCAAGACCATGCTCGACGACCACCGCGCGGGCCGCTCGGATCACAGCAGGCGACTGTGGACGCTGTTGGTGTTCATGGTGTGGCACGGCATCTTCGTCGAGGAGCGCATCAAGCCGGAGATCCAGGAGCCGGTTTACCCGGTGTCGCTGTAATCCGCTCGCCGTACGGACGCGGCCCCCGGAACCGTGGTTCCGGGGGCCGCGTCATCCGGTTCGGGGGTCGGCGCCGCGCGTTCAGAGCAGCGTTTTGATCTCGGCCGCGGCGTCGGCGCCGTATGCCTTGGCCAGCCGCTCCAGCGCGTCGTCCTTGTTGAGTGTCCATTCCTGGGTGCCCATGGTCTCGAGTACCAGCACCGCGATGAGCGAACCGAGTTGGGCGGACCGCTCGAGGCTCAGACCCGCGGTGTGACCGGTGAGGAATCCGGCCCGGAAGGCGTCGCCGACGCCGGTGGGATCGACCTTCTCGATTTCGGGCACCACACCCACGCGCACCTCGGTGCCGTCGCGGTCGACGATTTCCACGCCGCCCGCGCCAAGGGTGGTGACCCTGATGCCGACCTTCGAGGCGACTTCGGCCGCGCTCAGACCGGTCTTCTGCAACAGCAGCGCCCACTCGTACTTGTTGGTGAACAGGTAGGCGGCGCCTTCGATCAGCCGCACGGCCTGGTCGCCGTCGAGGCGGGCCAACTGCTGGGACGGATCGGCGGCGAAGGGGATGCCGAGTTCACGGCATTCCCCGGTGTGGCGCAGCATGGCCTCGGGATCGTTGGCCCCGACCAGTACCAGGTCGAGGGCGTTGGACTCGGCCAGCTCGGCGATCGAGATGTCGCGGGCCTCGCTCATCGCACCCGGGTAGAACGAGGCGATCTGGGCCATGTCGTCGTCGGTGGTGCAGACGAAGCGCGCGGTATGCGCCTTCTCCGAGATCGACACCGTGGAGCAGTCGACGCCGTGCTTCTCAAGCCAGGCGCGGTATTCGCCGAAATCGGCGCCGACGGCCCCGACGAGCAGGGGCGCGCGATCGAGTATGCCCATGGCGTAGGCGATGTTGCCCGCCACTCCGCCGCGGCGGATCTGGAGGTCGTCGACGAGAAAACTCAGCGACACATGGTCGAGCTGATCGGCCAGAAGCACATCGGCGAACCGTCCGGGGAAACGCATGAGGTGGTCGGTCGCGATGGACGCGGACACGGCGATTGACACGAGGCTGAGCCCTTCAACGGTAGGCTCCCCGCCACCCGTGGCCCGCGATGTCGGCGGAACGCCGCGACGACTCGTGCCGAGAAACAGCGGGGAGCATGACAATGGTCCGGTGTTCCCTGCGAGCTACCCGAATGCACGAGATCGGTCGGTGCGCCAACCGCGCGCACCGACGTCACCACGGGAACTCAGCCCAGATTAGTTGAACTCGGCCCGGATCAGGGGACCCCGGTCAGTTGAAGGAGTCGCCGCAGGCGCAGGAGCCGGTGGCGTTGGGGTTGTCGATCGTGAAGCCCTGCTTCTCGATGGTGTCGACGAAGTCGATGGACGCGCCCTGCACGTACGGCGCGCTCATCCGGTCGACGGCCAGCGTGACACCGCCGAAGTCGACGGTGAGGTCGCCGTCGAGGGTGCGGTCGTCGAAGAAGAGTTGGTAACGCAGGCCGGCGCATCCGCCCGGCTGTACCGCGATACGCAGCGCCAAATCGTCGCGCCCTTCCTGGTCCAGCAGCGCCTTGGCCTTGCTTGCGGCAGCCTCGGTCAGAGTCACACCGTGGGTGGTCGTCTCGTTCTGCACAGTCATGAACTCTCCTAAAGGGACAGCTGTGGTCAACCCGTGAACAGCGCACGGCTCCTTGGTGAGCAACACCGTCCGGCGGGCTGCTATTCCCATCTTGCCACTTCCGCGTCGCCGGCCGGGCGAGACCTCCCGTGTCCCGCATCGCGGCGGGCAGGTCGGAGACATGTCACACATTCGCCGCCCGACCGCATTTCCCGTGCGGTATGCCATCGAATAGCCTGGTCGGTGTGAAATTGTTCCGTCGCGGCGAGTCCAGCAGCACCGACGCGACCGCCGACACCACGGCGGACGCGAACGGTGACCTGACCGCAAGTCCCACCCGAAGTTCGACCACGGCGACCCTCGGCAAGGGCCGCCCAACCCCCAAACGTCGTGACGCGCAGGGCAAGCGCCGGGGGCCGATCGCCCCGGCGCCGCTGACCGCCAAGGAGGCCAGGGCACGGCGCAAGGCCACGCGCGGCACCAAGGAGGATCGCAGGGCGGCCTCGGCCGAGCGCAAACTGGCCGCGCAGGATCGCCGCGCGCGCATGCTCGCGGGCGAGGACAAATACCTGCTGCCGCGCGACCAGGGTCCGGTGCGCGCCTATGTCCGCGACGTGGTCGACGCCCGGCGCAATCTGGTCGGGCTGTTCATGCCGATGGCGCTGGTGCTTATCCTGTCGATGTTCGCGGCGCCGCGACTCCAGACCATCGTGACCCTGGCCATGCTGGTGATGATGCTGTTCATGGCGATCGAGGGCGTGCTGCTCGGTCGCATAGTCAGCAAGCGGGTGCGCGAACGCTTCCCGAACAACACCGACAGCGGATTCAAACTGGGCTGGTACGCATTCGTGCGGGCCTCCCAGATCCGCAAGATGCGCGCGCCCAAGCCGCGCGTGGCCCCCGGCGACGCCGTCTGAGACGTACTCTCGGACGCCGCGGGTCCGCCCGCGGCGTCCGGTCTACCGTCACCGATGGTCGGCGATGCGCATGGCCGACAGTTCGGCGCGGACGCGTTCGGCGTCGCGATCGGTGACATCGGTGGATCCGGCGCGTCCACGGCCGCGGGCGATGAAGATTACGAAGACGACGACGATGGCCAGGCCGAACAGCGGAATTGTCATGGCAGCAATTTTTCGCTCGTAAATTTACCGCCGAAAGTGGCGGTTCTGCCGTTGTTCGCAAAAATCCGGCCAGCTACCCTCGACACATGTTGTCCAAGGTCGCGGTCGCGCTGTCCGAACCGCTCGCCATGTTCGAGTTCGGCGTCGTCTGCGAGGTCTTCGGTCTCGACCGCACCGCGGACGGCCTGCCCGCCTTCGACTTCCGCGTCTGTGGCGCGGAACCGGGCCGCCCCATGCGTTCGACCACCCCCGGCGTCGGCATCACCCCCGAGCACGGACTCGAGCACGTGGTCGACGCCGATCTGGTCGCCATCGCGGCCTTCCAGTACTCCGCCGTGGACCATCCGCGCAACCGCCCGGTGATCGAGGCCGTGCGGGCCGCCGCCGAGGCGGGCGCGACCATACTCACCGTCTGTTCCGGGGCCTTCCTCGCGGGCGCCGCGGGACTGCTCGACGGTCGCAAGTGCACCACGCACTGGAAGTACGTCGACGAACTCGCCGCCCGATTCCCGTCGGCCACCATCGATCCCGACGTGCTGTTCGTCGACGAGGGTGATCTCGTCACCAGCGCGGGCACCGCCGCGGGGATCGACGCCTGTCTGCACCTGGTCCGGCGCGAACTCGGCAGCGCGGCGGCCAATGCCATCGCCCGGCGCATGGTGGTCCCGCCCCAGCGCGACGGCGGCCAGCGCCAGTTCATCGAGCGGCCGGTGGCCGATTGCGATACCGACAGCCTCGGCGGGACCCTCCAGTGGATGAGCGAGAACCTCGACCGCAGGCACACCGTGGAGGAGCTCGCCGCGCGGGCCACCATGTCGACGCGCACCTTCGCCCGGCGCTTCGCCGCCGAGACCGGGACCACACCGGTGAAGTGGCTGACCAATCAGCGCGTGCTCTACGCCAAGCATCTGCTGGAGGATTCCGATCTCGGACTCGAACAAGTCGCGGACAGGGCGGGTTTCGGGTCGGGCGCACTGCTGCGCCACCATTTCCAGCGTTCCGTCGGCATCGCCCCCGCCGAGTACCGCCGCCGTTTCGGGGACACACGCGAAACCGATCCGCCCGCGTGAGCCGGGGACCGCACGGAACTCCCGGCGGCTGACCGCGAGCACGGCCGCGCGCGGTTGATAGATTGCCGCGCGTGGCCTCCGCATCCGACCGTCCGGCACGCACCCTGATCCTCGGCGGCGCCCGTTCCGGCAAGTCGGCGTACGCCGAGGCGCTGGTCACCGAATACGCACCGGTGCGCTACGTGGCGACCGCGCTCCCGCATGCCGAGGACCGCGATTTCGCCGCGCGCGTCGCGACCCACCGGGAGCGCCGTCCGGCCGACTGGCACACCGTCGAGAACTCCGATCTCGCGGACATCCTGGCCGAACCCGCGACGGGCGCCACCCTGGTCGACGACCTCGGCACCTGGCTCACCGCCCGCATCGACGCCCGCGCGGCCTGGGACGCCCCGCCCGGCACGATCGCCGCCGACACCGACCGGCTGGTGACCGCGGTCGCGGACTTTCCGGCGCGGCTGGTCATCGTGAGCCCGGAGGTCGGTATGGGCGTCATACCCGCGACCCGCTCGGGTCGACTGTTCCGCGACGAGATCGGCGCACTGAACCAGCGCTTGGCCGCGGTGTGCGACGAGGCGTATCTCGTCGTCGCGGGACTGCCGCTGCGTCTGAAGTGACATCGGGTGTTCGCCTCGGGCGGCGCGGCGGGCAAGATTGGTCGGCGGAAGTACGTGCGGGCAAGCCTGCCCCGACCGAGAGGCTCGAACAGTGACACACGGATTCGGACCGGTCGCGCCACCGGACGCGCGATTTCGCGCGGCGGCCGAGCAGCGGCAGGCTCAGTTGACCAAACCGGCCGGATCGCTCGGACGGCTCGAGGAGATCGGCAACTGGGTCGCCGCCTGCCAGGCGCAGTGCCCGCCCCGGCAGTTCGAACGCGCGCGGGTGGTGGTGTTCGCGGGCGACCACGGCGTCGCGCGACACGGCGTATCGGCCTATCCGAGCGAAGTCACCGCGCAGATGGTCGCCAATTTCCTCGCGGGCGGCGCCGCCGTGAACACCCTGGCCGCGGTCGCCGAGGCCACCGTGCGGGTGGTAGATATCGCCGTCGACGCCGAGACCGACCCGTCGGTGAGCAAGCACAAGGTGCGCCGCGGCAGCGGATCCATCGACCGCGAGGACGCACTGACCGCCGAGGAGGTCGCCGCCGCGCTCGTCGCGGGCCGCGCCATCGCCGACGAGGAGATCGACGCGGGCGCGGATCTGCTCATCGCGGGCGATATGGGCATCGGCAACACCACACCCGCCACGGTGCTGGTCGCCGTCCTCACCGACACCGAACCGGTGCGCGCGGTCGGCCGCGGCACCGGCGTCGACGACGCGGGCTGGGCGCGCAAGGTCGCCGCGATCCGCGACGGTATGCGGCGCGCCCGCCGCGTGGCCAAGGAACCGGTGGAGCTGCTGCGGGTGGCCGCGGGCGCCGATTTCGCGGCGATGGCGGGATTCCTGGCCCAGGCCGCCGCGCGCCGCACCCCCGTACTGCTCGACGGCGTCGTCGTGACGGCGGCCGCCATGGTCGCGGAGGATCTCGCCGAAGGCGCGCGGGCCTGGTGGCTGGCCGGACATCGCTCCACCGAACCCGCCCACGCCCTCGCGCTGACGCACCTGCGCCTGGAACCGCTCGTCGACCTCGGCATGCGGCTGGGCGAAGGGTCGGGCGCGCTCACCGCGCTGCCCGTACTGCGTGCGGCCGTGGCCGCGCTGGCGCAGATGTCGACCTTCGCCGAGGCGGGCGTCAGCACCGCGGGCGACGCCGACTCGCGCCCGAATCTCACCAAGTGAACCTCGGGCCGCCCGGCCGCCCCTGCCGCGGTCGAGACGATCGGACGGTCCGGCCGCGCCCGTGCGCCCCACGGGCGGATTCGTCCCGGTCGCGCACGCTCTCGCGCCCGCGCCGGACGGCACCGCACCGGTGGGCGTCGCCGCCGGCGGTCACCATGTACCCGGTGCGTGAGAGGCCGACACGGTGACCGGACTGCGGCTGGCGCTGTCCTGGCTCACCGTGCTGCCGGTGCGCGGCCCCGCCGATGTCGACCGCGCCGCCGCCGGACGCGCCATCGCATTCGCGCCCGCGGTGGGCGCGCTGCTCGGGCTCGCCGCGGCCGGATTCGCCTGGGCGGCCGACCGGGTCGGGGCGGGGCTGCCGCTGACGGGTCTACTCACCGTCGCCGTGCTCGCCCTGGCGACCCGAGGGATGCATCTGGACGGTCTGGCGGATACCGCGGACGGCCTCGGCAGCTATGGGCCGCCGGAACGGGCCAGGGAGATCATGAAAGGCGGATCCGCGGGTCCGTTCGGCGTCGCCGCCATCGTGTTCGCCGTCGGCATCCAGGCGAGCGCGGTCGCAGCGCTGGCCGGGGAAGGGCGGTGGGCGGCGATCGCGCTCGCGGCGGCGATCGGCCGAGTCGCGGTGGTGCCCGCCTGCCGCCGTGGCGTCGCCGCCGCGCCGGGAACGGGTTTCGGCGCACTGGTGGCGGGCACGCAGTCGCCGGTGGCCGGTGCGCTGTGGGCTCTCGCGGCCGTGACCGCGTCGGTCGTCGCCGTGCCGGAGCGGCCGTGGCAGGGTCCGGTGGCGGTGGCCGTGGCACTCGCGGCATCGGTCGTCGCCGCCCGCCACACCGTGCACCGTTTCGGTGGCCTCGGCGGTGATGTGCTCGGCGCGATCGTGGAGATCTGCGTCGCGGTCACGGCGGTCGGCTTCTGTCTACAGCCCTGACAACTCGAGCGACTGTCCAGCATGACTTTGCTCGCTCGCCGTTTGTCGAATGGCACAACGGATATGGCGTTTGCTCGTGCCTCGTGGCACCGGGATGCCAACCGTCTCAGCCACGACATAAGGTGGGTCCATGTCTTCCGAGCGCCTCTATTTCCGCCAACTGCTGTCAGGCCGCGACTACGCCGTCGGCGACCCCATCGCGACGCAGATGCGAAATTTCGCGTACCTGATCGGCGATCGGGAGACGGGTGAATGCGTCGTGGTCGATCCGGCCTACGCCGCCGCGGATCTTGTCGCCGTGGCCGAAGCCGACGGCTTGCGGATCACCGGTGTGCTCGCCACCCACCACCATCCCGACCACGTCGGCGGCACCATGATGGGCTTCACCCTCGGCGGCGTCGCGGAGCTACTCCGTACCACCAGCGTCCCGGTCCACGTCAATGCCGAGGAACTGGACTGGGTCGCCAATGTCACCGGTATCGCCCGCAGTGAACTCACCGGTCACGAACACGGCGACGTCATTTCCGTCGGACCCATCGACATCGAATTGCTGCACACCCCCGGCCACACCCCCGGCAGCCAGTGCTTCCTGTTCGACAACCGACTCGTCGCGGGCGACACGCTGTTCATCGACGGCTGCGGCCGCACCGACTTCCCGGGCGGCGACACCGACGCGATGTTCCGCAGTCTGCGCAATCTGGCCGCGCTGGAGGGCAATCCGGTCGTCTACCCCGGCCACTGGTACTCCGACGAGCCGAGCGCGCCGCTGTCCACGGTCAAGGAGAACAACTACGTCATGCGCCCGCAGACACTCGAACAGTGGCGCACGCTCATGCCGGGCTGACGCCCCGCGCGGACTACATGGCGCGCATCCACCCGTGGATATCGGCGAAGGTGCCGCGCTGGATACCGGTCAGTGTGTCGCGCAGGGCCATGGTGACCTCGCCGGGTTCGCCGCCGCCGATGGTGAATTCACCCGACTCCGAACGGACCCAGCCGACCGGTGTGATGACCGCGGCCGTGCCGCAGGCGAAAACCTCTGTGATCTCACCGGATTCGGCGCCGCGGCGCCATTCCTCCACCGAGACCTTGCGTTCCTGCACCGGGTAACCGGAATCGGCGGCCAGGGTGAGCAGCGAATCCCGGGTGATACCGGGCAGCAGCGAACCGGACAGCTCCGGGGTCACCAACCGGGCCTCGGAGCCGGAGCCGAAGACGAAGAACAGATTGTTGGTGCCCATCTCCTCGACGTAGCGGCGATCGCACGCGTCGAGCCAGACCACCTGATCGCAGCCCTGCGCCGAGGCCTGCGCCTGGGCGAGCAGCGAGGCGGCGTAATTGCCCGCGACCTTGGCCTCACCGGTGCCGCCGGGGGCCGCGCGCACATATTCGGTGGACAACCACACCCGCACCGGTTTCACCCCGCGCGGGAAGTAGGCGCCCGCGGGCGAACCCAGCAGCAGGTACCTGTAGGCGGAGGCGGGCTTCACGCCGAGTCCGGCCTCGGTGGCGAACATGAACGGCCGCAGGTAAAGCGATTCCTCACCGCCCGCCGCGGGCACCCAGCCGCGATCGACCTCGAGCAACTGCCGCACCGATTCGATGAACAGATCCTCGGGAAGTTCGGCCATCGCCATCCGACGCGCGGAGCGGGCGAAGCGCGCGGCGTTGGCGTCGATACGGAAACAGGAGACGCCGCCGTCGCTCTGGCGATACGCCTTCAGTCCCTCGAAAATGGCCTGACCGTAGTGGAAGACCATGGTCGCCGGGTCCATCGCCAGCGGACCGTACGGCTCGATGCGGGCGTTCGTCCACCCCTGGCCTTCGGTGTAATCGATGGAGACCATGTGATCGGTGAAGAAGCGTCCGAAGCCGGGTGCCGTCAGGATCTCCTGTACCCGCTGCGCCGGGGTGGGCGCGGGATGGGAGATACGGGTGAACTGTGCGGCAACGGTCATGGGCTGATCCTATCGGGCAGCGATTTCCGATGTTCCTCGCGTTGGTCACGCAATGGCAGGCGACCCCGATCGGGCGCTCTCAGGCGGTATGCGACTCGACGAACGGCGGCCGGAGCACCTCGCAGCGCAGCCTGCGACCGCGCACGTCGACCTCGACCTCCGCGCCCGGTCGCACATCGGCCTCGGAATCGAGCAGTGCCAGGGCGATGCCGACCTTCAGTGTCGGGGAGAAGGTGCCCGACGTGGTGGTGCCAACCGGTTCACCGTCGAGCAGCACGTCCTGCCCCCGGCGTGGCACCCCGCGATCGATGGCCTTCAGCCCCACAAGGATTCGACGCGGCCCGGCCGACTTCTCCTGTTCCAGCGCCGCCTTGCCCCAGAACTGCGGCTTCTTCCAGCCGACCGCCCAGCCGCAGCGCGCCTGTACCGGGGTGATCTCGCGCGACAGTTCGTGACCGTGCAGCGGATAGCCCATCTCGGTGCGCAGTGTGTCGCGCGCGCCGAGTCCGGCGGGTTCGCCGCCCGCGGTTCGCACCCGCTCGACCAAGGCGCGGAACAGCGGTGCGGCGTCTTCCCAGCGCGGCAGCAGTTCGTATCCGTGTTCGCCGGTGTAGCCGGTGCGGCACACCCGTACCGGCGCGCCCGCCCAGTCGGCGTCGGCGTAGGCCATGTACTCGAGGTCGGTGGGCAGTCCGAGCGAGGTCAGCACTTCCGCGGACCTCGGACCCTGCACCGCGAACACCGCGAAGTCGGTGTGCTGATCCGTCACCGTGACGCCGGCCGGGGCCGCCTCGCGTAGTGCCGCCACCACAGCCGCGGCATTGGCGGCGTTGGGGACGAGGAATATCTCCTCCGGGCCGACGTAATAGGCGATGAGATCATCGATCACCCCGCCGTCGGCGGCGCAGCACAGCGTGTACTGCGCCTTGCCCGGCCGGATCTTGCCGAGATCGTTGGTGAGCGCGGAGTTCACGAAATCCGCCGCGTCCGCACCCGCCACCGTCGCCTTGCCGAGATGGCTCACGTCGAAGAGTCCGACGGTGGTGCGCACCGCGGTGTGCTCGGACACCGTGCCCGCGTACGACACCGGCATCTCCCACCCGCCGAAGGGTGCGAAACTCGCGCCCAACTCGACGTGCACATCGTGGATCGGCCCCTGCCGCGGCTTCGTCTCGGTCACCGGGCGAGCTTAACCGTCCGCGGCGAACCGCCGGGGCGCCACACGAGCCCGCCGAGGCCACTCGGCCGCGAAACCACATGGGTATCAGGGTCGGACCGCGCTCGGGCAGGGCGTGCGTCACACCGCGGCCGTGAACCCGCCGCGCGCGATGATCCGAACGCGACGGACCGCGAGCGGACCGAATAGCCTGAGCCCATGACCGCTGTTGCAGATCGCTCGCTCGGACCCGAACTGGCACGTACCGTATCCCTCGGACCCGATACCGATGTCCTCGTCATCGGCCTGACGTCCTCGGAGAACGGCCCGGCCGTCGTGCCCGACGACTTGTTCGGTGACGTCCTCGACGCCGATATGCGCGCGGAGCTGCTTGATGGGCTCGGCGCCGTCGGAGCCAAGGGCAAGGCGGAGGAACTGACCCGCTTGCCCGCGCCCGCCGCCCTCGCCGGGGTGACCAGCGTGCTCGCGGTCGGACTCGGCCCGAACGAGAAACTCGACGCCGAGCAGATCCGGCGCTCCGCCGGAGTCGCGGCGCGCGCGCTCACCGGCACCGAGGTGGTCGCCACCACGCTGTCGGGCCTCGACCTCGGCGCCGCCGCGGAAGGTTTCTACCTCGGCGCCTACACCTTCACCCCGTTCAAGTCCGGCAAGTCGGCGCCCAAGCCGGAGGAACGCCCGGTCGCCCGCGTCGAACTGCTGGTACCCGAGCCGGAGTCCGGCGAGACCGAATTGCTGCGCGCGCAGCTGGTGGCCGAGGCCGTGGCCACCGCCCGCGATTTCGTGAACACCCCGCCGAGCCATCTGTTCCCCGCCGAATTCGCCGCCCGTGCCGCGGTACTGGGCGAGGCGGCCGGACTCGAGGTCGAGGTACTCGACGAGCGTGCGCTGGAGGCGGGCGGCTACGGCGGCGTGATCGGCGTCGGCAAGGGGTCCTCGCGGCCGCCGCGGCTGGTGCGTCTGACCTACGCGGGTGGGGCGAAGAAGGTCGCGCTGGTCGGCAAGGGCATCACCTTCGACACCGGCGGCATCTCCATCAAGCCCGCGCAGAACATGGAGAACATGACCTCGGACATGGCGGGCGCGGCCGCGGTCGTCGCGACCACCTTGCTCGCGGCCCGGCTCGGTCTCCCGGTCACCGTCACCGCGACCGTGCCGATGGCCGAGAACATGCCGTCGGCCACCGCCCAGCGGCCCGGCGACGTGCTCACCCAGTACGGCGGCACCACCGTCGAGGTGCTCAACACCGACGCCGAGGGACGGCTGATCCTGGCTGATGCCATCGTGCGCGCGAGCGAGGACGATCCGCAGTACATCATCGATGTCGCGACCCTCACCGGCGCGCAGATGGTCGCGCTCGGCACCCGCACCCCAGGGGTGATGGGCACCGACGACTTCCGCGACCGGGTCGCGCGAATCTCCCGTGAGGTCGGCGAGAACGGTTGGGCCATGCCCCTTCCCGCCGAACTGCGCGCGGATCTCAACTCCAAGATCGCCGATCTGGCCAATGTGGCGCCGCACCGGTGGGGCGGCATGCTCTCGGCGGCGCTGTTCCTCGAGGAGTTCGTCCCCGAGGGCGTGCAGTGGGCCCATCTCGATGTCGCGGGTCCGGCGTACAACACCGGCGGTCCCTTCGGCTACATCGGCAAGGGCGGCACCGGCGTTCCGGTGCGCACCCTCATCGCGGTGATCGAGGACATCGCGGCCGAGTGAGCCGCCCGCGCTGAACCGGGAGCGTTCGCCGACGATGCGCCGGGTCCGTTCACCGTCGGCGGCAACCGGCATGCCAGTGACATCGGTCACTGTCATGCCGTGGTCACTGTCACGACGGGCTCGACGTACCATTCCGCCCCCGCGTGCGCGCGCACCCATGCCGCCGGATCGCGGGTACGGGCATCACCCGAGGTCACCACGCGTCCGCGGGGGCCACCCTGGTCACAGCGCCACCGAATCGATCCGACAGACCCGCGCGGGTCCGCTCGCGTGCGCCCGCGCGGCCGCTCACCGCCGTTGCTCGCGCGGTGCCGGCTCGCAGGCAGATCGCTGCCCTGTGCTACGTGCCACGCGGACGAGTGCAAGGATGGTTCGCGGTACAAGAACCACACACGGATCTCCGGTGCCCCACAATGATCGGTGGCTTCAGGACTCTCTCCGCGACCCGCGGTGCGCGTCCGCCGCGAGAACAACTGTTGTAGAACCCGTCGAGCAGTCAGAGGAGTCAACGGACATGGCCTTCTCCGTCCAGATGCCGGCTCTTGGTGAGAGCGTCACCGAGGGAACGGTGACCAGGTGGCTGAAGCAGGAAGGAGACACGGTCGAGGTAGACGAGCCCCTGCTCGAAGTCTCCACCGACAAGGTCGACACGGAAATCCCGTCCCCGGCGGCGGGCGTCTTGTCGAAGATCGTCGCCAACGAGGACGATGTCGTCGAGGTCGGCGGCGAACTCGGTGTCATCAGCGAAGCCGGTGAGGAACCCGCTCCCGCCGCCGCGCCCGCCCCCGAGGCCGCCGCCACCGAACCCGAACCGCAGGCGGCGCCCGAACCGCAGCCGCAGCCCGCCCCCGAACCCGCGCGGCAGCAGGCCACCGCGGCCGCCGCGCCGTCCGACGGTTCGGGCACTCCGGTGACGATGCCGGAGCTCGGCGAGTCGGTCACCGAGGGGACCGTGACCCGCTGGCTCAAGGCCGTTGGTGACGAGGTCGCCGTCGACGAGCCGCTGCTCGAGGTCTCCACCGACAAGGTCGACACCGAGATCCCCTCCCCCGTCGCGGGCACCCTGCTCGAGATCACCGCGCAGGAGGACGACGTGATCGCGGTCGGCGGTCAGCTCGGCGTGATCGGCAGCGGCACACCGGCGGCCCCACCGGCCCCGGCACCCGCACCGGCACCAGCACCGGCCCCGGCACCAGCACCCGCGCCGACACCGGCACCCGCACCGGCCCCGGCACCCGCACCGGCTGCTACGCCGGCGCCCGCGGCCGCGGCTCCCGCTCCCAAGGCACCAGCACCCAAGGCACCAGCACCGGCCGCCGCTGCCTCCGGCAACGGCGCGACCCCGTATGTCACCCCGCTGGTCCGAAAGCTGGCCGAGGAGAACAACGTCGACCTCGCGAGCCTCACCGGTTCCGGCGTCGGCGGACGCATCCGCAAGCAGGACGTGCTCGCCGCCGCCGAGGCCACCAAGGCACCGGCCGAAGCGCCCGCGCCGACACCGGCCGCCGCCGTGGCGACGGGTACGGCCAAGGCGACCGCCGCCGCGCCCGCGTCCGACCTGGCGCACCTGCGCGGAACCGTGCAGAAGGCCAACCGGATCCGGCAGATCACCGCCACCAAGACCCGGGAGTCGTTGCAGACCACCGCGCAGCTGACCCAGGTCCACGAGGCCGATGTCACCAAGATCGCCGCGCTGCGCGGCCAGGCCAAGGCCGGGTTCAAGAACCGCGAGGGCGTCAACCTGACCTTCCTGCCGTTCTTCGCCAAGGCGGTCGTCGAGGCGCTCGGCGTGCACCCCAACGTCAACGCCAGCTACGACGAGGCGAGCAAGGAGATCACCTACCACGCCTCCGTGCACCTCGGCATCGCCGTCGACACCGAACAGGGTCTGCTGTCCCCGGTGATCCACAACGCCAGCGACCTGTCGCTGGCGGGATTGGCCCGCGCCATTGCCGATATCGCCAACCGGGCCCGCAACGGCGGACTCAAGCCGGACGAACTGGCGGGCGGCACCTTCACCATCACCAATATCGGCAGCCAGGGCGCACTGTTCGATACCCCGATCCTGCTTCCGCCGCAGGCGGCCATGCTCGGGACCGGCGCGATCGTCAAGCGTCCGACGGTGGTGACCGACGAGGCCGGCGGCGAGTCCATCGGCGTCCGATCGATGTGCTATCTGCCGCTCACCTACGATCACCGTCTCATCGACGGCGCCGATGCCGGTCGCTTCGTGACCACCATCCGGCACCGGCTCGAGGAGGCCGCGTTCGAGGCCGATCTGGGCCTGTAAGTCCGAAAGGTCTGCTGTCACGTATGAAGGTCGTGATCGCCGGTTCGTCCGGTCTGATCGGGACGGCGCTCGTCGCGGCTCTGCGCCGGGACGGGCACGACGTGGCCCGCCTGGTGCGCCGCCCCGCGGCGGCGCCGGACGAATTCGTCTGGGACCCCGCCCGCGCCGAGGTGGACGGGCGGGCCCTGCGCGATGCCGAGGCCGTGGTCAATCTGTGCGGTGCGAGTATCGGCAGGCAACGCTGGAACGGCCGCTACAAACAGCAGTTGCGCGACAGCCGCATCGTCGCGACCGACGTCCTGGCCACCGAGGTCGCCGCCGCGAAGGTGCCGGTGTTGGTGAACGCCAGCGGCGTGCACTACTACGGCAGCGGCAACGGTGACCGCGTCGTCGACGAATCCTCCCCCGCCGGAACGGGTTTCCTGGCCTCTCTGTGCCGCGACTGGGAGGCCGCGACCGAACCCGCCGCCGCGGCGGGCGTCCGCACCGTGCTGATGCGCAGCGCGGTGGTGCTTTCGGGCAGCGGCGGGGTGCTGCAAGCGCTGCGTCCGCTGTACTCGCTCGGTCTGGGCGGGCGCCTCGGTGACGGACGGCAGTACTCGCCGTGGATCTCCCTGGCGGACGAGGTCGGCGCGATCGTCTTCGCCCTCACCGAGGACTCCCTGTCGGGTCCGGTCAATTCGGTGGGTCCGGCCCCGGTGACCAATGCCGAGTTCACCCGCGCGCTCGGCCGGGCGCTGCACCGTCCGGTCCCGCTGGTGGTCCCGGGATTCGCGCTGCGCGCGCTGGTCGGGGAGATCGCCGACGAAGCGCTGCTGACCGGTCCCCGCGCCATTCCCGCCGCGTTGGAGAAGGCGGGCTACCGCTTCCGCCATCCCACCATCGGCGCGGCGCTGGCCGCGGCGTTCGGCGACGAGAGCGACGACCGGTGACCGGCGCCGTGATCCGGGACGCGCGCGCCGAGGATCTGCCCGCCATCCTCGACATCCACAACGCGAACATCGCCGCCTCCACGGCCATCTGGGATGTCGAACAGGTCGGCATCGAGGACCGCATGGCCTGGTTCCGCGATCGCACCG
The DNA here is from genome assembly GCF_001310275.1 of Nocardia arizonensis. Classification (GTDB taxonomy): domain Bacteria; phylum Actinomycetota; class Actinomycetes; order Mycobacteriales; family Mycobacteriaceae; genus Nocardia; species Nocardia arizonensis. The sequence continues at coordinate 30,486 of NZ_LGYZ01000061.1, forward strand.
CCGCCGGTATGCCGATCGTCGTCGCCGAGATCGACGGTGCGGTCGCGGGATACGCAGGCTACGGTCAATGGCGGCCGAAGGTCGGATACCGCTTCTGCGTGGAGAACTCGGTGTACGTCGCCGACCGCTTCCATCGCCGCGGACTCGCCACCGCCCTGCTCACCGAACTCATCGACCGCGCCGCGCGCTCGGGCCGCGTGCACACCATGATCGCGGCCATCGAATCGGGCAATACCGGGTCGGTGGCCCTGCACAGGCGTTTCGGATTCACGGTGGTCGGGCAGCTGCCCGAGGTCGGCTACAAGTTCGACCGGTGGATGGATCTGACCCTCATGCAGCTCACCCTGCCCGTCGACCCCGACGGTTAGCGACCTGTGGCATTGCGCACACGACGCCGGACACCGGATTCAGCGCCGTGCCGGGTCGGCGTAACGTCGGCACCGTGAACGACACGCGCACCACCGTGAACCACACGCGCACCGCGGTGTCCGCTCGATTCGACACCACCCCGGTCGTGATCGAGGATCTCGGACTCATCGATTACCACGCGGCCTGGGATGTGCAACGCGCCTACGCGGCGCAACGCGCCGATGGCGTCGGCGCCGATCACCTGCTGCTGCTCGAACACCCCTCGGTGTACACGGCGGGGCGCCGCACCGAGGCCGAGGATCTGCCGATCGACGGCACCCCCGTCATCGAGGTCGACCGCGGCGGCAAGATCACCTGGCACGGCCCGGGGCAGCTCGTCGGATATCCCATCGTGCGACTCGCCGAACCGGTGGACGTCGTGCACTACGTGCGCAGGCTCGAGGAGGCGCTCATCTCGGTGGTCGCGGGTTTCGGCCTGACCTGCGGGCGTGTCGACGGCCGCTCCGGGGTCTGGCTGCCCGCCACCGACGCGCAGGCCGAACGCAAGATCGCCGCGATCGGCGTGCGCGTGCAGCGCGGCGTCGCCCTGCACGGCGTCTCGCTGAACTGCAATTCGGCGATGGACGGCTTCCAGGCGATCGTGCCGTGCGGTATCCGCGACGCCGGGGTCACCACCCTGACCCGCGAACTCGGCCGCGAGGTCACGGTCGCGGAGGTCAAGCCCTTGGTGGCCGCGGCGATCGTGCGCGCGCTCGACGGCGACCTGCCGGTGGCCGCCCACGACATCGCGCACCGCACACCGGAGACGGTCCCGAGTGCGGCAGGCGTAAGGTCGGACTCGTGACCTCGGCTCAAGTACCTGCGGGACGCAAACTTCTCCGTATCGAAGCGCGCAACGCCCAGACCCCCATCGAGCGCAAGCCGAAGTGGATCCGCACGCGCGCCACGATGGGCCCCGAGTACACCGAACTCAAGGGCCTGGTCAAACGCGAGGGTCTGCACACGGTCTGTGAGGAAGCGGGCTGCCCCAACATCTTCGAATGCTGGGAGGATCGCGAGGCCACCTTCCTCATCGGCGGTGAGCAGTGCACCCGCCGCTGCGATTTCTGCCAGATCGACACCGGCAAACCCGCGGCGCTCGATCGCGACGAGCCGCGCCGGGTCGCCGAGAGCGTCCAGGCGATGGGCCTGCGCTACTCCACCATCACCGGCGTCGCACGCGACGACCTCGATGACGGCGGCGCCTGGCTCTACGCCGAAACCGTCCGCGCCATAAAGGCTTTGAATCCGCACACCGGCGTGGAACTGCTCATCCCCGATTTCAACGCCGATACGGAGCAGCTGGCCGAGGTGTTCTCCGCCCGCCCCGAGGTGCTGGCCCACAATCTGGAGACGGTGCCGCGGATCTTCAAGCGCATCCGCCCGGCCTTCCGCTACGAGCGCTCCCTGGCCGTGCTCACCGCCGCCCGCGAGGCCGGCCTGGTCACCAAGTCCAATCTGATTCTCGGCATGGGCGAGACACCGGACGAGGTCACCGAGGCCATGCGCGACCTGCACGAGGCTGGCTGCGACATACTCACCATCACCCAGTACCTGCGCCCGTCCCCGCGCCACCATCCGGTCGACCGCTGGGTCAAGCCGGAGGAGTTCGTCGAGCACTCGGCGGTCGCCGAGCAGATCGGTTTCGCGGGTGTCATGGCGGGTCCGCTGGTGCGCTCCTCGTATCGCGCGGGTCGGCTCTACGCGCAGGCGATGACCCACCACGGTCGCGAAATCCCCTCCGCCATGGCCCATCTCGCCGAGGAAGGCAGCGCGTCGCAGGAAGCGAGTTCGGTGCTGGCCCGTTTCGGGAGCTGACACCGCCGTTTCGCGCATTCGCGCAGGCAGCCAAGGCCCTTCGCCTTGACGGCCGCCTTCGATTGTTGATGCAATGTGGTGCCCGGTACCGAAGCCGTCACCGGGCCCGCACATCGACTTCGACGAGGGATCCCAAGTGGCACTTGACAGTCCGAAGTTGCAGGACGTGCTGGAGCAGATCAGGTCCGGCTTCATGCAGTTGCCCGATTTCCAGCGCGAGTGGAAATGGGACGATCAGCGGATTCGCGAACTTCTCGCCACCGTCACCCTCGACTATCCGCTCGGTGTGGTGATGACCCTCGAGACCGGTGCCCGGTCACGGTTCCGGGCGCGGCCGCTGACCGGCGCGTCCACCGCCGGTCCGGTGGATCCCGGCATGTTGCTGCTCGACGGTCAGCAGCGCCTGACCTCGCTGTTCCAGGCCCTCTACCTGGATCGCCCGGTGCAGACCGTCGACGGCCGCGGCAACGAGTTGCAGCGCTGGTACTACCTGGACATCGCCAAATCGGTGTACTCGCCGTCGGATCGGGACGAGGCCATCGTCTCCGTGCCCGCCGACCGGGTGCTGCGCCGCGATGCCGCGCGCCGCGAGCCGCTCGACCTCACCGATGTCGAAGCCGAGTGCCGCACCGGTTATTTCCCACTGAACATCGTCTTCGACGTGCGGCGCGTGCACAGGTGGCAGCGCGCGTTCGTCGGCGTGGACGACGAGAACTGGGATCTGTGGTCGCGTTTCGAGCAGGATGTCATCCAGCATGTCCGCTCGTTCCTGATCCCGATGATCAAACTCGGCACGCACACCACACCGGACGCGGTGTGTTCTGTATTCGAGCGGGTCAATACCGGGGGTGTGCCGCTCAATGTCTTCGAACTGCTCACCGCCACCTACGCCGGTGACCGCGCCTACGAGGACAGCCACGGCGACTACTACCGGCTGCCCGATATCTGGCAGGACGTGAAGAAGGGGCTCGCCACCGCCTATCCGGTCTTGGGCCGCATCGAAGCCGGCGTCGACGACGGTCTGAGCACCAGCGATTTCCTCCAAGCGGTGACCCTGGTCCGCAATTGGGAGCGCCGCCGCGACCGCCCGACCGCGGCCATCTCCTGTAAACGCCGCGACCTGCTAGAACTCCCCCTCGCCGACTTCGACCGCCTGACCCCGCGCCTGACCGAAGCCTTCGAATGGGTCGGCGGCTTCCTCACCGAACAATGCATCGTCCGCGTCAACGACCTGCCCTACCGTAGCCAGCTCATCCCATTGGCGGCCGTGCGCGCCATCCTCGGCGAGACCATCGACGACCCGGCCATGCGCGAACGTGTGACCCGCTGGTACTGGTGCGGTGTACTCGGCGAAATGTACAGCGGGGCGACCGAGAGCCGCTTCGCCCGCGACGTCGAACAACTCATCGCCTGGACCGACCCCGACGCCCCCGAACCCGACACCGTCGCCGAGGCGGTCTTCGTCGCCGACCGCCTCGACACCCTCACCACCCGTAACAGCGCGGCCTACAAGGGCATATACGCCCTGCTGATCAAACACGGTGCCGTCGACTGGTACTACAGCGACGAACCGCTGAATCCGGGAGCCGTGCTCCAGTACGCCGTTGACATCCGTCAGATTTTCCCGAAGGCATGGCTGCAACGCCAGGCAGGCGGCCACACCAGGGCGAATTCCATCGTCAACAAATCCCCCCTGTCCTATCGAGCGGGCCGCGGCATGGTCGGCTCCCCCGCCTCCTATCTGGACGTCCTCGCCTCGGATACCGGCGCGAACGCCGCGTGGGTCGACGCCGCGCTCGCCACCCACCTCATCGACCCCGCCACCCTCCGCGCCGCCGATTTCGACGCCTTCTACGCCGACCGCTCCCGACGGCTGGTGGATCTGGTGGACAGGTCGATGGGCAAGACCACGATCTACCGCGACAAATCCCCTCGGTGAACAACCCGACGGCGCGCTCGTCGGCCACAGCGCCATCCGGATAGACTCGTTCTCGTCCTTCGCAGCAACCCGGGAGTGGCAGCTCGGTGAAGCAATCTGGTCGGTCTCGGATCGATGTGCTCGGTCCGCTCCGAGCCCGGACTCCCGACGGCGTCGACGTGACACCGGGTGGCGGGTTGCCCCGCAGGCTGCTCGCCTTCCTCGCTTTGCGGCGCGACACTACGGTCACGGTCGACGCCGCGGTGGAGTTGTTGTGGCGCGGCGACGGGCCCGCGGATCCGGTGGCGGCGCTGCACAGCCATGTGGCGCGGTTGCGGCGATCTCTGCCGGGTGTGATCGTGTCGGTGCCGACCGGTTACCGTCTCGACCCGACGCGGATCGAAGTGGATGCCGATCTGCTCACTTCCTTGCTGGCGGAAGCGGCCGATTCGGACTCGGTCCGACTGGTCGAGGAAATACTCGATCGCTGGCACGGTCCGGTCCTCCCCGAACTGGAGGAATGCGACGAAGCACGAGCCGATGTCACGGTTTTCGAGGAATTGCGCGCTCGTGCCCGCGAATTCGTGGCCGAATACAGATTGGCCGAGGGCGCGACCGACGGTCTGGCCGCTCGCTTGCGCGCGCTGGCGGACGAGTACCCGTTGCGTGAGCGACCGCGGTCGTTGCTGATGGATGTCCTGACGGCGACCGGCAGGCAGGCCGAGGCCCTACGCGTCTATGACGAGTTCCGCCGTCTGCTGGCCGACGAACTCGCGGTCGATCCGTCGCCCGAGCTGATGGCGCGCCACCGCGCGATCCTCGACTCCGCGGGACTGGGCGAGTGGGAGCCGCGCAGCCGGGTGCCCGTACCGGCGACCTCGCTGATCGGTCGTGATGAGCTACTGACCGACCTGCGGGCGCTCGCGGCGGAATGTCGTCTGCTGACGCTGGTCGGACCGGGTGGGGTCGGCAAGACTCGGCTGTTGCTCGAGCTCGGGCACCGGCTCGCGGCGGCGCGGACGGATGTCGCGGTGGTCCTGTGCGAACTGGGGCGGATCGACACGGCGGCGGACGCGGCGATCGCGGCGGCCCTGCGCATCGATGTGCGCCCGGGCGTGCCGCTGGTGGACCGGATCGCGGGCGTGCTCCGTGACACCGAGCTGGTCCTGTTGCTCGACAATTGCGAGCATGTCGTTGACCAGGTCGCCGAATTCGTCGGGGAGGCAATGGCGCGGTGCCCCGGTCTGCGGATCGTGACGACGAGTCGGGAACGCCTGCGCGCGCCGGGCGAGTACGTGCGCCACATTCCGCCGCTGGCGTGTGCGGGACCGGATTCCCCCGGCGTGCGGTTGTTCGTGGACCGGGCGCGGGCGGTGGCGGAGCCGACCCGCGACACCGAGGCGATCGCCGCTATCGTGGCGCGCCTGGACGGGCTCCCGCTGGCGATCGAATTGGCTGCGGCGCGGATGTTCTCACACGACCTGACCGAGATCGCGGCGGGTCTGGAGAGTCGATTCGATTTCCTGTCGATGGGATATCGCACCTCACAGCGGCACGGCTCCCTACTCGCCACGGTGGCGTGGTCGTACACATTGCTGGATGAGCCGCGTAAGCGAGGTTTCACGGCGCTGTCGATCCTCGGCGGACCGTTCGACACCGCCGCGGCGGCCGCGGTGTGCGCGCTGCCGCCGCCCGAGGCGGCGGACCTGCTCGCGCAACTGGTGGAGCGCTCGCTGGTGATGCGCTATCCGGGGCGGCGGTACGTGCTGTTGGAGACATTGCGCGCGTTCGGGCGCGACCGGTTGCGCGAGAACGACGAACTGGATGCCGTCGGCGGCAGACATGCCCGGCATATGCTGGCCTGGGCGCGGCGAGCGCACGAACGGCTCGCGCTGTCGGACAGCTCCTCGATACGCGAGATCGACGAGGCCGTCAGCGAATTGCGTCGAGCGCTGGACTGGCTGCTGGCGCACGGCGACGCCAGGACCGCGGGCCGGCTGGTCGACGCGCTGTTCGACTACGGGGTGCTGCGGCTCCGCCCGGATGTGCTCGGCTGGTCGGAGCGGGTGATCGCGGCGCTGCCGGACGCGGACGCGGCACCGCGGGCAGGCGGCACGGCATCGCCGCCCGAGGACACGTCACTGGTGGCGACGATGTGGGCGGCCGCGACGTACGCGGCGTGGATGGTGGGCGATGTCGAGGCCGCCGGCGCGCGTGCCCGCCGATCGCTCGAGATCGCCGTCGCCCCGAACGGGACGGCGCCCACCCGGGTATTCAGCGCGAATGGGGTGTACGAGTTGTTCGCCGGACGGCTCGACGCGGCCGCGCTACGGTACCGGCAGGCCGAGGAGGCGTCCGTCGCCGTGGGTGACGAGTTCTATCGCCTGATCCCGCGCGGAACCCATCTCATGGTGCGCGGCTACACGGGCGATCCCGAGACCCCGCGTGCGGCGACGGACCTGGTCGCCGAAATCGGCGAAAGCACATCGCCTTACGCGGCCTACGCCTTGTACTGCGCCGGGGAGGCGGTGCTCGACACCGATCCTGACGCGGCCGCGCACCGGCTCGATCGCGCCATCCGCATCGCGGAATCGACCGACACCGCGCTGGTCACCGGTGTCGCCACCGCCTCGCGCGCCTCGCTGGAGGTTCGCGCGGGGCGACTGGCCGCCGCCACACGGGCATACAGACCACTCGTCGACCATTGGCGTCGAGTCGGGATGTGGGCCAAGCAGTGGGTGATGCTGCGTTCGATCGCATTGCTGTTCGAGGGTCTCGACCGGCCCGAGGACGCCGCGTTGTTGGAGGGCGCGATCCGCGCGGCATCCACCGGGCAGCGCGTGGCGGGCGCGGACCAAGCCGCACTGGACGAACTCGCCGCCCGACTGCGCGCCGCGCTCGGCGACGAGAGGTTCGAGACCGCTCGCCGCCGAGGCGCCGACCTGGACAACGACCGGTTGGTCGGTCACGTCCTCGACTGCCTGTGACGGCTCCCTTCACCAGCGCGGTTGCTCACCGAGCACGCCGAGTGCCGCCTTGCCGACCATTTCGTGGGTCAACGCGTCGTTGGCCGGATGGAATCCGCCGCACCGCACGTCCCGATACAGCCGTTCCAACTCGTTGCCGCGAAACATCGCGGCACCGCCGCTGACGTCGAGCGCCGTGTCGACCACCCGCTTGGCGGCCTCGACGGCCCGCCACTTCATCGAATACACCTTCGACACCCATTCCGCACCGTGGTCGACTCCTCCGACCCAGTCGCGCACGAAGCACTCCAGCAACGCGGAGGCGGCGTCGAGTTCCAGGTACATCTCGGCGACCTGATGCTGCACGAACGGGTTGTACGCGTAGGCGCCGCGTTCGATCGCGACCGACTTCTTGCGTCGCGCATCCTCGCACGCCAACTCCAGCGCCCGGTCCGCGATGCCGAGATACACCGCGGCCATCAGCGACAGCGGCCACATCGTCATGCCGACCAGGAAGGGATGGGTGCCGTCACCCGCGGGCACCACGCAGCCGACGCGCGCGTCGGGCACGAAGACATCGGTGAGCACGGTGTCGTGGCTCTGGGTGGGACGCATACCGAGGGTGTCCCACGTGTCGACGACCTCGACACCGGCGCTCTCGCGCGCCACGAAGGCGTGCACGATGTGCGGTCCGCCGTCGGCGTCGACGTCGATGGCGTGCGCGCCGAGCCAGGCCCAGGCCGGACCGTTCGAGCCGAACTGCTTGCGGCCGGTGAGCAGGTAGCCGCCGTCGACCCGCCGCGCCCGGCAGGTCGACATCAGCACCGGAAGATCGTTACCCGCCTCGGCGTGCCCGGCCGCGATGACCTCACCCGCGAGCGCCGCCCGGTGGATCCACTCCAGTGATCGGTCGCCCGCGCGTTCCACTTCGTTGGCGACGCCGATCCAATACGAGTGCATGGTCATCGCGAGCGCGGTAGCCGGCGCGTAGCGAGCCAGGCGACGCTGACTGTGCGCCAACTCCGGCAGGGTCAGTCCCCAGCCGCCGCGTTCGACCGGCACCGCCGCGGCGAGGTAGCCGATGGCACGCAATTCGGCGAGGTCCTCGGCGAAGTAGGTGTTGTCGCGGTCGTGTCCCCCCGCACGGGCACGGAAGCCTTCCAGCATTTCGGTGGGTATGGACTTGGTTGCGATGGTGTTCGTCATGGGCACAGCGTCGCGGTCGCCCCTGTCAGCTCACTGTCAGCCGTGTGCGGCGCGACATCGTCCGCCGACAGCGCGGTGACATGGGCGCACCCCACAGTCGGAACATGATTCACAGCACCGAACTCGGAACGATACTGTCCATCTGGGCCCATCCCGACGACGAAACGTATCTGGCCGCCGGAATCATGGCGGCGGCGCGGGAGAACGGCCAACGGGTGGTCTGCGCGACGGCCAGCGCCGGCGAGATGGGGGCCTCCGACCCCGCGACCTGGACTCCCGTCCGGCTCGGCCGCATCCGCCGGTGGGAGGCCGCGGCGGCGATGGCCGTGCTAGGCGTCGACGAGCACGAGGTCTACGACCTGCCCGACGGCGAATTGCCGCGGCACGATCTGGCGGGCATGGATTGGACACGAGGTCTGATCGAGAAGGTCCGCCCCGACACGATTCTCACCTTCGGGCCCGACGGCATGACCTTCCACCTCGACCACATCGCCGTCCATCGCTGGGTCACCCACGCCTGGCATGAGGCCGGATGCCGCGGCACGCTGCTCTACGCGGCCGCGACGGTCGAGAAGCTACAGCGTTTCATGCCGCTCTACGAAGAGTGGGACATGTACATGAGCGACGAACGCCCGAAAGGCGTCACGCGCGAGGAACTCACGGTGCACGTGGAGTTGCGTGGAACGGCCATCGACCGCAAGATCACCGCGTTGCGCGCCATGGCAAGTCAGACCGCGTCTGTCATGTCCGCCATCGATGACAGCCTCTTCCGCGACATGGTCGCCGAGGAATCCTTCGTCGCCGCTCCCTCGAACGGCGCGACCGATTCCCACCCGCCGGAAGGCAGCTGAACTCCCGCAACCGGCGACACGCAGAAGACTGGTAAATACTGGACTTCACTGGAACCCGTGCGTACGTTGCCCGCATGACGGATTCCGCGGTCGAACTCGAGGAGCGGATCGCCGGGCTGCGTGCGGAGGTCCGGCGGGCCGCGGCGGGGGGCGATCGGGCGACCGCGCGGAGGTTGCGGGCGGAGTTGCGGCGGGTGGAGAACCTGTGGGAGACGGCGGTGCTCGGCGAGGCCGGGTCAACGGGCGAGGTGGTCGAGGAGGGGCCGCGTGACGGTGCGCCCGTGGTGGCGGTGCGCGACCACGTGCACCGGGCGCTGACCCTGCTGTCGGCGCCCGCCTCGCCGAAGGTCGTGATGGCGGTGCACGAGGGGTTCTTCTCGGGTCAGTTGGTGGCCGCCCGGTTGACCAGTCTGCGCCGCGACGAGGAGCGTTCGTTCCGCGCCGCCCCCTTCGGCAGGCCGTTCTACATCTGCGCGGCGCTGACCACGGACCTGGTCGCACCGGCACGCGGGCTGCTGGCCGTGAGCACGTGGCCCTTGTCGCGCCGGATGATCGGGCCGCTCAGTCCGCGCGTGGATTTGCTGACCGCGGTGATCCGGCTCTGCGACCACATGGTCGATCAGGGTCGGACGGGTGCGGCGGCGCGGCGGGTGCTGTGGCGGCTGGCGGTATCGGTGCCGGGGGTGGCCGGGTCGCCGGACGCGCTGGACCCGGGGGCGGTATCGGAGGCGGCGCGGCGGGAGCTGGCCGTGCACGCCGACACCGACGCCGATCATCGCGAGCAGGCGGCACGACGAGTGGCCCGTCAGCTCGACGACGCGGCGGGCCAACTGTTCGGTGTTCGGCTGCGCGCGGCCGACCGTCGCGGAAACGAGTTGTGATGAACGATCTCTCGGCCAGGTTGGAGCGGGTTCGCGATACGGCACCGACGTGCAGGCACAATGCCCGCACCATCGCGGCGCTGACCACCAATCCCGGATGCGCGCGCCGCGCGCTGCTGGACGCGGCGGCGGTCGACAAGGCGGCGCTGGCTCGGGAGCTTGGCGATCCACCGCGGTTCGGTCAGTCACAGTTCGCCATCACCCGCGGCAACACCTTCGAGGCGATGGTGAAGGCCAACGGCTGTGCGGAACTGGTGGCGTTGCTGCGCGAGACGCTGGGCCTGTCGATTCCCGAGGTCGGCTATCTCGACCTGAACACGGTGGGCGACAACGCCTCCAATGCCGTACGCCACCAGCGCACCCGCCAGTTGTTCGGCCGCGCCGTCCGCGACAACGACGCGACCCTTTTCGACCACCCGCTGCTGCGGCTCGACATCGCGGGCGCCCCGGCCTATCTGGAGCCGGACGTGGTGGCCGTCCAAATCGAGGGGCAGTTCCACGTGATCGAGATCAAGTCGTTCCCGGTCATCGATCAGCAGGCCGATCCCACCCAGGTCGCGACCGCCGCGAAGCAGGCCGCAGTATACGCGCTCGCCTTGCGGCAGTTGTTCACCGAACTAGGCGAGAGTACGGAACTGGTGTCGCACAACGCGATCCTGGTTTGCGCCCGCGATTTCTCCAACCGGCCGACGGCCGCGGTGGTGGACCTGCGCAAACAGTTGGCGGTGGTGTCGCGGCAGCTCTCGCGTATGACCTCCGTCGAGAACCTGCTCGACCTGCTGCCGCCCGGGGCCACCCTGGCCCCCGGTCCGGATCTGGCCGACACCGTCGCCGCCGTTCCCGCCCGCTACGCCCCCGACTGCATGTCGCACTGCGATCTGGCCTTCGCGTGCCGCGACGAGGCGCGCGCCGCGGGTTCGGTCGACGCGCTCGGCCGCGGCGTCTGCGACGACCTCGGGGGCATCGACAGTATCGCCACGGCACTCGGCCTGGCCGACGGTTCCTTCGCTCCCGGTCCCGAGCACGCGGATATCGCGGCGGTCCTGCGCGCGGCGCACCGGCTGCGGCTGGAGGTCGCCGGATGAGTGTGCTGACCGCGTTGGCCCGGGTGCGGGCCGCGCACGCCGGTCGCGCCGAACCGCTGGCCACGGTGCGGCACTACCATCTCGCGGACCGTCCGCTGGTGCTGATCCCCTTGCGACTGGCGGGCGAGGCGGCCGCACCGCTCGCGGTCATGCTCGGTACCGACCGCGACGATCCGACGGTCATGATCGTGCCCCAGCCCCGCGACCGCGTGCTGCGGCTGCGTTTCGTCGAGGCACTGGCCGGACACGTACTGCCCCACATCGCCTCGTATCTGGATGCCGCGGAGGACATCACCGACCGGTCCGGCGAGGTGGTGGGTCGGCGATGCCTGGATGCCGCGCAGTTGTGGGTTCCGAACACCGGCGGCGTGGATTTCCTTCGCCTGCTCGGCCGTTCGGTGCGCTACCACCGAGTGGACGGGCCGAATCCGGTGCCGCCGGAGATCCCGCTGCTCGGCCGGTGGCTGACATGGTTCGCCGAACGCGCCGAACGTCCCGGATCGGCGGTTCTCCTGCCCATGACATCGGTTCTCGCCATGCACTGGGCCACCGGTCAATCCGCACTGGAGGACGCCAACCTCGCCGCCCTGCTCGGCTGGATCGCACCGCCGCCCGGACTATCGGGCGCGCGTGCCGCCGCACTCGCCGAGGACCCGCTGATCAGCCCGCCCGCGGGCCCCGCCACCGATCCGGGCTTCGACAACGAGGAACTCGCCCCGCTCGTCGACGCGTACGACACCGCCGTCGACGATATCGACGGAACGGCGAAAACCGTTGCCGCGCAACGGCTGGAACAGGCACTGCGCGCCCAGCTGGAACCGACGTGGCGGCTCATGTGGCGCGGACTCGACCTGCTCGCCGAGCTGCCCGAGGCCGCGAACGTCCCCACCCGCTGGCAACGCGACCGCGGTTCGTTCACCTACTTCGCCGACACGATCGACGACGGCCTCGCCCAGGCCCGCCGCGATGCCGCCGTCTCGGCCGTGCGCCGCCTGCTCGACCGCGAGGCCGCCGCCGAGGCATTCCAGGCCCAGCGCGCCTACGACGACCCGCGTGTCATGGCCGAATATCGCCTGGCCGGCTCCGCCCTGCGCGCCACGGTGGTTGCCTGCGAACCCGACCGTGTCGACACCTCCGGCAAACGCCCCGTGCTGCGCCCGCTGATCCGCGTCGAGACCACCGATCCGTTCACCCCCGCGCCCGGGGAGACCCTGCACAGCGCCGAACGCCCGAACCAGAAGGCCAGGGTCCTCGACTTCGAGAGCGGCGCACTGACTCTCGAGCTGTCCGGCGGCATGGGCAACGGCCGCACCGCGAAACCCGGCAGCGTCCCGCAGGTCGGCGACTCGGTCGGTTTCACCCGCTTCACCCTCGGCTCCTCCGGCGGCAAACTCGTGCTCCCCGAGCCCGAGGACACCCCGTGGACCCACGGCGGTCCCCCACCGGAGTTCGAGCCCGACCACACCGAGGAGCACTGGTGACCGTATCCGCCGATGATGTCACCACAGATATCCTCGCCGACCTCGACAATCCCTCGCATCGCGCGATCGTGGTCGATTCCCCGCCCGGTGCGGGCAAATCCACGCTGGTGGTGCGCGCGGCCCGCCGTCTCGCCGCCGACGGCGCGCAGCGGGTGATCGTCGCCCAGACCAACGAACAGGTCGACGATCTCGTCGACCGTCTCGCACAGGCGGACGCCGTCCTGCGCATCGGCCGTCTTTCGGCCGCCAACTACGTCACCTCCGACCGCGTTGCCGCCCACCCGAATGTCACGGTCGCCTCTCGTGCGGCCGATCTCGCCGACCGCGCCATCGTCATCGGCACCGCCGCCAAGTGGGCCACCGTCGATGACGGCACCTGGGAGTGGGCCATCATCGACGAGGCGTATCAGATGCGCTCGGATATGTTGCTGCGCATAGCGAATCGCTTCGAACACGGCCTGTTCGTGGGTGATCCCGGCCAACTCGACCCGTTCGCCACCGTCGAGGTCGACCGCTGGAAGGGCCTGTCATGGGACCCCACCATGAGCGCCGTCAGCGTCATGCTCGCGAACAATCCCGGCATCCCCATCCACCGACTCCCCGTCTCCTGGCGGCTGCCCGCCTCCGCCGCCCCCGTCGTCTCGGCCGCCTTCTACCCCTTCACCGGCTTCCGAGCGGGCACCGAACCCGGCACGCGCCGAATGGAATTCACCACCGCAGGCTTCCTCGGCCCACTGGACGACGCTCTGGACGAAGCCGCCCGCTCCGGCTGGGCATGGTACGAATTGCCCGCCCGCCACACCCTGCGCACCGACACCGAGGCCGTCGGCGCCCTGGCCGCCCTCGCCAACCGTCTGCTCGCCCGCGGCGCCACGACACACTCCGAACAGGGCACCCGCCCCGTCACCGCCGACCGGATCGCCATCGGCACCGCACACCGCGACCAAGCCGAAGCCCTGCGCACCGCCCTGCGCGACACCCCCGCCGCCACCGTCACCGTCGACACCGCCAACCGTCTTCAGGGCCGCGAATACGACGTCACCTTCGTCCTGCATCCCCTGTCCGGCCGCCGCGACGCCGGAGCCTTCCACCTCGAAGCGGGCCGCCTGTGCGTGCTCACCTCCCGCCACCGCCACGCCTGCGTCGTGGTCGGCCGAGCGGGCATCCCCGAACTACTGGACGCCCACCCGTCGGCCGAACCGGTGCACCTCGGTGTCGAGGTGAAGTTCCCCGACGGCTGGGAAGCCAATCAAGCTCTGCTGACCCACCTTTCGAACCACCGAGTGGTGGCCGACACCATCCGGTGAGCCTGCGGTGACGTCGAACCGATCACCGCACGACAGGATCGGCACGGCGTGCCGCGCGGTCGGGAATCAGCGGCCGGGTCGACAGAACCCGACGCCGTCTATTCGCGGGCAAATCGCAAATCCATTCGACGCCGTTTCGCCGCCGCTACCGACTCGGTTCGGTCTCGTGCACTACGGTTCCCCACCCGCCGTAACTCCCGCCGCAGGTCGCGGCCAGGCGGATGAACATCTGCGTGACCTGTCTGCCCGCCATGACCCGCGCCGACTCGTAGAATTGTCCTTCCACCGACCACGGCGCCGCATTGTCCGGCGAGGTGACCGAGATATTGTCGAACCCTTTGTCGAGTAACTTGGTCGCCAGGATTTGAGCCGACTCGTAGGTGTGCGCGCGGAAATGGCAGTCGATGGGGCGCGGTGCGTCCAGAATCGCGCCCTGTTCGAGCAGCACCTCGAGCAGAATCTCGTTTTTCGACTCGTGCGCTTCGACTTCCTCGGCCGTTCCGTCCGAGTCCTCCCATGCCACCGCTGTACTCCTTCATCACGTCATCGACGCCGCGCCCACGGCACAGTGCCCCGCGGTTAACGCACGTCGGATTATGCGGCGCAGCGGATTCCGAGCGCCTCGGGCACGAATGCTACTGCGAATCCACGCTTTCGGAACACCGGCACGTCGGCGGGGAAGAACAACGACTCGGTTTCGGTCCGTGTCCTTCCCCGGCGAAGGGCGTGTGTCACGATCCGAATACCGTCACGCGGAAGACCGTGGTGTCCGAATGAGGATTCGGCGACGGTCAGCAGTCGGTCGGGCGCGGGAAACAGAGGGGCAGGGTGGCGATGGGGGCCCGTTTGGCCTTTTCGACGCCCTGGGGCTCGACTTCGGAGGTGCCGGAGGGTTGCTGCTGTTGGACCGCGTCACGGTAGGTGGCGGTGCAGGCGGAGGCCAGAATCCAGATCGCGCCGATCGCGGCGGCGATGACGATGACCGCGCCCATTTGCTGCGGGAGATCGCCGTCGGCTTTCACCTTCGGGATCAAGCGTGTGGGGATACGGTCGCGGACGGCGGTCATCCAGTCCTGATGCCGAGGTCGCGGAGGGTCCAGGAGTCCCGGTGCCGTCTGCTGGGGTGCGGGAGGCGCGACGGTGCGGAGCGGAACCTGCCTGCGCAGCGGTGCGGCGGGGGCACCGTAGCGCGGCTCGATCCAGGACGACCATCGGTCGGTGTAGGAGGAGGGTGACGCCGATGCGGGCGGGAGAACCTCGTCGGGATCGTGATCGTCGTAGTCGTTGTCATCCCGGAACTCTCCCGATGATTCGGGATCGGCCGGATACTCCGACCGCGGATCGTAGTCACCCCGGAAGTCGACCTCACGAACGGCGCTCGGGTCGTGGGCGGGCCGGATCGGTCGCACGGCCTCCTCGTCCGGCGCGATCCACGGCGGGCGCACATAGTCGGGTGTCGCGATCCTGGGTGGGTCATTGTCGTCCGGCGCGATCCACGGTGGGTCGTAGTCGGTGCGGTGCGGTGCGGAGTGGTGCGGGCGTTGCCCGCCGGAGTCGGGGACGTGGCGTCGTTGCGCGGGTGACAGGTCACCGTGCGGCCCAGGGTATTCCGGGTGCCCGTCGTGGGCGTCGTCGCGCGGGTGGGGCGCGGCGCTCACCCCGTCGCGTGCCGGTGTCGAACCGGCCGACGCGCCGTGCAGAACCGTAGTCCGATGGGGCTCGGCGCCGATATCCGCCGGCTCGATCGCGGGCGCGGTGTAGTTGAGCACCCGGCGAACGGCGTCATCGGACATATCCGCATCGGAAGGGCCGCGTGCCTCGTCGGACACTACCGGGACATGTGATGGCGCGCCTTCTTCGATCGGATACTCCGAGATCCGAATCTTGTGCCCCGGAACACGGTCGAGCCGCACGCCGCGATATTCGGCCGCTTCCTCGGGCCGCGTGAACTCCGGTGCCGCGGCATCCGATTCGGCACCGCCGCCTTCGGCGGCTACCCGCGAACCCTGCCGCGCGGAGGAGATCGCATCCGAATCCGGGTCGGGCGACGGCGAATCCATTTCGCGCCGCGAGTCGTCGGGGGCGGTTCCACGCGCCTCGGAAGGCAGTGCATCGCCGCCGGTCGAGGTCCGTACTTCTCCCGGGGCTTCGGCAGGCTCCGAGACCGATTCGGGGAAGGCGGATTCGGCGGCGATACCCGTTGGCGCGCCTGCCGCGGCGGCCCGCTCGTACAGCGGCTTCGAGAGATGATCGGGAAACGCCGACTCCCGCGCGGGCGTCTCGGGAGCCGGTTTCGCCTCGACCGGCGACGCCGGCTTGGGACGACGCCCGGTCTCGGACGGGAACCCCTCGGCGAGAAGATCTTCGATCGTCAGAAGATCGTCGAGATTCAGGTCGGTGAGCAGCGCGTGCACCGCCTCGGCGGTCCACAGCAGCTTCCGGTTCGAGGTGCGGTGCAGCCATGCGCGCAGCTCGCCGGGAGTGGACCCGAGGACGACACCGCAACCGTGGCGGCGGGATTCGACCTCGAGGGTCACCGTGGACTCCCACGGCGGCACCACCACGATCAGACCGTCGACATAGGCGTCGGAGTGGTGCTTGCGGACCAGTTCCTTCAGATTGAAGACATTGTCGGTGACCTGGTCGAACGGACTGGTGTCCTGGTCGCGCACGTGGATCGGGTCGCCGTCGAAGCCCGATAGCCGCCAGCGGCCGTTGGCCTGCACCGAGAGCACGCCGCTGGTCGCGTCGGGGACGGTGCCCTTGACCTCGATGACCACCACGGCACGCGGGGTGATCAGCACGAGATCAGCTTCCTGGGTGTCGCCGCCCTTGCGATGGCGCCGGGGAACGTGACATCCCGAGATCGCAAGGCCGACAATGATGTATTGGCCCTTCCAGGTCCGCATCCAGTCGAGGACTCGCTGTTCGGACCGCGGCATCGCCGCCCGTTCGTTGATGACCAGCATCGGCGGTCACCTCCATCACGCTCGCACAATCGACCACTCAACGGTATTCAGCCGTCGATCGCGCCGAACCCCGAAAGGCACTGTAAGAGCAGGGCATTGGCGACAGAAAGCCTGGCGTGTGGCAATGTGAGTGTCGCCACAACGGGATGACTCTTCGGCATTCGTCAACTCGACGAAGACGCCGCGAGTGCGCCGAACCGAGAGGGACCGGTTCGCCACGACGATGCCGGGATGCCGACCACCCGAGGGTGCCACGACTCGAAACGTTGTCGGCGGGTATTCCATACCGGCGGTTACGGTCCGAACGGGCCGCCGAAACGAATAACGGTCACAAGGCCGACACATATACCGACGTCGGCATCGTCGAGATTTGTCGAAGGAGTGCGCATGAAGAAATCGGTGAAACGCACAGCCGCAGCGGCAGGGCTCTTGGCGGCGGCATCCGCACTGGTCACGGGAACGGCACAGGCCGACGACGGCCCGGTGTATTTCTCCGCGGGGAATTTCCAGTGCGCGATTGCCACCGACGGCTCGATGGGCTGCGACATCGTCTCCCCCACCACCCTGCGATACGGTACGTTCCCGATCACCCTGACCGTGCGCGATATCGTGATCGACCAGAGCTGGCTGCCCGCGCGCCCGAGTTTCACCACGATCGACCACTACACCCGGCCGGGCGGTAATCCGCCCCTCGACCAGGTCCGCACCGGGGACGGCCAGTGGGGACCGTATGTAGAGTTCGCCGGCGCGCGCTGCGAGTACGGATTCCACGGTAGCTTCACGTGCACCGCCAAGGGCCGCAGCTTCAGCGCCTACGGCGGTGTCATCACGGCCTGACCGAGTTGCCCCGTCCCGTCAAGTTGCCCCGTCCCGTCAATTCGTGGCGGCGCGCCCGCGATGGTGGGAAGCTCGAAGGACCGCGGTGTCGAGGCAAGGACGCGTGACACATGGTGGACAAATCGAGCGGACCCGCCGCGGGCACCGGCGCGGCGATCACGGTGGACCGGCCCGAGCACATTCGGAATGTGGCGCTGGTCGGCCACAGCGGCGCGGGCAAGACCACACTGGTGGACGCCATGGCGCTCACCGCGGGGGTGGTGAATCGAGCGGGCCGGGTCGAGGACGGCACCTCGCTGTCCGACTACGACGACATCGAACATCGCCAACACCGGTCGGTGCAGGTGTCGGTGGTGCCGATGGGGTGGGCCGGTATCAAGATCAACCTCATCGACACCCCCGGTTACGCGGATTTCGTGAGCGAACTGCGCGCGGGACTGCGGGCCGCCGACGCCGCGCTGTTCGTCGTGTCGGCGGCCGAGGGGCACGAGGGCGTCGGCGGGGCCACCAGGGCGCTGTGGGAGGAATGCGCCGCGGTCGGGATGCCGCGCGCGATCGTGGTCACCCATCTCGACACCGCACGCGCTGACTTCGACGACCTGGTGCGCACCTTCCACACGGTTCTCGGCGACGGCGCGTCGGAGACGATCCTGCCGCTGCACCTGCCGGTGCACGGACCCGCGAGCGCCGACGGGCACCGGCCGGTCACCGGCATGATCGAACTGCTGCCGCGCTACGCGGTCGACTACGCCGCAGGCGAGGCGGTCCGCCGTGACCCCACTCCGGGCGAGGCGGACACGCTCGACCGGGCGCGCGACCGGCTCATCGAGGGCATCATCGCCGAGAGCGAGGACGAAACCCTCATGGAGCGCTACCTCGGCCGGGAGGCTCTCGAACTCGGCACCCTCGTCGCCGACCTGGAACACGCCGTCGCTCGCGGCAGCTTCCATCCGGTCCTGTTCGCCGCCCCCGCACCGGACGGCGCGCGCCAGGGTCTCGGCACGGTGGAACTGCTCGACCTCATCGTCGGCGGCTTCCCGAGCCCCGCCGAACACGTGGTGTCGGCGGCACCGGCCTCCGATGGCCGCGCACCCACACCGCTGGCGTGCGATCCGGCGGCCGAACTCGCGGCCGAGGTCATCCGCACGGCCTCGGACCCGTATGTCGGGCGGGTGTCGCTGGTGCGAGTGTTCTCCGGCACCCTGCACCCCGACGACACGGTGCACATCTGCGGCCACGGACTCGCCGAACGCGGACATCCCGACCACGACCTCGACGAACGGGTCGGCGCGGTGAGCGCGCCGTTCGGCAAACAGCAGCGCCCGCTCGGACAGGTGATCGCGGGCGATATCGGCTGTGTCACCAAACTGGGACACGCGGAAACCGGCGACACCCTGTCCGGCACCGGCACGCCGCTGCTCATCGCCCCGTGGCCGATACCGGACCCGTTGCTGCCCATCGCGATTCGCGCGCACGCCAAATCCGACGAGGACAAACTCTCCCAGGGTCTGGCCCGGCTTGCCGCCGAGGATCCGGCGATGCGGCTGGAGAACAACGACCAGACCCGGCAGCTGGTGCTGTGGTGTCTGGGCGAAGCGCACCGCGATGTCGCACTGGAGCGACTGCGGGAACGGTTCGGGGTGCACGTGGACGTGATCGACCACCGGGTCGCGTTGCGCGAGACGTTCGCGTCCACGACGCGGGCGCGCGGACGGCACGTCAAACAGTCCGGCGGGCACGGTCAGTACGCGGTGTGCGAGATCGAGGTGGAGCCGCTGCCGGGCGGATCGGGGATCGAATTCGTGGACAAGGTGGTGGGCGGCGCCGTGCCGCGGCAGTTCATCCCCTCGGTCGAGAAAGGGGTCCGCGCCCAGGCCGCACGCGGCGTCGACGCCGGATACCCGCTGGTCGACGTGCGGGTCACGCTGTTCGACGGCAAGGCGCATTCGGTCGACTCCTCCGACGCGGCCTTCCAGACCGCGGGCGCGCTGGCACTGCGGGAGGCGGCGGCGCGGGCCGGGGTGAACCTGCTCGAACCGTTCGCGCGGGTGTGGGTGGCGGTGGCCGACGACTATCTGGGTCAGGTGCTCGGCGACCTGTCCGGGCGGCGCGGGCACGTACTCGGCACCGAACCCGACGCTCACGGACGCACCCGCATCCTGGCCGAGGTTCCCGAACTCGAACTCAGCCGCTACGCCATCGACCTGCGCTCGCTCTCACACGGCTCCGGGGAGTTCGGCCGCGCCTACGTCCGGCACGAGCCGATGCCCGCCCAGCTGGCGCAAGCCGTTCGCACCGACGCCGACCTGCGCGCGCACTGACCGCGCCCGGCGCACCCGACCCCCGCGTCCCGCCGCCGACCGGCCCGTACGCTGCCACTATCCTGGGACGCATGGCAGTGGGTAAGGGCGCAACGCCGTCGAAGGAAGCCAAGGCCGCGGCGAAGGCGGCTCGCAAGGCCGCGTCGAAGCAGCGGCGTCAGCAGCTCTGGCAGGCGTTCCAGATGCAGCGCAAGGAAGACAAGCTGCTGCTGCCCTTGATGATCGGCGCCTTGGTCGGCATCACCGTGGTTTTCCTGGTGGTCGGCCTGCTGACCGGTCTGCAATGGTTCCTGCTGCCGCTCGGCATCCTGCTCGGCGTGCTCGCGGCCTTCATCCTCTTCGGTCGCCGGGTGCAGAAGAACGTCTACGCCAAGGCCGAGGGCCAGGCGGGTGCGGCGGCCTGGGTGCTGGACAACCTCCAGGGCAAGTGGCGGGTGAGCAACGGCGTCGCCGCCACCACCCAGCTCGACGCGGTGCACCGCGTGATCGGGCTGCCCGGCGTGATCTTCGTCGCCGAGGGATCGCCGCAGCGGTTGAAGACGCTGCTGGCCCAGGAGAAGAAACGCACCGCGCGTTTGGTCGGCGACACCCCGATCTACGACGTGATCATCGGCAACGACGAGGGTCAGGTGCCGCTCAAGGAGTTGCAGCGCTATCTCACCAAGCTGCCGCGCAATATCGACGCCAAGCGCATCGACCTCATCGAAGGCCGCCTGTCGGCACTCGGCGCGCGCAGCGGACCCGCGCTGCCCAAGGGCCCCATGCCCGCGGGCGCCAAGATGCGCGGCGTGCAGCGCACCATCCGCAGGCGCTGATCCGGGCGGCGGTCAGCGCGCGTTGACCACCGCGGTACCGGTCGCGCGGTCGTGCATGCCGCGGCCGTCGGCATCGGTGAACAGGGCGGGGACCACGAAGATCAGCAGCACCTGCCGCGCCAGCGCCCGCACGAAACCCACGCCCACCGACTGGTCCACCCTGATCACCCGAAGGCGCAGGAAGTACTGACCCGGCGTGAAGCCGAACAGGGTGACCGCGAGCACACCCACCACGAACCAGATCAGCAGCGGCAGGTTCGCGTTCACGTGCCGCAGGATCAACAGCGAGACTCCGACCGCCATCAGCCAGTCCGCGAACATCGCCGCGATGCGGCGGGCCTGCCCCGCGATGGACCCGGCGCCCGTCCTGGGGAGACCGAGATGTTCGCCGGGAAACTCGGGTGTAGCCGAGCCCCCGGGCTCGGCCGAGGGTGCGGATAGCCAGGAACCGGTGAGACGCGCCATGGCATCCAGAGTAGGCTGCGGGCATCGTCGCCCGGGCACTGCATAAGGGGAGTTCAACGTCGCGCCGTCGCGAGCGAATGGCAGGATTGGACTGTCGGTCGCGCCCGGGTGGCCATCCACACCGGGCCAGCCGCACGTGTAACACTGGCGAAACACAGCCTTGATAGCTGGGAAACACCACGTCCATAGCGTCTGGACGCGACGAACCCATGCAATCGACACTGGCTGGGAACCGATCCGTAAGGAGAACAAGTGACGTTCAGCACGGCCGACGAGGTCATTCAGCACATCAAGGAAGAGGACATCGAGTACGTCGATATCCGCTTCAGCGATCTTCCCGGTGTGCAGCAGCACTTCTCGATCCCGGCAAAGGCTTTCACCGCCGACCTCGCCGAGGAAGGGCTAGCGTTCGACGGTTCCTCCGTTCGCGGTTTCCAGTCGATCGACGAGTCGGACATGCTCCTGCTGCCCGACTTCAGCACCGCGCGCATCGACCCGTTCCGCGCCGCCAAGACGCTGAACCTCAACTTCTTCGTGCACGACCCGTTCACCCGTGAGGCGTACTCCCGCGACCCGCGCAACATCGCGCGCAAGGCCGAGGAGTACCTGCGCTCCACCGGCATCGCCGACACCGCGTACTTCGGCCCCGAGGCGGAGTTCTACATCTTCGACTCGATCCGTTACGACTCGGCCATGAACGGCGCGTTCTACGAGATCGAATCGATCTCGGGCTCCTGGAACACCGGCGCGGAGTTCAACCCGGACGGCACCCTCAACCGCGGCTACAAGGTCCGCAACAAGGGCGGCTACTTCCCCGTCGCGCCGTATGACCACTACGTCGACCTGCGCGACAAGATCGCCACCAACCTCCAGAACGCGGGCTTCGAACTCGAGCGCGGCCACCACGAGGTCGGCACCGCCGGTCAGGCCGAGATCAACTACAAGTTCAACACCCTGCTCGGCGCGGCCGACGACCTCCAGCTGTTCAAGTACATCGTCAAGAACACCGCGTGGGCCGAAGGCAAGACCGTCACCTTCATGCCGAAGCCGCTCTTCGGCGACAACGGCTCGGGTATGCACGTGCACCAGTCGCTGTGGAAGGACGGCAAGCCGCTGTTCCACGACGAGGCGGGCTACGGCGGCCTGTCGGACCTGGCGCGCCACTACATCGGCGGCATCCTGCACCACGCGCCGTCGCTGCTGGCGTTCACCAACCCCACCGTGAACTCCTACCACCGTCTCGTCCCCGGTTACGAGGCCCCCATCAACCTGGTGTACTCGCAGCGCAACCGCTCCGCCGCGGTCCGTATCCCGGTCACCGGCAACAACCCGAAGGCCAAGCGCCTCGAGTTCCGTGCGCCGGACTCCTCGGGCAACCCGTACCTGGCCTTCGCCGCCATGATGATGGCGGGCCTCGACGGCATCAAGAAGAAGATCGAGCCGCTGGCCCCCGTCGACAAGGACCTCTACGAGCTCCCGCCGGAGGAGGCCAAGAACATCCCCCAGGCCCCCACCAGCCTCGCGGCGGTCATCGACCGCCTCGAGCAGGACCACGAGTACCTCACCGAGGGCAACGTCTTCACCGAGGACCTCATCGAGACCTGGATCACCCTCAAGCGCGAAGGTGAGATCGCCCCGGTCAACCTCCGCCCGCACCCCTACGAGTTCGAGCTCTACTTCGACGTGTAAGCCGTTCCGGGTGTCTGAGCTGCGGCGGAGCAACTAGTGTTCTCCCCCTCCGTCCGCAGCTCGTCCGCAGTAGGTTTCAGCGAGTCCATCCGTTTCGTGATCACTTCACCGATCGCGAAGCGGGTGGACTCGTCTGCGTCCGGCCACAGGTGCCGGTAAGTGTCGAGCGTCGTCTTGGCG
This sequence comes from Nocardia arizonensis, assembly GCF_001310275.1. Taxonomy (GTDB): domain Bacteria; phylum Actinomycetota; class Actinomycetes; order Mycobacteriales; family Mycobacteriaceae; genus Nocardia; species Nocardia arizonensis. The sequence continues at coordinate 53,683 of NZ_LGYZ01000061.1, forward strand.
CTGGCGTGGCGAACCCGTGCCTGAACCGTCTTGATGTCGGCGCCCCCTTGGAGATGAGCAGCGACGCGAAGAAGTGCCGCAGATCGTGGAAGCTGAACTCATCAGGTAGGCCCGGCACCGCCCCCGCTTCTCGCAGCTCGCGGACACGCCGTTCGATGATCCACGGTGGCAGCGGCATACCCTCCCCGTTGGTCACCATGTGATCGTGCGACCACTTCTCGTGGACCGCCGACAGCAGCAACGTCAGCTCACGCGGAATCGGAATCGGCGTCTCACTGGCCGCCGTCTTCAACGGCTTGTCCGGCCATTGCCGCTTGGGGTACACGACACCGCGGACGAAATCAATGTCAGCCACGCGCAGCGCCGACACCTCAGCCACCCGCAGACCAGCGAACATGCCCAGCAGAATTGCCGGACGAACATGCTCGGGCACCGCCTCGTACAGCGCCCACACCTGCTCCCGTGGTCGCCACGTACGCCTTCTGCTTCCCGTTCGGCGGAGATATCTTGCGCGAGCACGGATTTCGAAGCACCAGGCCATCACTCACCGCGTCGCCCATGATCTGCGACAGGCGCGAATGCAGCGCGTAGACGTAACTCGGTTCGTGGCCCGCCTTCTTCAGCTTGGCCACCCACTGAGGTTCAGGCCATACGTTGCACATCTTGGTGCCGACGATCTAGCCGTCCTTCTACAACGCTGTCACCGCTGGGAAGCCGATGGCGATCCGAACGGCTTCCATCAACCGCGATCGAAGCGACACGACGACAAGACGCTGGCCGTCGTCCGGCTGTAGTCCCACGTGAATCCGGCAGCATCCAGGCATAGAGCCGGCAAGTCGTCAGCCCGGCCTCTGCCGAACATACATTCGATAACGATCGGGTAACGACGACATCTGCCCAGGTCAGAGCCATGCGTCAAGCATCACAAACCCATCGGAAATCCCCTAGTCGTCGGCCATCTGAGCTATGGTGGTAGCCAACAGGTCCTCAAGAGCCTGCCGCGGAACGCCAGCGGTGCTGCCACCGCCCTCCTTCAGTGGATCGGCCCGCGGAGGCTCTTGAGGACCTGTTATTTTGCTTGTGGACATCGAAGGCACGGGAACCAATCCATCCCGCACACAATGCTGTTGTGCGGCATCGACATCATTCCCAGAGGCACTGCACAGTTTTCGCTGTTCAGCAGCTGATGCCAGACTTTGAGCAGGTATGCGGGCTCGACATAGCTGAACTCGCCGGACGGCCAGATAGCAGCCTTCAAGAAGCCGCCGTAGAGGTCCGCTGCCTGACTCTCCAGGTACTTGTCCGCAGACACCCAGTTGAGCGCCTGCTCCATGTGGAAGGGGACCTTGGGGTCCTTCTGCGCCTCTGACCGGATGTACTGCTCCGTGGCGGAGTGATCGTGGTGCCTTACATGGCCGAACCGAGTCCACAGACGAGTACCGCTCCCGTGCCAGTTCCGCGCTGCCCAACTGATCGACTTGTACATCTTGAACGCAAGATAGTTGTAGAACCGCTGAGGGTCGCAGACGTACGACGCAGGATCCAGCTCGCTCTTGACAGCGAAAACGTAGCAAACTTTCAGGTTCGGAACCACGCTCAGAACCTCCGCAGCCCTCTTCCTGCGATCATGATTCTTCACGTGTTCTTGCGTTTCCCCTCATATCGTGGAGGCCGGACCATAGAGGAAAGGCCAGAT
>NZ_LGYZ01000062.1 GCF_001310275.1 Nocardia arizonensis
GCGTTCACGAACAATCTCCACAGCGGCCTGCAGATCGAGACATTCCCCAGCCACCGTTACCCCGCGCGATGTGCCGCCACTGTCGCCGTGGCCGCGGAACGAAAACCGCATCACATCGAACCCTGCAGCCGCCAGCTGCTCAGCCAAGCGAATGAACATCCCGCCGCCCTCACCCATATCCACGGTGATCCCGTGGACCAGCAACACCGCCCCGCGGGCGGCATCGGAGGACGCGGGATGAAGGGCGGTATCGAGTCGAACACCGTCCGCCGAATGCACCGTGACATGCTCCACCGGCCAGCTCCGTTCGCTCAATGTCCAGTCATCGACCACAGCGCGTCCATCGTCTCGTGCGACTTGGGTTTGCACAATTCTTCTTCCGCCGCGAACGCCATGTTCACGATTGTGCGTCGACCCCGTCTGATCGGGTGCACTCGATGCAAGGTCGTATCGGTCCGCATGAGGTAAACCTCCCCTGCCCCTACCTCGAACCTGTGCACAGTTCGATCACGACGAATCTGCTCGATCCCCGGCCGCTGCTTGTCCCAGACAGTGTTCGGGACGAACTCGACAAATCCGCCGTCGATGGATTCTGGGCATTCTGCCACCCACACCAGCGCGAAACGGTAGTCATCCCAATGCCATCCATGAGTATCGCCAGGTCGGTCCAGTTGAGTGATCACAAATTGCTCGGGCTCATACGGACACCGATACACCGGCTCCCCGGCCACTGCGGCCACCGCCTGCACCACGGAAGCCGATTCGTAGACGCGCTGGATCGTGACTCCGTTCTCCGCAATCTGCGCCCGGCTGACGTTCCTCATGCGGCGGGGCGTGAACTCCGTTTCAGCGAACGCGATGTCGCGGCGCACCGCCGATCCTGCCGCCAACCGAACCGCCTCAGCTGCAACGGCATACCGCACGAGCGCCGGAATCAGCCATGACACCGACACGCACCCACGGCGGACAAGCTGCGTTTCCCCTCATATCGTGGAGGCCGGACCATAGAGGAAAGGCCAGATGGCGGAGAAGAGACGTAAGTTCGATGCGGAGTTCCGTGAGGGAGCGGTCCGTATCGTGCGCGAGACGGGGCGGCCGGTCGCGCAGGTTGCCCGTGAGCTGGGAGTCAATGAGGGCACGCTGACCACGTGGGTGGCCAGGGACCGGCAGCAGCGCGAAGGTGCGCCCGGTGATCGGCTCAGCGAGTCCGAGCGGGCCGAGTTGCTGCGGTTGCGGCGCGAGAACGCCGAGCTGGCGATGGAGCGTGATGTGCTCAAGCGATCAGTGGTCCTGTGGGTGAAGGAGGCGACCAAGTGAGCGTGGCCGGGTTCATCGCCTCCCAGAGGACCGAACATGGTGTGCCGCATGCCGTTTCCTGCCGCGCTCTCGAGGTCAGCGAGTCGTGGTTCTACAAGTGGAACGACCGTGAGCCCACCGAGCGCCAGCAGCGCCGTGAAGAGTTGACCGCCGCGATCGGCAAGGAGTTCGGGGACTCCGGCCGCACCTACGGCAGCCCGCGGATCGGCCTCGAATTGCGGGAGAAGGGCTGGCGGGTTTCCGACAACACCATCGCGGCATTGATGGCCGAAAATGGATGGGTGGCAAGGAAGGTCGGACGCAGACCCGCGACCACGCGGCAAGGGAAACGGGCGGCGGCACCGGATCTGGTGCGGCGGCAGTTCACCGCCGTCGCCCAGGATGTGCTGTGGGTCGGCGATGTCACCGAAATCCCCACGTGCGAGGGGAAACTGTACTTGGCTTCGGTGGAGGACAGGTTCTCCGGTCGGCTGCTCGGCTACGCCACCAGCGCCCACCATGATGCCGAACTGGCTTGTGCCGCAATGAAAATGGCCGCTGCTACACGGGGCGGATTCGATGCGATCGACGGGGTGATCTTCCACTCCGACCGCGGCAGCGAATACACCGCCGCGGCCACCAACGCCCTGTGCCGGCATCTGGGTGTCGTGCAGTCGATGGGCCGAGTCGCCTCGGCCCTGGACAACTCCCCGGCCGAATCGTTCAACTCCACCCTGAAAGTCGAGTTCGTCCATCGGCACCGTTTCCGCACCCGCGCCGAAGCCGCGCTGCGGATCGTCACCTGGATCACCGGCTTCTACAACCCGACCCGCCGCCACAGCCTGTGCGGCGGAATGTCGCCGATCAACTACGAAACCCACATGGCCGCCGTCCGGGCGGCCTCGGCAGCAGCCCTGTCACGGGACGAGGCCGCATAAAGGAGCCTCCACACTTCGAGGGGATTGACACACCACGTGTGGTGGTCGGGTTCATCGCCGGAGCGATGAGCATGGTCATCGCGACGACCGCGATCGGGTTCGCCAACGCCCTCGCTACAGGGCTCGGGGGTGAGGGAGTCGACTCCGGTTCGGCGGCTCGAGCGTTGACCGAGCTGAGCGCGACCGACGGCAACGGCGGGGTCTTCGCGTTGCTGTTGATGGTCGCGTTGATGGTGATGCTCGTTCTGCTCCTGGTCGCCTACGTGGTTCGGGTCTCGGTGACCATCATCCTGATCGTCGCCGCCCCCTTGTTGTTGATGTGTCATGCGTTGCCGGGGTTGGAGGGCGTGGCCCGGTGGTGGTGGCGTTCCTTCGCGGCCTGTTTGGCGATCCAGGTGGTGCAGTCACTGACGTTGGTGACGGTGCTGCGGGTGTTCCTGACCCCGGGCGGGTGGGGATTCTTCGGACCCAACGCGGACGGGATCGTGGACCTGATCGTCGCGCTCGCGTTGATGGGGGTGTTGATCAAGATCCCGTTCTGGCTGCTGTCGGTGCTACGGATCGGGCAGGGCCGCAGCTTCGTCGGGTCGGTCGCGCGCAGTTATCTCACCTACAAGACATTCGGTCTGCTCAAAGGCGGCGCGAGCACGACCAGCCCTCGCCCGGTCGCGCCGCGCCGCGCCGTGACCGGGCCGCCGGATCCGTACGCGCGGGTGCGCGCCACCCGAGACGGGCAGTTGATGCTGCCGCTGGAAGGTGTGCGGCGAGTCAAGCGGCGAACCGACCCGGCCACCGCCGCACAGTCTCCCGCGTCGAAGACCACCACACCGGCTCGCCGCCCGGGGCGTGGCAGACAACTCGCCTTCGACTTCACCCCACCCGACCCCTACCGAGGCACCCGTGCGGGGCGCGACGGCCAGTACCGGTTGCCGATCCCGGTGAACAGGGTGAGACCGACTCCATCGCCCGAACCTGCCCGGCCACCGGCGCGGCCGACGACTACTCCGCGCGCCCGCCGACCCGAACAACTCGCCTTCGACTTCACGCCACCACCCCCATCCCCACCGCCGTCTCCTAGCGATCCGTACGAGCGGGTCCGGCCGACGCGCAGCGGGCAGTACCCGCTCCCGTTCCCGGTGACCCGCCTCAAGGCCACACCGCCACCACGCACACCACCGACCCCGCCCCCGCCGACACCGCCACGGCCGGTGGGTCGGCAATTGCACCTGCCCATGCCCGATCTGCCCGTGCGCCGCCGCACCCCGCGTGCTCCCCGAGGAGGCACACTCCGATGACCACGACCACGACTGTCCGTATTCCCGCCGATGTCGAACGCGGTGATCGACTGCTCGGCCCGTTCACCGCCCGCCAAGTCGCGCTCCTCGCCACCACTGCCCTGTTGTTGTATGCGGTGTGGATCGCCACCCGCACGGTCGTCGCGCCACTGGTGTTCCTGGCCGTGGTCGCACCGATCGCGGCCGTGGTCACTGTCGCGGTCCTGACTCGCCGCGACGGTCTGTCGGCCGATCTGCTGTTGGTGGCCGCGATCCGACACCGCGCCCGATCACGTCACCTCGTGGCCGGATCCGGGACAGGTGTGCTCGCGGCGCCGACCTGGATCACCGAGCGTGTCACACGAGGCGGGACTCGCCGGCCTGTCCCGACCACCTTGTCGGAGCGGGAGTTGCGGTTGCCGGAGTCGGTCACCGGCAGTGCCGGTGGTGTCGGGGTGCTCGACCTCGGGGCCGACGGGTTGGCGGTGGTCGCGGTCGCGGGCACCCTCAATCTCGCGCTGCGCACCCCGACCGAACAGGACAGCCTCGTCGGGCAACTCGCGGGCTGGCTACACACCCTGCGTCAACCCGTGCAGATCCTCATCCGCTCGGCACGCCTGGACCTCACCGGACACATCACCGCCCTGCGCACCGCCACCGAGACGATGTCCCCGGACCTGACCGCCGCAGCCCACGACCACGCCGCCCACCTCACCGAACTCGCTGGCGGGGAACACCTCACCCGCCGCCAGGTCCTGCTGATCTGGAGAGAACCACTCGCCAATCCGGTCGCCGCGACCTCGCCGGGTCCAGGTCTGCGCGGACTGCTCGGGCGTGGCCGTGCTCGCCGCGGTGTGTCGGTCGCCGCTCGTCGGGGTGCGGAGTCGCGGCTGCTGCGGCGCATGAACGAGGCCGCCGAAACCCTCGCCGCGTTGGGGATCACGGTCACCGCTCTCGATGACAGCCAGGCCGCCGCCGTCCTGCACGCCAGCGCCGACCCCGAACGCCTCGTCTCCGCCGCCGCCGAGGCCGCACCCCGCGACGCGATCATCACCGCCGCCGGATACACCGACACCGAAGCCGCCTCCGTCGATCCTTTCGCGACCGCAACCGGGTTCGGGCCGGAGTCGTTGACGATCGGCACCCGCCACCTCGAAATCGGTGGCAATTGGGCGGCCACGCTCGCGGTCACCGGATACCCGAGAGAAGTCACCGCCGGATGGCTCGCACCCCTGCTGACCCACCCCGGCCGCGTCGAGGTCGCCGTACACGTCGACCCCGTCGACCCCGTCACCGCCGCCACCCGACTCCGTAATCAGTTGGCGCGGTTGGAGTCGTCTCGGATGCACGACGCGAACCGAGGCCGTCTGACCGACCCGCAGATCGACGTTGCGGTCGAGGACGCCGCCGACCTGTCCGCCCGCGTCGCCCGCGCCGAGGCCCGCCTGTTCCGGGTCGGGGTGTATCTCACCGTGCACGCCGACAGCGAAACCGAGCTGGCCGACGAGGTCGCCGCCGTGCGGGCGTTGGCGGCGAGCCTGCTCGTGGACACCTGCACCCTCGCCTACCGCGCCGCGCAAGCCTGGGCCACCACCCTGCCCCTGGGCTTGGATTTGATCCGGGTGCGGCGCACTTTCGACACCGCCGCCCTCGCCGCGGCGTTCCCGTTCGACTCCCCGCAGCTGCCTGCCGCCGATCCCGTGCAGGCGACTCGTCCCGAGGGAGTGCTCTACGGACGTGATGCTGCCTCGGGGTTGTTGTTCGTGGACCGGTTCGCTCCCGAGATGCACAACCACAACATGGTGGTCCTGGGTCGCAGTGGTGCGGGGAAGTCGTATCTGGTCAAGACCGAGATCCTGCGCTCGCTCTATCGCGGTATCGAGCAGGTGGTCATCGACCCCGAGGACGAATACCGGCGTCTCGCGGTCGCGGTCGGGGGTGTCCACATCCAGCTCGGTGCACCCGGGCAACGCCTCAACCCGTTCGACCTGGAAATCCACACCCGTCCCGATGATGGCCGCCGCAGCGCCCCCGCCGACGCCCTCACACGCCGGAAACTGTTCCTGCACACCCTCATCGCGGTCCTGCTCGGCGACCAAACCTCCACCCAACGCGCCGCCCTGGACACCGCCCTGACCGCCACTTACGCCGATGTCGGGATCACCGAGGATCCCGCCACCTGGACACGGCCCGCCCCGACCTTGAGCGGACTACGCGACCAACTCGACAGGCTCGCCACACCGGCCGCCGAGGAGTTGGCCGCCGCATTGCATCCCTTCGTCGGTGGCGGAGCCTATGCCGGGTTGTTGGACGGGCCGACCACCACCGACCCCGAGGGCGGGCTGGTGGTGTTCTCGCTGCGAGAGTTGCCCGAGGAGTTGAAGACGATCGGCACCCTGCTGGTGTTGGACGCGACGTGGCGGCGAGTATCGAGCCCAGCCGATCGACGGCCCCGGATGGTCACCGTCGATGAGGCATGGCTGCTCATGCGTCAACCCGCCGCCGCGCAGTTCCTGTTCAAAGCGGCCAAGAGCTTCCGGAAACACTGGGCAGGGCTCACCGTCGCCACCCAGGACAGCGCCGATGTCCTGTCCACCGAACTCGGGCGCGCGATCGTCGCCAACGCCGCCACCCAGATCCTGCTCCGCCAAGCCCCTCAAGCCATCGACGAGGTCGCCGCCGCGTTCCGGCTCTCCCAGGGCGAGCAACAATTCCTACTGTCGGCGGCACGCGGAAGCGGACTACTCGCAGTCGGTGCCGAACGGGCCGTGTTCGGATCACTGGCCTCACCCACCGAGAACGAGGCGATCACCACCGATCCCGCCGAACTCGCCTCGGCCGACGAACTCGACACTGACATCGACCTGGACCGGCCACTGGCACCACTCACCGAACCCGACGCTGCCACAGCAACCACTGATCTCGGCGACGATGTCGGCACCCGGAGCGGCGAGGAAGTGGATCACGATGAGCACGCAGCATGAGACCGGATCGACACCACCGCGCGGTCTGGTTGCGGTGCAACCCGGCACGACGCATGTCCACCCGGCCCCGAACCCCGATCACACCGCCACCGTTATATGCCTGCGCCCCAATCATCACGCAGCCCGGCACCGGTGCCTGAATCCGAATTCTGTTGCGCTACCCGCTGACACGAGTCGCCCGGTGAACATCATCGAGCGAAAACCCGGTGGTGGCCCCGGCAATCCGGGGGTCGGCTTGACGACGGCCGGTATGGGGAGCGTTCATGGACCCGCATCACCTGAAATCGAACCGCCGGACACCACACGACAACCCATCATCGTCTCGAAGGACCAGCATGGATATCTCTCCAGCACAACCATATTCAACCCATGCACGAGCCGCAGCCGAGTCGACAACTGCGGAATCGAGGGCCGAGACGCCCGTCACGGTCGTCGTGCCCGCCGACCCGCCCACGCTGTCGCCGCCCGCTGCCGCGCGGCTGCTGCGTCTCATCCGTAATGTCGCCGCCGAGTCCGACCATCGTGCCGACATGGACACCGACTACGACGAGTATGGGAGCCGGGCAGCATGACGATCCGCTTCGCATTCCTGGGCCGGGTGTCCACCGAAGACCAGCAGGACCCCGAGACGTCACTGAACTGGCAGATCGCTCGTGCGCGGGCGTTGACCGAACGCCACGGTGAGATCGTCACCGAATTCTTCGACGTGGGCCAGTCACGCTCGATCCCCTGGAAACGCCGCCCCCGCGCCGCCGAACTACTCAACCTGCTCAAGACTCCCGATCGAGGATTCGACGCGGTCGTGATCGGCGAACCTCAACGCGCCTTCTACGGCAATCAATTCTCGTTGACCTTCCCGGTGTTCACCCACTACGGCGTCGCGTTGTGGGTCCCCGAGGTCGGCGGGCCGATCGATCCCGACTCCGAAGCCCACGACCTGATCATGTCCGTCTTCGGTGGCATGTCCAAAGGCGAACGCAGCCGGATCAAGATCCGCGTCCGTGCCGCGATGGCCGCCCAAGCACAGGTCGAGGGCAGATACCTCGGGGGCCGCCCACCCTACGGCTACCGCCTCGCCGACGCCGGACCCCACCCACACCCCGGCAAAGCCGCCGACGGGAAACGACTGCACCGCCTGCAAGCCGACACCGACACCGCGCCGGTCGTGCAACGCATCTACCGCGAATACCTCTCCGGTTTCGGTGTTTTCGCCATCGCTCAACGTCTCACCGCTGACGGGATCGCCTGCCCCTCGGCCCACGACCGCGCCCGCAACTCCCACCGCAGCGGTGCCGCATGGTCGAAAAGCGCTATCCGGGCGATCCTGAAAAATCCCCGCTACACCGGCCACGAGGTCTGGAACAAACAACGCAAACAAGAATCACTCATCGACGTCGACGACGTCGCCCTCGGCCACCACACCCACCTCGCCTGGAACCCGCAATCGACCTGGGTCTACTCCGACCAACTCGTCCACGACGTCATCATCGGCAAAGAAACCTTCGAACAGGCACAAGCAAAATTCGGAACACGCACCGTACGCTCACCCCACACAGCAGTCCGCCGCACCCACCCCTACGCCTACAAAGGACTCGTCATCCACGAAACCTGCGGACGCAAAATGCAAGGCAACTGGTTCCACAACGCAGCCGTCTACCGCTGCCGCTACCCCAGCGAATACGCCCTCGCCAACCACCTCGACCACCCCCTCAACGTCTTCCTCAAAGAAGACCAACTCATCGACCCCGTCGACACCTGGCTCGCCGAGATATTCGAACCCGAACACCTCGAACACACCCTGACCCGACTCGAAACCGCACAACCCGACGCCATGGCCGCACCCAACCACCTGCAACGCGCGATCACCGAATGCGACCGCAAACTCGCCAAACACCGGGCCGCACTCGAAGCCGGGGCAGATACCGAAATGGTCGCTACGTGGAGCAGTGACGTCTACCGCGAACGAGCGGCCCTCGTCGCTCAACTCGCCACGACACAGCACACACAGCCGACCCGGCGGATGAGCCGAGAGGAGATACGCCAACTGGTCGACGCCCTGGGCGGACTGCTGACGATCCTGCGCGCCGCCGACACCGGCGACAAACTCGAGGTATACCGAGAACTCGGCCTGAAACTGACCTACAATCACGAAACACGTGAAGTCACAGCAGAAGCCAACCCGCGACCGCAGGTTGGCGTACTGGTCGTGTCCGGAGGGGGACTTGAACCCCCACGCCCGATAAAGGGCACTAGCACCTCAAGCTAGCGCGTCTGCCATTCCGCCACCCGGACCGGTGGATGTGTTCTCTTGTGTTGCAGTGGACTTCGCGATGTCACCGGCGATTTGGAATCTTAGACATAGATCGGCAGTGAACGCCAATCGCAGGCCGGATCGCCGCGATGGTTCTGTGTCGCCGCACGAACAAGGTTCGGTCGGCACCGGTTCTGCGAGCGAGATTCGCAACGAATGAGCCGGAAGTGCTGACCGTCTGGTCGCTCCGGCTTCTGGACGCACAGGCGGGCAGTGAGACGGCTTTGCCCGAGGTCCTGCGGCAGACTCGAGGTCGTGGGTTCGCGACCATCGCGGCCGACTTCCCGGGATCCACCGCCGAGGCATCGCGACGCGCCTCGCCGAGGGCGCATACCACGCCTCCCGAGGAGGGCAGCACGAAGATACGGGACCGCCTGTATTCGACCTTCGCTGGTACGACGACTCCGTAGAAGTCGAACGCATGTTCTCAGTCCAGGTAGACGCTCTTTCGCCTCTTGACGTCGGAGATTACCAACGGCGGGCATCGGTTGCCTCGACCTGCGGCAGTACCGCGATTTGGTCCCCGCCCCCGCATCCGCTAACCTTGCGGAGCACACCGGTCCGGGTGGCGGAATGGCAGACGCGCTAGCTTGAGGTGCTAGTG
>NZ_LGYZ01000063.1 GCF_001310275.1 Nocardia arizonensis
TCTTTCCAGGACATGACCTTGTTAGCGGGCACCTTGAACTCGGTACGCAGTTGTTGCACCGCACGCCGAAGCTCCACAGCCCCAAGATCATCAACTAGGACAGCGGCCATCCCGAACACCGGACTTGCCGATGGTCCGCTCCCCCGATCACCCGTTTCGTCCACATACGCCCACACCCTCGAGCCTGCTGCCACCGAACCAATTTACTCGAAACACGCTGGCGCTCGTCAGATTTCATACGGCGTCCCTGCGTGCGCGGCTACTGCCGAATTTCGCCATACAGGATCAAGAGCGCCCGCGGCGGCGCTACGCGCGCCGCCGCGGGATTCCGATGCCGGTAAGTGGTCAGGATTGGCGTTCCGTTGATGCAGCCGACAAGTACCAACGTTGCCGGCGCGGAAAGGCAGGGTCAGAGGAGTGCACCATCGACCAACAACGCTCGCAAACGCACTGCACACAGTTCGAGCTCTACTTCGACGTGTAAGCCCGACCATCGCGTCTACCTCTGAATTCCGGCGTTCGGTACGCAGTGGGTACGCGGTAGCGGGTTCTGAGTCCACCCGTCGGATGATCACTTCGGCGATCACCCGGCGGGTGGACTCGTCTGTATCCGGCCATACCGGGCCGCCCACGGATTCCGGCCGCTCGGCTCAGAGTTACCCTTGGCGGGCGATTGTCGACCCGCTATCCGAGTTCTGTTGTGATCGTGTATGATTCGCGGTTTCCGCCGCCGGGTCGACCGAGCGGATTTCCGTATCGGTGTCGGCCTCGGGATACTTGGTCGGTGATCGAAATGCGCAGGATTTCGGTGGTGGGGACCTCGGGGTCGGGGAAGAGTTCGCTGGCGCGGCGGATTGCCGAACGGCTCGGGGTGGCGCATATCGAACTCGACGCCATCCACCATCGGGCGGGGTGGATGCCCATGCCCGCGGAGGAATTCCGGGAGGCGGTCGCGGCTCGGATCGAGTCGGACGAGTGGGTGGTCGACGGGAATTACCTGGGTAAGTTGGGGGATGTGGTGTGGGCGCGGGCCGATACCGTGGTGTGGTTCGATCTGCCTCGGGCAGTGGTGATGGCGCAGATCGTGCGCCGGACGGTAGGTCGGGCGGCCACGCGGCGCACCTTGTGGAACGGGAATCGGGAACGCTGGCGGAACGTGTTCTCCATAGATCCTGAACAGTCGGTGATCGCGTGGGCGTGGACGACGCACACGAAGAATCGGCAACGGTATCTCGCCGCGCAGGACGATCCCGCCTATCAGCATCTCACATTCGTCCGGGTACGGTCGCACCGGGAAGCGGACGCGTTCGTCGCCGGACTCGGATAGCGCGCGTCAGGCGACCCCGTCGAGGCGGGCGGAAATGGCGGTCTCGACTCGAAAGACATGCGGAACCCGTCCAGGAACACCGGCCAGGGCAGCAACGCTCGAGCACCGCCCTTTGGACGTCGATGGTGTCGGAGCCAAGCAGCGGTCGTGCACAGCATGTTACGTGCCGTAACCGAACCCACAAGCCGCGCACCCGCGACCATTTCCTGCGATTTCGCTGCCATCGACCGCAGCGCAGGAGTGCAAGGACATAGGGACCTCTTGGACAACTGGCGACTCGATAACACCGTTGCTACCGGGAGGTCCCCCCATCTTCCCTACAGGCAAGACAATTCAGCAATCCCGACGCAAGCCCCTACGCGCCAACGATCAGTCTGTTCACAGGCACTGAGTGATCGCCTTCTCCGAAGTAGGCGGATTGACCTTCTCGGCTTCTTAGGTGAAGATAGTTCCGGCGCCATTGCTGTGCGCCGACCCGGTTAGTCCGGGTTTCCAAGCGGTCTATCCGCCGCCACTATCCCGTTGATTGAAGCCCTCGACCGTGCTGCGGTTGAGGGCTATTGCCGTTGTACGGTCTGCCCACTCTGTGTCGCCGGAGCTGCACCGTAGTCGCGCTGATCAGCGGGCCATCAGTTGACCGTCAATCCGGGTCCGAGTATTCGGCCTGGATTCCTGTGCTCGAATACGGAGACAGCCAGAAGATGTTCGACAAGAGACTGTTTCATTGTAATGTTCCCGGCCGGAGTCGTGGTGAGTCCGAAGCCGGCAGCCCATCCTGCAGGGCCGGGCTATTGAAAGGCCCACCGTATCAGCGATGGCGCCCTGCGATATGGCCCGGGGATCGCGTCTGGTTACGGGTCGTAGCGTTCGTCGTCAGTGCCGTGGCCGTGATGTCGTTGATGCAGATCATCGCCTTCTCACCGAGAGCGGCTGGCACGGCGCCAAGAGATGTGCCGTTGCTGCTGTCACCAGTCACGTCTGAAACGCTGCGCGATGTCGAACCTTTCGCGTCGGTGTCGGGTTCCACTGTCGAGAACGCGACGAACGAGGTGGGTTCGGGCTTCGATGCCGCTACATCGGTCGAGACTGACCGTTCGGAGTTCATGGTGGAGTACAGCAACCGTGATGGAACGAATTCGATTGTGCTCTCACAGGTCCCGGTGAGCGTCTCCGATGGTGGTGGCGGCTGGGTGCCGGTGGATACACGTCTGATCGAGCAGCCGAATTCGCCGCGTGTCGCGGCAGCACAGACCGGCGTGGAGGTGTCGTTCGCCGATTCCGCGGCCGCACACGATCTGGTGCGTATCGACCAACAGGGCGCCACACTCGCCTTCGCGTTGGAGGGCGCCTCGGACTCGAGTCGGCAGGTGGTCGACTCGACAGCGACCTTCAGTGAGGCTTTGCCCGGAGTGGATCTGAAGTACGAGGTCACGGCCGACTCAGTCAAGGAATCGCTGGTCTTGGAGTCGACGGACGCTGTCGGGGACGGTGCGTGGACCTTCGCTGTGAGTGTCGATGGACTGGCTGCACGGATGAACGGAGCGGCAGTCGAATTCACCGATGTCTCCGGCGCTGTGATCGCCGCACTTCCGCCGATCGATGTGTCGGATGCTGCGGGTGGCAGAACCAGCGGATCGTATTCGCTGCAATCCACCTCGCAGAATTCACTGGATCTGACCGTCACGGTGGATCCGTCGTGGCTGAGCGCACCCGAGCGGCAGTTCCCCATCGTGGTCGACCCGACATACACCTTCGGATTCGGCCAGCAGGCGGAGACGATCGCCTATCAGCAGGGCGGCTCCACCTGCCCGCTGCTGTGCGGCATTCGCACCGGAAACGCGCGCACATTTCTCGGCACCAACACATTCTGGCGCTCGGCGATTCGGTACAACGTGCAGCCGCTGGCCGGCAAGACGATCACCGGAGCCCGCCTCGACCTGCAACTCGCCAGTGGCTCGACCACCGAGATGGAGACTACGTCCCAGGTGAACCTGTATCGAGCGGACACACCTCTCGGGTACAACGCGGTGGGCGCGCAGATCACCTCAGGGGATGTCGGCACAAGCGGCTCACTGTCCGCGCCCGCGCTGAGCACCTATATCGGCGAGGGTGTTGCGGCCACGGACAACAACATCTGGCTCATGCTCACCGGCTCCGAGACCAACACCTACTCTTACAAGCAACTTCAAGCGGCATTGGTCGTCGACTACAACGACGCCACCACGCCGCCGCCCGCAGGTCCGCCAGTCGATCTGGTCGCGCCGGTGAACAACTCAGTCATCTCCACCGTCACACCCACTCTCGAGGTGAGCGCCGGGCCGGCCGGCACCAAGTACTGCTTCAAGATCGCCGCAGGCTTCGACGGCCGTTCCGGCAGCGTAGTGGACTCGGGATGTCAGAGTGAGCGGCGGTGGACGGTTCCCAAGGACGTTCTGCAAGATACGACCTACACTTGGACGGTCGCGACGGTCGCGTCCGGCAATTCGACGCCCACGCCATCGAATTGGGTTGGACACTTCGTCGTCGACCGGCGGATCGGGAGCATCGGCCCGTCGCCGAGCGATCAATTCGGGCCTGTCACAGTCAATCTCTTCAATGGGAATTTGCGTCACGAGATGGCGGGTCCCGCATTCGACACTCTCGGTGGGCGAGCAGGTCTCACCTTCGCCTACAACTCCCGCCAAGGCGGTGAGGGTCACGGCGTGCGTGCCTCCTACTTCCCGGACGCAGACCACAACGGGATCGCTGACGCCGTCGCTGTGACCGTCCGCGATGAGAATCAGATCAACCTCGATTGGGGAAACATCTGGTCGAACGTGTCGGAGAACCTTCCGTGGAAGGAGGATCCGATGCCTGCCGCGCTGGACGATCATTGGTTCGTGGTGCGCTGGGAAGGATACTTCCGAGCGCCAGTGACCGGGGATTTCTCTTTCGCCGGAGCGCACACCGACGGCGCGAAGATCTGGATAGGTGACAATCTCGTCTACGACGATCCGAACGCGGCGACCCCGAGTACGGATTTCTCGACCGCCACGGCGAAGAAGTCCACGGACGTATCGTTGGTCGCGGGTGAACGGGTGCCGCTGAAAGTCGAGCTGTATCACCACTCGACGGCGCTACCGAAGATGGTGTTGTGGGCCAAGTCCACCACCGGAACCAGCCAACGCACCCACAACTGGAATCCGCGAGTCGTCGTCACCGACAACCTCTACGCACGTGACCCCGCACCATTGCCGAGCGGTTGGACCCTCGGCGTCGCAGGCGCGGAATACGTCGACGCCCGGATGCTCGATGGGTCGGTTGTCCTCACCGACAACGCCGGCGGCAAGCACGCGTGGACGAAAGCATCCGAAGGAGGCTACATTCCGCCCGCCGATGAGGACGGCATTCTCGCGGTGGACGCGCTCGGCCGCGTCTCGATCACCAAGGACGGAACCGTCTCGGAGTTCAATACGGACGGCTCGCTCGCCGCGGTCTCCAACGTCCTCGACAGCAAGAATCCGGCAGGACTGCAGTATCTCTACAGCGGCAGCCCTGCCCGATTGACCGAGATCCGGGATCCGGTCAGCGGCCGGTCGCACCTGCTGCACTACAACACCGATGACAGCGACAACTGTTACGGTGGCGTATCTTTCCCGCCTGGCACTCATTCGGCCCCCGCGCAGAAGCTGTGCCGGATCCGGTACTGGGACGGTACCGAAACCCGACTGTGGTACATAGTCGGTGCGCTCGCCCGGATCGAGAACCCCGGCGGCGAGATCTTCGACTACAGCTATGTGAACCTGCAGGCAGCGAAGATCAACTACGACCAAGCGGGTACCAACACCGAGATGCGGTTGCAGGCGCTCGACAGTGTCGGTCCGCTGAACGAGATACGTGAACCGGTCGCGGTGGACTGGCGAGCACGTTTGTCGTCCTACGACCTCAATGCCGAGCGTTGGTTGATCGAGTACGACAGTTTCGTCGACGACCCGGCTGTGGCGCAGCCCGCCCACGCGCGCCCCATCCAGATCATCGCTCCGAAACCGGACGGCAGCGACATGGGCTTCCGAGCCCAGCACAGCTACCGCTACGAGATCGTGAACCGCAAGGCGTATGTCGATGTCGCGGGAATCGACAAAATCGGGGTACGGACGGTGACCTGGGACGACGCCGGACGCGCGCTGTCGGACACCGACGGCGAAGGCAACACGGTCCATGTCGAATGGAATGCCAAGGACAAGCAAACCGCCGCGGTCGACGCCACCGGACACCGCATGACCTACCTCTACGACCACGCCGACAGAGTCACCGATATCCACGGACCCGCCCCGTCGAACTGTTTCACCGGTCAGCTA
This sequence comes from Nocardia arizonensis, assembly GCF_001310275.1. Lineage (GTDB taxonomy): Bacteria > Actinomycetota > Actinomycetes > Mycobacteriales > Mycobacteriaceae > Nocardia > Nocardia arizonensis. Next base: position 5,665 of record NZ_LGYZ01000063.1, read on the forward strand.
CCGACATCGGCGTGCGCCGCGACCGTGCCGCACACCAGCAAGGCATACGACGAAGCCATCACCGGACTCGGGGCCGCCTTCTACGACAATCCCTTCGTTGCCGGCGTGCCGAGCATATGGGCTACCGGCGTGGGCACCGGCGACGGGAGTCTGACTCGCAGCTGGGGGGCAACCCCACCGGTGACCGACAGCAGCGGTGGCTGGTCTGCTCGCTTCACCGGCGAGATCCATCTCCCGCAGATCGGCCAGTACGAGCTCGGGTTCACCGTGGTCGACGGCGTGCGACTGTGGGTCGACGACGTGCTCCTCATCGACAGCTGGACGGACAAGACCGCTACCGCCGTGACGGGGAATATCACCAACACCGTCGCCGAGAGCCGCCACCGGATCAGGATCGACTACTACAACCGCAGCGGGAGCACCGGCGCGCTCGACTTCAGGTGGGCGGCACCGGGATCGGGAATATCGACGACCGTGCCCGGATCGATGCTGCACCCCCGCTACGGCCTTGACACGAGCCAGACCACCCTCGACACCTCCGGTGGAACGACCGAACGGGCGCCGTCGGCGACCACCCACTACGGATATTCGGACCTCGTCAACGGAATCGACCCCGTCTACGGGTTGATCACTACCAAGACCACCGACCCCGGCGGCCTCGACCTGACGGGGCGGACACTGTTCGAGCAACCCGGGAGCGGGTTCTTACGGCAGACCGCCGCAGCGTTGCCGGCAGGCGAGATCACCGATCCCGACCGCCGAAGCGTCTACATCAATTACGGAGGAAACGAGACACGAGCCAATCCCTGCGACGCCAACTCCGCGGCGGTGCCGCAAGCCGGGCGGGTCAAAGCCACTCGCAGCCTGACGAACTCGCAGGGTACGGCGAACACCATCG
>NZ_LGYZ01000064.1 GCF_001310275.1 Nocardia arizonensis
CAGTGCTAACCCCACAAGGGGTGACGCCAACGATCGCGCACTGTTTATTGGGGTGGTAGCGTACTTCCAGCTCCAGTGCCCGGTAGAGCTGGGCCTTGTCGATGGGGTTCGCTGCGGTCAGGACCGCTTTCACGTCGCCGAGGGACTCGACCAGTTTCCGGATTTCGGTCTCGGTGAGCGTCCGGATCTGGGGCAGGCTCTTGATCTCGACCTCGGCGGCGGCTTTCTCGGCTTGGGCGGTGTTCATCGCCGCGACCAACGCTGTCGGGTCGACGCCCGCTTCGATCGCGGCCAGGTGATTGGCGAGTTTGCCTTCGGCGGTGGTGATGCGTTGCCGCAATCCCACGCGGCGGGTGTCGGTGTCCTCGCTGGGCTGGGCGGCGAGCAGGGTCGCTATCGTGCGGTCCCGGTATTTGCGGCCGAACAAGCTGGAAAGCCAGCCATCGACCGGGCCGATCAAGTGGTCTTCACGCAGGTTTACCGTGCGGGGATGCTCGGCGAGTAGAGGGCTGCCGGGGGCGATGGTTTTCGCGCGGCATCGATAGTAGGGGTGGTGGTGCACGGTCTCGCCTTGCATTCGCCGACCGCAGATCTCGCACCGGATCCGTCCCGCCAACAGATACAGATTCGGAGCCGAACGTGTGCGTTCCAGCTTCGCCCGCGAACGGTTACTCGTCCCAGCGCGGCGGCGACGCAGCAGTTGCGCTTCGGTGAAGTCTGCTACCGAGACGATCGCGGGATGCGCGGGCTTGCGCGACCGCACGATTCGGTCGTTCGGTGAACGCCGGAACCGCACTACGTGCCCGGCGGCGACGTCATCGATGTCGAGCAGTTCCTCCTTCTTGCTCCATCGACCGAACACCGCGTATCCGGTGTAGCGGGGATTGGTCAGGATCGCGGTCACCGTGCTCGCTTGCCAACCATCCTGGGAACGGTGCCTGTTCTGCTCCGGGCGATGCGCCGACGGACACGCGACACCTTCCCGATTCAACGCGGTCGCGATCGACTTGTCCCCCAGGCCCGCGAGATAGTCACGGAAGATCCGCGCCACCACCGGTGCGGCCGCGGCATCCAACGACAGGATCCGCAGTTTGAGTCCGTCGGAGGCTCGGTTCGGGTTCGGGTGCGGTGGCCCGTCGATCACCAGGTATCCGTAGGGCGGGCGTCCGCCCTGGTGTCGGCCTTCGTTCAACACCTGGGCGTCCATGCTGGCGCGGGTGCGTTGCTGGACGTGTTGGCGTTCGGACTCGCTGAGCCCGCCCAGCATCGACATCATCATCGAGTGCGTGACGTTGCGGGCGTCGAACAGCCCGTTCAGCTCCGGCACCCACACCTCCACCCCGTGCGCCTCGATACGCGGAGCGACCAGGCTGAACTGGTTGCCGAACCAACACCGTGTGCCCTCGCCCACCACGATCGCCGACCACCCCCGCCCGGGGTTCTTCAGATCCGCCAGCAGCCGCGCCGCTTCCCCGCGGCGGTGCCACGGCACCGAGCGTGACTGACCGATATCGAAATAGTCCGCCACGATCGCCGCACCGTCGACGAACTTCTCCGCGTTACCCCGCTGCCACCGAAACGAGGTCTCTGGATCCTGATTGTCCTCGGTCGAACACCGCCCATAGAACGCGAACCGGCGATCACCGCTCGGGTCGACCATCTCCGGGACGAGTCCCAGCAGTTCGTCGAGCACGTCCCACTCGCCGACCTCCACGCCCATCACCCTCTCCTTCTCCACCCCGCCTATGAGAATGCTCGACCAACAACCGCAACAACACCCGCGCCGCCTCCACACTCAACTCCGGCGGACCATCAGGAACCCGGTCTCATCACCGGCCAGCACGGCCTCGGGATCGCCGAGGTGCTCGACCACATAGTCACGCACATCATCACGCACCCCGTCGACGTCCCAGTCCGCCTTGCGCAGCAACCGCTGCATCCCGTCCGGAGTGCCCTCACCAGCACGTTCCGCCAGCGTCCACCCATTCTTACGCTCCAGCCCGGCCAGCAGGCCCGACACATACTCCCGCGCCCGCTCCCGCGGCTCGGACCTGGCGAACCTAGCCCCGATCCGACACATCAACGAATCCAACTCGGCCACAACACGATCCAACATCACACACCACATCTAACAGCACCGACTCACAGGTGCCGTTGCAGTACAAAGCCACTCGCAGCCTGACGAACTCGCAGGGTACGGCGAACACCATCGAACGCGTCTACAACGCATCCGGTCGTGTCGTGGCCGAACGCACCAACGACGAACCGTGGGCATGCACGACCTACGATGCGCGCGGACGGATCACCACGAAGTCGTTCCCCGCGATCGGCACCCGGCCCGCTCGGACGGTGACCTACAACTACGCCGTCGGCGGAGATCCCCTCACGAAACGGGTTATCGACAGCAGCGGCGCGATCACCACCACGATCGACCTGCTCAACCGCACGACCTCCTACACCGACGCAAACGCGGTGACAACGGCTACCAGCTATGACCGAGCAGGCCGGGTCACGACCTCCCACACCACAGTGCAGGGAGCGACCTCGACCCTGACCAGGCACTGGGACAAAGCCAACAAGCTGACCCGACTCGACCTCGACGGCATCACCGTCGCCACCACGACCTACAACGCCGACATCCTCGCAGCAGTCGCCTACGGCAACGGAGCCGATCTGGCGATCTCGCACAACGACACAGGCCGGGTCGAGGCGCTCGATTGGACAACCGGGGGCTCGACGGTCACCAGCGCGGTCACCCGATCCCGTGAGCAGCGCATCATCAACGAAACAATCACTGACACCGCGACTCCGGGAACCGATTACGAGTACGCCTACACCTATGACAGCATCGGCAGGCTCGTGGCCGCCGATGTGCCGTTCCATCAGCTGGCCTACGAGGTCTCCGCATCCAACGAATGCGGAAACCCGTACGCGGGCCTGAACTCGAACCGGACAGCGTTCGCCGACAGCTACAACGGCGCTCCCGCGGTGGTTACCCGTTATTGCTACGACGCCGCCGACAGATTGCTGTCCACCACCGGAGCGACCGCGCTGACCGTCGCCTACGACACCTACGGCAACACCACACAGATCGGAACAGACACACTCGAATACGATTCCACCCGCCGCCATGTCGCTACGACCACCGCGTCCGGGGGCGCGGTGACCTACACCCGCGACATCGACAACCGCGTCATGGCACGCTCCACCCAGATCAACAGCGACCCCGCACAGGTCACCCGCTACGGCTTCACCTCCGACGAGCCCGGCCCGAACTTCGTCCTCGACGCCGCCGGAAACCTCCGGCAACGCATCGTGAAGCTGCCCGGCGGCGTAATCCTGACGAAGAACTACACAGTCCAGGGCGCAGCCGCAGCCAACTGGTCCTACCCGAACGTGCACGGCGACATCCTGTTCACCACAGA
>NZ_LGYZ01000065.1 GCF_001310275.1 Nocardia arizonensis
GACTTCGTCCTCGACGCCGCCGGAAGCCTCCGACAGCGCATCGTGAAGCTGCCCGGCGGCGCAGTCCTGACCAAGACCTACGGTGCCCAGGGCGCAGCCGCGGCCAACTGGTCCTACCCGAACGTGCACGGCGACATCCTGTTCACCACAGACGGTTCCGGCACACGGACCGGCACCATCCACCTCTACGACCCCTACGGTCAGAACATCGATCCCGCGACCGGAGCGTTCGGCGACATCCCGATCCCGTCCACCGCCGAAGGCGGCATGGACTTCGGATGGCTCGGCCAACACACCGTGCCCGTCGAGCACATCGCCAGCCTGCAAGCCCTCGAGATGGGAGCCCGGACCTACCTGCCGATCCTCGGCCGATTCCTGCAAACAGACCCCGTACTGCACGGATCAGCCAACGACTACGACTACGTCAACGGCGACCCCGTCAACTTCCTCGATCTCAGCGGCGAAGCCCCAAAGGGCGGCAAGGACGGCATCGATCCCCCCGGAAGCGGAAAGAACAGAGGCTTCCCCAAACTCGAAGGTTTCGACTACTACGATATCTACGGCAACCTACAACCCTATCCCGTCCCCGGCAAGAACTCCGAGCCAGCACGAATCAACCCCATCGAAGCACTGGCCGCAGGCTGGCCCACGCCGACCCGAGGCGGCTGTCAGGAGGCCGCCGCAGAAATCCAGGGCATCATAGGAGGCACGATCTACCACGTCACGTCCGCAGGGGCCGGCACCCAGTCGCTCGGGCCATCGAGTCATATATTCAACCGCGATGGCGAGTGGAATCATCACTACGTGGTGATCATCGAGGATGCGAACGGAGTCCCAATCGTATACGACGCATTCACCGGTCCCGAAGGATTACCGATGGACGCGTACCGGGCTCAGTGGAAGGACGGCTATGGAGAGTATCTACAGTTCAAATCGGTCGGTTGAAGATGACGGTGGGCCTTTGGACCTGCTGAAACTCTGCAAATATCTCCGTCTCATCCCACGGTCATATCTGCTCGACGACAGGTACGTCACGGCTGTTGCGTTCATCGATGGTTTCAACATAGGACAAGCCGGTGCACCGTTGTCGGGATTCCCCGAATATCTGCTCGACAAGTTTTTCGCAGGAAAGCACAGCCCTTACCACTGGAGTTATCTGATCCTCGCCTCCGAGGACGATTCCTTGCTCGGCTACGCGGGGCTGCGCGAAATCTCGCCCGAACTCGACACGATACTCATCCGGAAGATGCTCGAACTCCTTATCGAGTTCACAACACGCAAGTAGCGCCACCGAGTTGCTGTGAGAGGCCACCAGTTCACCTGGCTCTCACAGCGGCAAGGCCCGGTGTGCAGGCGGTAGTCAGATCAGTTTCAGCACGATCAGCTCGCTGATGGGGACTGCAAATGCGTGGTCGGGTGGCCCGGGGTACCTCAACCCCGGGCTGGTCGATATCGGTCAGGCCCATCGCCGGTCGGCGTACTGGTCGATCGCACCGGATTCCGTTGGAGATAGGGTTTTTCGAGAGAAATACTGCCGAGACCACCACCATCGTGCCGGTCATCGAGCGGTTCCGGGCCGGCCTGCAGAACACGCCGATGGTGATCGCCGCCGATGCCCGGCATCCTGTCCGCATCCAACCTCAACGACCTCGATGCGGCCGGGTGCTCGTTCATCGTGGCCTCGTGCGTCACCAAAGGGCCCGGTGACCCGGCGTCGAATTTTCATTGGCACGGTGACGTTTTCACCGACGGGCAGATTATCGATACGGTCAACCCGCGTCACCCGAAAAAGCAGGTGAACCCGAAAGGCACACGCGCGGAACCTGTCTGGGACCCAGATACAGACCCAAAAGCATGGCGTGCTGTCTGGCGGCACTCTGCAAGCGAGTGGTCCGCGATAACCGGAGACTCAACGCCCAGGAAGCGTATCCGCTCCGAGAAATCACCCTCACCATCGCGGACAACCCCACAGCGCCGTCGACCCTCACCTCCGACGCCGTGACCATCCTCAACAACCTCGAAATCCCGTACATCAGAACAAGATCGGCACACCAAGACCGGCGCAAGTCAGTTCTGACGTTCGTCCGGGTACGGTCGCACCGGGAGGCGGACGCGTTCGTCGCCGGACTCGGATAGCGCGCGTCAGGCGAGACCTGCCACGACCGTGAGCACCCAGGTGTTGTAAGCGGCGGCGACACCGAAGGCCGCGCCCGGGTTGTAGACCAGACGCCGCTGGATGAATTCACCGAGCACCGGTTGCGCCACGCCGGTTCCGTACTCGTCTGCGCCCATCATTTGGTGACTTTGTCCACCGCGACGACGCCGACGGTGAGCAGTGCGATCGGTTGGTGAAATCGGCGCACGGGCGGCCTCTCCTGAATCCGTTCCTACCCGGCGACACCTGTACGCCGCAAATCTACCCCTTGTCCGGCCGTACCGGACGGGGCGCTCGAATCCGGTGGTGGCAGACGAGGCGTGACCTGAGCGGTTAACGGCGGCCGATCGCGGGGACATACACGGATATGGGGATCTCGATCCGCGCGAGCATGATCGCGACGCTGCTCGCACTCACCGGATGTGACGCCGCCGCCGAACCGGTGCCGCCGCCGACGGCGCCGTCGGCGGATGCGGAAGTCGTCGCATTCGACGCGTCCGGGTTCAACGGTCCGCCGTTCGCCGCGGTCGTGGACTCGCCATCCGCGGCGCGGTACTTCGCGGGGTGGTTCGCCGCGCGCGCCGCCAGGTCCTCCTCGCTGCCGGAAGTGGTGGCGCACCCCGAGAAGCTCACCGATTTGGACACCTACGCCTATATCGCCTACATCACCTCCACGGGTTGCCGTCTGCCCGACCGGGCCGAACTGCGGCGCGAGGGCGCGTCCCTGCGGCCGGATCTGCTCGGCGGCGTCGATCATCAGGAGTGCTATCGCGCGTACACGCCATTCGTGGTCTACAAGGTGCGCCGCGCCGACCTCGACGGCGTGACCGCGATCGGTTCCGAACCGGTGGACCGCGGCGGTCCCGCGGAGACCGTCAGCCGAGTCGAACTCGCCCCCGCGGTACCGACTTTCACGCCACGCGAGATCACCGCACCGGCCCCGCGCACGGCACTGGCGGACGAACTCGCCGCAGCAGGCGGTGACGCGGCGAAGATTCGGACGGCTCTGGACGCGACCTCGCGACTCGCGACCGAATACCGCGGAAACGGCGTGCGCCGCTACGCATTCCCGGTCCGCGCCTGCCCGGACGACCGGCTCGTCCTTCTCGTCACGGCTACCGAGGTGCGCGCCGAAGCGATCGCATCCCCGGACGCGCCGCGCACCTGTGAGGCGCCGACCTCGCATCTGGCGGTGTTCGACGTGCGGGAAACCTATGTCCCGAATGGCGCACGCTTGATCGAATGACCGCCGGTCAAGGGCGAACTGCGATTCAGCGAGGTACACCACACCCCAGCTTCCGGGGCTGGACTCCATTCGGGCCGCCGGAGATAGTCCAGGGATGAACTCGGTGTCGACAATGGTGCGAGCGTTGGTGGGGCTTGTTCTCGCGCTCGGCGCGACCGCCCCGCTCGGCGTCGCCGAACCCGGCGCCGACCCGGTGACCGCACCGCACCGGTACGAACAGCAGTACATCACCGCACCCGACGGCACCCGTCTGCACGCCGACGTGCTGCGCCCGGAGGGGCTGGCGCCCGATCAGAGGACACCCGTCATCCTCACGGTGAGCCCCTACCGGTCGCACACCGCCTACATCTCCCTGCCGCGCGCTCAGGGTGGGCCGTCCACCGACTTCCTGCCGGTGGACTGGGCGCTGCGCGCGGGCTACACCTATGTCATCGTCGACCTGCGCGGCTTCGGCGGGTCCAACGGCTGCCCGGATTACGGCGGACCAGGGGAACGTTCGGATGTGGCGAGCGCGGTGGAGTGGGCGGCGAGTCAGCCGTGGTCCACCGGACGAGTCGGTATGGTCGGCGTCTCATACGAGGCGTGGACCGGATTGCTCGGACTTGCCGCGCGTCCGCGCGGACTGGCCGCCGTGGTCGCCTTCGAACCGGTGGTCGACCCGTACTCGTATCTGTACATGCGGGGCGTGTCATGGAAGTTCTCGGGAAAACCGCTGACCGAGAACGGTATTCGGCCCGCCGACCAGGTCGGCATCGAACACATGGCGATCGCGTCGACACCGGGACGCCCCGACGACTCCCCGGAGTACCGGGCCAACGCGGTGTCGATGACCGCGGAATGCGCCGAGCGATATCTGGCGCTCACCGGTGACCACGATGGCGCGAACCCGGACTGGGTGGCGCGCGATCTGGTGACCGCGGTGCGCGGCAATACGATTCCGCTGTTCCTCGGGCAGGGTTTCCTCGACGCCAACACCCGGCCGGATCGGGTGTTCGAACTGTGGCGGGCGCAGGGGGCGGGTGAACACCGTGCCTGGTTCGGGCAGTGGGGCCACAGCGACTGCACGGTCAAATGCGGTACGCCGCAATTCGATACCGAGATGCGCGCCTTCCTCGACCGGCACGTGGCCGGGCGCGATATCGAGGTGCCGGGGCCGCGGATCACCGCGCAGCAATTCGACGGCGGGTGGCGTTCGGAACAGCGATGGCCGCCGGTCGACTCGCGACGGTATCCGGTCGAGCTGCGCACCGGCGGATACACCGATCGCGGCTATCTGCCGGGTACGGATCGGGAGATATGGACGCTGTCGCGGCCGTTCGACAGTGTGACCCACCTGTCGGGCGTGCCAACCGCGACGCTGCGGCTCACCGGTCCCCCATCGGCTACGGCGGCGGTGGAACTATTCGATGTGGAGCCCGGCGGGCGGGCCACCGTCATCACCCGCGGGGTCGCGCCGGTGGCCGCGACCACCGAGATCAGGCTGCTCGCCCAGGACTGGCCGATCGCGGCCGGACATCGGCTCGGGGTCAGGATCACCGACATTGTGGACGACGTGTGGGCGCACGCGCCGTCCAACGCGCGGGTCACCGTCGAGGCGGCGCGGCTCGATCTGCCGCTGCTCACCGAACCACGGGTCCCCGACCTCACCGGCGGTCTCAGCGAGGCGCACGCGAAATGGCGTGTCGACAAGACCACCACGATCGGGCCGGAGGTGATGAACAATGCAATGGTGTCCATGCACCTACCGAACGAGACGCACCCGCCGGACGAGACGGGTCCGCGATGAGTCCGGCCTCGCGCAGCGATGCGAAGGCGCCGCGGACCGCAACCGTCGATGACGCGGTGGCCGAACGGCTCGCGCGGGCGCTGCGCTGCGTGACGATCTCCACCGAGGAGCCCGCCGAAACCGCCGACGACGAGTTCGTCCGACTGGCCGAACACCTGGAACGGTCCTTCCCCCGCGTGCACGCCGAACTCGATCTCGAGACCTTCGGCCACAGCAGGCTCTACACGTGGACGGGCCGCGAACCCGATCGGACCTCGGCGATCCTGCTGGCCCATCAGGACGTGGTGCCGGTCGACGATCGGCGCCGCTGGACCCACGCTCCCTTCGACGGCGTGGTCGACGACACCCATATCTGGGGTCGCGGCGCGATCGACGACAAGAGCCGCCTGCTGGCGATCCTGGAAGCGGTGGAATCCGCGCTGGAGGCCGGGCTGCGGCCACGGCACACGGTGTATCTCGCCTTCGGTCACGACGAGGAGGTCTTCGGCGACGACGGCGCGGTGCGGATGGCGCGGCGATTGCGCGAGCAGGGGGTGCGCGCCGATCTGCTCCTCGACGAGGGCGGGGTGATCACCGACGGCGTCGCCGACGGGGTCGACCGGCCGGTGGCCACGATCATGCTCGGCGAGAAGGGCTACGCCACGGTCCGGCTGTCGGTACGCGAGGTGGGCGGGCACTCCTCGATGCCGGGTAGGCAGACCGCGGTCGGCCGTATCGCCCGCGCGGTCGCCCGCGTCCAGGACCACCCGATGCCGCTGCGGCTCACCGCCGCCGCCGTCGACATGCTGAGCCGGGTGCGCCACGCCATGCCGGAACCGCGCCGCCGACTACTCGGCTTCGCCTCGGTCCCGCTGGTCGCACCGCTGATCACCCGGATCATGGCGGCCCGGCCGCAGACCGAGGCGATGGTCCGCACCACCACCGCGCCCACCGTCATCCGCGGCGGCGTCAAGGCGAACGTGCTGCCGCAGCGGGCCGAGGCGCTGATCAATTTCCGCATCCTGCCCGGCGATTCGGTGACCGGGGTGCTCGAACACTGCCGCCGCGTGATCTCCGACGACGGTGTGCGCATCGACCTGGTCGGCATGTCCTCCGAACCCTCGCATCCAGGTTGCCCCGGCCCGGCCTTCCCGATGATCGCGGGCATCGCCGAGGCCATGGTGCCCGGCATCGCCGTCACCACCGGCATCGTGCCCGGCGCCACCGACTCACGGCATTACGACGGTCTGGCCGACACCCGCTGCAATTTCGCGCCGATCGTGCTGACCCAGGCCGACCTCGACACCATTCACGGGACCGACGAGCGCATCTCCCGGGTGAACTACGCTCGGTTGATCGAGTTCAACAGCAGGCTGATCGAGGCGCTGGTCCCGGGTTCGCCCGGCGACCCGGATCGAGAGGAGCGCGCGTGATCCACGCCGAAGAGGGCGAATTCCACGGCGGCGGCAACCGTATCGCGTGGCGCGCGTGGCTGCCCGACGCGGCGACGCGGGCGGTGATCGTGCTGGTGCACGGCATCGCCGAGCACTCCGGCCGCTATGCTCACGTGGGCACCCGCCTGGCCGAGTCCGGCTTCACGGTCTACGCCTTCGACCACACCGGACACGGCCGCTCCGAGGGTGACAAGGCGAATATCGGGTCGATGGACGATGCCGCCGACAATGTCTCGGCCATGCTCGCCCTCGCGGCGCGCGAACACGAGGATGTGCCGAAGTTCCTGCTCGGCCATTCGATGGGCAGTCTGGTCACGCTGCATCTGGTGACCCGCGCGCCGATGGAGGTGGCGGGCATCGTGCTGTCCGCGCCGCCGCTGGAGATCCCGGTCGGCAATCCGCTCCAGAAGCTGTTCGCCCCGGTGCTGAGCCGGCTCACCCCGAATCTCGGTGTGCTGACGCTGGACTCGGCCATGATCAGCCGCGACCGGGCCGTGGTCGAGGCATACGACAACGACCCGCTGGTCTATCGCGGCAAGGTGCCCGCGCGGACCGGTGCGGAGATCCTGCGCGTTACCGATCTCGTGAAACAGCGACTGGCGACGCTCACCCAGCCGCTGCTGGTGCTGCACGGCAGCGCCGACGCGCTGGCCGCGCCGTCGAGCGCCGATATGATCGAACGCGGCGCCGGATCGAAGGATCTGACGGTGCTTCGCTATGACGGCCTCTACCACGAGGTTTTCAACGAGCCGGAGCAGGATCGGGTACTCGGCGACGTCGTATCGTGGCTGGAGAGTCATCTCCGCGCGCCGTAGGATCGCGGAATGGGAACGACATCCGCGAGCTCTGTCGCCTTCATCCGCGCCATATGGCACAGCCCGATCGTCGGCAAGGCGCTCGAGGGCTTCACCGCCGAATACACCGATCTGGGCTACGCGGCCGACAGCATCGACGTCTTCGAGGTGCCGGGCGCCTTCGAGATTCCGCTGCACGCGCAACGACTGGCCCGCACCGGGCGCTATGCGGCCGTCGTCGCCGCCGCCCTGGTGGTCGACGGCGGCATCTACCGGCACGAATTCGTCGCGAGCGCGGTGATCGACGGTCTGATGCGCGTCCAACTCGACACCGACGTCCCGGTGTTCTCGGTGGTGCTCACCCCGCACCACTTCCACGAGCACAGCGAGCACGTCACCTACTTCACCGAGCATTTCGTCACCAAGGGTGCCGAGGCCGCGCGCGCCGTGGCGACCACGCTGAATTCACTGCGCACCCTGCCCGCCGCCGTGGAGTGAGACGGCGCGCACGACCGGATCAGGAGAATTTGGTCAGACAGGTCCGCTCGCCGTCGAGCACTCCGGTGCGGAACGCCTCGAGGCGCTGATATCCGCCCACCGCGATCTTGCCGTCGACATCGGCGGCGGCCAGACCATCCGACAGCAGACCCGAGACCGCCTCGTCCAGATCCTTGGCCGACAATCGCGGATCGCTGGTCGGCTCGCTCAACTTGGTGGTGAACGCGCCGCTGAGGCAGGCGGTGCGCAGGCCCGCGGTCGCCGCGCCGGTCAGCGTCAGACCCCGATCACGTTGGACGGCGAGCATATAGCGCGAGACGAAGACCACGAACGCGTTGTAGTCGCCCGCCACCGTCGCCGACAGGATCTCCTCTTCACCCGAGGCCGCCTTGGCGCGCCGCGCCAGGCCGGGCACATCGGTGCCGACGGTATTCGTGGACGGACAGTACGACACCGGCTTGGTCGAGGTGACGGTCGAGCAGTTCTTCACCACGCCCGAATAGTCGAAGCGCGGCGGCTGTTTCACCGGGAACGCCTTCGCCAGCGCCTGACTCACGCTGGTCAGCGAAGTCACATCCACCGGCAGTTGATTCTGCTCCTCGTCCTCGGTTTCGAAGGTGGTGGGCAGGGTGCCACGGCGGTTCTTGATCTCCTTGCGGTCGATCTTCTTACAGGCGGCCGCACCATCGGTGTAGCCGAGTTGGACCGCGGTCACGCGCTCGAAGGCCGAACCGTGCACATTCTTCGGATCGCTTGGATCGGTGTCGCGAATGGCGACCGTGGCCCCGAGGACACCGTCGAGTCCGTCGGTCATGTTCATGGTGAAATGCGGTGCGTTGCCCTCGGCCACGTGCCGCAGGAACACCCCCGCCAGACAGTCGGCCTGCTGCTCCTGCACCAGCACCGGGGTGAGGAATCCGGCGATCTCGGCCTGGCCCTGGATGGCGTGGCCGTATTCGTGGGCCAGCACCATGACCACGGCCATCGCGCCGAACTTCTCCTCGACCTCGGGCAGCAGCACGCCGCGATCCCAGCCGATGGTGTGGTCGACCGAGCAGTAGGCGGCATTGACCACGTGGTAGGTGTCGGAACGGCAGAACTGGACCGACCGCGCCCGAGGCGCCGTGGCGTCCCAGGAGATGAACCTGTCGACCGGCTTCAACGTACCGGGGAATGTCTTGCCGTATTCGGTCTTCCAGTACGCCTCGATATCGGCGACGGCGTTGAGGGCCAACCTGTCGATCGCGCCGCCGTCGCCGTTCTCGGCGGTGATCGGCGCGTCGGCCACGCCGGAGCGCGGACCGCTGGTCCCGGATGTGGATGCCGCACCGGCCAATTCCCACGGATTATCCGTATCGGCGATCGCCGTATCGTCGGTGACGGTCGTGACCGCGTCGCAGCCGCTCAGCGCCGCGCCCACCGCGGCGAGCACCGCGACCACCCCGAGGCGAAATCGTGCCGTCCTCATCAGGTTCCTCCCCGAATCCACTGTGGGACCTCGCATTCGCGGCGGGACCTCGCATTCGCGGTCCCGCCGGCGGATGCGGGCATCCACCGATCGAGCGTACCCATGGTAATCGCAGAGCACGCGCCACGCGCAGCGCGAAGGTTCGGCCTCGGGCGGCGGCTACCCGCTGAGCCGGGTTCGGGCCAGCACCGAACGGTGATCGGAGCCGGCGACGGTGAACGCCCGAATGTCCTCGGCGGTGCCGTCGGCGACGAGAATGTGGTCGATGCCGATGACCGGACCCCAGCGTCTGTCGGTCGGATAGGTGGGAAGCGGTCCCGCCCCGACCAATTCGGCGGCCGCGGCGAAGCGGCCGTGCAGCAGGTCGCGGAATGCCGCGTGGTCGCGGGTGGCGTTGAAATCCGCGCCGACCAGCGCCGGACCCGAGGTGGCGTCGAGGATCTCGCGGATTCGGCGCATCTCCACGCTCCAGGCCGCGAAATCCAGTGGCGGCGGCATGGGATGGAAGGCGAAGACCGCAACCGGGCCGCGCCGCGGATGGTCCATGACCGCGCCGAGATTGTTCATGACGAAACCGTCGTATTTCCTGGTGTCGCGCAAGGGATACCGGCTGTAGATGCCGGTGCCCGAACCCCAGCTGCCGGGTTCGACGTATCGGTGGGGCAGCAGGTCGGCCAGGCCCGCGGCGTCGAGGCGGACCACCGCCTCCGGGGTCAATTCCTCCACGGTCAGCAGGTCGACCTGATCGTCACGCACGGCCCGGACGATCTGCGTCGCGTCCGCCCGGCCGAACAGCAGATTGGATTGCAGGACGGTGACCACGGGACCGCCCGCCGCCCGCCCGTCGGGTACGAACAGCGGCAGCTGCGTCCACAGCACACCCGCGACCACCACGGCGGCCGCCGCCGCACTGCGCCAACCTCGGGCGAGCAGGAACAACAGCAGGCCGACGAACCCGCCGAGCATGAGATACGACGCCCCGGAGGCCAGCAATACCGGTAGCCGACGCCCGCTGCCCGCACCGAAATAGAGGGCGATCCCTACGACTCCCGTGACGACGGCGCCCCACCCCAGACCGAGCAGCGCCCGGTTCATCCATATTCGCACCACGGTATGAACTCTAGATGCGTTAGTGGAGAGTGGTGATCGACACCCGTATGCCCCAGACACCTCACGCGGCGCTGCGCGCCTTCGTCACCCGACTGCGAGAGTTGTTGCGCGCCTGATCAATCCTTCCGAATCCACCACGGACCCGTAGGCGATGACGGAGCCGGGCACGTCGTCCGGTCAGGCTCCGAAAACGCGCTCCACCACTGCTTTCGCGCGCCGGGTGATGCGCATGTAGTTGTCCAGGAACTCACTGCCGTCGTCATTGGGCCACCCCGCGACGCGGGCCACCGCCGAGAGCAGACGGCCCGGGCCCGGCAGTTGGTCGGTGGCCTTGCCGCGCACCAGGACCAGTGCGTTGCGCGCCTTGGTCGCGGTGAGCCAGGATTCGCGCAGCAGTGCCACATCCGAGGAGTCGAGCAGGCCGTTCTCCTCGATGACATCCAGCGACTGGAGCGTCGAGGTGTTGTGCAGTCCCTCGATGCGGTGCGCGTGACGCAGCTGCATGAGCTGCACGGTCCACTCGATATCGGCGAGTCCGCCGCGGCCGAGCTTGGTGTGCGTGGCCGGGTTCGCCCCGCGCGGCAGCCGTTCGGAATCCACCCGCGCCTTGATGCGGCGGATCTCCCGGACGGCCTCGGCGGAGACACCGCCCCGCGGATAGCGCACCTCGTCGATGACGTGCAGGAAGCGCACGCCCAGTTCCTGATCCCCCGCGACCTGATGGGCGCGCAGCAGGGCCTGAACCTCCCACGGCTGGGCCCACTGCTCGTAGTAGGCGGCATAGGCGGCCAGGGTGCGCACCAGCGCGCCGTTGCGGCCCTCGGGGCGCAATCCGGCGTCCACGTGCAGCGGTGGGTCGGTACTCGGCGCCCCGAGCAGCCGCTGCACCCGTTCGGCGACCGAATTGGACCATTTCACGGCCTTGGTCTCGTCGACGCCGGGGCGCGGATCGCAGACGAACAGCACGTCGGCGTCCGATCCGTAACCGAGTTCGTGTCCGCCGAGCCTGCCCATGCCGATGACCGCGAAATCCGCGGGGGCGGGTTCACCGTTCTCGGCCTCGTCGGACCGGATCACCGCGGCCAGCGCGGCATCGAGCACCGCGATCCAGACCGAGGACAGCGCGCGGCAGACCTCGGGCACGTCGAGCATGCCGAGCAGATCCGCCGAGGCCACCCGCGCGAGTTCGTGCCGTCGCAGCGACCGCGCCGCGGCCACCGCCCGCTTGGGGTCGTCGTAGCGCGCGGCGGCGGTGAGGATTCCGCGGGCGACGTCCTCGGTCTTGGCGCTGAGCAGCAGTGGTCCGGTGGGGCCGTCGGCGTACATGCGGATGGTGTCGGGCGCGTTGATCAGCAGATCCGGCAGATATTCCGAGGAACCGAGCACGATCATGAGCCGCTGGGCGATGGCGCTCTCGTCCCGCAGTTCGCGCAGAAACCAGATCTGGTCGTCCAACCCCTCCGAGACGCGGCGGTAGGCCAGCAGTCCGGCATCGGGATTCGGTGTGTCACCGAGCCATTCGAGCAGAGTGGGCAGCAGCAGCGCCTGGATGCGGCCCTTGCGGGACACGCCGCCGGTGAGCGCCTTGAGATGTCCGAGCGCGTGTTCCGGCGCCACGTAACCGAGGGCGGCCAACTGGCGGATCGCGGCGTCGGGACTCAGGCGCAGAGCGTCGGAATCCAGTTTCGCGACCGACTCGAGCAGCGGCCGGTAGAACAGCTTCGCGTGCAGCCGCCGCACCCGCACCGCGTTGCGGCGGATCTCCGAGCCCAGGACACCGACCGCGTCCTGGCGGCCGTCGGGCCGGATGTGGGCGGCGCGGGCCAGCCACCGCATACCCTCCTCGTCGTCGGCGGCGGGCAGAGTGTGGGTGCGCTTGAGGCGCTGCAATTGCAGCCGGTGTTCGAGCAGGCGCAGGAACTGATAGGAGGCGGTCAGGTTCGCGGCGTCGTCGCGGCCGACGTAGCCGCCCGCCGCCAGCGCGGTGAGCGCCTCGACGGTGCCCGGGACGTGCAGCGAATCGTCGACCCGCCCGTGCACCAATTGCAGTAGCTGCACGGCGAATTCGACATCGCGCAGGCTGCCGTGGCCGAGTTTGAGTTCACGCTCGCGCAGATCCTCGGGAACCAGATCCTCCACCCGCCGACGCATGGCCTGCACGTCGGCGACGAAATCGGGGCGCTCGGAGGCCGACCACACCATGGGCATGAGCGCCTCGCGGTACCGGCGGCCGAGTTCGAGATCGCCGGTCATCGGGCGGTTCTTCAGCAGCGCCTGGAATTCCCAGGTGCGCGCCCACCGCTTGTAGTAGGCCAGGTGCGAGTCCAGGGTGCGCACCAGCGCACCGGCCTTGCCCTCCGGCCGCAGCGCCGCGTCGACCTCGAAGAACGCCTGACTGCCGACGCTCATCATCTCCGCGGCCAACCTGGTCGCGGTGGGATCGGCGGGTTCGGCGACGAAGACGACGTCGACATCGCTGACGTAGTTCAGTTCCCGGGCGCCGCATTTGCCCATGGCGATGACGGCCAGACGCACCTGGCACGGTCCGTCCTTGCACACCCGGGCCACCGCCACCGCGAGCGCCGCGGTGAGTGCGGCATCGGCCAGATCCGTCAAGTGCTGTCCGACGACCTGATACGGCAGCACCGGCTCGTTCTCCACGGTTGCCGCCAGATCCAGCGCGGCAAGCAGCATCAATTGGTCGCGGTAGCGCCTGCGCAGCCGTTCGGGCACCTGCGGATCGGCGTCGCCCGCGCGATACAGCAGTGACTCGGGCGCCCGGCCGTCCGGCGTCGGCGGCGCGGGTTCGGGCACCGCGGCGACCACGTCGAGCAGTTCGGCCCGCAGTTCGTCGCGATCGGGCAGCGTCTTGCGTTCGAGGATGTGCCAGGACGACGGATCGGCGACCAAGTGGTCGGCGAAGGCGCTGGACGAGCCGACGAGCGCGAAAAGCCGACCGCGCAGCGAGGTATCGGTGCGGATGGCCGAATCCAGTGCGGCCCAGTCGGTTCCGAGGTGCTCGCGCAACCGCATGAGAGTGTGCAACGCGAGATCGGCGTCGGGGGAACGCGACAGCGCCCAGAGAACGGGAACAGCTTCCACATTGTCCCAGCCCAATTCGCGCAGCGAATCGGCCGCGGTCGGCTCGAGCAATCCGAGCCGACCGACACCTGGCACAGCGGAGCGGGCAGACGGTGGCCGGACCATGACACCCAAATTACAGGGTCGACCGCGTCAGGAGCGCTCCGCCGTCGGACCCGGCCTTACAGCCCGATGTACTCCCGCAACTCGTACGGTGTCACCTGACTGCGGTAATCCGCCCACTCCCGGCGCTTGTTGCGCAGGAAGAAATCGAAGACGTGTTCACCGAGGGTTTCGGCGACCAGTTCGGAACGTTCCATCGCCTGCAACGCCTCGTCGAGGGTGCCCGGCAGCTCGCGGAAGCCCATGGCGCGGCGTTCGGCGACCGTCAGCGACCACACGTCGTCCTCGGCCTCCGGCGGCAGCGTATAGCCCTTCTCGATGCCGCGCAGACCGGCCGCGAGCAGGACCGCGAAGGCGAGGTACGGGTTGCAGGCCGAATCAGGACTGCGGATCTCGACACGCCGGGAAGAGGACTTGTTCGGGGTGTACATCGGCACGCGCACCAGCGCCGAGCGGTTGGAACGACCCCAGGAGGCCGCCGTTGGCGCCTCGCCGCCGTGGATCAGGCGCTTGTAGGAATTCACCCATTGGTTGGTGATGGCGCTGATCTCCGGCGCGTGCTCGAGGATGCCCGCGATGAAGGCGCGCGCGGTGCCGGAGAGGTTGATCGGGTCGTCGGGATCGGCGAAGGCGTTCGCCTCGCCCTCGAACAGGCTCATGTGGGTGTGCATGGCCGAACCCGGATACTCGGCGAACGGCTTGGGCATGAACGTGGCACGCACGCCCTCGTCGATGGCGACTTCCTTGATCAGGTAACGGAAGGTCATCACATTGTCGGCCATCGACAGCGCGTCGGCGTAGCGCAGGTCGATCTCCTGCTGGCCGGGCGCGCCCTCGTGATGGCTGAACTCGACGGAGATACCCATCGATTCCAGTGCGTCGATGGCGTGGCGGCGGAAATTCGGCGCGGAATCGTGCACGGCCTGGTCGAAGAAGCCGCCCGCGTCGGCGGGCCGCGGCGGCGTGCCGTCCCGCGGGCCGTTCTCGAGCAGGAAGAATTCGATCTCCGGGTGGACGTAGCAGCTGAAGCCGACATCGCCCGCCTTGTTGAGCTGACGGCGGAGCACATGGCGTGGATCGGCCCAGGACGGCGACCCGTCGGGCATGGTGATGTCGCAGAACATGCGCGCCGAATGCTGGTGCCCCTTGCTGCTGGCCCAAGGCAGCACCTGGAAGGTGGACGGGTCGGGGCGGGCGACCATATCGGCTTCGGACACGCGAGCGAAGCCCTCGATGGCCGAACCGTCGAAACCGATACCCTCCTCGAACGCGCCTTCCAGTTCGGCGGGCGCGATGGCAACCGACTTCAAATATCCCAGCACATCGGTGAACCAGAGCCGCACGAAGCGGATATCCCGCTCTTCGAGCGTCCGCAGCACGAATTCCTTCTGGCGATCCATGTCCGCGAGAGTAAAGACCCGGCGTTAAATCCGTGTTACATACAGGCTCAGGTTTGCGATGACGGTGCCCGAGCGGCTTTCCGGTATGAAGTTCGCGCCCGAACAGTCACGATTGTGAGGTTCGACGCGGAACGGACACGCCCGCGGGCCCGACCTCAGCACGTCAGTCCGCTCGAGGGTTCGACCAGGTCGGTGAGGTAGGCGATGACCGCGCCGTCCAGACATTCGTCACCGGCGACCAGCGCGGCGGTATGCCGGTTGCCACGATAGGTGATCAAGACGGCGTTCAGTTGCCGGGCCAGGTCGACGCCCGCCTGATACGGGGTGGCCGGATCGTCGGTGGTCGAGACCACCACCGTGCGCGGCAATCCGGCGACCGAGAGCCGATGCGGGTCGCTGGTGTTGGGCACCGGCCAGCTCGCACACAGTTCCAGCGGGGCGGCCCCGGTGCCGCGGCCGTCGTCCAGGAACGGCGCGGCCTTGCGGTATTCGCTGTCCTGGCGACCCACCACGGCCGGATCGAGTACGCGCGGATCGTCCACGCAGCGAATCGCGTTGAAGGCGTCCTGGGTGTTGTCGTAGCTGCCGTCCGCGCGGCGACCGTCGTACATGTCGGCCAGTTGCAGCAGGGTGTCGCCCCTACCGGAGCGCAGTTCGTCCAGCCCCGTGGTCAGCACCTGCCACATCTCGTCGCTGTAGAGCGCCTGCTGGACGCCGGTGATGGCGTCGCCGTAGCCGAGACCGCGCGGGTCCTCGGTCGCCGCGGGCTTGGTCAGCAACGGGTTCACCAGTTCCCGGAATCGCGCGACCGCGGCGCTCGGGTCGGCGCCGAGCGGGCAGTCCGATCTCGTCGCGCAGTCGGCGGCATAGGCGTTGAACACGCCCTGGAAGCCCGCGGCCTGGCGCAGCGATTCCTGCACCGGATCCTGCGCGGAGTCGACCGCGCCGTCGAGGACCATCGCGCGCACGCGGTCGGGGAACTTCTCGGCGTAGGCCGAGCCGAGGCGGGTGCCATAGGAGTAGCCGAGATAGCTCAGCGCCGGGTCGCCGAGGACTGACCTGATGACGTCCATGTCCTGGACCACCTCGCGGGTGCCGACGTGGGCGAGGAAATCGACTCCGGTCCGCTCGGCGCATTTGCCCGCGTAGTCCCGGTTGTCGGCCTCGGCGTAGGCGATGCCCTCCGGGGTGTTGTCCGGCGGGGTCTCGGCGCGTTCGGCGTCGGCCTCGCGCGGAGTGAGGCACACGATCGACGGCGTGGACGAGCCGACCCCGCGCGGATCGAAACCGACCCGGTCGAAGTGTTCGGCCAGCGGCGTGCGCCCGGCGATGCCGACCATCGAGAGTCCCGATACGCCGGGGCCGCCGGGATTCAGCAGCAGCGATCCGTACTTCTGCCCGGAGGCGGGAATACGCGAGAGCGCGAGCTGGGCGGTCGCGCCCTCCGGGCGGGCGTAGTCCACCGGCACCGTGATCCGGGTGCAACGGGCACTCGGCGGGAACCGGTCGTCCGCGTCGCCGAAGTCCTGGCACGAACCCCACTGCGGTACCTGGCTGTAGAAGCGCTCCAGTCCGGCGGGCGCGGGAGGCCGCGGGACCGGCTCGTCGCGCGACGCCGCGCAACCGGCCGACAACACGAGCAGTGCCACCGCCGCCAGAACCCGCCCCAGCGACGCGCGCCCGCTTCGTACCCGACCCATGACGACGATACTGCCAGGAGTTTGCCGCGCCGCCGGCATCAGCCGATGCCCGCCCCGCGGGCGCCGCGCGTCGACGGGCGCGCTTCTGTGACCAATTGCACCAGGTACCGGCCCTGGTCCGCCCTCGAGGCGGGTGGCACACTGGAGCCGTCAAACAACCCGGGGACCCGTTCGGGCCTCGAGGCGACAAGTAGCGAAAGGGACGATGATGTCCGTATCCGAATCGGAAACCCCTGCCTACGGCGGCGCTGCGGCCGAGCCCGAGAAGCGGGCACGCAAGACACGGGTGCATCACCTCCAGCAGATGAAGTCCGAGGGCGAGCGCTGGTCCATGCTCACGGCCTACGACTACTCCACCGCGCGCCTGTTCGAAGAGGCCGGAATCCCGGTGCTGCTGGTCGGCGACTCCGCGGCCAATGTCGTGTACGGCTACGACACCACCGTGCCCATCACGGTGGAGGAGTTGATCCCGCTGGTCCGCGCCGTCGTGCGTGGCGCGCCCCATGCCCTGGTCGTGGCCGATCTGCCGTTCGGCACCTACGAGTCCGGCCCGCAGCAGGCGCTGGCGAGCGCAACCCGCTTCATGAAGGAGGGGCAGGCGCACGCGGTCAAGCTGGAAGGCGGCGAGCGGGCCGCCGAGCAGATCGCGCACATCACCGCGGCGGGCATTCCGGTGATGGCGCACATCGGTTTCACCCCGCAGAGCGTCAACACCCTCGGTGGCTACCGGGTGCAGGGCCGCGGCGACGGCGCCGAACAACTCATCGCCGACGCCGTCGCGGTGCAGGAGGCGGGCGCGTTCGCGGTCGTCATGGAGATGGTTCCCGCGGAGTTGGCCGGTCAGGTCACCCGCAAGCTGACCATCCCGACCGTCGGCATCGGCGCGGGCCCCGACTGCGACGCCCAGGTGCTGGTCTGGCAGGACATGGCGGGCTACACCAGCGGCAAGACCGCCAAATTCGTCAAGCGCTTCGCCGATCTCGGCGGCGATCTGCGCACCGCGGCCGCCACCTACGCCGAGGAGGTGCGGCGCGGCACCTTCCCGGGTGCGGAACACAGCTTCTGATCGAATCGGATCGGCCGGGGCCCTCCACGCACCGTCCCGGCCGGTCCGCGCTCTGTCGGCCGATCGTGCCCGCTTGCGGGCGCCGAAAAAATGGCACACTCGAAGCCGACAATTCGAAACGATCAGAGGTACCGATGCCCCATCGCCGATGGCTGTCCCCGCGCGCACCGCTGGCGACGGCCGTGCTCGCTGCCGTTCTCGCCGCCGTGCTCACCGCGTGCGGCACCGCCGAGGACCCGAATCCGACCGGCTCGGCGGGATCGTTGACCTCGACCACCCGTTCCGCCGTCCCCGCCACGGGGGCGCAGCCCACGGGCGCCCGGACGACACCGCCGCAGGTCACCTCCGCCGCGGCCACCGCGCTGTGTGACGCGATCCGCCCCGAACTGTCGAATTTCCGGGTGCAGGGACCGACGCTCGGCCGGATCGGACTGAACCTCATCGTGCATCCATGGGGCGTGCAGAACGGGATCGACGTACTGGGCAACAAGGCCGTCGTGGACACCGTGACTGCCGAGAGCTGCCCGGATGTCCGCCGCCAGACCCTGGAGGCGCTGTCGACGCCGGACCTCGCCACGGTGATCGTCGGTCTGTGATGCGCACGCTCTACCCACCCGTCGATCCGTACGACTCCGGCATGCTCGACGTCGGCGACGGCCAGTCGCTGTACTGGGAGGTCAGCGGCAATCCGCACGGCAAGCCCGTGGTCTTCCTGCACGGCGGACCCGGCGGCGGCACGGCACCGTTCCACCGCCGATTCTTCGACCCGAACGCCTATCGCATCGTGCTGTTCGATCAGCGCGGCTGCGGACGCTCCACCCCGCATCTGGCCGACGGCGCGGATCTGGCGACCAATACGACCTGGCATCTGGTCGCCGATATCGAGGCGCTGCGCACGCATCTCGGCGTCGAGCGCTGGCAGGTGTTCGGCGGTTCCTGGGGCTCCACCCTGGCGCTGTCCTACGCCCAGACCCACCCCGACCGGGTCGCCGAGTTGGTGTTGCGCGGCATATTCCTGTTGCGGCGCAAGGAGATCGACTGGTACTACAACGGCGCGGCCGGCTACGTGTACCCCGAGGAGTGGGAGAAGTTCCTCGCGCCGGTGCCGCTCGCCGAACGCGGCGAGGACCTCGTCGAGGTCTACCACCGATTGCTGCACTCGCCCGATCCCGAGGTCGCCACCGCGGCCGCGGTGGCCTGGTCGAGCTGGGAGGGCGCGACGAGTTCGCTGCTGCCGCAACCGGATCGGGTCGCCGAGACCGCGCAGCCGCGTTTCGCGCTTGCTTTCGCGCGCATCGAGAACCACTACTTCCGCCACGGCGGATTCCTCGACGAGGGGCAACTGCTGCGCGATATCGACACGATCTCCCACATTCCCGGGGTCATCGTGCAGGGTCGCCACGATATCGTCTGCCCGGCGGTGAGCGCCTGGGATCTGCACCGCTCCTGGCCGGGGTCGACACTGCACGTCGTCGACGACGCCGGACACGCCGCCGACGAACCCGGCATCACCCATCACCTGGTCGCGGCGACCGACCATTTCGCGAAAGTGAGTTGATCACATGGGGGTCTCCGCAGGAACAGCGCTGGTCACCGCGCTCGGCGAGGATGTCGATCGGCTGCTGGCCGCCGAGCCCGAGGTGCGTGCGGACGCCTACGATTCCGTGCACCAGATGCGGGTGGCGACCCGGCGGCTGCGCAGTGTGCTGCGCTCCTACCGGACGCTGCTGCGCAAGGAGCCGGTCGCCGAGATGAACGACGAGCTGAAATGGCTGGGCGAACTGCTCGGTGTGGCGCGCGACGCCGAGGTGCGCGCGGATCGTTTCGCCGGTCTGCTCACCGATCGGCTGCCTGCGCGGACTCCCGCCGCGGAGGTCGAGGCGGCCACCGCGCGGCTGGTCACCGCGGAACGGTCACGGTACGAATCCGCGCACGCCGCCATCCTGGCCGCCCTCGACGACAAGCGCTACCGCACCCTGCGCGACCGGCTCGTCCGCTGGCGCACCGACCCACCGCTGCGCGCCGCCCGCGCCGCGGTGCCCGCCGTCGACTTCTTCGCCGTGGTGCTCACCCGAGATCAGGAGCGAGTCGAGGCGCTGGTGCGCGCCGAGCCGACCGTCTCCCCCGCCGACCGGGTCGAATTGCTGCACGACATCCGCAAGAGCGCCAAGCGGCTGCGTTACTCCTGTGAGGCCGCCGAGGCCGTACTCGCCGAAGACGCGAGAACGCCCGGCACACGCGCCAAACGACTCCAGACGGTGCTCGGCGATCACCGTGACGCCGTCGAATCCCGCGAGGTCATCCTCCAACGGTCCAGCGAAGCGGCGGCAGCGGGCGAACCGACTGGCGTCTACGACCGCCTCGCCGAGGCCGAACAGGTCGCGGCCGAACACCAACTCGACCGTTACGCGGCGGCGGCCGAGGCACTCTCGACAACGCGGGCCTAGCGCGAGCACGCCGGGAGCCCGATCCTGCGCGCGACGGGGTCGGCGGCGACCAACCGCACCCGCACGGACCGGCGCCGGCGGATTCGCCACGAATATCTCGGCCGGGCGGTGGGCGTGAAGGCGATACCGGTGCGATCGATCCGGCCGCCCGCGAACGCGTCGAACGCATCGCGGGCTTCCGCGGTGGCCTCGGCCGGATAGGCCGAGGCCGAGCCGAGTTCGGATCTGGTGGCGAGGAAGTCCACCGATGCCGAGACGATCCGCCGGCGCGGTCGCACGCGCTACTGCAACGCCAGCATGGTGCCGTTCAGCTCGTTGAACGGACCGAAGACGGTGAAGGTGACCCGCCCGGTCGGGTAATTCGACGACAGCGCCGCCGCCGAATCCAGCGCCTGGCCGAACGACGCCGCCGACGGGTGCGGAAGACCGGCGATAGCCTGACCGATATGGGACTGATGCACCCATTGGGTATCGGCAGGGCTCAGGTCGACCTGCACACCACCCGGCAGCGGGGTCACCGCGACCGCGCCGGCGGATCCGGCGCCAAGCGTGGCGAAAACCGATGCGGCCCCGGCGATCAGAGCGCCGGCGACCAGAGAACGAACTACCCGCATAGAGTTGAGACCTGCTTCCGCGATCGATGAACGAGAAGACCCGCCGCTGCGCTGCAACGAGTCTTGCCAACGGCGACCACTCTATGACGTCGATCACGTTCTAGGCCAGTTCGCGGGGCAATTCGCGCGCCGACCCGCCCGGCTCCGGCGCGCCGCGCGCGGCTGCTACCGTTCCCGGTCGGGGCGGGCCACGGTTCACCGACGAACGCTCCGAAGTAACCCGTACGTCGAACAATTGGGAGTACCGCACTGATGTCATCGATCATCTTCGACTACCTGACGCCGTTGCTCGGTCCCGAGCAGGCCGCTTACTGGGCTCAGGTATTCCTGATCGAACCGGTCTGACCTCACAGTTTCGGTCCACACACTGGTCGCCTCCCGTTAACCTGACGGGAGGCGACTTTCGTCAGGCGCCGCTAGCATCCGCACCGTGACAAGAACTACCGCCGCTCTCGCGGCCAGTGCCACCGTGTTCGCGCTGCTCCTCGCCGGCTGCAATGACGACACCTCCAACTCCTCCTCGTCGGCATCCGGCGCCGCGTCCTCGGTAGCCAAGGCGGCGGGCGACGTCGCGCAGATCGTCGACAGCACCAAGGCGGGCACCTTCGTGGTCAGCTTCAAGGCCGCTTTCCCCAAGCTGTCGCAGGGCCGCACCGACGCCCAGATCAGCACGATCCTCAACCAGACCTGCGCGGACATCAAGGCGGGCAAGGCCGAGGACGCGACCGTCACGGCGGTCGCCGCGCACGCCAAGAACGGCTCGGTCGAGGCGACCAAGGAAGAAGCGCAGGCCATCTACCAAATGGTCAAGTTGATGTGCGCGTAACGCGCGATATCGGCCGCTCGCCACGCGGCGAGCGGCCGTCCTCGTTCGCGGGCGGACGAGCCGACCTGTAAGCCGGATCCTGTCCCCGGTCGAGACCGGGGGGCGGCCATCCATCTGGACACACCGTCGCCGGGTGCCTCGAGCGGTCCACCCGCAGGCTCGGGCGAGCAGCCCTCGAACACCTGCGCAGCCGCACCGCACGCGGTGCGACCTTCGACCTTGCTCCGGGCGGGGTTTACCTAGCCGCCCCGGTCACCCGGGGCGCTGGTGCGCTCTTACCGCACCGTTTCACCCTCACCTCGTGGCCGTGCACCGCAATGCGCGGCCACGGGCGGTCTGTTTTCTGTGGCACTGTCCCGCGGGTCACCCCGGGTTGCCGTTAGCAACCGCCCTGCTCTGTGGAGTCCGGACTTTCCTCGATGCCGGGCGGCGGCACATCGTGCCCGTTCCCGACGCCGCGGCCGCCCGGTCGGCTCGTCCGCGCACCCAGGGTACGCGATCGGGCAACCACCGATCCACACGCCCGCTACCGACCCAGTACGGTAAATGTTCATGGAACGTGTCGAGGTAGGTTTCACGTCGGGCGGGGAGCAATGCGCGGCGTGGCTTTATCCTCCCGACGGCGTCCCCAAGCCCCGTCCACTGGTGGTGATGGGTCATGGTCTGGGGGGCACGCGGGAGATGGGATTGGACCGGTACGCACGCAGATTCGCGGCCGCCGGGATGGCCGTGCTGATCTTCGACTACCGGCATTTCGGGGCGAGTCAGGGCACTCCGCGCCAGCTGCTGCACATCGCGCGCCAGCGCGAGGACTGGCGCAACGCCATCGCCTTCGCCCGCACCCTGCGCGGTATCGACAAGACCCGGATCGCGTTGTGGGGCACATCCTTCGGCGGCGGCCACGTCCTGTCGGTGGCGCCGGAGGACGATTACATCGCGGCCGTGGTGGCGCAGGTGCCCTTCACCAGCGGATGGGCCTCCGGTATGGCCAAGGGGCCGGTCGGCCTGACCAAGGTCGTCACGATCGCGGCCGCCGACCTGCTGGTGGGGCCGCTGCGCCGGAAACCGGTGCGCATCAAGCTCGCCGGGCGCAAACGGGCGGCCGCGCTCATGAGTGCCTCCGATGTGCCCGAGGGCTACGGGCGCCTGGCCGAGGAGAGCGAGAGCTGGGAGCCGAAGGTGGCCGCGCGCATCGCCTTTCCCGCCTTCTTCGACGCACCGGGCCGCCGCGCGAAGGCTTTGAAGATGCCGGTGTTCTACGCCATCGCCGACCATGATTCGGTCGCGCCGCCGAAGCCGACGCTTCGGGCCGCCGAACGCACCAAACACGCTGTGGTGAAACGGTATCCGGTGGGTCATTTCGACCTGTACTTCGATGACGCGTTCGAGCAGGCGGTCTACGACCAGACCGAGTTCCTGGTCTCGGTGCTGCGCCCGTGACCGACCCGGCGGGACCCGCGGCGCCGGGTCTGCGAGTGGATATCCCCCTCGACACCGCTCCTGAGATCAGGCGGCACATGTAATCTCGAATTGTCGATACCATCCGGCGGGAGGACATGGACATGGTGGACCCGGTATCGGTCGGAATCGCGGCGGCGGCGCTGCTGGCATCCAAATTCGGGGAGGAGCTCGCCCGTGGTGCGGGCGAGGGCGCGTTGACGGCGGTCAAGAGGCTGCGGGAGTTGGTCGCCGCGAAGTTCCGTGGGGATCGGGAAACCGAAAGCGCGATGGACACTCTCGACCAGGCTCCCACGGAGGAAGCCCGCTCGCTGGTGACCAGGCGCATCGCCGATGCCGTTCGCGCGGATCCGGATTTCGGTGCCAGAGTCGAACAGCTGGTGCTGGTTGCGCGCCGGGACCCGGCGGTGGACACATTCACGGCCCAAGCGTTCGACAATGCCAAGCAGGTCAATATCCGAGGTGACAACCTCGGACCGATCACTATGTGACGACCCGATGTTCAACTTTCGTCCCAATGCCTGGAACCGGAGCAGGCAGGTGAACATCGCCGGCCCCAACTACGCCCCCATCAACATGCCGCCGCCACCCCGGAACGAGTACCAGGCGCAACGCGTTGCCGCATTGGCACAGACGTGGCGAGCCCTGTGCGCACTCGAGGAACGGCTTCGGCAGAGAATCACCGGGGAGGACGACAGCGCGTACGACTACAGGCCGCATATCGCCGAGATCAACATGCTGTTGATCCGCAACCGACCGTTCCTCCTCGACGACGAGCTGCACTGGTCCAGGGTGCTGCTCAACTCGGCCGTGGAAATCGATCAAGCGGTCCGCAGCCCCCAGAACAGTGTCGACTCCGACTGGTGGCACACAACGGACATCCAGCCCGATTACCTGGTGGACATCTCGCGGACCATATGGGATCTACAGAAAGCTCATGAATGGCTGGCCCATAGATACGCGCAGGTCGTCAACGGTCAGCACCGATAGCCGACGCTCGCGGGTAGGGGGCTAGACTCCAGCGTTCGATTTTTCAGGCGGCGGTCGATTCCCTTACCGCACCGAGCAATTCCGTCCCCGTCGATGGCCGCGGCGCGCTCACGCCTGACAGGCGCGACCACACCCGCTCACCGTCGCGACCGGTGGGAGGCGACGGTGAGCGGTACGGATCGGGTCAGAGGGTGTGGAATCCCGCTCCGACGCCGCCCCTGGCGTTGACCGCGGCCAGGATGACGTCGATCGGCGCGAAGAAGGCGGGCGAGTGGATCGGGTTGGCGGCCGACGCACACGGCAGGTCGAAGCCGATACCCGCCAGGCCGGTGAGCCTGCCCTGGTTCATGCCGACCAGTTGATCACCGACCGTGACCGGGCCGCCGGAGTCACCGGGCTTGGAGCACGCCTGGTTGACGGTGACCGAATCGTCCAGATTGCCCCAGACCACACCGCAGCCCGGTCCGCTGGTGCGGCCGTTGGAGCAGACCGTGGTGCCGGGTCCGGGCGGGGCGCCGATGCCGTTGATGGTGGTGGCGCCGACATTGCGGACCGGGGTGACCTTCTCGGGATCGAAGAGCAGGACCGCGAAATCCAGGCCCTCCCCGTTGTCGGAGTAGGCCACGACGCCTACGACGCCCGCCTCGAGCCCCTGCTCGGCGCCGAGGCGCGCACCGGTCGGCGCGCAGTGGCCCGCGGTGAGCCCGACGAGCCGACCCGCGCCGTCGTAGCCGATGGCGGTCAGCGAGCACGCGGAGTTGTTGTCGAAGACGATGCCGGAGCTACCTCCGAGCACGACCTTGGCGGGCGCGGCCTGCGCGACACCGGCCAGCGCCGCGCCGAGACCGGCGACGACGGCAGCCGCGGCCGCCAACCCTCTGAATTTCACTTCTACTACTCTCCTTTTCGAAAAACACAGGTCTGCAATCGAATTCGGCCGATCGCGGACCAATCACACCGTGGCGCGCCCGCCGCCACCGGATACGGTGACCGTGCGCGCGTGAGACATCCGCAGCCGCGCTCTCCGCGAACGGCGGACCCACCGACCCCCGACTTCCGGTGAACAAGGGGATACCGGGATTCGAACGGGCGATGCCGGCCCGACACCCGGACGACTCGATCTCGAAATGTCCTACCCCACTTGATCTTCGACCGGCGGTTCACGATATTCCGGTTCCGCCGCCGCGGTCAATTCCCAGCGACCGGTCGATTCAGATACGAGGTGTCGTTCACCAAGCGCACCGACGCACCGCCGTCGGGATAGAACTCCGCGATAGACAGCGACGCCAGATCCAGATGCAGACGGTACAGCAACGACGGCCCGACCCCCAGCGCCAGTTGCAGCAGCGTCTTGATCGGCGTCACATGACTCACCACCACCACGTTCGCCCCGGGATGCAGCGCCACCAGGTCACGGCGCACCCCCTCCACCCGTTCGCGCACCTGGTCGAAGCTCTCCCCGCCGGGCGCGGCCACCGAGGAATCCCCCAGCCAGCGCGTGTGCAGATCGGGATCGCGTTCGGCGGCCTCGAGGAAGGTGAGCCCGTCCCATTCGCCGAAGTCGGTCTCGATGAGCCCGTCGAGCACCCGCACGTCCGCGCCGAGTGCCGCGCCCACCGCGCCCGCCGTCTCGCGCGTGCGGCCCAGCGGCGAACTCACCACGGCCGCGATGTCGCCCTTGTCGGCCAGCATGGCCGCGGCGCGCGCGGCCTGCTCGCGGCCGACCTCGGTGAGCGGCGGATTGCCCCGGCCCGAATACCGGCGCTGCACCGACAGCTCGGTCTGGCCGTGCCGCAACAGCAGCAGTCTGGTCGGGCGACCCTCGGCCCCGGTCCAGCCGGGCGCGGCGAGACTCGGCGCGAGCCTCGACGAGATGCCCTGTCCGGCGGCGCGGGCCGCGCGGACCTCCTCGACCACGGGCGGGTCGTCCATGGCCTCGTTGGCCAGCCGGTCGGCGTGCGCGTTCCGCGCGCGCGGGATCCAGGTGAAGCGCACCCGGTCGAAATCGGCGACCAGGGCGCGGGCCCGCTCGGCCAACGGCACCATCGCGGCGTGCTTGACCTTCCAGCGGCCCGTCATTTGCTCGACGACCAGTTTGGAATCCATGCGCACGTCCACCTCGCGCGCACCGAGTTCGGCCGCCGCCTCGAGACCCGCGATCAGCCCGCGATACTCGGCGACATTGTTGGTCGCGACTCCGAGGAATTCCCGGCGTTCGGCGAGCACTGCCGCGTGCTCGGCGTCGTAGACCACCGCACCGTATCCGGCCGGTCCCGGATTGCCCCGCGAGCCTCCGTCCGCCTCGACGATCACGTGCTCGTTGCCCACTGCCCGAACTCCTCTTCCCGACTTCCGCGGGTCGAACGCGGCGCCACCGCGCCGCTCGACCCCGAGGTCAACCTATCGACCCGGCAGACCGAGGGAGACCGAAACGGCCCACATCGCGGTCACAGCCCCGATTCCTTGGTGCGCACCAGGACCGCCCCGCATTCGGGACAGCGGACGACGACATCGGGAGCCGTCTTGGCGATGCGGGCGATCTCGCCGCGGTCCAGTTCGATCCGGCACGCGCCGCAGCGGCGGGCCTGGAGCAGCGCCGCGCCGACACCGTGTTCGGCACGCTTGCGGTCGTAGATCGCGAGCAGTTCGTCGGGGAACAGCGCGACAAGTCCGGTGCGGTCGGTGTGGCAGCGGTTCTGCGCCACCTCCAGATCAGCGAGCGCCTCGTCGCGGTGCCGCCGCGCGTCCTCGAGTTCCTCCTCGGTGCGGCTCAGCCGCGCGCCCGCGTGATCGTGGTCGGCCGAGGCAGCCTCGCGGCGCTCCATGACCTCGAGCAGTTCGTCCTCGAGCACCGAGCGCCGCCGCTCGAGGCTGCCGAGTTCGTGCTGGAGTTCGGAGAGCTGTTTGGCGTTCACCGATCCCGCCGTGAGCAGGCCACGATCGCGCTCCTCGCGTTTGCGCACCGCGTCGACCTCGCCCTCCAACTTCTTGATGTCGCGATCGAGGTCATCGATACGGATCTCCACCGCGACGGCGGCGTCCTTGTGCGCGTTGCGCTCCCCCTCCAAGCGCGCGACCTCCTGCTGCTCGGGCAGTACGGTCCGGCGATGGGCGATCCGCGTCAGCTCGGCGTCGACAGCGGCGAGCTGGAGCAGCTTGACCTGGATCGATGGTTCGACATTCAACGCGGACAAACTCCTGAACACTGTGGACGGATGGGAGGCAGCCGCACCCGCAGGGGTGCGGACACCGATCCTCAACCGTACCCCGCGGTGTGCCGGATGGACGGTGCGACCGCCCGACGCGGCCGGGGCACGTGTCGGGCATGCGATGGGCTAACTGCCCGCGGCGCGGGTCTTGATGGCGTCGCGCGAGATGTAGACGTCGTATTCGCCCGGCGTGGCGATGACGGCATTGCCGTATGCGGAGCGCACGAAGGGTTCGGTGTACCACTTGCCGTCGCGCATATCGTCGAAGAAGTCGCTGTCCTCGCCATTGACGAAGATCTGGTTCTGGGTGGTGGCGATCCCGTCGAGGCGCTGGCCGTACAGGCGCGTGACACGGTATCCGGAGTGGAAGCCGAGCGCGTTCACCCACGGCTCCAGTTCGACGATATTTGCTTGCAGCACCCACAGATCGCCCTGGACCCGGTATTTCTCCCGGCTGTCGGTCACGCCGTCGTCGCCGTAGAGGGTGAGTTCGACATCCAGTTGACGATCTTGTCCGCCAACCTGTTTCACCGCGACGTGCGCGGCCTTGATCTCACCGCTGAGGCCGAGATAGGTCTGCATCAGTGTCGCCACCCACAGCAATCCCACCGCGACCAGCAGCAATGCCGTACCGCCGATACCTCGTCCGAGCAGCACTCGCGGTCCGACCTTGCGCACCATTACCAGCGCCGAGATGATCAACGTCAACGCGATCAGGATCAGCAGAATCAGGCCGATCTGCACGAACCCGAAATCCACCGGGTAGTTCATGCGGTAGTTGTACCCGCTGCATGGGATCTGATTCGACCCGAACTTCGCGACACACCGGCAACACGCGCTACGAAAAGGATTCCGCGCCTACCACTTCACCATCGGCGCGGGCCGCCGCGGCGCCCGTGCAGCGCCGCGCTCAATGCGTGCCGTCGACGGTCCACGGATCGGTGCGCACCAGGCATACCCGCGTCTCGAGGGCGGGCAGCGCGGTGCGTACGATCGCCTCGGCTTGGGCGCACCAAGGGAATTCGGTGGCCCAGTGCGCGGCGTCGACCAGGGCGGGCCCGCCCGCCCGCAGATGTTCGTCGGTCGGATGATGACGCAGATCGGAGGTGACGTAGGCGTCGACGCCGAGCCGACGCACCACGCTCAGATACGAATCGCCCGCACCACCGCACACCGCCACCGACGAGATCTCACGGTCGGGATCACCCGCGGCGCGCACACCCCAGACCGTCCGCGGCAGTGCGGCGCGGACGCGGGCGGTGAAGGCGCGCAACGTCTCCGGTCGCGGCAGTGTGCCGACGCGCCCGATGCCGACGCCCGCGGGCAGCGGCGCGCGTTCGGTGACGTGATAGGCCGGTTCCTCGTACGGATGGGCGGCACGCAGCGCCGCGAGCACCCGCGCGCGCGCCCCGGGCGGTGCGACCACCTCGATACGATCCTCCTCGACCCGCTCGAGTTCACCGATCGCGCCGGTCGCGGGCTCCGCACCCGCCACCGGCCGGAACTGGCCGACCGACGGTGTCCGAAGCGCGCAGTCGCGGTAGTGACCCGTGCCCCCCGCCCCCGCCGCGAACAGCGCATCCAGCACCCGGTCGGTATCGGCCCGCGGCACCTGAACCGTCCAGTTGTCCACCGCGTCGGCGGATTTGGGATCGAGCGGACCGGTCACGGTGAGACCCAGCGCCGCCGCCAGCGCGTCGGACACACCCGGCGCGGCCGAATCGGCGTTGGTGTGCGCGGTGAACAACGCGCACCCCGACCGGACGAGCCGGTGGATCAACGCGCCCTTCGGGGTGTCGGCCGCCACCGAATCCACCCCGCGCAACAGCAGCGGATGGTGCACCACCAGCGCCTGCGCCCGCCAGTCGACAGCCTCGGCGACGACCTCCGCCGTGGCATCCACGGCGATCAGCACGCGGGTCACCTCGTCGCGGGGATCACCGCACACCAGTCCCACCGAATCCCAGGACTCGGCCAGTTGCGGCGGATAGGCGGCATCGAGCACCCCGATGAGTTGCGCCAGTGTCGTGACCATCGCCTTCTCCCTCGTGCATCCGGGGTCCGCTCCGTCCCCCACGATCCTTCCGCATACCCGCGGCCCGGTCCGACTACCGAATCAGCCCCGTGGCGCGAATGGCGGCGATCAGGCGATCGACCTCGGGGGCGGCGCGCACCGCCACGCGCAGGTCGTTCGGGCCGAGTCCGGGGAAGGTGTCGGCGCGGCGGACGGCGACGCCCCGCTCGGCGAGGAGTGCGCGCAGCAATTCCCCGTGGGGGACCCGGAGCAGCAGGAACGGGCCGTCGGCGGGGGTGTGGACGTGGATGCCGAGGTCGGTGAGTCGCGCGATCATGGACTCACGCTCGCGGCCGATCTCGGCGGCGCGGCGCTGGGCGGCGGCCACGGCGACAGGCTCGGCCGTGGCGGCGATCGCTTCCAGTTGCAGAGCGCCGAGCGGCCAATGCGGCCGTCCGTAGGACAGTTGCGCCAGCAGATCGGGTGCGCCGAGCGCGTAACCGCAACGCAGACCGGCCAGCGCCCAGGTCTTGGTGAGGCTGCGCAGGACAAGGACGTCCGCCGTCGCGGTCGCGGCCACCGATTCCGGTTCCCCGACGGTCGCGTCGGCGAACGCCTCGTCGACCACCACCACCCGCCCGGGCCTGCGCAGCGCCCGCACGGTGTCGGCCGGGTGCAGCACCGAGGTCGGATTGGTCGGGTTGCCGACGACCACCAGATCGGCGTCGGCAGGCACCGCGGCCGGGTCGAGCCGGTACGGCGGGTCGAGGACCACCCGCGTGACGTCGACACCGGCCTGGCGCAGCGCGAGCTCGGGTTCGGTGAACGACGGATGGATCACCGCGGCCCGGCGCGGGGTGAGCTTCGGCAGCAGTGCGAACCCCTCGGCCGCGCCCGCGAGCAGCAACACTTCTTCCGTACTGCGCCGGTGCCGGGCGGCCACCGCGGCACGCGCGGCCACGTCGGCGGCGGCGCTCGGATAGCGGCCCAGATCGTCGAGCACCGCCGTGAGGCGGGCGCGCAACCAGTCCGGCGGGCCGCCGCCCTGGACGTTCACCGCGAAATCGAGCATGCCCGTGCGCGCGTCCACATCGCCGTGGTGGCGCAGTTTCGCGAGATAGACGGGGTCGGTGGGCACGATCACCCACCCTACGTGGCGGCCCGGGTGCGCGACCGGCCAGAATGGCTGTCGTGGGTGAGCTGCACATCTCGTTCGTCTGTACCGGCAATATCTGCCGATCGCCGATGGCGGAGAAGATCTTCGCGCACCGACTGGCCGCGGCGGGGCTGGCCGACCGGGTGCGGGTCACCAGCGCGGGCACCAGCGGCTGGCACGTCGGTGACGACGCCGATCCGCGCACCACCGCGACCCTGCGCAAATACGGCTACCCGGTCGGTCACGAGGCCGCGGCGCTCGGCCCCGATCACCACGGCGCCGATCTGCTGATCGCATTGGACCGCGGCCACGAGCGCGAACTGGCCCGCCTCGGCGTCCCGGCCGAGCGCCGTCGTCTGCTGCGCAGTTTCGACCCGACCGCCGACGGCCCCGACGTGCCCGACCCCTACTACGGCGACGCCACCGATTTCGAACGGGTCCGCGCGCAGATCGAAGCGGCCGTCCCGGGTCTGCTGGACTGGGTGCACGCCGCACTCGCCGAACCGGTCACGGACGGTCCCCGCTGATGCGCAGACTCACCTTCCTGCTGCGCCCGAGCTGGCTCATCCTGGCCGCGGTCGTCGTCGCCTTCGCCTACCTGTGCTTCACCGTGCTCGCCCCGTGGCAACTCGGCAAGAACACCGCGACCTCGCATCGCAACCAGGCCATCGCCGATTCCGTGCGCGCCGACCCGATAGACGTCAGCACCTTGTTCGGCGGCTCCGGCAGCGGCACCGAATGGCGGCGGGTCACCGCCGAGGGCGGCTATCTGCCGAACTCGACCGTGCTGGTACGGCTGCGCCATCTCGACGGCGCGCCCGGCTATTCGGTGCTGGCCGCCTTCAAGACGACCGAAGGGCGCATTCTGCTGGTGGACCGCGGACTCGTCGCAGGCGTTGACGGCACCGCGCGCCCGCCGCGGATCCCCGACCCGCCGTCCGGGCCGCAGCGGCTCGAGGGCCGCGTACGGGTCTCCGAAGGCGTGACTCCGGGGCGGGAACCGCTGACCCAGGACGGTTTCCGTCAGGTGTACTCCATCGACACCACCCAGGCGATGACGGTCATGGAGATACCGCTCACCGCGATTCCGGCCGGTGACCGCGGCGGCTATCTGCAACTGTCGGAGCAGCAGCCGGGCGCGTTCACCCCCACCCCGCTGCCCCAGCTCGACGCGGGACCGTATCTGTCCTACGGCCTGCAATGGCTGGCCTTCGGCATCATGGCCCCGCTCGGCCTCGGCTATTTCGTCTACGCCGAAATACGGGAACGCCGTAAGGAGAAGGTGGCCGCCGCGCCCGCCACCCCCACCGAACCGACCGCGACCGAACCGGCCAACACCGCGCCGCGGGACCGACTCGCCGACCGCTACGGACGCGACGGCGGTTAGCGTCCGCGAATTCGCCCACCGGCCAGCGCGATCCCTGCCGCGACCAGAACCGCCGCGACCTGCACCGCTTCCGACATCCGCACGGCCCGTCGCAGATCGGGAACCGCGGGCGCGGGCCCCGCACCGAGGACCGGCCGCATCTCGACACCGTGCCGGTACTGCGTCCGGCCGCCGAGTCGCACCCCGAGCGCCCCGGCCATCGTCGCCTCGACCACTCCGGCATTCGGACTCGGATGTCCGGCCGCGTCGCGCCGCCAAGCGCGCAACGCGGCGGCGGGCGCACCGCCGACCAGTGGAGCCAGGGCCGCGGTGAGCACTCCGGTGATCCGCGCGGGCGCCAGGTTGGCCACATCGTCGGTGCGCGCCGCGGCCCAGCCGAACCGCAGGTAGCGCTCGTCGCGGTAGCCGATCATGGCGTCGAGAGTATTGACCGCCCGATAGCCGAGCAGCCCCGGCACCCCGGCGACCGCACCCCACAGCAGCGGGGCGACCGTCGCGTCGGAGGTGTTCTCGGCAATGGATTCCAGTGCGGCGCGGGCCAAACCGTCGGCGTCGAGGACCTCGGGATCGCGGCCACACAGCGCGGGCAGCAACGCCCGTGCCGCGGCCAGGTCACCGGATTCCAGTCGGTCGGCCATCCGCCTGCCGGTTTCGGCCAGCGTGTGACCGCCGAGCACGGTCCAGGTCGCCAGTGCGGTCGCGAGCATTCCGCCGCGGCGAGCCAGCACACCGATCCCGACTACCGCGCCCACCGCGATCACCTCGTGCGCGACACCCGCGCCCCGGCGGTCGGCGTATGTGCGCCGCTCGAGTGCCATTGCCGCCGAACCGAATCCGGCCACCGGATGGCCACGGCGCGGATCGCCCAGCACGCGATCGAGCGCGAATCCGAGTAGCAGGCCGGCCGCCGTCGATGTCCCCTTCCGCACCCGGCGAGGGTATCGGTCGCGTTGTCGGCGGGCGCGGCGGGGAATGAAATCGGCGCCCCGGCGGTAGACACCGGTATGAGACTCGACGACACCGCCCGCGCACTCATCGGCGGCGGCGCGAACGCGACGCTGGTGACCCTCAACCCCGACGGCAGCCCGCAGGTCAGCGTCGTGTGGGTGGCGCTGCGATCCACCACGGACGGCGACGAACTCGTCACCGCACACCTGGGCGAATACCAGAAGGTCCGCAATGTCCGCCGCGATCCGCGGGTGGCGGTGACCATCCTGTCCACCGAGGCCGGCGGGATCATGCGGCCCTATCTCGCGGTTTCGGGCACCGCGCGCATCACCGAGGGCGGTGCGCCGGAACTGCTCGCCGAACTCGCGAAGACACTCGTCGGTCCCGACGCCGACTTCCCGCCCGCGGGCGCACCGCCCGGTGTCCTGACCCACATCCGTATCGACAAGGTCGGCGGTATCGGGCCCTGGGCCTCCTGAGTCGCCGATGCCGCGGGGTGATGTCACACGGCGCGGCCCCGCGACGTCATCTCGATGACGTATCCGAGACGAGCGAACGGCGGTAGTCATGACATTCCACGAACCGGCGGCACCCCACGATCCGGCGACCGCCGAGCTGGCTCGCCGATTCGAGGAACACCGCGCGTACCTGCGCAGACTCGCCTACAGCACGCTCGGCAGCCTGACCGACGCCGACGATGTCGTGCAGGAGGCGTGGCTGCGGTTGCAGCGCCACCATGAGGCGGGCCGGGTCGGCGAGATCGAGAACCTGCGGGCCTGGCTCACCACCGTCACCGGCAGGCTGGCGCTGGACCAATTGGGTTCGGCACGCGCCCGCCGCGAACAGTACGTAGGCGAATGGCTGCCGGAACCGGAGGTCACTGCCTGGGAAGATCCGGCCGATCGGGTGAGTCAGGACGAGCGGGTGACCACCGCACTGTTGGTGGTGCTCGAATCGCTCTCGCCCGCCGAGCGCACCGCGTTCGTCCTCCAGGACGTGTTCGGCATGAGTGGGCCCGAGGTGGCCGAGGTCGTCGGGCGCAGCCCCGCGGCGGTGCGGCAACTGGCCTCCCGGGCGCGCAAGCGGGTCGAGGACGGCACGCCGCGGTTCCCCGCCTCGGCCGATGAGCAACGCAAGGTGGTCACGGCCTTCGCGCTGGCGTGGCGGTCGGGTGATCTGAGCGCCCTGCTCGGCGTGTTGGACGCCCGGGTCGGGCTCACCGCCGACGGCGGCGGCAAGGTGCCCGCCATCCGGCAGCCGGTGTTCGGTGCCGAACTCGTCGCGAAACTGCTGCTCGGCTGGTACCACGCACCCGCCGCGAAGGGCGCGTGGGGACGGGCGGTGCTGGTCAACGGCAGGCCGGGGCTCGTGGTCTTCGACGGTCACCACGTCGGGGTCTTCGATTTCACGATCGACGCGGGCCGCATCGTCACGATCAACGTCGTCCGCAATCCCGACAAACTGCACGACCTGCCGTCCGGGGGCCTGCCCGACTGGTATCTCAACGATCCGGGCGACGCCGACTGACGACGGTCGTGGCGGGCCGTGCGCTCATCCGAGCGCCTCGGCCATCCGCGCCGCCGTGAACCCGTGTGCGGCGGCGACTTCCGGCGACAGCAGTCGCCCCGCGTCGGCGGTCAGTCCGTGCGCCAGATCGGGATGCCGCGCGCACGCCGCCCGCCAGCCGGACTCGGCCATGGCGAGAATGTAGGGCAGTGTGGCGTTGGTGAGCGCCACCGTCGAGGTGTGCGGCACCGCGCCCGGCATATTCGCCACGCAGTAGTACAGCGAATGCGCCACCCGGAAGGTCGGGTTCGCGTGCGTCGTCGGACGCGAGCCCTCGAAGCAGCCGCCCTGGTCGATGGCGATGTCGACCAGGACCGAACCAGGACGCATCCGCGCGACGAGATCGGTCGAGACCAGTTTCGGCGCACGCGCGCCCGGCACCAGCACCGAACCGATCACCAGATCGGCGGCCAGGACCGCGCTCTCGATCTCGGCGATATTGGAGGCCAATGTCGTGAGCCGTCCGTCGAAGCGGGCATCGAGATCGCGCAGGCGGACCGCGTTGGTGTCCAGTACCGTCACCCGCGCGCCCATGCCCACCGCGACGGTCGCGGCGTTGGTCCCGGCCACCCCGCCGCCGAGCACCACCACCTCGGCGGGCCGCACTCCCGGCACCCCGCCGAGCACGATGCCCGCCCCGCCCAGCGGAGCCATCAGATGGTAAGCGCCCACCTGCGTTCCGAGCCTGCCCGCCACCTCGCTCATCGGCGCGAGCAGCGGCAGCGATCCGTCGGCGGCGCGCACGGTCTCGTAGGCGATGGCGGTGATCCCGGAACGCAGGATCGCCTCGGTGCAGGCCCGCGACGCGGCCAGATGCAGGTAGGTGAACAGCACCTGTCCCGGTCGCATCCGCCCGTACTCCGGTTCGACGGGCTCCTTGACCTTCAAGACCAGTTCGGCCTCGCGCCACACCGATTCGGCGGTGGGCGCCGAATGCGCGCCCACCGCCGTGTAATCGGCGTCGGCGAATCCCGAGCCCGCGCCCGCCGCGGTCTCGACCAGCACCTCGTGCCCGTGCCGGACGAGTTCCCCCGCGCCCGCGGGCGTCAGCGCCACCCGGAACTCCTGTTCCTTGACCTCGCGTGGAACTCCGATCCTCATGACGCCATGGTGACCCACCCATGACCGGTTCGCCATGACGGCGCGCCCGAGGTCACAGCCGGATCGTGTGCCCCGACGGCGGAATCCGCAGTTGCGCGCCACGCCCGCCGTACTCGAAGACCCGGGCGAGATGGTCGAGGGTCTCGCTGAAATGCGCCCAGCCCTCGCCGTGCACCGGGACCACGACCGCGTCGCCGAGCAGTTCCGCGGCCAGCAGCGCGGTCCGCGCGTTCAAGGTGGCGTCGCTGTCCTCGAAGCGGCCGACATTGGCGGCCCCGACATTGAGGATCGCGATGTCGACGGCTCCGACGCGGTCGACGATCTCTGCCACCACCGCCACCGAGGCATTGTCGCCGGAGACGTACACCGT
The DNA here is from genome assembly GCF_001310275.1 of Nocardia arizonensis. GTDB lineage: Bacteria > Actinomycetota > Actinomycetes > Mycobacteriales > Mycobacteriaceae > Nocardia > Nocardia arizonensis. The sequence continues at coordinate 35,947 of NZ_LGYZ01000065.1, forward strand.
CGGCTGTCGCGGGGCCGCGAGCACGAATCCGGTGACCACGCCGCTGAACGCTTCGCATCCGGGCGGGCCGTGCAGGGCCGGCACCGCGGTCACCCGCACCGCTCCGATCGTGACGGTCTCCCAGTTCTCCAGTCCCCGAACCCCGTTCACGCGGCCCGCGGCGTCCGGGGTGGACAGCACGGTCGGCACCCGGGTGAGGAAGGCGCGGCCCGCGTTGTCGAGGTTGTCGGCGTGCTGGTCGTGCGAGAGCAGGACCACGTCGATCGGACCGACCGCGTCCGGGTCGAGGGCGGGGCCGCTGAGTTTGTGCAGGGTCACCGGACCCGGGTAGTCGCCGGGCGGGTCGAAGGTCGGGTCGGTCAGAAAGGTGAGTCCGGCGTAGCGCAGTCGCAGGGTGGGGCCGCCGATGTGCAGCGCTTCGACGGCGGTGTCGGTGATCGTCTCGGTCATGTGGTCGATCGTGCGCGCGGACGGATGTCATCGACAGTGGCCCGGAGGACATCTATCGCTAAGATCGGGCCATGCACACCGTGGCGGTTCTGGCCTTCGATGGCGTGAGCCCGTTCCATCTGTCGGTGCCCGCACTGGTCTTCGGCCGGGTGGGTTCGCACGGCGACGCGCCCTACCGCGTGCGGGTCTGCGCCGAGAGTCCGGGAACCCTGTCCACCCCCGCCGGATTCGACATCCACGTCGAACACGGACTCGAGGCATTCGAAGACGCCGAGACCGTGGTCGTCCCCAGCTGGTCATCGGGCCTCGGCATCTCCGCCGACCTGCGCGCCGCCCTCGTCGCCGCGCACGCGCGGGGAGCGCGCGTCGTCGGACTCTGCCTCGGCGCGTGGGCGATAGCCGCCTCAGGACTCGTCGACGGCCGCGAGATCACCACGCACTGGTCGGCCGCCGCCGATCTGGCCCGCGCGTATCCGGCCGTGCGCGTGCGCGCCGACTCCCTGTGGTCGGATCTCGGCGACGTGGTCACCTCGGCGGGCGTGGCCGCGGCACTGGACTGCTGCCTGCATCTGGTGCGCGCCGACCTCGGCAGCCGGGAGGCGACCGAACTGGCCCGCACGCTGGTCACCGCACCGCATCGCAGCGGTTCGCAGGCGCAGTACATCCCGGTCGCCGTGCCCGACGACGCCGACGACGATCCCGTCGAACGCGCGATGGTCTGGGCCCGAACGCATCTCGGCGACCCGCTCGACCTGGACAGCTGGTCGCGCGTAGCCCTCATGTCGCGGCGGAGCTTCACCCGCCGCTTCCGCGAACGCACCGGCGACAGTCCGCAGCGCTGGCTGCTGCACCAGCGCGTCGACCGTGCCCGGCTGCTGCTCGAATCCACCGACGACACCGTCGAGCGCATCGCCGCCGACACCGGGTTCCGTACCGCGGTGAGCCTGCGTCACCACTTCCAGCGTCTGTTGGGCACCAGTCCCGCCGCGCATCGCGCGCTGTTCCGCACCGCGGGCCGGTACCGCGAGCCGGCTGCGGCTAAGTTGCCTACATGATTATGGAGGTCGGCGGTATCGTGCCGGAGATCGATGACAGCGCCTGGATCGCACCCACCGCGATCGTGCTCGGGCGGGCGAAGCTGGCCGAACAGGTCAGCATCTGGTACGGAGCGGTGGTGCGCGCCGACATCGAGGACATCACCATCGGCGCGCGCACCAATATCCAGGACGGCTGCGTGCTGCACGCCGACCCCGGTTTCCCGCTGACCGTCGGCGCGGGTGTCTCGGTGGGACACAACGCGATTCTGCACGGCTGCACCATCGGCGACGAAGTGTTGGTCGGCATGGGCGCGACGGTGCTCAACGGCGCGGTGATCGGCGAGGGCAGCCTGATCGCGGCGAACGCGCTGATTCCCGAGGGCGCACGGATTCCCCCCGGCTCGCTGGTCGCGGGAGTGCCCGGCAAGGTCCGGCGCGAACTGACGGCGGCCGACCGCGAGGGCATCCGCCTCAACAGCGCTGTGTACCTACACAACACGCAGATGCACCGCAGCGCGAAGGTCTGTGATACACCGCACACTGATCAAATGTCCAGCAGGATGGGCTGATAGCATTTTGCCTGCGTGCCCGGCGTCCCGGGGGCTCTTGCCGAGACGTTTCGTCCAGCGATTCGCTTTGTGAATTCGCTGTGTGAATTCGCAGAGGTGAGCCCGCCCCCGGGGTGGCCTGGCGTTGCGTGCAGGCAGGAGGTATCACGGTGGCGTACGGCAATTCGAGTATGCACCGGCCGAAGGGGCGGATCAGCGTCGCGGACATCGCGGCACAACCCGGCGGCATCGAGGCACTACAGCGTAGGGTTCACGAACTGCGTTCCAAGGGCGTCGATTTCGCGGCAAATGCCATCGAGCAGGAAATGGCCGATCTGGATCTGCCGAGTTCGGAACAACCGAGTTCGGATCTACCGGGTTCATAAGGGTACACGCGCCACTCGGATCATGGCGCGCGGTGATAGAGTGAGAAGATTCATCCGGCTTCACCTCAATGAATCATCGAACTCGAACGGGACGTCGCACGGCGGTGGAATAATGAACGCCCGCCCTTCGACACCCGCCCCACCGCGCCGGCGTCACCCGACCGACTGGAGATCCGATGCCCACCGTCCCGTCCATGCTCCAGCGGATCCTGGACACGCCCGTCAACGACGGTGAGAAGAAGCTGCTGGAAAGCGCGCTGTCGGCCTTCCTCGACTTCGGCATCAAGCGCACCAGCATGGGCGAGATCGCGCGACGCGCCGGTATCAGTCCGGCCACCCTCTACCGCCGGTTCGAATCCAAGAACGACTTGGTGGAGGCCGTGAGCATGCGTGAGGCGCAACGTTTGGTCAGCGAGATCGACAAGCGCGTGCAGACAAGGGAGAGCGCCGAGGATCAACTCGTGGAGATCTTCGTCGCCTTCATCGCCTCGATGGCGCGCAACGAACTGCTGCGCAGGCTGTTGCGCACCGAACCCGATCTCATCCTGCCGCGCCTCACCACCGACGCGGGTCCCATCCTCGCCGTCGGCCGTACCTATCTGGCGGAGAAACTACGGGAACTGCGCCCCGCCGACAGCGACTACGACCCCGATCTGGTCGCCGAGATCATGGCCCGCCTCGCCCTGTCGCTGGCCCTCACCCCCGACGGTCTGATCCCCCTCGACGATATCGATGCGGCCCGCGAATTCTCCCGCCGCACCCTGCTGCCGATGGTGTCCGGCCGCGCGGGCGCCTGATCCGGGCACAGGGTCCGACACGGCCCCGAATGCCGAGCCGACCAGTTCATCGAGCAGCGCCTGGGTCGGCTCGTCGAGCACCCGCCCCTCGACCAGTTCCCCGACCAGCGCGACGATCTCCCCCGCCATCGCCGAACCGGGATCGGGCAGCGGCAGCCGCGAGACGTACTGGGTGATCCAGCGCCGTCTGCCCGAATACAGCCGATTGCCGCAGACCGCGTCGTAGTAGCGCACCCCGAGCGCCGAATTCGCCACGCCCATCAGCAGATAGCCCAGCCGCTCCCCCGCCAGGTCGGCCAGCGAGATCCAATAGCAGTCCCCGTTCACCACCGCGCCCGACCGGTCGAGGGCGAAACGCGGCCGTTCGCTGATGTCCGGGAAGACGAGTTTGGGCGTTCGCCACAGATGCGGACGCTGCGGCACCCAGATCTCGAACCAGTCGCGCCCGCTGTCGAGCACGTAGCGCCGACCGGCCAGGGTCGGCTCGTGGGTGCGCAGATATGCCTCGGCACCGGGGAATTCGGCCAGATCCACCGGGGTGCGCCGGGTCGCGGCGGTGTCATAGGGATACAGGACGCGAGTGTCGCGGGTCCGCGCGATCCGCCACGGCGCCAGATCCCGGTGGGTGATCAGATCCAACAGCAATTCCGGTTCGGGACACGGTCGCGCCTCGTGCCAGCGGTCGGAGATGAACACCCGATCCGCGGTCGTCTTGATACCCACTCGAATACGGGCCACCTCACCGAAACTGCGCCAGGTGTGATCGGCGACGCCCGCCAGCCAGGTGTCCAGGGTCGGCCGCGACATCCGCCAGGTGCCCTCGGTCGCGCGGGCATCGGGGGCCGCACCGGACCACAGACTGCCCACCTCGACCGCGAAGACACGGCCGTTGTGCGCGACCCGGACGCCCGCGTCGCCGGTCAGCGCGGCGAACAGGTCCGCATCGGAGTCGGGGGCGGATTCGAACGTCTCGTAAGCGGAGACGAAACGGCACCGAGGTCGGATGTCGGTGCGGGTCGCGATGGTGATCGCGGGCAGTACCGCCGCGTCGAAGAGTTTGGTGTCGCCAAGGTCGTAGAGTTCGACCGGCTCGAGTTCCTCGCGCAGTATCGCGCGGATATTCGCCCCCGCGCGGGTGGTCAGGAAGCGATTGGCGCACAGCAGTCCCAGCACGCCGCCGGGGCGCAGCAGGCGGGGCGCGACGGCCACGAACGGGTGGGCCAGATCGATACGCCCGCGCAACCCGAAGCGTTTGGCGAGCAGTCGCGCGGTGGCGCCGCCCATCTGCTGGGTGCGGACATACGGCGGATTGGTGATGATGGCATCGAAACTGTTGTCGGCCAGCCGATCCGACTCGGCCAGGAAATCCCCCGGATGCCACATGGCATCGATGCGCGCGGCGGCGGCGCGGTCGCGGGCTACCGCGAGCGCGGTCTCGTCCGTGTCGAACCCCGTCAGTTCGATACGGACCCCGGGTAATCGTGCCGTGACCTCGCGATGCAGTGAGAGCAGCAACTCCCCGTCGCCGCAGGCCGGGTCCAGGACGCGCAGTGAACCCGATAAGTCCGGTCGCGGCAGGTTGGCCAGCAGCCGGCGCGCCAGGAATTGCGCGAGCGCGGGCGGCGTGTAGTGCCTGCCGTTGCGCTTGCGGGTGGCGCGGGTCTCGGCCCGTCCGGGTCGCGACGACTCGGCCCCTTCGGACCCCATGCGTCGGATTCTGCCGTACGCCCGCGCCCCCCACCGGGTTTTGTGATGTGGGCCTCGGCACGGATCACGCGGTGGCCGCCCGACCGCGCCCGTCACCAAGGAGTTCCGAAAAGAGACCACTAATGCTAGCGTTCGGTCTTGAAACAAGACCGATTGACGGAGGATGGCCGATGAGCCCGACCGATACGCGCACCGAGACCCACACGGCACTGGAGCGGATACTCGACCAGCGCTGGACCTGCCGCCAGTTCATCGACCGGCAGGTGCCGCGCACCACCATCGAGTCGCTGCTGCGACTGGCCCAGCGCACGCCCTCTTGGTGCAACACCCAGCCGTGGCAGGTCGCGGTCACCGAGGGCGCGGGCACCGAACGGTTCCGCACGGCGTTGCTCGACCATGTCGCTCGAGCCGCGCCCGCCCCGGATTTCCCCTTCCCCGCGCAGTACGCCGGTGTATTCCGGGATCGCCGCCGCGAATGCGGCCTGCAACTCTACGACAGCGTCGGCATCGCCAAGGGCGACCACGCGGGCACCATGCGCCAGGCCATGCGCAACTTCGAACTGTTCGACGCGCCGCATGTCGCGATCATCACCTCCGAGGCCGATCTGGGCGTCTACGGCGCGGTCGACTGCGGCCTCTACATCGGCGCCTTCCTGCTCGCCGCGCAGAGTCTCGGCCTCGGCGCGGCCCCGCAGGCCGCACTCGCCTCCTACGCGCCCTTCCTGCGCGAGCACTTCGCCATACCCGACAACCGCAAGGTCGTCGTCGCCATCTCCTTCGGCTATCCCGACACCGATCACCCGATCAACGGCTTCCACACCACCCGTGCCGAACTGGACGCGGTCGCCACCTGGCACACCGACTGATACGAACCAACACCCGCCCGCGGCCGTCTCGGGACCGAGATGGCGCGCGTCGACCTCTCGGGCGACTCGGCCCACGCTAGGGTTGTGTGCCGGGCGACGGCGGGCGCACCGCATCCGGGATGCGCCGACGGACGCTCGGACGGGAGGAACTGTATGCGTTCCATCGGCGCGTTCTCCGCGGCCGCCGCGGCCGTGCTCGTCGCCGGGCTGTCCGGCTGCGCCTACCCGTCCGACGACGCCGCCGAAGCCACCACCGCCCGGACCCCGACGCCGACGACCTCCGCCGCGCCACCGCCGACGCGCGGCACCACCACCGCGCCCGCCATCCCCTTCGTGGTCGAGATCCCCTGCGGAGCAGGACCTTTCGGACTCGAGATGACCACCGTCAGCAGGGCGGTCGACACCGCCTGCGCGGAGGCGGCGGCCGTCCTCGGCGTCTACCTCGCACAGTCCGGCGCCCACGGCGGGGACGTCGTCATCACCGTCGCGGTCGGCGCCGGAGTCTGGGAATGCCGCGCGGTCCAGGGCCGCGCCACCCCGACCCGGGAGTGCGTCGACAAGGACGACCCGGCCCAGACCATCCGCCTCGGCCTCTGAGCCGTGCTCACCCCGCCGCCTGACCGGCCGCGAACCGCAACCCCGGACCCGGCTCCGGTTCGATATCGCGCGCGGTCAATTCCTCGGCACAGCAATCGCATTCGAGACGCACATGCGCCGCGCCCGAACACCCACGGTGCCGGTATTCCACCGGCGGCCCCTCCGGGGCCATATAGGTGTCGCCCCAATCCCGAATCGCCATGAGAATCGGATAGATGTCGTGCCCCTTCGAGGTGAGCCGATATTCCTCGTAGGCGCCGACCGCGGCCTTCTGCTTCACCAGAATCCCGTGGTCGATCAGCCGATCCAGTCGATCCTGCAATCGGCTGCGCGAAATACCCAACGCGCTCTGGAAGGCGTTGAACCGGCGGACGCCCGCGAAGCAGTACTTCAGGATGACCAGTGTCCACCGGTCACCCAGAATCACCAGCGGCCGCGTGATCGAGCACGGCTGTTCGGCAAGCTCCTCGTAACGCACTCCCCGATGCTACCCAGCACCGACGAGCGGACGCAGGCACGACGACGTGGGCCCCGGGAAACTCCCGGGGCCCACGTGTGTTCGATTCACCAACAGCGCGTCACAGCGGAATGTTCTTGTGATGGCTGGGCCGCGACGGCGCGGCGGCCAGCGCCGCGGCGACGGTGCTTCGGGTCTTGGCCGGCTCGATGACCTGGTCGACGACCCCGATCGCGATGGCGCGCTCGACGCCGCCCGCGATCTTCTCGTGCTCCGCGGTCAGACGCTCGTGCAGGGCCTCCCGCTCCTCCTCCGGCGCGGCGGCCAGCGCCTTCTTGTGCAGGATGCCGACCGCGGCCTTGGCGCCCATGACGGCGACCTCGGAACCGGGCCACGCGTACACCGCGGTCGCGCCGAGCGAACGAGCGTTCATCGCGATGTAGGCGCCACCGTAGATCTTGCGGGTGACCAGCGTGACCCGCGGCACCCTGGCCTCGGCGAATGCGTGCAGCAGCTTCGCGCCGCGGCGCACCACGCCTTCCCACTCCTGGCCGACGCCGGGCAGGTAGCCGGGCACGTCGGTGATGACGATCAGCGGAATGCCGAACGCGTCGCACAGGCGCACGAACCGAGCCGCCTTCTCGGCGCTCTCGGAGTTGAGGCAGCCGCCGAGCCGCAGCGGGTTGTTGGCCAGCACGCCCACCGTGCGACCGCCGAGGCGACCCAAACCGGTCACCATGCTGCGCGCGTATCCGGCCTGCAATTCCTCGAAAGTGGATTCGCCGTTGATGTTGTCGAGCAACTCGTGCACGAGCGGCTTGACGTCGTATGCGCGCTTGGCCGACTCCGGCAGCATCGCCTTCAGGTCGACGTCACCGTGCTCGGCGGCGGCCAGATCGAACTCGCCCTGTTCGGCGAACATCGAGACCAGCCTGCGGCCGCGGTGCATGGCGTCGGATTCGCTGTCGGCGACGATGTGGGTCACACCCGACTTCTTGCCGTGGGTCTCGGGACCGCCGAGGGTGGCCATGTCGACCTGCTCGCCGGTGACGCTGCGCACCACATCGGGACCGGTCACGAAGATCCGGCCCTCGGGGGCCATGATCACGATATCGGTCAGCGCCGGGCCGTAGGCGGCGCCACCGGCCGCGAAACCGAGCACCACCGAGATCTGCGGGACCAGGCCCGACGCGCGGACCATCGCCTCGAAGACCTGGCCGACCGCGTGCAGCGCCTCGACGCCCTCCGCGAGCCGGGCGCCACCGGAATGCCAGATGCCGACCACGGGCACACCGGAATCGATGGCGGTGTCGATGGCGTCGACGATGTGCTTGCAGCCCTCGACCCCCATCGCGCCGCCCATGACGGTGGCATCGGAGCAGTAGGCGACGGTGCGGACACCGTCGACCTCGCCGATCGCGGCGAGGACGCCCGACTTGTCACGCGGATGTAGCGGCAGGATGGTGCCGGGATCGAAGAATCGCTGTAGACGGCCCAGCGGGTCACGCGGATCGGTCGCCGTCTCTTGTTGAAACGCGGGAGCAATGATCGTCATCGCGTTTTCTCCTCAATCGATGAATGCCGCTACTGCGGCTGCGTATGTCGAACCGTGGTGGGAGCCGGGTCTTCGGCTCCCACCGGTTCGTTGTGCAGACGGCCGAGCGGCTATGCGCGACCGAAGGCGAGCGCCACGTTGTGCCCACCGAAACCGAACGAATTGTTGATCGCGTATTCGATCTCCTGGCGACGGGCTTCGCCGTGCACCACATCGAGGTCGACCTCGGGATCCTGGTTCTCCAGGTTCAGCGTCGGCGGCACGATGCCATCGCGGACGCTGAGCACCGTCAGCACGGATTCGAGCGCGCCGACGGCGCCGATCGAATGTCCGAGTGCCGACTTCGGGGCATAGACCGAGGGATGGTTGCCCACGGCCTTGTTGATCGCCCTCGCCTCGGCGGTGTCACCGATCGGCGTGGCCGTCGCGTGGGCGTTGATGTGGGTGATGTCCTTGGCGGACAGTCCCGCGGTCTGCAATGCCCGGGTCATGGCGCGCGCGGCGCCGGTGCCCTCGGGATCCGGTGCGACCAGGTGGTAACCGTCCGAGGTGATGCCCGCACCGAGCAGGCGGGCGTGGATCGTGGCGCCGCGAGCCTTGGCGTGCTCCTCGGTCTCGATGACCATGAGTGCGCCCGCCTCGCCGAACACGAATCCGTCCCGGTCCTTGTCGAAGGGACGCGATGCCCCTCGCGGATCGTCGTTACGAGTGCTCATGGCACGCATCATGGTGAACGCCGCGATCGGCACCGCGTCGATGAAACCCTCGACGCCGCCGGTGACGACGATGTCGGCGTCACCCATGACGATCATTCGCCACGCGTTGGCGATGGCCTCGGAGCCGGATGAGCATGCCGAGACCGGAGTGACCACTCCTGCCCGGGCCTTCAGTTCGAGACCGACGACGGCCGAAGGGCCGTTCGGCATGACCATCTGAACAGCCAGCGGCGAGATCTTGCGATAGCCGCCGTTCTTCAGCTTGTCGACCGAATCGATGAGGGCGTCACCGCCGCCAAGCCCCGTGCCGATGGCCACACCCAGTCGCTCGGGGTCGACTTCGGGGCTGCCCGCGTTACGCCAGACCTCACGACCGAGCACGGTCGCGAGCTGCTCCACATAGGCCATGCGCCGACATTCGACCCTGCTGAGCAGGGTGTCCGGCCGAACCTTCAGGTGTCCGCCGATGCGGACCGGAAGATCGTATTCCTCGACGAAGGAATCCTCGAGAACGTCGATACCGCTCTCGCCGTTGAGGAGTCCCTTCCACGTCGCATCGACGTCACCCGCGATCGACGTGGTCGCCGCCAGGCTTGTTACGACGACGTTGGGGAAATTCCCGTTCAAGGTGGAAGGAGTGGTCACTGTTTCGGCCCTACTCGGCGTCGAACTTGGCCTTGAGCTCCGCGGCGGCCTCGCTGTTCTCCGCCTCGAGCTTCTGGATGTAGGCGACAGCGTCGCCGACCGTCTTCAGGCTGGCCAGATCCTCGTCCGGGATCTTCACGCCGTACTTGTCCTCGGTCTGCACTGCGATTTCGACCATGGACAGCGAGTCGATGTCCAGGTCATCGACGAAGGACTTCTCGAGGGTCACCTCGGAGGGTTCGATACCCGTCACCTCTTCGATGATCTTGCCGAGTTCCTCGACGATTTGTTCCTGGGTCAGAGCGGCCACCTTGTGGCTCCCTTCTTGTTGCTTGTAGGGCGTTCAATGTTTATTTCGAATGGAAGCCGCAGATGGTTACCACGGATCCGTCGCGACCGTGCGGTTTTCGCCGTACTGTCGCGGAGGAAAGTTAGCCGGAGGCCGTGAGACCGGCCAACGCGGGGAGGTCTTCGGGAGTTTTCAGGGCCAGCGTGGGCGTGCCCTTCAGTTCCCGCTTGGCGATCCCGACCAGAGTGCCCGCCGGTGGCAGCTCCGCCACCCCCGAAACCCCCGCGGCGCGGATGGTCTCGGTGCACAGATCCCAGCGCACGGGCCGGGTGACCTGTGCCGCGAGCTTGTCGATCGCGTCCTGTCCCGAGGCGACCCGCTGACCGTCGAAATTCGACAGCAGCACCCGGGTCGGCTCGTTGGGCGCGATCCGGCCGATGGCCTCCGCCACCGCGTCCCTGGCCGGGGCCATGTACACGGTGTGGAAGGCGCCCGCGACGGGAAGCGCGCGCACACGCGCTTTCTCCGGCGGATCGGCCGCGAGTTCGGCCAATGCCTCGAGCTTGCCCGCCGCCACGATCTGTCCCACCGCGTTGCGGTTGGCCGGGACGAGATCGAGTTCCGCGAGCCGCTCGAGCACGGCGGCTTCGTCACCGCCGAGCACCGCGGACATTCCGGTCGGCTCCAGCGCGCACGCCTTGGCCATTTCCGCTCCGCGGATGGCGGCCAGTTTGACCGCGTCGTCGGGAGAGATGACCCCGGCGACCGCGGCGGCGGCGAACTCGCCGACCGAGTGCCCGGCGATGATCGTAGCGTCCGTAAGCGAGTTCGGCTCGATTTCGGCGAAGGCCAGCAGCGCGGCCGCGACCACCAACGGCTGGGTAACGGCGGTATCGACGATTTCGTCAGCCGTCGCCGTTGTACCGAGACGAACCAGATCGAGGCCACTGGCCTTCGACCAGAGTGCGAGGCGTTCTCCCGCGCCGGGAAGGTCGAGCCAAGGCGCGAGCATGCCGGGTGTCTGGGACCCCTGTCCTGGGGCGAGCAACGCGATCACGTCTCTAAGAAAACACTGTGAGGCGGGTCGCACGAGATGTCGACGCGAATGAAGCTTGCGGACGCCTTTTGTGGAGGTCCCACAAAAGGCCATGTGGGTCGTTCCGATCGACCGTTAGGCGGAGCGCGTTACATCCCCTCGGAACTCACTGGGATGTGAGGGGCCTCCGATGCAGTTGTTGACGATTCGTTACGAGTTCGTGTCAATCGACCCACTGTTGCCGCAACCCTGAGCACATAGGCATCGCGCGGATTCATCGGATCACGCCCGGTTATCTCGCCTATGCGCTTGAGTCGATACCGAACCGTATTTGGATGGACGTACAGCTGACGCGCGCAGGTCTCTACCGCTCCGCCACAATCCAGATAGGCGTCGAGGGTGTCGGCGAGGGCCGAACCGGCCGCCGCCAACGGGAGGACAAGATACTCGTTCAGCGCGTCGATCGCAGCCCGGTCACCCAGCAGCGCGCGTTCGGGCAGCAATTCTGCCGCATGGACCGGACGCGGCGCACCCCGCCAGCCCACCACGGCCTCCATCCCGGCCAGTGCTTCCACCGCGCTCGCGTGCGCGGCGCCGAGAGTGCGGGTCGTCGGACCGATGACCACGGGGCCTTCGGAGAACACCTCGCCGAGCAGATCCGCGAGGAACGGCGATATGTAGGTGGTCTCGCCGAGATTGCCGCTGACCACCATCACCAGCCGCGACCCCTGCACCACCGCGAGCGCCGCGCGTCCGTGCCGGGCGGCGATCGTGTGCACCGCGCCAACCATCGACACGCCCTGATCCCCCGGCGGCGTCCCCACCAGCACCGTCGCCGGCGCGGTGGCGTCCCAATTCAACGTGGCCGCCCGCGAGAGCATGTCGGGACCGGTGTCGCCGCGCACCACGGCGTCCACCACCAGGGCCTCCAGCCTGGTGTCCCACGCGCCGCGCGACTCCGCCGCACTCGCGTACACCGAGGCGGCGGCGAATCCGAGCTCGCGCCCGTATCGCAGCACCGCCTCGGTCAACGCGACCAACTGCCGGTCGTTGCGCGCCAGCGCGGGCAGCCACTGCTCGAAGAACTCCATGGCCACGCGGACCATGTCAACGGTCTGGCGCAGCGTCAACCGCCGCGCCAGATCCTGCGGAATGACCTGGAAGGCGTCCAGGCTGAACCGGATGTCACTGTCCGGGTCCTGGAGCCATTCCAGGAAGTTCACCACCGCCGTCTGCACCAGCATCTGGACGCCCGCCCGCTGGGCCGCGTCCAGATCGACGAAGAAGGGCAACCGATCCTGCATGGACCCGACCGCCTCGGTGGACAGTCGCCCGGAGAACTGCTTCACGCGCTTGAGCAGCGTGTCCGGGAGAGGGTCGCGGGTCTGCCGGTTCGGGGAGAGCGCGCCGGTCGGCAGATATACCTCGTGCTCGGAGGAGCCTTCGGAGATCCGACGAGGCCGCGGCGGTTTACGGTCCACCATCCAATAGTCCGCTATGCCAGTTCTTCGTCCGCGCTCGCGGCCGGCTTCGGCGCGGCGTCGACATCGTGGATGCGATACCGGTCGGCCGCCGCGAGCACCCGCGCCTTGTCGATCTTGCCCGTGCGGGCCAGACCTTCCAGCGCCGCCACCGCGATCGACTGAGCGTCGACATTGAAGACCCGGCGTGCGGCGGGTCGGGTGTCGGAGAATCCGAACCCGTCGGTGCCGAGGGTGGTGAAATCGCCCGGCACCCACTTGCGCACCTGATCCGGCACCGCCCGCATCCAGTCCGTCGCCGCGACGTAGGGACCGTCGACCCGCGAGAGCGCCTCGGTGACATACGGCACGGCGGGCGCCGCGCCGGGATTCCGCAGCGCCGCGATCTCCTTGGCCAGCGCTTCCTTGCGGAGTTCGCCCCACGAGGTCACCGACCAGACATCGGCCTGCACGCCCCATTCGTCGGCCAGCAGCGCCTGGGCGCGCAGGCCGTCGGGCACGGTGACGCCGGAAACCAGGATCTGGGCCCGGATATCGCCTTCGCCCCCGCGTTTGTAGAGGTAGATGCCCTTGAGCAGACCGTCGACATCGAGGCCGTCGGGCTCGGCGGGCTGCTGATACGGCTCGTTGTAGAGGGTGATGTAGTAGAAGATGTCCTCGCCGCCGAAGCTGTCGTCCGGTCGGCGCACCGGTTCGGTGCCGGGCAGCGCCGCCTGGTGTTCGGGGGTGGTCCCGCCACCGTACATCCGCCGCAGACCGTCGCGCACGATGTGCGCGATCTCGAAGGCGAAGGCCGGGTCATAGGTGACCACCGCGGGGTTGGTCGAGGCCAGCAGCAGCGAGTGCCCGTCGTTGTGTTGCAGGCCCTCACCGGTCAGCGTGGTTCGCCCGGCGGTTGCTCCGAGCACGAACCCGCGCGCGAGCTGATCCGCGGCGGCCCAGAGTCCGTCGCCGGTGCGCTGGAATCCGAACATCGAGTAGAAGATGTAGAGCGGGATCATCGGCTCGCCGTGGGTGGCGTACGAGGTGCCCGCCGCGGTGAACGACGCGGTCGAACCGGCCTCGTTGATGCCCTCGTGCAGAATCTGCCCGACAGTGCTCTCTTTGTAGGCAAGCATCAATTCCGCGTCGACGGATGTGTACAACTGCCCGTTGCGGTTGTAGATCTTCAACGAAGGGAACCACGAGTCCATGCCGAAGGTCCTGGCCTCGTCCGGGATGATCGGCACGATCCGCTTGCCGATCTCCTTATCGCGCAGCAGCTCCTTCATCAGGCGCACGAGCGCCATCGTGGTGGCCACGTTCTGCTTGCCCGAACCCTTGCGCACCGATCGGTACGCCTCGTCGCCCGGAAGTTGCAGAGGCTTTGCCACGGTCCGACGCTCGGGCAGGAACCCGCCGAGTGCCTTGCGCCGGTCCAGCATGTACTGGATCTCCTGGGTGTCGGCGCCCGGGTGGTAGTACGGCGGCAGGTACGGGTCCTTCTCCAATTCGGCGTCGGAGATCGGAATGCGTTGCAGGTCGCGGAAGTCCTTGAGATCCTGCAACGTCAGCTTCTTCATCTGGTGGGTGGCGTTGCGGCCCTCGAAGTGCTTGCCGAGGGTGTAGCCCTTGATGGTTTTGGCGAGGATCACCGTCGGCTGGCCCTTGTGCGCCATCGCCGCGGCGTAGGCGGCGTAGACCTTGCGGTAGTCGTGACCGCCGCGCTTGAGATTCCAGATCTCCTGATCCGACAGATCCTGCACCAGCGCTTTGGTCCGCGGGTCGCGACCGAAGAAGTGGTCGCGCACGTACGCGCCGTCGTTGGCCTTGTATGTCTGGTAGTCGCCGTCGGGCGTGGTGTTCATCAGATTCACCAGTGCGCCGTCGCGGTCGGCGCCGAGCAGCGCGTCCCACTCGCGACCCCAGATCACCTTGATGACATTCCAGCCCGCGCCGCGGAAGAACGACTCCAGTTCCTGGATGATCTTGCCGTTGCCGCGCACCGGGCCGTCGAGGCGCTGGAGATTGCAGTTCACGACGAAGGTCAGATTGTCCAGCCCCTCCATCGCCGCCACGTGCGCCAGTCCGCGCGACTCCGGTTCGTCCATCTCACCGTCGCCGAGGAAGGCCCACACGTGCTGATCGGAGGTGTCCTTGATACCGCGATCGTGCAGGTAGTGGTTGAACCTGGCCTGGTAGATGGCGTTCATCGGACCCAGGCCCATGGACACCGTGGGGAATTCCCAGAAGTTGTTCAGCAGGCGCGGATGCGGATACGAGGGCAGACCGTGCCCGAGCCCGCCGTGGCTGTACTCCTGCCGGAAACCGTCGAGCTGATCGGCGCCGAGCCTGCCCTCGAGGAAGGCGCGCGCGTAGATGCCGGGCGAGGCGTGGCCCTGGATGAAGATGGAGTCACCGCCGCCGGGGTGGTCCTTGCCGCGGAAGAAGTGGTTGAAGCCGACCTCGTACAGCGCCGCCGAGGACGCGTAGGTCGAAATGTGGCCCCCGACACCGATGCCGGGACGCTGCGCGCGATGCACCATGATCGCGGCATTCCAGCGGATCCAGGCGCGGAAGCGACGCTCGACCTCTTCGTCGCCGGGGAACCACGGCTCGTTCTCGGTTGGGATCGTATTGACGTAATCGGTGGACGTCAGCGACGGAATGGCTACCCGACGTTCACCGGCGCGTTCCAAGAGGCGCAACATCAGATAGCGAGCGCGGCCGGGCCCTTCCCGATCGAGCATTTCATCGAAGGATTCGAGCCATTCGCTCGTTTCCTCCGGATCGATATCCGGCAAATAGGACGCCACCCCTTCGCGGATCACCCTGACCCGACCCGCAGGTTGCGCCTGCGCCCCGTTGGCCGCGGGGACGGAATCGGTGCCAGCGGATTTCGCTGGAGCGGACGAATGGATCACGTCGGTCAAAGCTGCTCCTCGTACAGGGGTCGGACAAGCTGATGGCGTCTGTTTCCCCGGGCGGAGCGCTTGGTTGGCGCACCACCCGTTACGACGGTTCGGGCGCACCTCCCATCCTTGCCGAAGGTGCGTCCCCGGTCATCATGTCAGCAAGAAATCCAGTACGGTTTCCTCGGCAATGGGTTACCCGGTAGTTTTTCCGCACGAGCGGGGAGGACGATGAACGTGCTGGACCCACGCGGGTTCGGATTGGTGTGCGCGGCCGCTGCGGTCGTCGCCGGTGTGACCGTCGCGGGATGCGCGGATCGGATCGAGGGAACCGCCAACCCGAACGCCACGGATCTAGCCTCGTACAAAACCGAAGCCGCCGCATCCTCTGCGGCTGCGACCTCCTCCCGTCGCGCCGCGGCCCAGGCCCAAGCCGTCTCCGACAATTGCGGGAACTTCCCCACCACCACCGGCGTGGGCGTGAAGGCGTACAACGATTTCGTCGACGCCCACGACTCCAACGCCCCCGACTACGCGGCCAAGCGCGATTCGGCCGCGACCACCCTCGACGACGCCGCGGCCAAGGTCGAGAGCGGGGTCAGCACCGCAGGCGGCGCACTGCCCGACGACCTGTCGGCCAAATTCACCGAATACGTCGCCGCGGCGCGGCAGCTGGCCGTCGAGACAAGGAAGATGACCTACACCGCCCCCGTGGGACCGCTCAACGACGCCAGCAGACGGGTCAACGACGCCCGCAACGCGGTCCGCGACGCCTGTCCCAAACGCTGAGCGGTCGCCGGCGCCGCGCCGTAGCCGAACCGCCCCACCCGAACGCCTCCATCCGTCCCACACGGTGAGATCACACGCTTCGCCGCGCGACATTCGGTGGGATTTCGGTCGATCGGCTTGCGCTCGGGCCGATAACCATGTTCGCTTGCAACTACCTACTGTCGGGAGTTGAGGAGGACACCACCGTGGTCGCCGCGGCGGACGCGCAGAACTACGCTCAGAAGCTTGGCATTACTCACGGCATGGTTGTCCAGGAACTGGGCTGGGACGAGGACACCGACGACGACCTGCGGGCCGATGTCGAGGACGCCAGTGGCGGCGAGATGGTGGACGAGGACTCCGATGAGGTCGTCGACGCCGTACTGCTGTGGTGGCGCGAAGGAGACGGCGATCTGGCCGACGAGTTGATGGAAGTCATCAGCCCGCTCGCCGACGACGGCTTCATCTGGGTTCTCACCCCCAAGACCGGTCAGCCTGGCCATGTCGATCCGAGCGAGATCGCCGAAGCCGCCCCAACGGCGGGCCTGACGCAGACCTCCGCGATCAGCCTCGGTGGGTGGATCGGCAGCCGACTGGTTCAGCCGAAGGCGCCTTCGAAGCAGCGCTGATCTTTTCGCTATGGTTTCGCCGGGCGGTGTCGCATCGCCCGGTGGGAACCCGACCCGATGGAGGATTCGCGTATGCCGATCGAAGTGGGCACTGTCGCACCGGAATTCACCCTCAAGGACCAGAACAACCAGGAAGTCAGCCTGTCGGACTTCCGGGGCAAGAAGAACGTCCTGATCGTCTTCTACCCGCTCGCCTTCACCGGCATCTGCCAGGGCGAGCTCTGCAAGGTCCGTGACGAACTGCCCAAGTTCCAGAACGACGACGCCGAGATCCTCGCCATCTCCGTCGGCCCCCCGCCCACCCACAAGATCTGGGCCGCCGAACAGGGCTACACCTTCCCGCTGCTGTCCGATTTCTGGCCACACGGCGCCATCGCCCAGGCATACGGCGTCTTCAATGACAGAACCGGGTTCCCCAACCGCGGCACCTTCGTCGTGGACAAAGACGGCATCATCCGTTTCGCCGAGATGAACGGCCCCGGAGAGCCCCGTGACCAGGCGGCTTGGGAGAATGCGCTCGCCGCGCTAGATTCATAAGCCGCACCGTCGGAATCCCGCCGATGGTTCCGGGCGTATAGCTCAGCGGTAGAGCACTGGTTTTACACACCAGCGGTCGGGGGTTCGATCCCCTCTGCGCCCACAGCATGGCACGAACTTGTCATAGTCCGAGATAGCGCGTGATGGCGTGCTCGAGTCGCTTCATGTCTTCTCTGGGTAGGTAGCCGACCATTTCTCCAACGTATCGGCTGTCCAGTGATCGGATCTGGTCCACCAGGAGAAGGGTGGGTTGGCTCAGGAGTTCGATCTGTGGGCGGAATCGGGATGGTTGGGCGGAGGTGGAGGTGGGCACTACCGTGACCATGGACCAATCGACCTCGGACAGGATCACGCCGTAGCGTTTGCCCTGTTGCTCTCGACCTCGATCGTTGCGCCCCAAGTCGATCCGATGAACGGCGGCGCGGATCACCAGGCGTCGGGTTCCTTGTTGAGGTCTTCGCCCGCGGCATCGATCCGTTCGGCTTCGTGCTGGGCCGCGAGGATCCATTCCTGGTGTTCCAGTGCGTGGAGGGCGCGGCGGATCACATCGGCCGTGGTCTCGTCCGGCTTGGCCAGCTTGGCCACCAAGGTCTTGTCGGCCTGACTGAACCGGATGCCGGTGGTGGAGCTCGCCGATCTGCGTGTGCCCGAAGCTGTGGTCTTCTTCCTCGCCTGGGTGGTCATGGCATCGAGTGTAGGCTGGCGTGCAACATATGTGCAACGTCGAATATTGTCGCGCCGCTCTCGGGTCCGCGAGCAGACCGGCGATGGCGACGACGGAAGTCTCGACTCATCAGCCGCGGCCGCAGCCGCGCAAACCGCCTGTTCGAACCACAAGGAACAGTCGAGGTAGAAACAGAAGCTGGGTACCTCGCGGGCGCCACTCTCGGCAACGAGTTCGCACAGGTGCAGTTGCGCCAGAACAAGCGGAAGTTCGAAATTGTCGAAGTACCGCCCGAGAAAGCGAAGACCCTTCCGTGGGACGTGTATCTGCGGATCGAGGTGCGCACGGTCAAGAGCTCCGACCGCTTCGGCGAGCGCAAACGGACCGAATACCAATTCATCCGTGTCCTGCACTACGCCAGCCCGTTGCCGGACACCGACGAGCACAACTAGGTGTGGTGTCTCAGGAACTGGGTTGAGGTCCGCGCCGCTGAGGAAGGCGCCTGACCGCCGGGTGGCGCCGCGACGCGGGCGTTACCCGGTGGTCAGAATCGACACCGCCCTCGTCAGGCAGCCGCACCGTGCCTAATCCGTCATGGATCTGCTGGGCGAGGTTGCGGTTCTCCGCGACCAGCTCGGCCAGTTCCGGCGTCGATCCGGCCCGACGACCAGCTACGCGCCAGACCCTCCAGCCGCTCCGACAGCCGAGGGCTGTCCGACGAGTGATGTCGGCCGGCCCCTCGGAATCACTCGATGTCGCTGAAACCTGGGATCGGTAGGTGGCGCGGCCGGCATCTACTCATCCCATGACATCTTCTCAACCTCCCACGAACCAACCGCAGTCCGCAGGCTTGGACAAGAAGACCAGCGCGATCCTTTCGTACGCACTGGGGTGGCTCACCGGAATCATCTTCCTATTCGTCGGAAAGAACGATCCCGATGTGAAATTCCATGCCGCGCAATCGATCGTCTTCTTCGGGGCGGTCTCGGTGGTCAATATCGTTCTGAGCATCGTCGGCTCGCTCCTCGGAGCCCTGGGGATAATCGTCAGCCTCGCCGGACTGGTAGTAGCGGTCTTCGCGGTCGTGGTCTGGATCATGGCCATGGTCCAGGCGAACAACACCGGCGGTGTCCGCGCAGAGCTTCCCATTGTCGGAAAATTCACCGCCCCATATGCCGATCAGTTGGCCAACTCGGTCAAGTAGCGGCATATTCGAAGTCCCCAGTCGGATTTCATAATCGAGGATGCTGTCGGAACCCCCGCCGGGGGCCAGATGCGACAGTCAGGAGATCGACGGCCCGAGGCTATCTCGGGCCGTTGGCGTACGCACGGAACGTCCGATTATGCCGATTACCGGACATCCGCGGCTGTCGCGTTACGAGAGGATGACGACGAAATCGCGAATCGACTCGGTCAACGCGTTCAGCTCGTCTTCGGCGACGGCAAGCTCGCTGGCCGACTCACTCGAGCCGATCGGTGGCGAAAACTGCTGGCACGCCTTTGCAGGGGCCTGTTCGCTTCGCGGCTGGATCGACGGAATCGCCAGCGGTTGGATCGTTCCGCCACCACGCCCTTCCACGCGCGGATCTTCGGCGGTAGGGCCCGCAATCGCAACGGCACTGCCGAATACTACCCTGGTGACGTCCAGCCGTGTTCCCAAGGCAATTCCGGAGGCGGCGAACTCGAGCGTTCAATGCGGAGGCTTGTCGACCAGCCGCGTTGATGACATGGAGCGGGTCAGGCCCAGAACCGTTTCATGAGGTCGCCGAAGTGATCAGTAACAAAGGCGCGGTGTTCGGGGGCCGACGGATCGCCGACCGGCTCATGGATGTGCGCGAGCGAATGGTATGTCTGTAGAAGCCGAAGTTCGTCACGGGTAAAGCCGTTCATGGATATGCGCACAATGTCTTTTCGCTCGGCCGCGAAACGTCGTGCGATTGCCTCGGGGACGATGAACTTCTGCGGTGCCACGAGCACGACCCGATCCTTCGCGTGGTGCAGTGCCGTTGCGAGCAGCACTTCCCACCACCGGGCATTCGACAGGTTGAGCTGATATGACACGGACATATCGGCACAGAGATCACCGAAATCGTGCACCTCGTCGACCAGCGGCAACCGCTGGTCGAGTTGTCTACCCAGACGTCGGAAGTTCTCTTCGGTCGGCAGCTCGAAATTCCAGTCGATGAAGGTGAGTAGGGCGTGGACAGGGTCGAGTCGGATCTCGGCCGGCGCCCCCGACCGGTCCTCGAAGGGGATGACTTTTCGTGATATATCCAGCACGTACAGTTCGAGTACGCGCTCCGGATTTCTCTCACCTGCCCAGGTGTATCTCGAATCGTATTCCGGCTTGTCGAAATCCACCGAGGCATAGTCGTCGAACAGCCACAGCACCGGCTCGTCGAGATCGATGATTTGTCGTCGGACGCGCATCTCCTGTTTGACATAGAGTCTAGGTTGTGAGCGGTAGTAACTGCGCAGTGTTCTGCGCAGGTCGAGGCCGTCCTGCATCGAGCCGCGAAATTCGTGCGACTTCACACGGCTGGTGTTCCGTAGTCCGGCGAGCCGGAATGCCTTGTGTCGCATATCGATTCTGAAGACATCCGAGGGCGGCCAAGTCTCGTTCCAGTCACCAGATCTCTTGTTCGCACCGGGGGGTGGTGCCGGGGGATCGAGGTCGATGGTGACGCCCGGCGACATATCCGGCGCGGTATCGGGTATATCGTCGGGGGACCGCTCACCGGGTACGCGAATATATTCGTAGTAGTGATCCAGTTGTGTACAACTGCGGGCGACATAGAGATTCCGGCTGGTGTTCTGCGCGGCCGTATTCATCTGGAATACGGGCTCTTTGGAACCGCTGATCCGGCCGATCCGCTCGACTTTCACCTGGTCGAAGTATCCGAGCAGGTGGCGTTGCGTCCGTTCGCGGAAAACGGGTGGGAAGCACGTTTCCAGCGCCCACACCACGGTATCGAAGTCCGGGGATATTCGCCCCATGCTGTCCAGCAGCCCGGTCAAGATCCGGGCGAACGCCTGGTAGTGCCGGATGGAGAGGTTCAGGTCCGTCGACTCGTCGTTGAGTTCGTGCATGATCGCCACGAGTGCGCCGAATTTATCGAACAGGTGCGCCTTTCCCCGTGCCCGCTGCCGCTCGTATGCCTCGACCAGACGCGGAATGTAATCGAGATAGCGCATGAGGATTACCAGGCTCGGCTGCCTGATCTGGTAGTCCAGGCGCGGCAGCGGCGTACGGTCGGCGTCGGCGGGCGGGACCGGCTTGCGCATGAGTCTGCGGGTCGGTTCGACATGGGTCGCGTTACACACGAACAGGACTCGACGATATCGGCCTGCCATCTCCTGGAGCTGAGCGGCCATGTGCAGCTCCCTCCAGCTGTCCACCGGCTCGAACCGCGCCGGCTGGTGAGTGAGCCGCTTGCCGATCAGGTCGAGGCATTTCTGCGCACCGCGCTCGAGGGCGTACCCGTCGTCCGGCCAGTCTTCGTCGCTCACGCAGAAATGGTCGATCAAGTGCCCCGGTGCGACCTCTTGATCGATGAAACGCAGCGGGATCTGCCGTTCGATGGCGATGCGGACGGCCTCGACAATGCCATCGGCGGGCGTGACCGGGAAGACTTCGCGCTGGTCCGCATCGCTCACCGACGAGATGACCAGGGAGACCTGTGGAAGTTTGGCTATTGCCTCCAGCATTCGCACACGGGCGGATTCGGGAAGGGCCACGGCGACGATATCGCGCCCGCCGAGCTCGATATCGTGGGCGACTCGTTGCACCTGCACCGCGAAATTGAGCCGGTGCCGTAGGACGGGGACTATGAATATATTGCCCTGTTCGATGTACAACCTGTTCATGGTCGCCCCGCCGATTCAGCTCTTGCGACCGAAGATCAGTGACGACACCTTGTGCAGAATCCCGAGCTTGTCTCCGCCGACCTTGTCCGCGTAGTTCATCGCGTATCTCATGAGTGCGACCACTTGCCGCACCGACACATCGTCGCGTTCTTCCTGCGTGTACCACGATTCGAAGGCGTCGAGGAATTCCGGCGACGGGTCGAGGGCGGTCTGGATGATCGTACGCAGATCCTCGTAGGGGGGTTTCAATATCTCGATCACCGGCAGGGTCCGCTGCTCGATGTACTCCGGCAGCACGTGCCCGGCGTTGCTCAGCGACGGATTGAGCGCGCAGCAGAACCGGAACCGTGCCCTGGCCTCCTCGTCCTGCGGGCCGATATTGATGCCTGTGATGGCCGAGTAGATGTACTGCCGGCCGTCGAGCACCGACGCAAGCGGACTCAACGCGCGCTCGGGGACGCGATTGATCTCGTCGAAGAAGAACAGCCCTCCTTCGTACAACGCGGTTGCCAGGGGGCTGGCGCGAAGGACCAACCTGAGCGGGTCACCTTCGACCGTATTCGGGTCGGGTGTCAGCAGCAGCGCCAAATCCTCGGGCGTGAATTCTTCGTGGCCCTGCAATATATAGAGCGGCATGTCGAGTCGGCGCGCGATCTCGTAGACGATTTCGTTCTTGCCGAATCCCGGTGGCCCCTCCAGCCGGAAGCTCAGTGGCGGGACTCCGTTGTCGATCAGCCGCGTGCCGTCGTCGCTGACGCCCCAGGCGATCTGGCACATGAGCAGTTCGTGCTTTCGCCCGACGAAGCGGCGCTCGGGCACGACAGCGGGCTCGGCGAGCCAGAATTGGGTCCGGTCGATGATGGCTTCTCGGTCCATGGTTACCTCGTTCTCGTACTCGCCCCGGCGATTTCGGGATGGCACGTCACGCGGAAGCCAAGCCGATGCGAGCGCACCAGCGGATCGAACCAGCCGCCGATGAGCAGCCAGATCGGATTGTAGGCCCCCGAGGGACTTCCGCCGCCCTTGATGGCCACCGCGACGCCGTTGGCTATGGACGGATTGTGGGACAGATCTTCGTACAGTCGTTCGGTCTGTGAGACCTGGGCAATTGCGGTGTTGCACCATTCCCACACACCGCCGAAGAGGTCGTGGATGCCGAGGCCGTTGGCCGCGAAAACACCGACCGGCGCGGGCACTTCGTATCGCAGCTGCTCCTGGTGCGGGACGAGGTACTCCTCGATGATCGAGGTGACTTGTCGTACACGATCCATATCCCCGCGCAGTTCGCCGGCCATCGCGAAGTCGTCCACAACGGCCGGAGGCACATTCCCGTGCGTCTCTCGGGAACGGCCGCGCCGTCCGCGCCCGGCCGGTTGTCCGACCTCGGGCCCCGACGCGCCGGAGGCGATGTCGAGCACCAGTCGCAGGACGCGTTCGTCGCCATGTGCCGCCCGATCCCACTCCAGGGTCGATGGCAGCCGGAAGACCAGGTTTCGGTGACGGCTGGTCAGCCACGCGCAGTACGCGCCGGCTTCGAAGAAGTTCACTCCCGTCACGGGATGGTTGGGCCTGCTGATCACATGGTTGTGCCAGTACCTCGGAAAGGCGATGTGGTGCTTCTGGATCCACGTCCACCCTGCACGGCTCCACCAGGCAGGCGTGCGATACCCACCATCCGCGACGAACCGGGCGAACTCCATGGTGGTGACCGGATACTTCCCGATGCGGTACGGGCCCTGCCGTTCCGAGGCCGGGACTTCGACCAGGCCGAAGAGCGGTGCATCCACATCGATCCGCGGGTCGTGCCTGCCCAGTGCCCTGGCATCCTCGACACGGTCGTCTGTGTCGCGGTCCGCCACGATGCGGCGCACCAGGAGAGCGGCGGTATCGGCGCCGATCCTGCCGCGCTCAGCGGGGAGTTCGACGGCGCATTCGTGAGCGAGCCGCAGGTCGTGCCGGGCGAGCAGTTCGATGAACCTGTGTGCGTCCTGCTCCCGCAGCAGGGCGGCGAGAATCCGGCAGACATCGCGCCATCGGGTCGGCGAGTCGGCAACGATCTGTCGGATGTGAGGCTCTACCACCGAGTTCACCCCTCGCCGGCCGATGTCGGCGGCGAGTCGCCGGGCGGCGAAATAGTCGGCGAGTGTTTCGAAGCCGAACTCGATGTGGTCGCGGTCCGCGTGCTCTCGTAACAGGCCCCGGCCACGAACGTCGGCGACCAGTGCGCGTTCTTCCGGTGTGGCACGCCGTATCCGGCCCGGGGCCGTCAGAAGTTCGTATGCCACGTCGGCGAGCCACCGTGTCAGCCGCTCGGGATGTTCACCGGCCGCCCGCGCGGAGCCGTTCTCGGTCGACCGGCGCGTGACGAATCGTTCGATGATCATCTCGAGGTTGGCGTCGGCGAGATCGTCCCCGGTCAGCTCCAGCTCGCAGAGCAGGGTCAGCAAACGAGGATTGCGCAGGTGCCGCGTGATCGCACGACCGTGCGCACCGAGGAGCCCAATCAACGACGGATCGCCCCGCTGCCGCTGGACAAGCAGGGATACCCGCTCCTCGTCCAGCTCGCGAATCCGAGCTTCCTTGAGCCGCAACGCGTGTCCGAGGCGATTGCCGCGCGACGCCAGCAGCAGACCCATGTCGTGCTTGGATCTCGTGTCGAGCCCGAGATCGCCGGCAGCATCGACCGAGACCTCGTCGGCGTCGTCCAAGAGCAGCAGCACGGGCGAACCGAACAGGCGGCGCATCGCCTCCAGCGACCCGAGACGCCCGATCAGCGTGTGACAGCCGAGCTCGAATCGTTCCTCGCCGTATGCGAACCACCGGAACCCGTCACCGGCGATGTGCTCATCGATCCTGCGCCGCGGACTGCTCGCCCCGCTCAACGACACATACAGCGGCAGGTAGGGGACGATCCACTCGTCGAGCTCGCCATTGCGCGGTATCGACCACCGATTCTCGATGTCACCCAGCGCGATCGACTTGCCCACGCCCGTCGGACCGGTGAGGGCTGCCCGCCGCACACTGGCGGGCAACTCGGAGGTCGAGGACACGAAGCCGACCACGCGATCCTTCTCCGGACTTCCCGGGGCGGGCAGCAGATCGACCGCGAGCGAAATCGCCCCGGTGCGTATCGATCTCGTCCGGCAGTGCACCTCGAGCCGGTAGGCGATCTCGTAGAATCCGTACGCCGTCAGGCCGCGCGCCAGTCTCAGGGCGAGGGCGATCTCGTCGGGCTCCGTGCGGGGCCTGCGACGAGATCCGCGCGCGAGCAATTCGGCGACCTGCCGGGGCAGGCACACGCTGTTGGCCGAGAGCAACGGAAACAGGATCTCGCGCAGCGGCAGCGGTGCCCCGAGCAGTTGTTCGCAGTGCTCCGCGCGGTGCGCGTATCGGGACGAGAACAGCTCCGCCGCCCGGTACACCTGCCCGTACCAGCGGTGCGGCGAATCCGGACCCAGCAGCGACAGCACGTAACGTGGTACACCGAGCGCGACCCGGTGACCTTTCGCCTCGGCCCACGCAAGCAGCACTCGCAGCGTTTCGGCTGCCCGGCCGGGTTCGTCCTCGGCCCACTCGGGACGAACCGCCGAAAAGTCCACCAGGAGTGAACCCGGCGGAGAATCCGCCAGTCTGCGGCCGTCGTCGACGTTCGCGAAGCGCGGTGGTGGGTCCGGGCTCAGCAGATCTTCGCCCGCGATCCACAGTGTCGGACCATCTGCCTCGGCGAGGGCCGCCAGTGATTGTTCGGCATCCAGCGGAAAGTCCGTGACCAACACGATCAGTCCCCGCCATGCGGCGCGAATGGCCTCGATCGAGAGCGTCGTCTCCGGCTCCGCCGGGTCCGCGGCGCGAAACAGGACGGATCCGCCGACGTCTGCCCGCCGGGCAGGAGCCATCTTGATCCGGAGGGCGGGCAAGGACCCGTGGCGAGCCGCGGCAGTCGTTGCGTCGACGCGTGCGCACAGTTCCTCGGCGGCGCGGTGCTGCTCGACGCCGAGCCCAGCGCCCACCGCACTCAGCACCTCGATGAGCATTTCGTTCGGCAACAGGTCCACCAGCTCCGCGGTGAAGGCGCCGGCGGGCGCTCCCCAGCGCAGGTCGGTCCGTCCCGGCCATTGGCTCAGCAAGTGCGTGAGCGCAACGACGCGTTGGTCGTCCGTGATCAGGTGCGGACGCAGCCAGCGCTGCACATCCAACGAAAGGCCCGGTTCGAGATCGGCCATCGCGTCACCCGGTGATTGTCGCGGCGAGCCGCGGTGCATGGGCGGCCAGATCCGCGAGGATGGCGACCGCGCTGATCCCCTCGTTGCGCAGATATCGCTCGGTGCTCCCGGGCTCGGCCAGCATGCCACCCGCGTGATGGACACCGATGACCTCGAACGCGTTGTCGAACACCGGCGACCCGGAGGAGCCCGGTTCGGTGGAAGTGGTGTACTGGATGAGCCTTTCATCGGCATAGGCGACGAAGTTGTTCTGCATCGAGATCTTCTTGTAGTGCCCGCCGGGGTGCTGGATGATATTCACCCGCTGGCCGCGAACAGCTCGCTGAGGCCGCAACTTCAGCGGTCGAATGTCGTCCGCGCCGTGCAATTCGACGACCGTAATATCCAGCTGCCGATTCGTGTAGAATTGCCCGTCCGGCTCGGCTGCGTATATGGTGCCCGGCATTTCCCGGTGATGTCTGTCGATCTGGTAGTTGAAGGCATATTCACTGCGCACCGCGGTGGTGGCGTCGGGAATCACGTGGTTGTTGGTCATCACGAGCGTGCGGGCGACCAGGAAACCGGTGCCCAGCGCGGTCGGGGTGCGGATTCTCACGACGGCTCGGGCCGCGTCCAAGGCCATTTCCAACATGTAGACGTCGCGGAGGGTGTTCTCACCGATGATCCTCTCGCGAACCGCGGCGGGCGATTCCCGGCCGGACCATCCGGTTATGGTGCGCGAATCCGCGGTCGGTGTGGTCGTGAACGGATACCGTGCCAGCACATCGCGAAGGTCGTCGGCCTGCTCACCCGCGCCCAGGTACGCGAGCATCTTATTGATGAGCACGCCCAACGTCTCTTGTCCAGGTTCGTCCTGCCCGAACGACTGCAAGCGCTGCACCACCCGGACCGCGACCGCCCGCGGCGGACCGTCGAGATCAAGCGTGGTGACCACGTCGTCGGATCGTGAAGTCCCGGCGAAAACATCCGTCACCAGATCCACACGGGACTGAACGGTCCGGAAATCCGGCATTGCACTGAGGATCTCGACAACACGTGAAAAATCCCGTGGCACAAGGTTGATAGTCATTGGTCCCCCTCCGTAGCGCTGACCCTACCTGTGGATCGCGTCGAAGGGGCCCGTGTTACGCGTTTGGATGCCGGTGACGTTGCGGGACTGGAGTGAGGAGACAGGATAATCGGCCGCCGATCCGGTGGCGGCGGTCGCGTCCGAGTGTTATCGGCGGTTCGACCGTGGTTCGCGTCGCACGTGGGCGCACCGAGGACTCTCGGCGCGGTGCCGCGGTTGCAGTGGTTTCGGGGCCGGTCGCTTCCGCGCCAACAATGTCTCCGTCCCCGAAGATCCCGCCGGAGGTCGACCGTGAGTGCCGATGTGCCCCAATGCCGTTGCATGACACCACCATTCAATGCCGGCGACTACGAATCCCACTACGTCGGTGTCGACGACTCGAGCTGGCGATATGCCGACGTGACGATCGAGACCTGCGCCCACTGCGGTACCAAATGGCTCCATTACTTCTACGAGCACGAGTCGTACCGGGAATCCGGACAGTGGTACCGCGCGGTCATCGCAGCCGAGATGGTCGAGTCATTGACTCCGTACACCGCAGCCGAATTCCTCGAGTCCCAATCCTGGTACTTCTACGGCGGTAGCTACTGGCGCACAACAGGGCGTAAGGGCATGGGGGCAATCCAGGACTGAGCTTTGCCCGCATTGCTCTCGCCGAACGGTGGATTTCATTCTCATCCGTTCGACACATCGCACGACAACTCACCTTGCAGCGAAGGGCCGATCCGGTCGAGGGCGCGCGGGAAGTCCAACCATCGCCGGACCCCGGGGCGAGGTCGGATCGGGTCGCTCGTCAACGATTGAGGTGGGCGAGCTTGTCCGGGTTGCCTACCGCGTGGATCGCGTGGACGAGCCTGCCGTCGGTTTCGAGACCGATGACCGCCATCACCCGGCCCGCGAGCGAGACGACGACACCGGGCCCGCCGTTGACGCGGGCGACCCGGAAGTCCGCGGCGGCACCGAACAAGGCGGCCGCCAGTACCACGGACACCAACTCCGATCCGACCTGCGGAACCTGCGGAGCGTAGGGGATCCGGCCCCCGGAATCGAATTCGCCGACCACATTCGGGGCGAGGACGGAGGCCAGCGCGTCGAGATCACCGTCCGCGCAGGCATCCGCGAACCGCTGCGCGACCCTCGTGGCCTCGGCGGCGGGCACGTCGAAGCGTGGTTCGGCGTCGTCGCGGATCGCCGCGCGGGCACGGCTGGCCAATTTGCGCGCGGCGGTCGGTGTCCGGCCCACGATCTCGCCGATCTCCTCGAAGGTCAGACCGAATACGTCGTGGAGCACGAACGCGACCCGCTCGGCGGGCGCGAGGGTCCGTAGTAGCGCCAGCAGCGCCAGTCGCACACTCTCGTCGAGAGTCACCCGATCACCCGGATCCGGTTCGTCGCCCACGGGCTCGACCAACGGTTCGGGCAGCCAGGGACCGATGTATTTCCTTCGCGTCGAACCGGCCCGCAATACATCCAGGCAGACCCGTCCCGCGACCTTGACGAGCCAACCCTCCACATCGTCGATGCCGTCGACGCCGGTGCGGGTGAGCCGTGCGAAGGTTTCCTGAACGGCGTCCTCGGCATCGGTCAGCGTCCCGAGCATCCGGTAGCAGACATCGAGCACGCGTTTGCGGTGCCGACGCCAGGCGATGTCCACGGTCGGTTCGGTCATATCCAACAGGACGTACGAGGTGACCCCGATGTGACCGTCACACTCTGGCAGGGTAGTCCGTCCTCAGTGGGTATGGAACTCGACATCGAACAGCATCGCCACAGCATCCGCCCCGAATGGCTGCCCGAAAGCGTCTGGCCCTACCCTTTGCGCGCCGTCGACGTCGACGGTCGCCGTATGGTCTACACCGACACCGGCGGCGACGGTCCCGTCCTGCTCATGGTGCATGTCGGTCTGTGGTCCCTGCTCTGGAAGGGCATGATCGCCGAACTCGCCGACCGATACCGTTGCCTCACCCTCGACGTTCCCGGATCGGGCCTGTCCGACCCAGCGCCGCCGTCGCTGTCGGGCGCGGCGGCGGCGATCGTACGGCTCGTCGACGATCTCGACCTGCGTGAGGTCACTCTCGTCGTGCACGACACCGGCGGCTGGGCCACCCTCGCCGCGGTCGATTCGTCGGCCGCGTGGGCCGCGCGGGTCACCGGACTCGTCGCCGTCAACACCTTCGGCTGGACACCCCGTGGCATTTTGCGCCTCGCCCTGCGGTTCTTCGGCTCGACCGCGATGCGCGAGACGATGGCGCGCACCGGAATACTGGCCTGGGCCAGTGCCACCCGGTTCGGTGCAGGCCGACACTGGGACCGCGCCACGAAGCGAGCATGGCGACGCGGCCTGCGTGACCACGACAGGCGTCGATTTCCGCACCGAATGTTCGCCGACGTGACCGGTGACCGCGAGCTGTCGACCGCCGCGGAGCGCGGTATGGCGCTGCTCACCGATCGGCCGACACTGACGATACTCGGTCAGTTCGGCGACTACTTCCGCTTCCGACGTGGCTGGGGCACGCTCCGTCCCGACCTGACCGACACGACCGTCCCCCGTGGCCTGCACTTCCCGCAATGCGACGATCCCGCGCTCGTCGCCACGGCGGTGCACACCTGGCATACCCGATCCCGCGGTAGCCGATCGACCTGAGGACGAGCACCTCCGGCAGAAACCGAACTCGCCGGTGGCTCCTCCGAATCGACCGCTCGGTCCCGGACATCCGGTAATGCCGCGAACCGAGCTATCCGGACGGCATGTCACCCGGGCGAACGTCGCTTTTCATACACGACATCGGTGTCGGGCGTGCATTCGTTCGACTTTCCGGGAACGATGTCGATGTGACCGAGTTTCTCGACGACGCCGACCTGGAACAGACCGCGGTCGTGGCGAACTCCGAGATGAACCGCGAGCGCCGCATCGACGCGTATCGCCGAGAACTCGGACTCGATCCGGTCGCATGGCTGACAGCACGGCAGGCGCCACAGCGGTGGCTGGATGTGGGATGCGGTAGTGGTCGCGCGTTGTTCGATGCCGCGGCGTCTGTGTCCGTACACGTCGAGATCATCGGCTTGGACCTCGTCGGCTACTTCGCCGGTCCCGCCCGTCCCGGAGTCGATCTGATCACCGGATCGGTGCTGACATGGCAGCCGGAGGCGCCGGTGGACCTCGTCACAGCCGTCCATGTGTTGCACTACGTCGGCGACAAGATCGCCGCGCTGACCCGGATGGCATCCTGGCTCACCACCGACGGACAACTCGTCGCCAATTTCGACGCCTCCTCGATCCGGTGGGCCGACGGCTCACTGATCGGTAGGTCATTCACCACCTCGCTTCGTCGCAACGGATTCCGCTACGACGCACGCAACCACCGACTCACTCGCACCGGACACGGCCTGCCCTGTTGGGAGCTGCGCTATCTCGGCGCCGACGCCCACGCTGGACCGAACTACACCGGGCAGGACTGCGTCAACTCGCACTACCAGCGCTAGTCGTCACGGCTGTGCTCGCCACGAAATGCCAACCGCCCCAGGGCCGAGGAACGTACAGGAATGCCGATTGTCGGCTGATCGACCACGAGGCCGATGGCAGGCAGGGACTGGACTCGAGCGGCTGAGGGATGTCCGGGTTCCGCGCGGTGAGCGCCTCGGCGATCGGGCAGGGCGGCGGAATTCAGCCGACGTCGCGGCGGAGCCAGGTGACCTCCGCGCCGATGGAGTCCACTCCGCAGCGATACAGTTCGAGTTCCTCGTCCCAGGCCGTCCCGAGGGCGCGATCGATTTCGGAGGCCAGGTCGTAGGTGGTGTACTTGCCCAGTTCTCGGGAAGCTTGGAGCATGGCGCGCAGGCGCATTTCGCCGAGGGTGACGTCGCCGCTTGCGGAGGTGGAGCCGTGCCAGAGGCCGAGGGCGGGGACGAAGCTGTAGCGTTCGCCGTCGACGCCGTCGCTCGGGTCCTCGGTGACCTCGAAACGCAATACCGGCCACGACCGCAAGGATTGGGCAATTCGGGCGGCGGTGCCGACGGGGCCGACCCAGTCGCTGGTTGCGCGCAGTTGTCCGTCGGCGGGTTGCGTGGTCCACCGCAGTTTGGCGGGGGAACCGAGGGCCGAGGTGAGTGCCCACTCGATATGCGGGCACAGCGCGGCAGGCGACGAGTGGATCCACACCACACCCGCCGTCGCGTCCGCGAACTGACTTGATGCGCGCACCACTAACACCTCCAGCTTCGACGAGGAACGTCTTCCCCAACGACCCGTCCACTGCTGGCGTTGCCTGAGTGTACTGGAGTGCCCGGTGTTACGGGTGTTACTTCGTGAGTGTGTCGCCTCCGCGTGTCGTTTCAGCGATGACCGAATCACTGAGAGCCGGCCAGGCGGCGCGCGCCCAGTCACCGAAATTCTCGTCCGCCAACGCGAGACACGCCACCCGGTTAACGGGATCGACCCACAGGAAAGTTCCCGACTGTCCGAAATGCCCATAGGTGCGAGGGGAATTCGCCGCGCCGGTCCAGTGCGGACGTTTGCCGTCGCGGATCTCGAATCCGAGTCCCCAATCGTTGGGGCGCTGGGATCCGAAGCCGGGCAGTATGCCGTTGAGACCGGGGAACTGGACCGTGATCGCCGCGGCGTGGGTCTGTTCGGAGATCAGTTGGGGTCGGCGCAGTTCGGCGACGAAACGCGCGAGGTCGGCGGCGGTGGATCGGGCGGCGTGACCGGCGGGGCCCGCCAGTGTCGAGGTGGTCATGCCCAGTGGCTCGAAGACCGCCTCGCGCAGGTATTCGTCGAAGGCGATGCCGGTGTACTCGGTGACGACGGCGGCCAGTATCTCGAATCCGGTACTGGAATAGATCCGTTTCGTTCCGGGCTCGGCCACGACGTCGGTGGTGTCGAAGGCAAGGCCGGAAGTGTGCGCGAGCAGGTGGCGCACGGTCGAACCGGGCGGACCCGCCGGCTGGTCGAGTTCGATCGCGCCCTCCTCGACGGCGATCAGCACCGCGTAGGCAACCAGCGGCTTGGTCACCGACGCGAGCGGGAACACACGCTCGCCGTCGCCTTCGATACGCGTGCCGTCGTCGGTGACGATCGCGGCCGCCGCGTGGCGGACCGGCCATTGCGTGATCTGTTCGAGTGCACCCACACCGCGAGCGTAAGGGACGGCGCACCGGGGGCGTATGCCGTTACCGGCAGTACCGTATTCGAACCATTACCGCACCAACGATCCACGGCGATGCGGCCGAGGCTTCGGCCACATCGGGCGGGTGCGGGCATCTTGGGCTTCCCATCGGGCGAGGCCGGGCGCCGACCTCGTGATCGAGGTCGGAGCCCGACTCGCCCGGCGCCGAAACCGTTACCAGTCGGCCTCGGTGTAGCGGATGATGCCGCGGATGTTCTTGCCGTCCAGCATGTCCTGGTAGCCCTGGTTGATCTGTTCGAGCGAGTAGCTGCGGGTGACCATGTCGTCGAGGTTGAGCTGACCCGATTTGTACAGCGAGAGCAGGCGCGGTGCGTCCTGGCGGGCATTGCCACCGCCGAAGATGCAGCCCTTCACCGTCTTCTGGAGCATGGACAGCAGGAAGCTGTTGAGCTTGACGTCGTTCTCGTCCATGCGACCCATCGCGGTCACCACCAGTGTGCCCGCCTTACCGGTGAGGATCAGGCCCTCCTCGATGTATTCGCCGTGCATCTCGCCCATGGTGAGGATGACCTTCTCCGCCATCCGGCCCTCGGTGGCCTCCATGAGCGGCATGATGGCCTCGGCCATGGACGCGTAGGTGTGGGTGGCGCCGAACTTCTGGGCCTGTTCACGCTTCCAGGGGTTGGGGTCGATGGCGACCACCTTGGAGGCGCCGGAGAGCACCGCGCCCTGCAAGGCGCTCATGCCGACGCCGCCGATGCCCGCGATGACGGCGGTCTCGCCGGGCGCGACCTGCGCGACGTGGGTGGCCGAGCCGAATCCGGTGGGCACACCGCAACCGACGAGGCAGGCGACCTCGAACG
This sequence comes from Nocardia arizonensis, assembly GCF_001310275.1. Taxonomy (GTDB): domain Bacteria; phylum Actinomycetota; class Actinomycetes; order Mycobacteriales; family Mycobacteriaceae; genus Nocardia; species Nocardia arizonensis. The sequence goes on from NZ_LGYZ01000065.1 coordinate 69,151, forward strand.
GAATGCTCGGGTCGATCTTGACCACAGAGGTGTGGTGCACGGTCATGTACGGCGCGAAGGTGCCGAGCAGGCACATGGGAATGACGTTTTGCCCCTTGGCCTGGATGCGGTAGGTGCCGTCGCTGATGGCCTGGCCGAGCAGCAGACCCGCGCCGAGATCGCACAGCGCCATATTTCCCGACACGCAAGCCGGACAGCGACCGCAGGCGGGAATGAAGGACAGGATGACGTGATCGCCGACCTGGAGATCGGCAGGGCAGTTGGGGCCGAGTTTGGTGATCACGCCCGCGCCTTCGTGACCGCCCATGACGGGGTAGGACGGCATCGGCGTCGCGCCGGTGACGATGTGATGGTCGGAGTGGCACATACCCGCGGTCTCCATGCGGATCTGCACCTCGCCCGCGACGGGGTCGCCGATCTCGATCTCCTCCACCGACCACGGCTCCTCGATCCCCCACAGGATCGCGCCCTTCGTCTTCATTCGTGTCGACCTCTCGCATGCAGGTGCTTCTATGTGACTGCACCCACAGTACGAGATCGGCGAGAAAAATGAAACGTGTTCTAATGTCGTGTCGGAAATTCAGCGATGCGGCGATCGCGGGGGCCGGAACACGTTGCAGAACTGTGTCCCGAATTCAGCCGCGCCCGGCCACCTCGCCCCCGTCCTGATCCCGGTCGCCGCGGACGGCACACCGACGGCGACCATGACGGCGGCACGAACGATCACTGCGCCAGCGTCAGCGCGTGACGGAACAGCTCGAGGGTGATCGCGTGCAGGAATTCGCCGACGTCCTTCGGCGCCTTACCCGCGAAGGTGCGCGCGTAGGTGCCCTCCAGCACGATGCCCAGTTTGAAGCAGGCCAACACGGTATACCAAGGGACGGCGCTCAGGTCACGGTCGGAGAAGCGGCCGTAGTGCTCGACCATCTCCGCGGGTGTGGGCAGCCCGCCCACCTGGCCGAGTTTGCCGATCAGCGACGACAGCGAGGTGCCCGGCTCGGGCCGGGTCGCGATCTGCCAGCCCAGGTCGAGCAGCGGATCGCCGATGGTGGACATCTCCCAGTCGACCATCGCGGCGACCTCGGGGCTGTCGTAGGAGAACATCATGTTGGCCAAATGGCAATCGCCGTGCAGGATGCCGGGGGTCCACCGCTGTGGGCGATTGCGGTCGAGCCAGTCGCCGACCTGCGCGACGCCCGGAATCTGCGGACCGGGGTAGCCCTCATTGGCCGAATAGGACTCGAGTTCGCCGAGCCAGCGCGGCACCTGACGCTCCAGGAACCCCTCCGGCTTGCCGTAGTCCGACAGCCCCAGCGCCTTGTAGTCCAGCGCGCCGAGTCGCGCGATGGCCTCGACCGCCGACAGGCCCATCTGCCGCCGGACCTCGGGATCGCCCGCGTGCAGCGGCGGCAGTTCGGTCTGCGGGTTGAAACCGGTGATCGGCTCCATCAGATAGAAGACAGCGCCGAGCACCGACTCGTCCGGGCACGCCGCGATGACCCGGGGGGCGCGGATCTCGGCCCCGTCCAGCGCGCCGAGCAGTCGCGCCTCGCGGCGGATGACATCGTTGCTCTTGGCGCGCAGGTGTTTCGGTCCGCGCCGCAGCACGTAGTCGCGGCCGCCGCGCACGAAGCGCAGCATGATGTTCTGGGTGCCGCCGCCCAGCGGGGTCACCTTCTCGAATTCGCCGGCCGGTAAGCCCTGCTCATCCATCCACTTTGCGACGATCGCGAAGTCGACGACCTCGCGATCCACTTCCACCGGCTGCGCAACAGACATGTGACATATTGTGCACGACCGGGGCACCAAGACTGAAGGCAGCCGACAACAGTTATCGCTCACCGGCCAGGCGTAGGGTTCTGCTCACCATGCGCACGTTGCTCATCGACAATTACGACTCGTTCACCTACAACCTGTATCAGCTGATCAGCGAGGTGAACGGGATCGAACCGGTGGTCGTGCGCAATGACGAGTTCGGTTCCGTGGCCGAACTCGCCACGGCCGAATTCGACAACGTCGTCATCTCCCCCGGCCCCGGACGACCCGACAACCCGCGCGATATCGGCATCTCGGCCGAGGTGATCGCGCGGACCGACCTGCCGTTGCTCGGTGTCTGCCTGGGACATCAGGCGATCGTGGTGGGCGCGGGCGGTCGCGTCGATCCCGCCCCGGTGGCCCGCCACGGTCACCTCGACCCGATCACCCACGACGGACGCGACCTGTTCGCCGGGCTTCCGCAGAATTTCACCGCCGTGCGCTACCACTCGCTGTGCGCGCACGGCCCGCTGCCGCGAGTCCTCGAGGTCACCGCCGCCTGCCCCGACGGGGTGATCATGGGCGTACGCCATCGCCTCCGACCGCAATGGGGCGTGCAGTTCCACCCGGAATCCGTCGCCGGTGAACACGGCGCGGCGCTGCTGCGAAATTTCGCCGAGCAGACCGCACGCCACCGCGCGCCCGCGACCCCGCCGCGGCTGTCGGATCGCACCGCGCGTGGCGCCGGGACCCGTATCCCGAAACCGGCCGAACGATGGCGACTGCACCACCGCGTCATCGACCGGGCGGTGGACACCGAGGCCGCGTTCACGCACCTCTACGGCGATTCACCGACCGCCTTCTGGCTCGACAGCGAACACGTCGAGCCCGGCTTGGACCGATTCTCCTTTCTCGGCGACGCGAGCGGCCCGCTGGCCGAGGTGGTCAGCTACCGGGTCGGCGACGGCCACGTCGTCGTCGCGGACTCCGCGGGCGACCGGCGCACGGTCGCGGGCGGCATCCTGGACTACCTGGCCGAGCAGTTGCGTCGTCGCACGGTCGAGATCCCCGATCTGCCTTTCGATTTCGCCTGCGGCTACGTCGGATATCTCGGCTACGAGGTCAAGGCGGACTGCGGGGCCGCCGCCATCCACCGCGCCGCCACCCCGGACGCGCAGTGGATATTCGCCGATCGACTGGTCGCGGTCGACCACGTCGCGGGCCGCACCCACCTGCTGACCCTCGCCGATCCCGCCGACGAACACGCGGCACCGACCTGGCTGCGCGACACCAGCGCCGTCCTGGATTCGCTGCCCACCTGGTCGAATCCGCCGTCCCTCGACCCGCCCTCGGATCCGGGCTCCCTCACCGATCTGTTCACCCGCGGCCGCGAGCGCTATCTCGCCGATATCGTTCGCTGCCTGGACAAGTTGCGGGCGGGCGAGTCCTACGAGATCTGTCTCACCGACACCGCGTCCGTGCCCGCGGCCGACACCGACGGTCTCGACTTCTATCGGGTGCTTCGCCGCTGCAATCCCGCGCCGTATGCCGCCTATCTGCGATTCGACGGACTCGATATCGCCTGTTCCTCGCCGGAGCGCTTCCTCAAGGTCGATCGCGACCGGACGGTGGAGAGCAAACCGATCAAGGGCACCGCCCCGCGCGGGGCCACACCGGCCGAGGACGAGCGGCTGCGGCGCGAGCTGACCGAGAGCGCCAAGACGCGGGCCGAGAACCTGATGATCGTCGATCTGCTGCGCAACGATCTCGGACGGGTGTGCCGGATCGGCAGCGTGCACGTGCCGAAGCTCATGGCGACCGAAACCTATACGACACTGCATCAACTGGTGTCAACGGTGCGCGGCACACTGCGTCCCGAGGTCGACGTGATCGATTGCGTGCGTGCCTGTTTCCCGGGCGGCTCGATGACCGGCGCGCCCAAGCTGCGCACGATGGAGATCATCGACGAGCTGGAAACCGAAGCGCGCGGGGTGTATTCGGGCACGATCGGCTTCCTCGGCCTCGGTGGCACGGCCGATCTCAATATCGTCATCCGCACCGCGGTGCGCCACGACGGCCGCTGGCGCATCGGCGCGGGCGGCGCCATCGTGCTCGATTCCGATCCGTCCGAGGAGTACCGGGAGATCCTGCTCAAGGCCGCCGCGACATACCGTGCGCTGCTGGTCAGGACCGCGGTGCGCTAACGCCGTCGCTTCTTCGGGGGCGGCGGCGGTTGCTCCTCGGGCCGGGAGCGCCCGCCCATTCCGGTGACCCGCCCGAGTATCGACGCTCCCGGCAGCCGTGACATCGCGCCGAGGACGTCCTCGCCCAGCGAGATCATCGCCTCGAGGCGCGGCAGCAGCCGATCGTAGGCGGCGAAGGCCGGATCGGCGAGGGCCAACGTGCGGTCGAGGCGATCGAGGGTCGAGTTGAGCCGGTCGACGGCGGCCGAGAGGTTCTCGATGAGGTCGGGCAACTGCGTGGCCAGCTGCGCCGAGGCGGGCGGCAGCCGGACCGCGGCCTCGAAGGCGTGACCAGCGGTGAGTTGGGCCGATTCCAGCGCCTGGCCTGCCGCCGCCTGCGCGGCCTCGACCGCGGCTTGCGCGGCGGCGAGGATTTCGGCCGTGCCGGGTACCCGTGAATGCGGCGGTTTCGGGCTCGAAGACCCTCCTGCCTGCCCTTTCGGGGTGGTCATGTGCACCACTGTGCCGGACCAGCGGCCCGAAGCACGGGATATCCGGCCACCGGATCCTGTGTCGCGCCATCTGGCCGGTCGGCCGGGCCGCTCGGCGTGTCGGAGGGGCGTGGCACTATTCGAGCACGATGAGAATGAGCAAGGGCGCCAATACAGCGGTACCGACATCGCTTCTAGCCGTGGTTGTTTCATGGCGATCCGACCACGCCGTCGATGCGCACGCGCTGTTGCTGACCGAGTCGGGCCGGGTGCGCTCTGACCGCGATCTGGTCTTCTTCAACGCACCCCGACACATATCCCAGGCGGTGACGCTGGATCAGGAGCCACAGCCCGGCACCGCGCGGCTGAGCGTGTCGCTGCCGCGCACCGAATCGGAGGTGCGGCGGATCGTGGTGAGCGGATCGCTGGACGAGGGCACCTTCGGCGATGTCGCCGATCTCACGGTGACCGTGCACGACGCGAGCGGTCCGGTCGCCGGATTCGACCTCGGTGACTGTGATCCGGTCGACGCCATGATGTTCGGCGAGTTCTACCGCCGTGACGGTCTGTGGCGGTTCCGCGCCATCGGACAGGGGTGGAGCTCCGGTCTGGCCGGTCTGGTCACCGAATTCGGTGTGCGCGTCGACGAGCCGCCGAACCGGTCCGTACGCGCGTCGAATCCCTTCGCTCGGCCCGGACGGACGAATTCCCATACGCTGGCGCGCCTGGCTCCCCCGGGTCCCGAAATGGCTGCCGTACTGACGAATTTGACCACCGCGCCGGATATTCCGGCCGAGTCCGCGCCGACCTCGCAGGGCTCCCCGACGAGCCGACCGGTCGATCTCACCCGGCGCGCCGAACTGCCCGCCCTCCCGCCGCCACCGCCGGACCCGCAGCGGGCCGACTGGTATCTCGATCCGCACGACCCCGCCCGGATGCGCTGGTGGGACGGCTCGGAATGGACCTCGGAGACCTACCGTCGCGCACCCGCGCACGCCCGCGAATGCGACCGATGCGGATACGCCAAGCGCCGCAGACTCTTCGGCGGCACGGCAGAATGCCGCACCTGCGCCGAGCGCGCCGAGGAATTTCTCACCCACTGGCACGGCCGCGCCGCCCGGGTACTGGCGAGCGCCGGTCCGCACGGACCCGACTGGGAAGCGCTGTGGGCGGCGCTGCGCTATCAGCGCGTGGACGAGGCCGCGGGACGGCGGTCGCTGCGCGATATCGGACTGGCACACGTGGAGCGGTTGGCGACCTTCGCCTTCGCCGACGGGGAGATCGCGCAGGAGGAATACGACGCCTTCGAGCGCGCCGTCGCGGAATTGTGGCTGAACGGCCCGCTGGTCGAGGAGCTACGCGGGCACATGCGGCGCGGGCGCACCCTGTCGCGCCTGCGGGAAGGCGCGCTGCCGCTGCTGCGCACGCCGGACCTGCATTTGGACCCGGAGGAGCGCGTCCATTTGGACCTGCCTGCCACCCATATCCGCCATCTCGCCCGCGGGCCCAGACTCACCGGAGGCCGTCTCATCGCCAGCAACAAGAAGCTGCGTTTCGTCGGCGCGGGCGCGGGAACCGAACTGCCTTGGAATCGAGTGGTTTCCGTGCGGGTCGACCAGGGCGCGGTGGTGATCGCGGCGACCTCGGCGCGCGGCGGCGCCACCTTCACCGTCGATGACCCCGACTATGTGGCCGCCGCGCTCGAGGGCGCGCTGCGAGTGGCCAAGCGATTGGTCCTCACCCCGGGCCAGCGGGATTCGCGCAGCATCCCGCAGGAGGTGAAGGCCGAGGTGTGGCAGCGCGACGGCGGCCGCTGCGTCGAATGCGGAAGCGGCCACTATCTGGAGTTCGACCACGTCATCCCGCTCAGCCGCGGCGGCGCGACCAGCAGTTCCAACCTCCAGATCCTGTGCCGCGCCTGCAATCGCGCCAAGGGGGCGCGCATCTGAGCGGGCCGTTCCGCGCGCCCCCGGACGCCCGGACGAGCCCGTGCGCGCGCAGGAGGAGGACGCGCAGGTGATCGCGCACCGGATTCAGTCGCCGACCAGTCCGGCGGTACGGCCCAGATCGGCCAGCATGGCGTCGAACAGGATCTCAGGATTCGACAGCGGGATCGGATAGTTGCCGAACACCTCGAGGGTCACGTGCCCGTAGAGGCGGGCCCATATCTGGATCATCAGATAGGTCACGCCGAGATCCAGTTTCTCGGCCGGGAATTTCTGCCCGGACTCCGACAGCGCCGCGAGCAGTTCGGTCTGGAACAGCACCAGGTCCTCGCGCAGGTCTGCGGGGATGACATCGGTCGGCGGGGTCACGATGTCGTAGGTCGCCAGCAGGCGGCCCGCCGCGGCCAGGAACACCCGGCCGAACGGTTCGTCGAATCGGCGCGGCACGGGCGCGCCGTCGGTGCCGGTCGAGGCGAAGACCAGGGTGAATTCCCGGGTGTGCGCCAGCGCCCAGCGTCGGAACCCGCGGCAGATCGCGAAGAATTGGATCACGCCGTCGTCGGGCAGCGTCGCGATCTCAGCGGTCAGTTCCGCGGCCAGATCCGCGCAGAATTCCTGCCGCAGGCGCTCGAGCAGATCCTCGCGCGACCGGTAGTAGCGATACAGCGCGGGCGCGGTGATGCCGAGCGCGCGGGCGATCGCGCGCAGTGTGAGCGCGTCGGGACCGAATTCGCTCAGCAGTTCCCGGGCGACGCGGCGGATGTCGACATCGGTGACGACCGGAGCGCGGCCCCTTGGTTTCGGCTGCCCGTCGGTCCTGTCCACATCGCCGCCTCCCTGTCGCCCGATAGGGCGCTCTCGATCAAGCGTATTCGACCTCCCAGCGCTTGATCCCGTTCAGCCAGCCCGACCGCAGCCGAACCGGATCGGCGACCTGCCGCAGATTCGGCATGGCATCGGCGATGGCGTTGAACATCAGATCGATCTGCAACCTGGCCAGATTCGCGCCGACGCAATAGTGGGTTCCGGTGCCGCCGAAGCCGACGTGCGGATTCGGGTTGCGCAGCACGTCGAAGGTGTACGGATCCTCGAAGCCGTCCTCGTCGAAATTGGCGGAGCTGTAGAACAATCCGACCCGTTGCCCCGCGGCGATCTCCTGGCCGCCGACCACGGTGTCCGCGGTGGCCGTGCGTTGGAACGCGGTGACCGGGGTGGCCCACCGCACGATCTCGTCGGGCGCGGTGCGCGGCCGCTGCTCCTTGTACAACTCCCACTGCTCGGGGTTGTCGACGAACGCCTTCATGCCGTGGGTAATCGAGTTGCGGGTGGTTTCGTTGCCCGCCACCGACAGCAGGATCACGAAGAAGGCGAATTCGTCCGAGCCGAGCTGTTCGCCGTTGATATCGGCATTGATGAGCTGGGTGACGATGTCCTCGGCCGGGCACGCGCGCCGTTGTTCGGCCATATTCCACGCGTATCCCATGACCTCGGCGGTGGCGGCGTGATGGTCGCCGCCGAATTCGGGATCGTCGTAGGAGATCATCTGGTTGGTCCAGTCGAACAGTTTCTTGCGATCGTCCTGGGGCACGCCGATGAGTTCGGCGATGGCCTGGAGCGGCAATTCGCAGGCGACCTGTTCCACGAAATCGCCGCGACCCTCCTGCTTGGCCTCGTGCACGATCCGCGCGGCGCGTTCGGTGAGCGCGGCCCGCAGATTCTCCACCGCGCGCGGGGTGAAGCCCTTGGAGATGATGCGCCGGACCTTGGTGTGCTGCGGCGGGTCGAGATTCAGCAGCAGCATGGAGCCGAGCATGTCTATCTCGTCGCGGGTGGTTGCCTCGTCGAACCGGATGATGGCGGTGTTGCGCTGGGAGGAGAACACGTCGGGGTTCTTGGAGATCTCCTTGATGTCGGCGAGCTTGGAGATCACCCAGTAGCCGCCGTCGTCGAATCCGCCCGCGCGGCCGGACTGCGCGCACCACCACACGGGGGCGGTTCGGCGCAGTTCGGCGAATTCGCGAACAGGCAGGCGGGCGGCGAGCAGGTCGGGGTCGGTGAAGTCGAATCCGGCGGGAATCGAGGTAAGGGTCACGGCTGTCTCCTTGGTCTGGGCGGCGGACCACCTGGCGCGGTCCAGTCCGTCTGCCGAACACCGCGTCGGATCGCATCCAAGGAGATGGAACCACAGAACCGAGGTTCGTGAACAGTGTTTAGTAAAACCTGTTAACTTTCTTTGGCGCACAGCCTCTGCAAGGCGGTAGCCATCAGCTATCGGTTACGGAAGTCGTCGCCCGGCGGCCCGGACGCGAGCGCGCGGTCCCGATCGATACGGAACGCGGCTCGACCACTCGGAGAGTACGGCGACAACCCGTCCTATCGACGGTTGCGCGCGGAAGTCGTGCCCGCGAGCGGGAACCCGCCGATCAGGCGCCGATCACGGCGTTCATGATGGTGCCGGCGCTCGTCGCGACGACACCGCCGATCATCGCACCAGCGACCATCTTCGGCGATTCGAGCCCGCTCCCCTGCCACTTCTCCCAGGCGAACTTGCCGCCCGCGTAGATGATGGCCACGATGCCCGACAGCATGGCGAACCAGGTCGCGTACCGAACGAATTGCATGATCTTGTCCGACAGCGGCGGCGCCTCCGGCGTCGGATTCCCCAACTGCGCCAGCGTCGCGACGGAATCGCCGATCGAAGTCAGCACGATACTCAACGCCAGATCCTCCTGTGCCCGCGAGGGCCGAAAACAACTCGGGTACCGCCACATCGGGCGAGGCGCCGCCGGGCGGAAACACCGGCCACGGCGACCGGACCCTCGACCGCCGCGCGAATCCATCATCCCGAGCGCGCGGGACTCACGCAACCAGGTGACTGCGTCACACCCCGGAAACCGATACCATTCTCGGTGGATGTCCCATACCCCGCCCGAGTCAGAATGAGCAGCACGCCAATGATACTGGTCACCACATACGACGTTCTGGCACAGATCGGCAACCCGTCTCCCGAGGCGCCGCCGATCTCCGACAAGTTCCTCCAATTGGTCCGTTACCTGACATGGTTCGTGCTGTTGTCGGGCATCTGCGGAATCATCTACGCGGGTGGCAAGTTCGCGTGGGAGAAGTGGTCCGGCGGCGGCCTCGAGTCCCCGAAGATGGTCGCGGGCGCGATGATCGGCGGCGTGGTCGCCACCAGCGCCGGCACCATCATGAACGCCGTGATCGGCTGATCAGGCGATAATTGCCGCGGCCCGGGCGGCACGCAGCCAGTCCGGGAACTCACCGAGCAGGCGGGCATACAGTTCAGCGTCGTCTACAACGTCGATATCGTCGAGGGCGAAGAATCCGGCATTGTCGACAACGCGCCCGTCCAACTCGTCGAGCGTGCGCAGCACGCCGTAATTCGCGCGCCCCAAACCGACGAACTGCCAGAACGCGGGCAACCGGGACGCTTCCCGCATCAATTCGGCTATCTCGCGTTTCTTGGCGAACCCACCGTCGGTGAAGAACAGCACGAGCGTCGGTCGGCCGCCCACTCCGAGGCCGTCGATGATGTCGCGCATGATGGGCAACTCGTCATTGCGCGCGCCGATGCCGTCGTAGTCGAACCCCTCGTGCGTCCCGGACAGATGCAGGAAGGTTCGCGACCACTGCTCACCGTGCGCGACTTCGATATCCGGGAGTTTCAGAAACGACCGCGCGTACAAGTACGCCTCGAGCGTGCCGTCGTCGTCGAGCTGGGTGGCGATCGGGATCACGCGCTCGACCACCCGGTGCACGACCTTCTTGCCGTAGAGCCGCTGCATACTGCCGGTCTTGTCGATCACCAGCAGCACTCGCGCGCGAATCCCCCACGCCGACTTGCCGATCAGCACCTTGGCGACCTCGCGTTTGCGCAGGTCGAGCCGGGTGCGTTTCTCCATCGACAGCGTGGCCTCCCCCGGCACGGTCCGCACCGGCGGTTCCGGTTCGGTCGCGGCGGGTTCACCGTCGTCCACACTCACTCCGTGATCGGTGACCAGCGCCGCGAATCCGCCCGCGTATCCCTGCCCGACCGCCCGCACCTTCCAGTCGGTCCCGCGCCGGTACAGTTCCAGCGCGATCACCACCGATTCGCCGCCGAGTCCGTCGACGGTGTACTCGTACAGGGCGTTCCCCGCGATATCGGCCACGGTCGCCACCGGCGGCCGGTACTGCCCGAATGTCGCGCCTTCGGCGTCGAGGGTGACAACCACCCGAACCTGCGCGATTTCGGCGGGCACCGCGGCCAACGACACCGTCAACCGGCCCTCGCGCAATTCCACGCCGGGCGCGGCGGGTTGATTGAAGAAGACGAAATCCGCGTCCGAACGAACCTTCCCGGCCGCGGTGACCAACAGGGCCGACACATCCGCGTCGGCCTCGACGCCCACCGACACCGCGACCGCGGCCACCTCCAGCGCCGCGTTCTGCCCCTTCACCAGCGAACCGATCACCTGTGTCTCCCGTCCTCGCCGCGCCCAGCCTACGTCAGCGATCGCCCGGCGGCCGTAGCTGGACCCTGGCGACGGCGATATCGCAGCGCGGCAGCGACTTTCAATTCCGCGGCGATGGATCGCCATCTTCCATAACCTGTCGCCGCGATCGAATCGGTCAGTTGCGATAATCCGATGATTACGGGCGCGAAGTCCGTTTTCCCGGCGCGCGATCAATTCCGCGACAATGGCTCCCACGCCGTGCCACGCTATGTCCGCAATGCAGTTCTCCGAATACCAGCAGGGGAAGGATTGCGATACTCATGGCACAATACGACTCCACCATCGGCATCACCGCCGAGCAGGTCGCCCGGATATCGACCGGCGGTATGTGGGACGAGCAGGGAGCGGTTCGTCCCGAGGCGGTGCATTTCGCCACGAATCTGGTGCGGGCGCTGGAAACCCGCAGCGGCAAGGGTTTGGTGCCCGATACCGTGGACGAGCTCGTCGGCCGGGCGCTGAACGTCGCGATACCGTCGTTCCCGCGCATCGAGACCGCCGAAGGTTACCGACTGTCGGCGCATCTGCTGCGCCAGACCACCGCACGGCCGCGGCCACTGATCGTCATACCCGCCGGGTGGACACCGGTCGGTTGGCCACTGTTCGAATACGCCTATCTCACACTGGCGGCCAAGGGCTACCACGTCTTGGCCTACACCCCGCGCGGTATCGGCTGGACCCGCCTGCCCGAGACGAACCTGCCCTGGTTCGGCACCTCCGAGGGCACCGTCGACGTGGCCGGGCCGCGAGATCGCGAGGACGGCTCGCGGGTGCTCACCCACGCCATCGACGCCGTCGCGCCCAGCGGTATCGCCTTCATGGGCGAGTCCTACGGGTCCGGCATCAGTCAGCTGGTGGCGGCGCACGATCCGCGCGTCGACGTCGTGGTCGCCCTCAGCACCTGGGGAAATCTCGCGACCAGCCTCTACGCCAACGGCACCCGCCATCTCGCGGCCGTCGAGGGCCTCATCGGACTGACCGGCGGCACCCGCGCGGAGAAGTTCGACGCCGACGCCGAGGAGATCCTGCGGAAGTTCTTCGAAGGCCGCGATATGGACGATGTCGTCGCGTGGGGCACGGAGCGCGCGCCCGAGACCTACCTCGACGGTCCCGACGTCCGCGCGATCCCGACGTTCTTCTCCAACACGTGGCACGAGGGACTTTTCGCCGTCAACCAGGTCATCCCGACCTTCGAGAAACTGCGCGGCCCCAAACGCCTGAACATGTGGATCGGCGACCACGCCGTGCCCGAGGGCCCCGGCCTCATCGCGCCGCCGCTGCCCGGCGCGGAACCGAATCTTCCACTGCGAGAAGCCTACGCCTGGCTCGATCACCACCTGCTCGACACGGACAACGGCGTCGACGCCTGGCCGCAGGTGAGCAATCAGATCATGTTCACCTACGTCACCGAACCCGATGTCGTCACCGGCGAGCACACGATCATCGAACCGGCCCGGCGCGAGGAACGCGCCACCTGGTCCGAGGTCTGCCTCGAATTCGAGGAATTCGTCCTCACCGAGGAACAGGGCGACGGCGACGGCGTGCTCACCGCCGACACCGTCTCCGGGTGGCAGCGCCGTTTCACCGTCGGCAAGGAACCCGCGATCGTCGCGATGGACAAGATCATGACAACCGGCCAGCAGGAATGGTCCGGCAATCCGAAGATCTACCCGACCACCGAGTTCGACCGCAGCCAGGTGCTGATCTGGTCCACCCCGCCGCTGTCTGCTCCCGAAAGCGGCGACACCGCCCGCCGTATCCGCGGCATTCCGCGCCTGCGCCTGACCATCGCCAGCACCGAACCGACCGCCACCGTGGTCGCCTATCTGCTCGACGTCGCCCCCACCGGCGCGGGCCGCATCATCACCCACGAACCTGTCACCCTCCCGGTGGACGAGCCCACCACCTTCGAATGGGAACTCCAGGCCGCCGCCTACGACATGCCCGACGGCCACCGCCTCATGCTCGTCCTCGACGGTGCCGACCCGCTCTACTCCACCGCCAACCGCGTCGACACCACCATCACCATCACCGCCCCGCCCGGCATCCCCTCCCGCCTCCAACTACCCCTCGGCTGACCTCGTCGCGGCCCGGCCACCGGCCGGGCCGCGACCTTCGAACCATCCGAGGCCACCGGGATACCGCACTCGCGCAAATGCGTTAGCCGACTACGCCGGCCCGGTTCCGCACCGCGCGGGAACACTCGACGTGGAACGCTTCGGGCGCCCCGGCATCGGCCCAACTGTTTCGCCGCCGCCCACAACCGGGACCACGGCGCACACGGAGTGCCGCGACGACTACCGATCAGTCACAGGGCACCCAGGACGTGTGACCGTTCTCGTCGCGGCGCACGCGCCCGAAGGGGACGTCGGCGAAATGGAGGCCGAAGGCGAGGTCACCGCTGTCGGCGAGGTCGTCGACGAGCTCGCGCCGATGCGCCACGGCATCCTCGGGGGCGTAGTCGGCGGCCGAAATCCAGTCGGGATGCCGGATCTGGACCGGAGAATGGAAGGCGTCGCCGAAGACGACCAGGCGGCGACCGAGCGAGCGCACGACGAATCCGGTGTGGCCGGTGGTATGCCCCGGCAGGGCGATCGCGCGCACGCCGGGGAAGAGGCGGCTGTGTTCGGTGATGGTGCGGACGCGCGGGGCGAGGACATCGAGGATCTGCCGGTTCATGAGGCCGCCCCTGGCCCACTCGGGGAAGGTATCGATCATGGCCGGAGTGAGCGACCGCCACCAGTCCCATTCGGTTTCGCGAATGTAGTAGCGGGCGGAGTCGAAGGGCGTGGCGGCATCCGAGGGCGCCGAATGCAGGATCCAGCCGAGATGGTCGAAATGCAGATGTGTGATGGCGACGGCCTCGATGCGGCCGAGTCCGTCGATGCCCGCGAGGCCCTCGAGCAGTGCGCCCGAACGCATTTCGCCCGTCATGTGATTGTCGGGATGGTCCGGCAGGGTGATCGGCCCCGCGCCCGCGTCGATGAGCAGCGCGCGCCGCCCGCGGCGGACGAGCAGTCCGCCGAGCCCCGCCACGAGGTTGCCGTTCTCGTCGAGATGATCGGCGTGCGCCGACCAGTCGTCGTCGGTGGCCGTCGGCAGCCAGCCGCGGGGTTTGAGAGCGACGTAGCCATCGGGGACGTAGGTCAGGCGCAGGAGTCCGAGCCGGATGGTACGCCGCTGCGGCGGACGACGCAGCCGTTCACCGAGAGCCGTAGCGGTCGAGGATGTTGTCAACATGACGAGCCCTTCCGATAGTGAAGATGAGTGTGGCGCAACCACATCGCAGCCGAAGCAAGAATGGCGCCCATAGGTGTCTACTCATATGAAAACAAGCGATGCTAATTCATCCAGCTAGGCACACTGAAGCTATTTCATCCTCGGTGAGATGCGTTGGGCAGCAACGCGATCGGTGCGGCGTGTCGTCGCCGGATAGGAAGGAGCCCCTGGTAGATCAGCTGTCGACCAAAACCGCTGTACACCAAGGGCTCCGATGCTGTTCTACCGTTCCACGCTGCCGTTGTCACGTCAGACCCTCACCTATGTCGCCGGACTGATCCGCCGGCACCGCACCGGGATCGGCTCGGTGTGGCGCAAGCTCGACCCGAGCCGCCAAGCCCTGCTCGTGCTGGCCTACCTGCGCAGAGCCGAGACGTTCAGCGATCTCGGCGCGGGATTCGAGGTATCGACGACGACCGCGTGGCGGTATGTCGAAGAGACCGTGGAATTGCTGGCCGCCCGCGCGCCGACACTGCGTTCGGCACTGCGGCGAGCCAAGCGGCGGGGGCACGCCTACCTCGTACTCGATGGCACCGTGATAGCGATCGACCGGGTGGCCGCGGATCGGCCCTATTATTCGGGTAAGCACCGCCACCACGGCATGAACGTGCAGGTCATCGCCACACCGGACGGAGACATCGCGTGGGTGTCGGATGCGTTGCCCGCCAGCGTGCACGATTCGAAGGCCGCCTGGATCTGGCAGATCATGCGCGAACTCGAGGCATGCGGGCTGATCGTGTTGGCGGACAAGGGCTATCACGGTGTCGAGGGCCTGATCACCCCGTACAAGGGACGCGGAAAACCGGAATCACAGAAGCGGGCGAACCGCGCCCACGCGAAACTGCGGGCGCCTGGTGAACGCGCGAACGCGCAGCTCAAATGCTGGAAGATACTGCACAAACTGCGCTGCTGCCCGCACAAGGCCGGGGCGCTGGTCAAGGCCATCCACGTCCCACAAGAGCGTGAGATTCACACCAGCCGAGGATGAAAAAGGCTCACTGAATGCACAATAAACCTGCACAGCATCGGAATATTTCGCATCGACGCTTCTACTGGCATGGACATATGGCCTACCCTTGCGGACATGCCACGCAAGCGCGCCATACCCGAGCCGTGGGCCTCAGCCATGGCCGCGCGGATATCAACAACCGCAACGAACTCGCCGGCATCCACGCGACCACGGTCAGCCGGTTGATCGACAACCCCGAGCACCCATCATCGCTCGAACCGATCCGCGCCGTAGCGCAGGCCCTCGAACTCGATGTGCGCGATGTTGCGCATTGGTCTGGCGTCGCACTCGAACTCGATGAGCCGTTCGTCGCACCGCCGGAGGCGGCCCTCTTGGGACGCGAACAACGCAAGCTCGTCTCCGACCTCATCCGCGCACTCGCGGCGACGAACCGATATCCACGGCCGCCCTTGAAGATTCAGACCACCGGCATTGTAGTCCTATCCGGCGACTAGCTTGTTCCACAAGCGGCCACCGATGCATGGTTCGGATCGAGAGATCTCTGATGGAACCGAACATGCATGGCCCACGTCTAACCTACTGAGACCAACAACGACCGATAACTGAGAGAGTGTGCATGGCTGACGATTCATCCGCCGCCAGCTCACCATTTGCGATTGTGCCCGACCATGTTTCGGATGCCGGACAGTACGTGCAGCGGACCGCGCAAACTCTCGTCAACGGTGTGCGATCGGCCGACGCGGACGTGCAGGGGCTGATGACGAGCTGGAAAGGCACTGCGGCCAACGCCTATGCGGCGGGGTGGGAGGAAACCCGCGACGGCGCCCTACAAGTACTCGAGGCCCTGAACACCATGGCTGAACTGCTCGGTGTGGCAGCGGTCGAATACACCAGCACCGACACCACCAACACCACCGCGCTGCGGCAATCCTCACTCGATCTCCCGTAGCTGATTCCGCGTAACCGAGCAGGACTGTGGCACATGAGGTATCAGGTCGATCTCGACCACCTGGACGACGTAACCACGCGCATCGGCGGACTGAACGATTTCCTACGGGAATCACTGCGCGAGATCGATGAACGCATGGCCGCGATGCAGAAGAGCTGGAACGGCAACGCCGCCGACAAGCAAGCCGAAGCGCACCGGGAATGGGCTACTGCGGCGCAAGAGGTTCGGGAGGGGATCGAGGCCATGCAGGCCGCGGCCCGTACCGCGCACACCGCCTACAACGACGCGGTCACCGAGAACCTGCGCGCTCTGGGCCGCTCGTGACCGTTCTCGATGTCGACACCAGCGTCTACTACGACGCCGGTAACAAGCTCGTCTCGCTTGCCGCCGACTGGTTCGCATCCGTTGATTCGTTCTGGCCGACCTTCAACCAATGCCAGGCCATGACCGGGTCCTACGACGAGGCCACGAAATGGGCCAAGACCTACGACATGCGCGCCGAAGAGCTATTGGACATGTCCAACGACCTCGCCGAAGCGGTGCACGCCTACGGGTGCGTGTTGTTGGAAATCGGCTACAACCACGCCGTTGCCGAATACAACGCGACGGTCGGCACCGATACCCCGGCGCCGGATAAGCCGGCCACCCCCGGCCCCGTGGCATACCTGTGCCGGGTGCCGCTGCCGAGCGCCGGAGGACCCGGCCAGGGCCTGATCGATGGCGGTGTGAAACTGGCCGAAGCCATCGGGATCACCATCCCGGACGGGAATGTCGATCTACTCGCGCGCGCCGCCGACACCTGGACCAAGATCGCCGACGCCGGACCGGTGGCAAAGATGGCGGGGGAGTTGGAACGGGTCGCCTGGTCGTTCGAGGCGATTGTTAGCCCCGAATACGATCACATCGATGAAGATTTGCGCGCCCTGCGTGACGCCGCCCTGACCACCACCGCCGCGTTCTATGAACTGTCCGCCAGCGCGAAAGACCACCACGACGGCCTGGTCGAGCTGCGCGAAAACATGAAAAAGGTCCTCGAGGATCTGGGCGAAGAGCTGCTCAAAGAGCTGCTCATCACCGTGGCAATCGCCATCGCGGCAAGCGTGGTGACCTTCGGTATCGGCGCCGCCGTGGCCAGCGCGCGTGTCGTGGCTATTGCCGCCCGATTCGCACGCCCGATTCGCGCGCTAATCGATGCTTTCAAGGCCGCCCGACTCGGCAAAGGGGTGAAGTCGGAACAGACCCTTGCCAAACATGCCAAAGAACTGAAACGCATCAAGGGTTTGAAGGCCAAGGCGACGCCGAAGGTGGAACCGAAAACGGCACCGACACAGTTCGCCGGTGAAATGTCCACCGAGGAACGATGGGTGCTGACCCGCGGCCCCAGCCGGGACCTGATTCGCGGGCTGCGTGAAGGGAACCTCACCGCCGATCAGCAGGCCGAAGCCCTCCGAATCAACGTCGCACTGGACAAGCTACCCCCGTACCAAGGCCCGGTGACCCGGCATATTCAGATGACGCCCGAGGAACTCGCCCGATTCCAGCCCGGAGAAGCAGGGCCGGTGAACGGGTTCATGAATAGTTCCAGCCGCGCCGGTAACGAACTCATGACCAACAGCACGAACACCGAATTCCAGATATTGAGCAAGAGCGGGCGACAAGTCCACGACTACGGGGGGACTCCCGACGAAGTCATGTTCAAGACGGGAACCGAATTCTACTGCAAAAGCAAAGTGACCGATCCACAAACGGGTCGCACCATTATCACGCTGATCGAACCATAGGAGACACCCCATGCCGGAACCAGACGCGGAAAAAGTCGGCCGCTTCACCTTCTACAGTCGCGAAGAATCGGAAGCGCGAGGCTTGATCCCCTCTGATGAAGAACTAGCGCGCGCTGACGAAATATTTGCCGCATTCAACGAGAAACGCCGCAATGCCCCGCCCGAACCTGCACAGTCCCCCTCACTCGGCCTGGGGGAACGCTGGGGGGTCGACAGCCTGATCGGCACCGAATTCGAAGGCTGGACCCGCGACGCGAACGGCCAGTGGTACGACAAGGACGGCCACCCCACCAGCCACGACCGCGACGCCAACCCCGGCAACTGAGCCGCAGTCAGCGCCTAGCACAGGACGGCGGGCCGTTCGGCCCGCCGTTTTCGCGTCCTGACCAGGGCGACCGTGGCGGCGCCCAGTCACCTCGTCCGGCCCGAACCCCCAGCCACGGCAGCGAGCACAACGTCACCGCCATCCCGAGCCGGACCACCGGCCCCGACCCGCGACGAACGCCAGATCCACTACAACCGCGCCGTCTACCACATCGCCAAGCTCACCGACCTCGCAAAAGCCAGCCCCGTGGGCAGATCTCATGGCCGCACGGCACCGCAAAACCCTTGTGGTCTGCGGCAGTTGCCACGCAGCCATCCACGGCAAGAAATCTGTCCCAGCACTCACGGAATAGTCACTGGAGAGCGACGTGCGGTGAAAGTCGCATGCGTCGTTCGGGCTGGGGCCGTGGGAAAAGGACCTGCTCAGCAGGCACCTCGCCGACGGCCCACCAGTACTTTGTGGCACGGGCTGGCGCAGGCAGCCGAAAAGGTGGTCGCCGCACACTCGAGCTGCTGGGCCGCCGCCGCCCCGAAGCGGCAATCACTGGTCCGGGAGAAAAGCACCATCGAACGCTGGCGTGCCGTCCACGGCCTCCTCGACCAAGGGGTCGGATTGCTGGATTGCTTACGACGACTGGGACTTTCGCTGAACACGATGAAACGCTACTCCCGGGTCCCCGAACCGCAGCGGCTACGCCGCCCACCCCAGTACCGGGCCTGCCTGGTCGACCCCTACCGCGACCACCTACGCGCCCGCCGCGCCGCCGAGCCCGGCGTCCCGGTGCTGCGGCTGCTCGCCGAGATCACCGCACTCGGCTACACCGGTGGCCAGAACCTGCTCTACCGCTACATCAACCAGGCACGACTCGACGGCGACCGGATCACACCGTCGCCACGGCGGGTGACCCGCTGGATTCTGACCCGCCCGGAGACAACCTGCCCGCCGGACGACGCGCTCATCTCGATGAACTGCTGGCCGCCTGGCCGGAGATGACCGCGCTGGTCGAGGTGGTGCGCGAGTTCGCGCAGCTGATGACCGAACACCGCGGAGCCGACATCGACGCCTGGATCAAACAGGTCCGCGAGGCCGGGCTAGTCGAACTCGAACCGTTCCTCACCGGGCTCGACCAAGACCACGACGCCGTCGTCGCCGGACTCACGCTGCCCTACAGCAATGGCCCCACCGAAGGCGTCAATACGACAAAACGAAGCTGATCAAACGCCAAATGTACAGGAGCGCAGGGTTTCCCCTTCTCAGGCATCGAATTCTATTGGGATGAGACATGATTTGGCGCTACCACCGAAAGTGGGACAGAGCCGTTAGCTTGACAGACCCATCCGACATCGGTGTGGCTGCCGCACAACTGGGCAACACCGAAGAGGTCACCCGCCGCCACTACGTCCAACGCACTCACCGCGGGCCGGACGCACGGAGCCGGTTCGACGCCTTCGCTCTACCCGAGGAACGCAGCCCCACCGCACAGACCGACTGAACACAGCCGAACACCACCGAAGAACAACGACGTAGCAAACCGGCGGCTTCCGCTGATTCACCTCCTGACCAGCGGAAGCCGCCGCACGACCAACAAGAAGATTCCAGTTGAAAATGACGAGTAAATGTCGACCTGGGCGGTTTCGCCCGTCTCAGAGCACCACCACAAGCCTCTGACCAGCAGTTTTGTGGGGCGGGCGGGGCTCGAACCCGCGACCAATGGATTATGAGATCAAACACTCTCGGCGCTGTGCTTACCAGTGAAGAACCTGCATGTCAGAGAGCATTTCACCATAATCTATTGGTCACAACTGTCCCTCTGATGAACGCTCAACTCCAAAACTTCGACCAGTCGCCATCCCTTAAAAAGCGTACGAAGGCGACATCGTCTAGTTCTTCCACCCACTGCGGGGGGCAGTCCTGAACTAGCAAATCAACGGGAAAGCCCGCAGCCCGTGGTCCTTTCACGACATCAGGCGTCTCAAGCGCAACGGCCATCACATGCGGATTCCTCGCGCCAACTGCACGTGCAACTGCCGAGTTCGTGAAACCCGAGTAGGCGTACAGGATTCCACGATCAGCGCCGACATCCAACAGCTTTCCAACGAACTGGTCGACGACACCGATATCTACCGGACGGCGGTGTCGTTTGCACTCAACCACCACAGTGATCTCAAGACCAACCATCGACCCCTGCACCAACACATCAATCTGACGGCTTGCACCACTAAGGTCGCCGCGGATAGCAACGTCGTGAACGACGCTCGCGTCCCCGTCCATGGCCGCCAGCAAGGTAGCGACCGACTCTTCGTATCGACGCCAGAGTCGTTCCGTTGCGTCGAGCCCCACTGCTCCATACCCCCTACCCCTGGATACCGTCTTACCTGGATGCGGCGACTGCCTGATGGCCTGATCAACGCCGTATAGGTATACGCCAACGTCAATTCCTCAGCATCTCGACTCGGCCCCGGTACGCGATGCCGCGTACAGCTCCAGGGCTGTTGATCGGATCCCTGTGTGCCCTGGCCCCTCTGGGCGGTCTGCCCCGCGGCGAGCGGTGCTTTTACGCGCCCTCCAGGGCGCGCGGCTGTTCGGGTTCGGAGCGCGTTCGGTTGGGACTGTGTCTGTTCCCTCCGGTTTGGCCTGGGGCTGTCAGATCACACGGTTGCCGGGCGTCAAGGGTGGCGCTTGCGCCATCGGCTTGCCGACGCCGCAGGCGCCCTTGATGTTCGGTGACCGTGTGATAGCCCCGTTCAGGCCCAACCGGAGGGAACAGACACACCCGCGCGCAGACCCGCGCGACCACCGGTCGCGGAACCCCGAACCCACCGCACACGCGCCACAACTCACGACCTACGCCAACCGCGTGCAGTAGACCGCAGCCTCCACAACATGACGCCACCAACCACGCCGTATCCCAAAGCACCACGCCCGCAAACTTTCCGATAACCACCCAACGCAACCAATGTCTTTTTCACTCAACCACCACCCCAACCCACCCTCACTCTTTTTTTGATTTCTGATTGCTCCCACCCCCACCCCTGTCCGACATCTCGTGCACACGAAGTGGGTATGAGATGTCGGACAGGGGTGGGGGTGGGAGTGAGCAGAAATCCCGCTCTTAACCGCAGCTCACGGGCGGGTTGGGGTGGTGGTTGAGTGCGGCTGAAGCTGTTCCATGCGTGGAACAGTTTCCGCGTAGTTCTTCGCTGGGCTTTTGCTGCCTCGTTTGCCGAGATCGGGACGTCGAGATCTACCGCCGAATCCACGGCGGGATGCCCTTCCTCGGCCGGATAGTCTGAGTCCGGATCGCTGCTCGTTCAAGGGCGCTCCGATGTCGCGTCGGCTACGCCGATGGCCTTCGGCCACCCTTGAGCGACCAGCGATCCGGACTCGTTTCGCCTTCGGAGGAAGGGCCAGGGGAACAGTCGGGGAAGACGAGACCGGCTGAAGACACGACGAAGCCCCGGCCGAGATTTCGGCCGGGGCTTCGGTTGTGGGTTGGGTCTACTCGGCGGGCGGGGTGTAAGCGTCGAGGCTGTAGACGCGGCCGTAGCCGCCGCCCTCGACCGGCCCCACGTACATCAGGCCGTCGAGTTTGCCGCCGAGCGCGATTCCGCCGGCGCGGGCCTGGCGCACGCCGCGATTGATGGCGCGCTGGATGTCGCGATCGAGGGTGATCAGGCGCAGGCCCTCCTCGTCGGGGGTGTCACGTTCCTGCTCCTCGATCTCGAGGACCAGCGCGGAGTCGATGACCGGGTCCCCGGCCGTGGCGACCATCGGTTTCCGGTTGACCCAGAAAAGCGGCTGTCCCTTGCTGTTGTGGCGGTGCTTGCGGACGACGGCGAGGATCTCACCCGAGACCATCGTGCCGGGCTCGATGTCGCGGCCGAACGGATTGCGGGCGCCCTGGGTCATCAACTCGGTGTTGATCTGGTCCAGGTCGGTGAGTGCGGTGGTCATGATGTTCTCCTCGTGGGAATTCGGTGTGCGTGAAGTCGGTGTCGTAGAGAGCAGGGGCGGGAAGTCCCGCCCCTGGGTGGCGGTCGGGTGATCGGTCAGCGAACCAGGCTCAGCACCTCCCCGCGGTCGTCGTCGCCCTCGTCCTGGACGGTGGCGGCGTGCACGATCTGGGCGACCCGCTGATGCGACAGCCCGACCGTCGCGCCGATGGCGCGCAGTGATTCCCCGGCTGCGTGACGGCGCCGGATCTGCGCGTCGCGTTCGGCGATCGGGTCGGTGTCCACCGCCTCGACGGTCGCTGTCGCCTCCGCGTCCAGCGCTGGCAGGTCGGTGTCCAGTCGTGTCGAGTCGCTGTCCAGTCGTGTCGCCTCTGTGCGGACCGGCGTCCAGTCCCCGGGCTGAGACCGGGATTGGGTTCGAGGAACCTCGATCAACGCGGTGAGCCCGTGTGTGGCTGCGAGGCCGAACAGCGGTGCCGCGCCGGCAACGCACGCCGCGATCGTCGCGGGCAGGATGCGTTGACCGGATTCCGCAGCGTGCAAGCCGTTTCCGATCACGGAGATCAGTTCGGCGGTGAAGAGTTCACCCCAGAAGAACGCCTTCGTCCCGACCGGGATCGCGATGTTCTGCCGCGCCCGGCGTTGCAGCGAGACCAGCGCGACAGCGGACTGGACGATCGCGCCGTCCACGAAAATCGGTCCCGCCCACGCTAGACGCGGCGTGATCCCGGCCATCACGCTCAGTTCGGTCAGCGCCGCGAACGACCACGCGAACGCGCCGAGACCGATCACGATCGTCATCGCCAACGCGGTCAACTCCGCCAGATCCATCCGCCCGGTAGACGGCCCTTGGACGGGCTGGACAGTGGGTGTCGAGTTCATCGCGAGTAGTCCTCTCGGCCGGTCGAGTTCGTCCACGCGCCCCAGGCGGGCGGGTGCACGAGGCGTTCCTGTTCGGCGTGCAGGGCGTGGCCGGACAGCTGATCCAGCGCGTTGTCCAGATCAGCGGCAAGCTCGTGGTTACGGGCCTCCAGATCCGTCGCGCGCCGTTCCGCGCCCGCCCACGCCCGCTCCGCTGCGGACAGGCGGGTCTCCAGTACGGCGATGCGGGATTGCGCGGCGCGCAACCGCGCCTCCAGCTCCGCCGCCGACAGGCCGGGCTGGATCGTCGGCGTCTTCGGCGCCGCCTCGGCGCCCGGGGTCGACTCGACCGCGGCGGCGACGCGCGGGCTCAGGCAGGCGCGGCGCAGCGGCTCGAACAGCCGATCCACCGCGTCGTCGTAACCGGCGCGTGCGGGCATCGTGGCCTCGCTGGTCGGGGCGCTCACCACTGCATCCCGTCACGCGCGTTGGTTGCTCCCCACCCTGCTGCGGCGTTGCTGTCGCCCCAGGTCGGGGCGGTGTCGTAGCCGTCGAGTTCGGTGACCGGCTTGGTCGCCAAGCCGTAGTAGCCGCCCTCGCGTTCCCACACGCGGGTCGCGTAGTCCGAGGTCAGCATCCCGCTGCTGTCCTGCTCGAAACCGTGTTCGGCGATGTGACGGGCCTGCTCCTCGCTGCGCAGCTCGATCGGCGACAACGCCGACGCGCGGACGGTCAACGCCGCCGCGGCGGTCTCCGGGTCCTCGCGCCACCGCTCGGTCGCCTCGGACAGATACAGCCAGTCCGAGGTCCACCGGTCCGGGCCACTGAGCCACGGGTTGGAGTAATCGCCTATGTCGGCGGAGTCGGCGGGATCGTAGGACTCCGGATCCCGGGCGATCCGGTCACTGATCGCGCGGGCTTCCATGAAGTCCGCGCGCATCCGGATCTCGGCGTCGGTCTCGACCTCGTACGGTTCGGGCTCGGTATTCTCGGTCATCGGTTCGTTCTTTCCTCTCAGTGGGTTCGGGCCGATCCAGGCCGGGCGCTGTCACGCCCGGCCTGGGCTTTCTCGGTCAGTGCTCGCGGGTCCGCTCATGGCCGTCCCCGGACTGGAAGTCCGCGGCGACCTCGCCGAAACCCCGTCCCCACGCCGCCTTCTCGGTCACCGGCCGAGGCGGGCCGGGCGGAAGGGCCGCGAGGTCGGGACGGTCGTTCACGCGGGTGACGTAGTGCGAGGTGATCCGGCCCTGCGGGTCGTAGGTGATGCCGTGTTCGGCGATGTGGCGGGCCTGGTCCTCGCTGCGCTGCTGGATCGGCGACAACGTGGTCGCGTCCCGGCGGGCCTGCTCGGCGGCGACCGGGTCGGTGCGCCACCGTTTGGTGGCCTGCTCCAGGTAGGACCAGTGCCCGGCCCACCCCTGGTCGAAAGCCCCGTTCCACGGACGGGTCCACGCCGCCCGCTCCACTTCGTCACCCGGGTCGTATTCCTCGAGCAGGCGGTCACCGAGCCCGCGCGCCTGCATGTAGTCCGCGCGCATCCGAATCTCGGTGTCGGACTCGGCCGCCGTGGCGGCGGCGTCGCGCAGGGTCTCGTCGGTGGCGGGGATCTGCTCGGCGTCCATCCGGTTCATGACCGCGTCGGCCACCTCGGCGGTGAGGCCGTAGCCGGTGCGGGTCGAGTGCGCATCGGCGCGATCAGCCGGGTCGTGTTCGGCCCTCAGATCGCTGT
The DNA here is from genome assembly GCF_001310275.1 of Nocardia arizonensis. GTDB lineage: Bacteria > Actinomycetota > Actinomycetes > Mycobacteriales > Mycobacteriaceae > Nocardia > Nocardia arizonensis. The sequence goes on from NZ_LGYZ01000065.1 coordinate 93,887, forward strand.
TGATCCTGGGGTTTTCGGTCATCGGTCATATTCCTTTCGGGTTGTCAGTACTCGCGGTCGCGGTCGCGGTCGCGACCGTGGTCGTGGTCGTGGTTGTGGCCGTTGCGTCCGGACTGGAAGTCCGCGGCGACCTCGGCGAAACCGCGCCCCCACCCGGCCTGCTTGTGGTCGGGACGTTCGGCGGTGGTGCTCGACGCCGGTACCGGATCCCTGCGGACCTCGGACTCGGCTTCTCCGTCGACCACGTGGCCCAGGTAGTCCTCGTACTCCTGGGCGTCCCTGTCGGCCTGCTGCTTCTCGGCGCGCTGCTGCGGGGTTCGAACCGTCTCGTTCGAATTCCTCGCCGTGTCCGTCGCGGCGGCGGCCTGTCGTTCCGGGCTGCCGTAGCGCTGCGCGGCCGGGGTCCGTTCGGCCAGCTTCCGCACCGCCTCGTCACGCTCGGCGCGCAGCCGGTCCCGCTCGGCCCGCGCGTCGCGCAGCTGCGCGGCCTGCTGATCGCGCTGCGCGGTCGTCGCGGTCAACCGGCGGGTCAGATCCGCGTTGCGGTCGGTCAACTCGCCGTTGTGCTCGATCGACAGATCCAGGCGTTTCTTCAGCGAATCCCGTTCCGCGGCGACCTGCGCGGCAGGTCGTGCGTCTCGGTCCACCTCGATCTGCATCCTGGCGGTGTCGGGTTCCCGCGGCGGGCGCTCGGCGTCCTGGCGCAGGGTTTCCCGGGCGAGTGCCTGCTCGCGTCCGGTCAGCGAGGCCATCACCGCGCGCTGGCGTCCCGAGTGCGAATACAGCGGCGCGGTGGCGTCGTGGCTGTCCCAGGTCTGCACGTGCACGCGGTCACCGAGGCTCAGCATCTGCTCCGGATCGCTGCGCATCCACCGCGTGGCCGCGTACTCGGTGCCGAACGATTCGGACTTGGACGAGGTGACACCGGTCCGGTCGGTCGATGCGACCGTGGCCCGGTACCGGTTCGGTTCCGGCGCCGACGCCTCGATCCGGTCCAAGCGGGCCTGCTCGTCGCGTTGGGCACGGGCCTTGGCCCACAACGCGTCCTCGACCTGCTCACGCGGAGTCTGCTCGACCCGCCGCGGCGCGGCGGCGCGCCGCTGTTCGGCACCGAGACCCGACCGCTCCCGCACCGCGGCGACCTCCCGGGCGACCAGCGCCCGGTAGCGCAGGGCCTCGGTACCCTTCACCCGCGAGGCGCCGGCGAACAGGTTCCCGGTCTCGAACTCCGGGAACACCGTCGCCGCGTCCAACCCGTCCAGGGCGATACCGCGCTCGACCGGGGTCAGATGGCCGTTGGTGACGAACGTCGCGGCCAGGCGGTCGCGCTGCTCTCTGAGCCCGGCCGCGTCCGCGGCGCGGCGCGTGTGGTCCACACGCGGGTCGTTCGCACGCTGGGCAACGGTATTCGCGTAGACCCGGTACCGGTCGACGGCCTGGTTCGTGTAGGCCAGCTGGTGGCGGCGCAACATGTCCTGCTCGCGCTGCTCGGCGCGGATCAACCGCGAGATCTCCTTGCGGGCCTTACGCCGGTCCAGCCAGTTCGCGGCTTGGGCGTGCTGGGCCATCGCGGCGCGCATCGCGGCACTGAATTGCCGCATCTCGTTGCGCATCTCGTCTTCGACACTGGGATCGGACATGATCACTTCTCCTTCTCGGTTTTCTCGGCCGGGTCGGCCGAGTCGGAAACGGTGAGGCGGTGGACCTGGTTGGTGCGGCGGATCTCGTAGCGGGCGCGGCGTGCGGCCAGGGCCTCGACGTGGTGGCGGACCCAACTCGCGCCGTCACCGGCGAGGTAGGCCAGCACGCGGACGGTTTCGACCGGTCCGGGGCGTCCGGCGCAGTGCCACCACGCAAACGCCGCCAGGGCCAGGACGTATAGCGCCAGTGGACCCGGCAGTGGCAGGACCGCGACCGCGGTTCCAGCGCCGAGAGTCGCCGCGAGAGCCGGTCCCCACAGCCTCGCGGCGGCGCGGATCCGGGCCAGACGCGCCAGGGTCGGCGCGACCGCGGTCTCCAGGGCGCCGCCGTCCTGGACGACCGGTACGACGAACTGTTTCGCCAGTTCCGCGACCGGGGAATCGGCCAACTCGACCGCGAACGCGGCCAGGATCTCCTTCTCGCGGGCGGTGGACGGGGTACCGCCCAGCTCCTCGCCGTGGTCTTCCGGATCGACCGGATTCGGCATAGCCATAACTGAAACTCCTTGCGATAGTGTGCGATTCAGGCGTGACGACGACGCGGAGGAAAAGCGATCACCGGGGCCAGCGGCTCGGCGGTGTCGACCTCGATGACGTTGCCGATCCCGGGCAGCGGACGGACCCGGGCCAGTTCCTCCTCGGTCAACGGGGACACCCGGCCCCAGCGGGCACGCCCGCCGGAGACCTGGACCACGTCGCCTTTGGCCATGGCGCGCAGCCGGTTCGGCGGGATCAGGAACTGGTCGCTCACCTGGACGTTGCCCTCGTCCCCGTCCCGGTTCCCGCCGATCAACTTCCGCGACAGCTCGAATTTCGGGCGGGTGCCGTAGATCTCCGCGATCTGCTGCGGATTTGCCGAACGCATCAACAGAGACCCGCCGGAGCCGGCCGAGACCAGCGCGGTGCGGTTGTCGTCGTCGTAGCCCAGACCCTCCCAGGACTGCGCGATCCACCACGTCCCGATCCCGGCCTTACGCAGCCGCTCGACCCACTTCACCGCGCGGGTCTTGCCGTCGGCGACCGCCGAGAACTCGTCCACCGCGAGAATCGCGGTCCGGCCGTGCGGGCGGTCGGCCAACTGCTCGAACATGCAGCCCAACGCCCCGAACTGCGACCGGGCGCGGTCCGGGGTCTTGACGCCCTCCAAGATGATGTACAGCACGTCGAAGTCGGTCAGCTGCTTGGTTCCGTCGAACGACGGTCCGAGCGCCCGATACAGGTTCGCGAACTCCGCCAGCGCCGAGGACAGCACCGGCTGTTTGCCCTCGACCGTCGAGCGGATCTCGAGGTCCGCACCGGGCACACCCAGCCACGGGTCCTGCCCGAACTCCCCGCCCCACATCCGCGCCAACTTCTTCGGCTCGAACCGCGACAGGAACTCGATCCACGACCGCGGCGGGTTCGCGCCGATCGGCGTGGGGATCCCGTCGATCAGTTCCACACGGGCGGGGGCGTCCACGACCAGATGGATCAGGGTTTCGCGGATCTCGTGGAAGTACTTCTCGGTATCGGTCGTCGGCGTGTTCCCACCCGAAACCATCGCGGTCAGGATCGACCGCAGATCATCCACCGAGGCATCCCACATGCTCAGCGACACATCGTCAGGGAAGACACCGATGCGCTCCGGACGCACCCCCAACGCCTCGAACCAGGTCCGCATCTTCGCGGCGACCTTGCGCGAGTCCGGTCCGCCGTTGCAGTCCACGACCATCACCAGCGGCCGACCCGGCCGCTCCTTGCGCCACCACTTGCGATGGCGCTCCCACGTCGCGGCCATCCACGACACGAGCACCCGCTGCTCCAACGTGGTCTTGCCCGACCCCGAACCCGCGACCGTGGTCTCGTGCTCGGCGACATTGATCCACGGCAGAACCAGCCGAGTCTCGGTGCGGCCGGCCAACTGACGCACCACCGACCGGGTCGGGGCCTGATCGTGCTCGACCGCCAGGCGTCCGATCACCAGATCCGGCGCCGAACCGCCCGTGGTCAGCGGGATGTGCCGCTGCGACAGGCGAGCCGCGGCCCGCTGCTCACGCTGGGCCTGCATGTACAGGGCACGCTCGGTGCGCACCGGCGAGCCGAGACCGACCGTCGCCAACTGCACACGCCGACGCGTGTGCAGGATCGCCGCGGTCAACCACGCCACCGGAATCAGCGCCGGTCCCATACCGATCAGCCCACCCACATAGTCCCCGGCCAAGAACTCGGTCGCAGCCTGGGTGAAATCGTGCACCGGAACCAGGGCATCCCACGCCCACAGCGCCGACGCACCCGGCATCACCAGCACCGACGCGAACAACCAGTTCCGCAACCTCGCGGGCTTCCAACCCAACAGCGTCGCCGGAACCAGCATCGCGGCGGTGCCGAACGCGACCGTCACCACAACCGCGGCGGCCAACAACGAACCCTCGCCAACGCTGTCCCACGACCACGACGAGAAATCCGGCAACCAGCCCAACGGATCGGACTTCAACCCGATCGGCGGCATGGTCGGATCGATCTCGATACCCGGCTGCTCGACCGTCGTGGACGGGGTTTCCACAGGCGTCGGTGCGTGCGAGGCACAATCGCCCGGAGTCAGGATCGGAGTACAGGTCATGATCAGACCCCCTTTCCAGTGTTTCGGTCTGCGACCTTGGAGATTTCGTGATCAGAGGCCCCGCCCGCGATCACCCGGAACCCGGGTCGCGCAGCGGAGAACGGAGACTTAGCCAGTAGTTCGTCCACATCGGCCAGACGCAGACGCAGACCGTCCAGCGCCAAACCCTCAGCGGCGGAACGAATCACGTTCTCCACTGGCTTGCCTCGGTAGTAGTAGGTGAGCCCGGCGCAGTCGGCGGACTTCGCGACCTGCACCGCGCGGGCGACCGCCGTCTTCGCGGCCCGGATGTCCTTCGGGCTCAGCTCGACCTCGACCGCCCACCAGTCCCCGGAGGCGGTGAGGTAGCGACCGTCGTGCACGTGGACACGGGGGACATCGACGCGCGTCGGCGGCTGCTCGGAGCGCATCGCCCGCTCCGAGAGCCAGCGATCCAGATCCAGACCCACCAACGCCAGCCGGACCTCGAGGACCGTACGGACGTGCGCGGCCATCTTCGGAGTAGGCATCCACGCCCGCATCCGCCGCCCGGTCAGCGCCTCACCCGCCGCACGGGTCGGGTACACCCACGCAGGCCCCGCGACCGGCTTCACACGATGCGGCGAGATCATCTGCGCGGCGGTCCACTTGGCCAGCACGTAATACGTCCGGCGCTGCGACAGACCCAGCATGGAGGTCACGAGATCGACTGGTGCGCCGTACATCTCGACCAGAATCGTCAACAGGACCATGTCACGCGGGGACAGCTGTGTCATCGCTCGTACTCCTCGTCTCGATCGGTGCCCCACCCGCTGCCACCCCACGCGGGGCCGGGGTCGGCAAGCTCCTGGGTGAACTCCGCGCGATCGACGCCGTGCCGTTCCGCGGCGCGCAGTTGGTGCTCGCGGGTCGCCTTCGCCAGCGCGGCCAGCTGCGCGGGCGAGGCGGGGCGCTTCGGCGCGGCCAGCCGCACGTCGTACAGGTGCGCGACCAACGGCTCACCGCGGCGACGCGGGCGCTCGACCCGGCCCGCGATGTCCTGCCCGTTCGGACGCAGCCCCTCCGCGGCGAGCTGGCGGCGAGTCCGCAGATGCGCGGGCGCCATCCGCCACTCGTAGGTTTCGATCCCCTCGCTCACCGCTCGACCCCGTCCCGCTCACTGCCCGACCAGCCACCGTCAGACCACCCGTGGTCAGGAAGAGAGGCCCCCGACACGAACCACCGACCCAGCTGCCCACCCGGGGTGTGGATCTGCTGAGGCTCAGCGCGATCGACTATGATCACGCGGTCGGTCTGGCCGAGACGCCGCGCCGCAGCGGCTAACTGAGGGATCTGCGTGATCGGAGTCGGAATGCTGTCCGCGGGAACTTCCCGCACCGTACGACGGCGGCTCACCGCACCACCCCCGTACGCAGAGCATGTTGCGGGGCAACACATCCCAACCGCCGCGCGTCCGGAAGCTGATCCGGACGGCAGATATCCGGCGACGGGACATAGTGCTGCTGGTCGATCCACGCCACCGTGCACCCGCCCATACCGACCAGCACCAGCACCGCCAGCACCACCAGGCGCGGCACGACCGGCAACGCACCCAGCGGCGCGTACACCGCACCGATACCGGTGAACTCCGGACCCGCCATCGACGACAGGGCGTGGTGCCCGGCACCACGACCACCGCGGTCGACGTGCGCGACGGTGTAGGAATGCTGAACCGGCGGCTCCTGCCGCCACCCGCCGCTCACCGCGACCACCCCGACTCGGACTCCGTACCCGACCAGTGATCGGCTAGAACACTCGCCATACCGGACCACGCACCGGCCGACTCGACCCCGCGCTCGTCCACACCGCCCGCGGCGTCTTCACGGCCGGATTCACGGCTCTCGCGCGGATACTCCCGCACCTTGACCGCGCACTCCCGCGCGGACCGCAACCACTTGTCCGGGGCGCGCAACGCATCGGCTGTGTATTCCAGCCTGGTGCTCACCGCATCGACGTTGACCCGGCCGAACTCCTCGGGCACGAACTCGTACCGTCCGAACTTGTCGAAGCCACCCGCGTCCGCGAAGGACTCCAGCGACCGGTACTTGGCGCGCAACGCAACCACGCGCTGCCGCAACAACTCCTGCTCACGAGTGATCGCGTCCAGCTCATCCAGCAAATCGACCGGATCGTGCAACGGTTCGTTCGTGCTCATCGCCGCACCCCCGACCGACGCACCAGCCGCCAGAACGCGAACGCGCCCAACACCATCACCGTGAAACCCACGACCTGCGGCGCCGTCAGCAGCACATAGCCGACCGCCACCGCGACGACCGCGAGACCGAACGTCCGCGCCCGCATCACCGCTCACCGCCATCACGGCGACGCCGCCGCGCCTGCGCCGAACGCAGCGCAAGCCTCGAATAGTGCGCCTTGCGCGCTTGGGCGGCCCGATACGAACGCTCCTCCGCCGACAGAAGCCCATCCGGATCGACCAGACGGTCGAACTTCGTCAGCAGTGCCTCTCGGCCTTTCGCCGTGCGCGCCGTCCGATCCGGCGTTTTCGCCCACGACTCGTGAGCCGCGATTCGGGCCTTCAACGTCCGCTCCGCCGGGGTGCTCATGCCGCACCGCCCTGGGTCACGCCCGTCGTCGGACGGACCAGCGACATCAGTTCGTCACGCTCGACGCGCAGCAGCCGGCCGTTGACGCGATAGGCGGTGATATCGCCTGCGGTGATCCAGTTCCGAATCGTCTTGGCGTCGACATCGACCAGCGCTGCCGCAGTTTTGAGACTGATCAGATTCCGGAGCTTCTCCGAAGCCTTGTCCATTGGTTTCGTCTCCTTGAGTTAGGAAATCGCTTGCAATTCCCTACTTTTCGCGGAAAAACGGGCCGTCTTGACCGCACATCATGGACAGGACGAGACATCTGGGTTACCGTAAGTCGTCCCCAGACGTCCCTTGGAGGAGAGATGGCGAACGAACGCCTACGCGGCGCACTCCACCGCAACGGTCTCGATCTGATACAGGTGGCCGAGGCGACGGGAGTCGACCCGAAAACCGTCGAACGGTGGATTACGCAAGGTCGCACCCCCTACCCGCGCCATCGCCACGCGATAGCGAAGATGGTCGGCGAAAGCACCAACTACCTGTGGCCGGACGCTGTCCCTGCCGAACGTCGAACGGACGTAACCGAATCAGAAGTGCTCACGGTGTACCCGCACCGCAGCGCGATTCCTTCCGATATCTGGCGACGACTTCTGACAGCAACGAACCAGCGTCTCGATGTCCTGGTTCTGGCGGGGCTTTTCCTCGCCGAGGAACCCGAATTCGCCCGAACCATCCGAAGGAAGACACGCGACGGACTGAAAGTCCGACTACTATTCGGCCGCCCGACCGCCGCAGAGGCGAACAAACGTAGCGCAGAGGAGCGCCTAGCCCACGGCACGGTCCCAGCCAGGATCAGCAATGCGCTGGCGCTTGTAGAACCGCTGGCAGACCTCGACGGAGTCGAGCTTCGCTACCACGACACGACCCTCTACAACTCGATCTTCCGATTCGATGACGAGATGATTGTCAACAATCACGTCTACGGTGCCCCGGGCGCTCACGCCCCCGCTCTGCACCTTCGACGTCTTCCCGAGGGAGAATTGTTCGAGACCTACATGACGAGTTTCGAGCACGTATGGTCGGAGGCAACGACCAACAAGGGCGGAGGCGATGGCGCGAACTGACTACTTGGACGACCCGATGGCTCCGAAGGCGAATTCGATCAAAGTCGCGGTCAGTGCGGTTGTCCGGGACCCCGGCGGGCGCGTGCTGATGATCCACCGGACCGACAACGACCTCTACTCGATTCCAGGTGGCGCGCTGGAGGCCGGGGAAACCGTCGCCGCCGCGGTAGTCCGCGAGGTCAAAGAGGAGACTGGAATCGACGTAGAAGTAACGGGGCTCGTCGGCATCTTCTCGAATCCCCAGCACGTCATCGCGTACGACGACGGCGAGGTACGCCAGGAATTCTCGATATGCTTTCGCGCCGTGCCGACAGGCGGTGAGCTTCGCACCAGCGCGGAGTCGAAGCGCGTCGAGTGGGTTACTCCAGAACGAATGACCGATCTGGATATCCACCCGTCGATCTCCCTGCGAATCAGTCGCGCGGCCGAGGAAAGCGCCGAGCCTTACTTCACGTGAGCGGCACGTAGCGCTGCCTCGATCCGTTCAGCGGCGGCGATCAATTCCGGCTCAGCTTCCGCGACCGACTCCGACACGATGTCATCGGGACCGTACCGTTCCCGGACCTCAGCGATGCGCGTCCGAACTGTGGTCTCTTCCCCAGTGGGGGTGGTCGTGATGTCCGCCCACCACAGGGCATCGCGCAGCAGGCTGTCCTCGTCCGGCCAGTCAACGGTCAGTTCCCGTCGGCGCGCCTCGACGCGAGCACACGTGTGGTTCGCGACCAGGGCGCACAACCGCGGGGGCGCGCCTACGTCGCGCAGATAAGTCGCACCATCGACTGGGTGAAATCCGGTACGGGCGAGCGATGCGCTGTAGCCGATATCGTGCAGCCACGCCGCAGCCAGGAGCATCGTGTGGTCGTCCACGAGATCTGCCACGTGTTCAGCGCGGGACGCCACCCCTTCGACATGGGCGAGTCGCCGCGGTAGATCGCTCAGGTGATCGCGGGCGGTCCGCTCGGCCCAACCGGCCAAGTCCTCGTTCACAACACCCACCGTACCGCCAGCGATATCCCGTTGTGACGTGTCCGGATGGTCTCTACAGCTTGTCGCCCAACCGGGCGCGGCGGTGCGCGGACTTCGCGCGTTCATCGGCGACCGACTTTCCGTAGCGGTCGAGCATCTGTCGCGAACGCCACCCCGCCAGCATCATCAGATCCTGCTCCTGGCCGCCGTTGGCGAGCCAGTTGTGCGCGAACCAGTGCCTGAGCATATGAGGGTGGATGTGTTCGATTCCGGCCGCTTTCGCGCGGCGCTCGAGCATCTGCCGTATGCCGTGGTCGGTCATCGGTCCCTGTCTGCCGAGCCACAGCCGCTCGCTTCGCGTTCCGAACGAATGCTGGGCACGCGCACGCAGGTATCGGCGTAGGGCGATACGTGTCTTGTCACCGAACGGCGATGTCCGCGGCCTGTTCCCTTTGCCGATCACCAGCGCGGTGTCCTCCTCGAAATCGAGGTCGTCCACGTTCAGATTGGCGACTTCGCCGCAGCGGCAACCGGTGTCAGCGAACAGGCGAATGATCGCGTTGTCACGACGCGAGTCGAAGTCCGTTCCCGCACACCCGTCGAGCAACGATTTCAAGGACTCGATACTCGGAACCGGCACGAGTGTGTCCGGCGCATCCGGCGGGCTCATCTTGTCGAACGGGTTCGCGGCGATGATCTCCTCGGCGGCCAAGTATTTGAAGAACTGCTGGAGGCTCCGGTACTGGCTGCGCGCGTACTGCGGTGACAGCGGTTCACCGGTCCGCCGGTTCGTCCTCGACAGCAACTCCTCGATGTACCCGCCGATGTGGTCGCGGGTGATGTCGGGCGCTTCGGTCGGCAGGGCCTCCGACAGCAGGTACTCAGCGAAGTAGCCGATGTGGACCTGGTACACCTCGATGGTCTTCTTGGCTCGGTTCTTCCGCCGTAGCTCGGTCGCGAAGTCATCCGCCAACTCGCGGATGTCGTCTAGCGAAGTGCTCCCCATGCCTCGATGCTACCTCCATAATCTATTCGTGGAGAAGCGCTATTCTAGATCGAAACCTCTCTAGAAAAACAAAAACCCGCTGGTCAGCGGGCATTTGTGGGGCGGGCGGGGCTCGAACCCGCGACCAATGGATTATGAGTCCACGGCTCTAACCGACTGAGCTACCGCCCCTCCTCCGCAGATACCGCGGCCTTGGGGATGTTACCGGTTGGGGTGGTGCGCGGACCAATCGGGGGGCTCGGGCCCGTTAGGGTTGGGGCGTACCTCGTCGTCTGCGGAGGGTCTGATCATGGGCAGTGTGTTCGTGAACGTCTTGAAGGCGCATCAGTGGGTGTATGAGCACAGCCGCGGCGTGGTAGGGCATCGGCTCCTGTTCGGGAATCCGACGTTGCTGTTGCGGACCGTGGGGCGTAAGACGGGTAGGAGCCGTACGTCGGCGCTGACGTACGGGCGGGACGGCGGGGATTATCTGGTGACGGCGTCCAATGGCGGGTCGCCGCGGCCGCCGGGGTGGCTGGCCAATGTGAAGGCCGGGCCGCGATGCGAGATCCAGGTGGGGACGCGCCGCATTCCGGTGACCGCGCGGGCGACGTATCCGGGTGATCCCGATTACGACCGTCATTGGCAGATCGTGGACAGGGTTAATCGGGGGCGCTATACGGATTATCAAAAGCAAACCAAGCGCCCTATTTCGATAGTGGTTCTGACCCCGACGAAATAGTGGGTCAGTCGGCGATGCGCGGTGCGCCGTCGTCCCAGTCGAGGTCGCCGGGATCCATACTGTCCCAACGACTTACGTCCTGCGGGGGCCTGCTCGCGAATTGCACGACGGCGAAGACCAGCAGGAGTACGACGGCGACCACGCCGGCGACTATGAGTGTTTGCACGCAGGCACTTTAGCGGTCGCCGCCGAAAAATCGCAGCCGGTCGACGTAGATCACATCGCGGCTTACCTCACCGTAATCAGAGTGCGCCCCACCGCAGTTCGCGCTTCGATAGCGGAATGGGCGTCCGCGGCGCGGTCCAAGGGGAAGGTCTGGCCGATCACGACTTCGAGGCGGCCGTCGAGTACCGCCGATTGGGCGCGTAGCGCCAATGAATGCCAGTCGACGCCCGCGCCGGTGATGTCGAACAAGCTGATGGTCTCGATATCGCGCGCGGCGAGGGCGGTGCGGTCGAGAGCGGCGAAATTGCCTGCGGCAGAGCCATATCCGAGAAATCTTCCGCCGTCTGTGAGCGCTTCGGTGGCGCTCGCACCGAGCTCTCCGCCCGCGCCGTCCAGGATCACCTGCACACCGCCCGTGATCGCGCGCACCCGGGCGGCCCAATCGGGATCGCCGTAGTCGATGACGGTGTCGGCCCCGAGGCGTTGGACGAGTTCGGTTTTCGCCTCGCCTCGGACCGCGGCGACGACCCTCGCGCCCGCGGCACGGGCGAGTTGGATCAGCAGGGTGCCGAGTCCGCCTCCCGCCGCGGTGATCAGCACGGTTTCGCCGGCACGCACCGCGGCCCGGTCGGAGACGGCGAAGGAGGTGCGCCCGTCGTGGGTGAGCGCGACCGCCGTCTCGAGGCCGAGCGCCTCGGGAACCTCGACCAGGGTCTGCGCCTTGGCGGTCGCGTATTCGGCGTAGCCACCGATGGGCAGGCCACCGCCGATACCGCTGGCGGCCGTCGCCGTGGCGACCCGTTTGCCGACCCACCCGGGGTCCACCCCCGCGCCGACCCCGGTGACCACGCCCGCGATGGCCCCGCCGGGCACGTACGGGGGCTCCACCTTGAAGAACTCGGTTCCCCAACCGCTGCGCAACCGGGTGTCGAGGAACATGACATCGGCCGCGGCGACCTCGACCGTCACCTCCCCGGCGCTCGGCGCCGGATCGGGTATGTCACCGATCTCGAGAACATCCGGTCCGCCGAATTCCCGCACCTGCACCGCCCGCATGAGCTACCTCCATCGATTCCGTGTCATTGCTACGGAATCGAGCATGGAACCCGAAGTGAACTCGAGGTCAAGGGGCGAGCGGAATCTTTCGCTGCGAGCGAACTCGGATCAGGAGCCGCCGCCGCAGCTGCTGCCGCCACCGCAACTACTACTGCTGCTGCCACCACCACAGCTGCTGCCACCACCGCAACTACTGCTGCTGCCGCCACCACAGCTGCTGGAACTGCCCCCGCCGCAGCTGTGACCGTGAGCGTGGTGATGGTGGCCGTGATCGTGCCCGCCGGAGTAGTCGCCGCCGAAACCGCTGAATCCGGAACTGCCCGAGCAGGACGTCGTGGAGCCGGAATCGAAGTCCATCCCGGACTCCCCTGCCGACCAGCGGCCGAACTGGCCGCCGGGGAAGGCACCCGGTCGCAATGGCTGGGTCACCCGGCGAATCATGTAGACGATGAAGGCCACGACGCCTGCGAGCAGCAACAATACGAAGGCCAGGACGGCAAGGGCTATGACCATGCCGGAATGGTAGCGTCAATGGCGGCGAATTTCCGCGTGGCGAACTACCGGGCGATGGGTCGCCGTACAGTGAATCGTGATGCTTTTACGTGCACGCGGCCGAGCGCACCGCCGCATCGATCTCGGTGAGGTCGAGCGGGCGGTGGCGGCGCTGGAACTGCCCGAGGCGGTGTTCAAGACCTGTCCGTGGCAGCCGCGAGAGCTGGTGGACACCGGATTGCGGCAGTGGCTGCGCTGTTGCGGCGCGGCCATGCGCGACGGTCAGGTCATCGGTATGCCCTCGCACGCCGTCGACGAGGCATGGCACGGGCTTATCCTGTGCACCGAGCGTTACGCGGCCTTCTGCACGGCGGCCTACGGACGATTCCTGCACCATTTCCCCGACGGTGACAATTTCGTTCGCCCCGGCACGCACCCGGGACCGGGACCGGGTTCGATGTCCGAACAACTCGGCCGGACGGTGGTCGCCTGGTCCCTGGTGGCGAGGCCGGGCGAACAGGCCGTGCTGTGGGATCTGGACCGCAAGGTCGGCGTCGATCACCCGTGGGGTATCGACGCTGCCCGCGTCACCGCCATCGAAGCCGAACTCACCCGGCCCGTCGACGTCGATGAGCGTGATCATCACCGCTGATCGATGTACTGCTGTCACAGGTCGAGCACCAGGCGCCCGCCCGCCGATCGTGATACGCAGACGAGCATGTCACCCGCATCGCGTTCGGCGTCGGTGAGCACCCGGTCGCGATGGTCCACGGGTCCGGCGAGCACCCGCACCGCGCAGGTCCGGCAGAAACCCTGCCGACACGAGTACGGGCGGTCGGGACGCCGGTCGAGAATGGCGTCCAGCGCGGTTCGATCCGCCGGGACCTCGAATACCTCTGCGGTGGAGGCGATTTCGATGTCAAAGGGTTCGCCGTCGATGATCGGCGGTGGGGAGAACCGTTCGGAATGCAGTTCGATCCCCCGGTCCCGCACGGCATCGGCGACGACCGCGGTCATCGCCACCGGTCCGCAGCAGTAGACCGCGGTACCGCGTCGCACGCCCGGCAGCAGCGCCGACGCGTCAGGCAGACCGTGTTCTTCGTCGGTCCGCACGGTCACCCGGCCGCCGAATCCCTCGACCTCCCGGAGGAAGGGAATGGTGTCGCGATCGCGTCCGGTGTAGACCATCGACCAGTCCAGGCCGAGTCGGTGCGCAAGTCGCGCCATCGGCAGGATCGGCGTGATCCCTATGCCGCCGGCGACGAAATGCACGCGCTCGGCCGGTGATCCGTGACCCGGCACCGCGAATGGGAAGCCATTGCGCGGTCCACGCACCGTGATCGGAGTGCCCACCGAGAGCGAGTCGTGCACCTCGGCCGAACCGCCGCCACCGTCGGGGATGCGACGTACGGCGATGCGGTAACCGCGGGTGTCGGCCGGATCGCCGCACAGCGAATACTGGCGCAGCCGTCCCGAGGGCAGTTCCAGATCCAGGTGGGCGCCGGGTCGCCAGCGCGGCAGTTCCCGCCGGTCCGCGCCCTCGAATCGCAGGCTCACCACCTCCTCGGCGTGCGCCTCGACGCGCCGGTCGGTGACCACAAGAGCGATTCGGCGATCATCTACGGTCGAGGCGACCTCGTGCCGATTGACGATCGTGGTCCATTTCAAGCGCGCGGTGGCTACCGCGTCGAGCACCCGGACGGCCCGGTCTCGATCGCGCCTGCCGAACAGATCGGCCGGCAAACCCTCGGGAATCGGCGCCGGGTTCACGAGGCGGCGGCCTGGGCGGCGGGCGAGACGGCCAGGTAGGCGACGGCCTGCGCGGTGGAACCCACCGAACCCGGATCGTAGCCGGGCTTGAAGGTCGACAGCGCGCTCCGCAGCAGTGAGGGCACACCGGGCAGCGCTCCGCGCCACATCGCACCGAACACCTCCGTCAGCAGGCGCGGATAGCCGAGATCGGGCAGCGCCGGATCCTGGTGCACAAGGAATTTGGCGCCGCGCACGACCAGGGTCAGGAAGATCGGGAACACGATGGTCATGATGGCGGCGCGCCGCACGTAGCCCGTGCCGAAATACCCGGCGACGTCGTGCGCGACGTGGCGATGTTCGACCTCCTCGGCCCCGTGCCAGCGGAACAGGTCGGCCACCCGCGGGTCGGCCTCGAACCGTTCCAGATCGGCATTGAGGACCCAGTCGCCGAGGTAGGCGAAGAAGTGTTCGAGGCAGGCGATGAATGCGAGTCGCTCGACCATGTGCTGGCGACCGCCGACATCCCCCGACCCGACGGAACCGAGCGTCTTACGGAACAGGTACTCCGCTTGGCGCAGATACGGTTCGGGATCGATACCGTTGGCGGCGAGCACGTCGTGCAATACCCTGTCGTGGGTCCGGGCGTGCATCGCCTCTTGCCCGATGAAGCCGAGCATGGCCTCCCGCAGTTTCTCGTCCCGCACGTACGGCAGCGCCTCGGTATAGGCAGCGCAGAACATGCGCTCCCCTTCGGGCAGAAGCAAATTGAGCGCGTTGATCAGATGGGAGGCGACCGGTTCGGCGGGCATCCAGTGCAGCGGAGTGTCGGCCCAGTCGAATCGGACGTCGCGCGCGTGCAGGGCGACCTCACCGGGATCGGTATCGATCCGCCGCCTGTCTCGGCGAAGTAGCTTCATCGGTACTCCTCGATCTCACCGCAACGATTCCTGCGCGGCTGTAGCAATGATCATACACATACATAGAACTTCGAGTAACACACATATTTCGACCACCGATTCCCGCAATGAGCTGCTGAAATGAGGGCTATAACACGTTCTAGTAGAATCTCGCTATGGAACGATTGACAGGATTGGATGCCAGTTTTCTGTATCTGGAGACGCCGACCCAGCACCTGCACGTGTGCGCGCTGCTGATCCTCGATCCTCGTTCGGGTGGTAGTCCCTACTCGTACGACTCGTTCAAAGAAGAACTGAGCCGACGACTACCCCTGATCCCGCAGATGCGAAGGCGCATCCGCGAGGTCCCGCTCAATCTCGATCACCCGGTGTGGGTGGACGACCCGAAATTCGACCTGGACAACCACATCCACCGCGTAGGCCTGCCCACCCCCGGGCAGTCGCACGAACTCGCCGAACTGGTCGCCGACATCGTGAGCACTCCGATGGACCGCGCGCGTCCGTTGTGGGAGATGACCGTGGTCGAAGGTCTGGCCCGCGGCGATATCGCGGTCGTCTGCAAATACCACCACGCCACGGTCGACGGTGTCACGGCCGCCGACATGCTGCTGAGCCTGTGCGACTTCGGCCACGACGCCGCCGGCGACGAGGCGGACGGACAGTGGAAGCCGGAACCGCAGCCTGCGAGGTGGAAACTGCTGACCGACGCGGCGGTGCGGTTGCCGACCAAGGCGGGCGTGCTCGGCATGGTACCGAAAACCCTCGGCGTATTGGCAGGTTTCGTCCAGCGCAGGCGAAACAACCAGCGCGGCATGGCGCTACCGCTCACCGCCCCGCGCACGCCGCTGAACAAGACCATCACCGCACGGCGCACCGTGGCCTTCACCCGGACAGACCTGGATACGGTCACCGAGATCAAGAGATCGTTCGGGGTGAGCGTCAATGACGTGGTGATGACGGTCGTGGGCGGGGTACTGCGCGACTACCTGCTCGAGCACGACGAACTGCCGGATCGCTCGCTCATCGCCTCGGTTCCGGTTTCGGTGCACGGGCGGACCCGGCACAGCGACGGTATCAACAAGGTCTCCTCGCTGTTCGCCGAGCTCGGCACCGATATCGGTGACCCGAGCGCCCGGCTGCGCGCGGTAGCCGCGGCCAATCGGCACGCCAAGGCCGAGCACGAGAAGGTCGGCGCGGACTTCCTGCGCGACTGGTCCACATACGCCCCGCCCAATATCTTCCAGTTCGCCGCGCGCCTTTATTCGGATCTGGGGCTGGCCGAACACCATCCGGTGGTGCACAACCTGGTGGTATCGAATGTCCCGGGTCCGTCCAACCCGCTGGACTTCCTCGGCGTACGGATCGCGGGCATGTACCCGTTCGGACCGGTATTCCACGGCGCGGGGCTCACGGTGACCGTACTGTCGCTCGACGGTCATCTGGACTTCGGATTCATCGCCTGCCGTGATCTGGTGCCGGACATCGCCGCACTCGCCGACGCGGTCCCCGCGGCCGTCGACGAATTGCTTCTCGCGGCACGCGAATCGCACCGCTGATCGGATTTCCCGCACCGGTTCTGTAACGTGTTCCAGTACATGAATCGGCGAGAGACGGAGGTCCGCGATGGGGCGGTTGACCGATAAAGTAGCATTGATCAGTGGTGCGGCCCGCGGCATGGGCGCCGCGCACGCCAGGGCGATGGTGGCACAGGGTGCCCGCGTGGTGATCGGCGACATCCTCGACGAACCGGGTGCCGCGCTCGCCGCCGAACTAGGCGATTCCGCGGTCTACGTCCATCTCGACGTGCGCGAGAAGCAGCAGTGGCTCGACGCGGTCGCCGAGGCCGTTGCCCGCTACGGTGGACTGCACATCCTGGTGAACAACGCGGGCATCGTCAACGGCAACCGCCTCGTCGATTTCGAAACCGCCGAATGGCAGCGCATTCTCGACATCAACCTGACCGGCACCTTCTTCGGCATGCAGGCCGCGACGCCGCCCATGATCGAGGCGGGCGGCGGGTCGATCGTCAATATCTCCTCGGTGGAAGGTATGCGCGGCAGCCCCGGACTGCACGGCTACACGGCGACCAAATTCGCGGTGCGCGGACTCACCAAATCCGCGGCACTCGAATTGGCGCCGCACGGAATTCGCGTCAACTCGGTCCATCCGGGATTCATCAACACGCCGATGACCGAGGGCATACCGTCGGATTTCCTCCAGATTCCGCTGGGCCGCGGCGCCGACCCGTCCGAGGTGTCGGCGCTGGTCACCTTCCTCGCCAGTGACGAATCCTCGTATTCGACCGGTGCGGAATTCATCATCGATGGCGGACTCACCGTCGGGGTGCCCCACAAGAGCGGTTAGGCCGCGGCATCCCCGACTGCGAGCACGGCGATCGGCGGCAAGGCCGCCAGGACCAGACAGGCGAGGATATTCGTCCACCTGTATCGCACGACCAAGGCGACGAATTCGCGCAAGATCGCAGTGGGCAGATAGTAGAGGGCGGTTCGGGCGCCGATCACCTCGGCGTCCAGACCGAGTTCGCGCGCCAGGATCGCGGTGCGCAGGACATGGAAATTGCTGGTGACCAACACCAGACGAGCGGTACCACCCCGCTCGGTGAGCAATCCCTCCGTGAACAGCAGATTCTCCCTGGTGTCGGTGGAACGATCCTCGCGCAGGATCACCTCCGGCGGGAGTCCGCCCGCGACCAGGTAGTCCGACATGGCCTCTGCTTCGGCCACCTCTTCGTCGGGCCCCCTGCCGCCGCTGGTCACGATGACCGGGGTGCGACCGGCGGCGACTTCGGCGCGGTAAACCGCTACCGCCCGATCGAGGCGGCTCGCCAGCAATGGCGACACCCGGCCATCGACGAGTCCGCAACCGTGCACGACGATCGCGTCCATGCCCGCACGGTAACCGAGATGGCCGTACAGGTAGGCGTAGAGGAGGAAGGCTAGCAGCAGTAGGCCGAAGTAGCCGACCACCAGGGTCACCGAGGCGGTGACGACGGTGAACCACGAATTCCCGAGGACATACGCGGTGACGTAGAGCGCATACGGCACGAGGAAGACCGCGGCGGCGCCCACCGGCAACACCGTGTGCGGACGAATGCCCTCCCGCCGCACCAATTGCACACCATTGAGCAGCAACGAACCCGCCGGCGCCATCATCAGCAGCGGCGCGAGGATCACCAGTACCAGGGCGAGCAGCGGCAGGGCCGACCCGTTGCCCAGGGTCAGCGCCCACACGCCGGTGAAAATCGCGCCGAGTAGCAGGAATAACCCGTTGCCCAGCCGCCGCCGGTCGGTGAGGAAACGCACCGCGAACACCGCGAGCAGGCCGAGGCCGATGGCGAGCAGAATCACCACGACACCGTAGCCGCCCGCGGCGCCCGTGCGGCGATCCGCACTCCCACAAGGCAACTCCCGCAACCGACCGGTTTGCTACGCCCGAGTCAGGACCTCCGCGTGTCCGATTCGGGACCTTAGGCAGTAAATAGGTTTGAAATCCTATATATTCGCCAGAGCGCCCCGGTGGGCGTTCTAAGGTGGCTATCGACCCGCTACCCCGCATCGGCGGGTCGGGCCGCGGTGGAACCACGCACCGGTATCCAACAACAACCGCGCCCGCAATGGTGCCGGAGAGGTGAATCGCTTCCCTCTCCGGTGCCATTTCACCTTGTTAGGCCCGTTGTGCCCCAGCCAGATACACCGGTCCGCGCCGGGGGTGGTTCGTATGCGCAGTGCGGCGGCACGGCTCGGCGCGCCGCACGGCTCGTTGGATCGACGTATGCCCGCATTCCATAGGCGCACGTCGAAACCGCACCGCGACCCACGCCCTCCCCCGACGCGCGCCGGCCAGCACCCACGAACGGAGATCAGCCGTGCCACACGATTTCGACACCACCCACTCCCGCAGCGAGGTGGCCTGGATTCCGCATCGGAAGCTCTTCATCGCCTACAGCAGCCAGTTCCCCGGCCTCTTCCACACCGACGCGAGTTCCGCGTACCGCGCGCGCCGCAAGATCGACGAGCGCATCCGCGACCTCCTCATCACCAACGACCTTCCCGAAGCTCCCACCGAACCGAAGCCGGGCCCGTAGGGCACGGTGCGCTCCGACACACTGTCGGATGTCACCGCCCCCACCAGGGTTCGGGATAGTGATGGTCCCAGTGGAGTTCGGCCTCCAGTTGGGCCGCGACCGCGACCAGCAGGCGTTCCGACTCCGCCGGGCCCATGAGTTGCGCACCCACGGGCAGCCCCTCGTCGGTGAATCCGGCGGGGATATTCACACTCGGCCAACCGAGAGCATTCCACGGAAAGGTGTACGGACACGTTCGTATGATCATCCGCTCGGTCGCCATGCTGCCGAGTCCGTCCATCGCGTGAACCGGAGGTGGAGGGGTCGACGTGGTGGGTGCCAGCACCACATCGAATTCGCCGAATACGTCCCCGATCTGCTTGTGCAGCAACGATTCCGCGGCGCGAGCCGCCCGCAGGACGGGACCCGAGAGCAGTCTGCCGTGGCGGACCTTGGCCCGCGTTCGCGCTTCGACGCGGGCGCCGGGCAGGGCGCGGAACTGCTCGGCGACGCCGGCGCTGAGTCGCGAGAGGACGGAAAGGCTGAGCACGAGTCCGTAGTCGAGGTCGCGGGCGATGACCTCGTGACCGAGGACGCGCAGGCAAGAC
The DNA here is from genome assembly GCF_001310275.1 of Nocardia arizonensis. Lineage (GTDB taxonomy): Bacteria > Actinomycetota > Actinomycetes > Mycobacteriales > Mycobacteriaceae > Nocardia > Nocardia arizonensis. Next base: position 113,647 of record NZ_LGYZ01000065.1, read on the forward strand.
GCTATCCGCAGCACTCCCGCGCGCACGTCCGGGTGCAGTCGCGCACCTGTCGTGGTGATCGGGGGGCTCAGGGCGAGCGCGATCCGCAACCGGCCCGGGTCGGTGCCGACCGCATCCGAAACAGGTTCGTGCGCCGCCGCATGCGTATCCGATTCGGGCGAGCCGGACACCACGTCGAGAAGCAGTGCCGCGTCGGCCACCGTACGTGCCAGCGGACCGATGACCGTCAGACCGTGGAAGGGTTCGATGTACGGCCACGGCGAGACGCGACCCCGTTGCGGTTTGATGCCGACCAGATTCGTCCACGCGGCCGGAATGCGAATCGATCCGCCGCCGTCGGATCCGAGAGCGGCGGGCACCAACCCCGCGGCCACCGCCGCCGCACTTCCCCCGGAGGATCCACCCGGCGTGTGTTCACCGTTCCACGGATTGCGGGTGTACCCGAACGCCGGGGCATCGGTGAACGGCCACTGTCCGAGTTCTGGCATATTCGTCTTGCCGACGATAACGGCTCCCGCCGTGCGGAGTCGACGCACCACCTCGGAATCGGCCTTCTTCGGCGGGAAATCGCCACCACAGCCGAACGAGGTGGACATCCCGGTCACATCGCTGTCGTCCTTCACCGCGATCGGCACACCGAGCAGCGGCAGCCGCACACCCGCCGCGATCCGCCAATCCGCCTTCTCGGCCTCGACCACGGCCGATTCCCCACGGACAACTCGGAACGCATTGAGACTCGATGCGCTCGCCTCGATCCGATTCAACGTCTCGATGACCGTGTCACGGGAGGTGACCTCGCCGCGGGCCAGTGCCCCGACAAGATCGGTGAGGCCGCGATAGTGCGCCGGGGCGGTCATCGGGTCCTCACGAATAGGACTGTCACGGTGCGAGTTCCGGCTCTTCGGAAGGGCTTTCCTGCAGGAAGTCCAGGATCAGCGCGGTCACTTCAGCCGGACTGTCCACATGTGTGAAATGGGAAGACTTCTTAACCCGGTGGAATTGCGCGTCGGGAATGAGTTCCGCCAATTTGTCGCCGGTGGCGGGCGGCACCATGGGATCACGATCGGCGTAGATCAGTTGCAGCGGCATCGGAAAGGACTGCCCCGCGGCCTTGCGGCGTTCGAGGGTCGTAGTGAAGTCGGCGAAATCGCGCGGCGCCATGACATCGCGCAGATATCCGACGAAGGCATTCGTGCCCTCGGACGTAGCGAGGGCATCGCCGTATTCCCGCGCCTCTTCCACCGACTTCAGCGTCTCGTTGTAGTAGTGCACGATCCAGTGCGCCCACCGTGTGGTGTCACGGCGCAGCCACCAGCCGAATATCTCCGGCGCACCCGGTAGCGAGAGCGCCGCGTGCATGGCATGGAAGCGCCGCTGAGCGAAGGCCAGCGCATGGATGTTGACCAGTCGCGAGAACGCACTGGAATCGGCGAGCGCGTGGCGCATACACAAGTATCCGCCGAGCGAGTTCCCGACGGCGGCGCAGCCCTGCACACCGAGCGCCGCCTGGAATTCGCCGATCCAGGCGGACATCGATGCCGCCGAGAAGCGCACCGTCGGATTGCCGCTGCGCCCAGCGCCCGGCAGGTCGGGGATGATCAGCTGATAGTGCGCACCCAGGCCCTCGAGGATGTAGCGCCACGAGTAGCTGCTCGTCATCAGACCGTGGATGAGTAATAGGGGCGGACCGTCCCCGTACTCCCGATAGTGAATCCGAATTTTCCCCAGTGATGCCGAATCCATCTCCAACTCGTGCGGTGTCGAGGAGTAGTAGGGATGCGGTTGCGACGGCCGCTCGGGCAGTGACGAATACGGCATTTGCTGGAAAGGGTTCAACGATCGTGCGGACACTGCGCCGGCTCCAATCGACATGGTTTTCCCTCCGCGGAGTTCTTGCAATGATTACAAGAGCTTGGTGACGTTAGGGTACCAACCCGCTCACACGGTTGCAACCAACTCGGTGGCTGCCGAATAGCCGTCTGGCCCTACCCGCTCACTTCCGGCGAGATCAGATCGGACTCGCCCCGGATTTCACCGGAACCACCTTCTACCGGAACGGAATCGACCGCCGGCGAACGCGTGGGCGACCGGCGGAACGGTGTCCACCAATTGGCCGCGCCCATCAGCTTCACGATCGCGGGCACCAGGAACATCCGCACCACCGTGGCGTCGATCAGGATCGCGATCGCCATACCCAGTGCGGCGACCTTCACCAGTGTCACGTCCGAGAGCGCCGCCGCGCCGGTGACGATCACGAACAGCGACGCCGCCGTCGTGATCACCCGCCCTGTACGCGAAACACCCACGCGCACCGCCTCTTCGGTATCCGCACCCTCCTCGCGGGCCTCGACCATTCGCGACATCAGGAACACCTCGTAGTCGGTGGACAGGCCGAACACGGCGACGACAACGACCACCAGGGCGGGCAGCGGCAGTGGACCGGCTTCCGCGCCGAACAATCCGGCACCGTGCCCGTCGACGAAAATCCACGTCAGCACGCCGAAGGTGGCCGCGAGACTCAACGCAGCCATGATCACCGCCTTGATCGGCAGCACCACCGATCGGAAACCGATCAGCATGACCAGCAGAATCGCGATCACCACGACGGCCAACGCCGTCGGTATCGCGTCCAGGATGGCGTCGTAACTGTCGGCCCGCAGCGCATTCATCCCCCCGACCAGCACGGTCGTCCCGTCAGGGCTCGGGATGTCCTCGAGCGAACGCACGGTCTCCTCCGAGCCCGCCGAGAAATCGGGCGCGGTCAACAATGCGCGCACGAGCACCATGTCCTCGTGCTCGCCGAGCCGGACGACCAGTCGCACGCCGTCGGTGTTCTGCGCCGCCGAGACGACCCGGGCGACCGCGTCCGAGGAAGGCGCCGCCCCGTTCTGCCCGCGAATCAGCAGCGACGCACCGTCGGTCGCGTTGGGGAACTGCGCGGACATCGTTGCCTGGGCCACGCGGACCGGATCGTCGGCGGGCAGGATATTGGGATTGATACCGCCCATTCGCAGGCCGAGCAACGGTGCGCTCAGCGCGAGCAGGGCCAGCACGATCACCGCTGTGACGGCGATCGGGCGACGCATCACGCGGGTGGCGAGGTCGCTCCAGATCCTACGAGCGCGCTCCTCACCGCGTTGGACCGCGCCACGCCGCCAGGGCAGCGCGTTGATCCGGGGACCGAGGATCGCCAGGGCGGCGGGAACCGCGGTCAACGACAGCACGGCCGCAATGGCGATCGCCGCCATCGCCCCGTAACCCAACGACCGGAGCATCGAGATCGGAAACACCATGGTTCCGGCGAAGGCGCATACCAGCAACAGTCCCGAGAACGCGATCGTCCGCCCCGCGGTCAGCACGGCCTGCTGCGCCGCTTCCACGGGTGTACGCCCTTCCTCCTCGAGCTCTTCCCGGAACCTGCTGACGATGAACAGGCCGTAGTCGATCGCCAGACCGAGTCCGATGATGGAGGCGGTATTGAGCGCGAACGCGCTGACGTCGGTGAACAGACTCACCACCCGCAGCGCGCCCAGCGATCCGACGATCGCCAGGCCGCCGACGACCACCGGCACCGATGCCGCGACGACACCGCCGAAGATCACCACGAGCAGAATGAGCATGAGCGGGATCGCCACCGACTCGGCGATGATCACGCCTTCCTTGGATTTCTCGTTGTAGGCGTCGGTGAGTGCGCTGAGCCCGGAGAACTGGGTCTCTATGCCGGGCGGGGTGAGCGCCTCGGCCAGGTCGGCGTAGTCCGACAGGCGTTCGCTCGGACTGCCCGCCAGGGTCACGGCTGCCAGCGCCTTGGTGTGATCGGTCGAGACCAGGGCCAAGCGACGGGTGCCCCCCGCCGTCCAGTACGACTCGACCGGTTCTGCCAGCCGATCGGCGGGCAGTTCGTCGAGCCTGGCTCGGACCTGCGGCCCGATATCGTCGAGTGTCTTGCCCGCGGGAGCCGTGTAGATGACCACGATATCCGGGGTCTGGCGGCCGAAGGCCCCGTCGATCAGCCGCTCCGCCTGCGCGGAGGTACTGTCCGGATCGTCGTAGCCGGCCAGATTCAGCTTGTCCATGACGCCCGCGCCCCAGAGTCCCCCGAGCAGCACGACCACGACCGAGACGGCGATTACCAGCCGCGGCCGGGTCGCCACGAACCGTGCCCATTGTTTCATCGGGACTCCGAAGTCATTGTCGTGAAGGCGAAGTCGCCGAGGGAGAAGGTCTCCGAGGCACGTTTGGCTTGCGCCGCCGAGGTCGGGCGGATCAGCGAGGAGTCGCCGTGGTGATCCAGGTAGAAGGTATTGGAGGTGGCGCACATCGAGGACCGGATCAAGGTGTCGTGCGATTGCGACCGGATGAACTGGAAGAAGCGGTCGTTGGCCTCCGGAGTGACCGCGACGGAGGTCGCGCCGCGGCGCGCGGCCTCGGTGAGCACGCGCACGATGATGCGCGACTGCGTCTCGACCATCTCGTGCCAGGACCCGCCGCACCACGAATACGGACCGAAGATCGAGAAGGCGTTCGGCAATTCGGGCAAGCAGACGCCCTCGTAGGCGCGCAGCGGATTGTTCTGGTAGAAGTCGGCCAGATCGAAGCCGTCCACCCCTACGACCGGTCGCTTTCGGTACACGTCCGGCGTAGTCGAGAGCTGGAATCCGGTGGCGAGGATGAGGACGTCGAGTTCGCGTTCACGACCGTCGACGGTTCGCACCCCGGTCGGCGTGATCTCGGCAATGCCGTCGGTCACCAGCTCCACGTGTGACTTGGTGTACGTGCGGTAGTAGGTGTTGGAGACGCTGGGCCGTTTGCAGCCGAACGCGTAATCCGGGGTCAGCTTCTTGCGCAGTTCGGCATCGCGGACCTGCAGACGCAGATACGCCTTGCCGACACGCATAGGGATCGTGGACAGCCACGGATGTTTGGCGCCCTTGACGGTCAGGCCGTAGATGCCGAGCCCGAGCAGTGTGGACACCGTCCGGTACAGCAACGGCAACATTCCGGGCACCCGGACCAGCGCGGTACGCCAGAACTGCGGAATGATGTACTCCGCCTTCGGGAAGACCCAGATGGCCCGGCGCTGGAATACGTGCAGTCTGCCCGCCACCTTCGCGACCTGCGGGATCATCTGGACCGCCGTCGCGCCGGTGCCGATGACACCGATGCGCTTGCCGGTGAGGTCGTAGTCGTCGTCCCATTCCTGGGTCGGCATCAGTTTCCCGGTGAAGGTGTTCAGCCCCTTGATATCCGGCGCCTTGTGCTCCACGAACTGTCCGAGAGCCGCGATAACGTACCGGGCCGTAATGGTGGTGCCGTCGGACAGATCGAGGCGCCAGCTGTGGGTATCCGCGTCCCAGGTGCGGCTCATCACCTCGATATTCAGCCGAATGTGCTGCCTGAGCTGGTATTTGTCCGCGCAGTGGTTGATGTACTGGATGATCTCCGCGCCCTTGGGAAAGATCCTCGTCCAGTTCGGATTCTTCTCATACGAGAACTGGTAACTCATGCCGGGAACGTCGGTCGCGACATCCGGATACCGGTTGTCGCGCCAAGTGCCGCCGATATCACCCGCCCGTTCCAGGATGGTGAATCCCTCGATGCCCGCTTGGTGCAATGCTATTGCGGCTCCGAGCCCGCCGAAACCGGCGCCGATGATGATGATGTGGTGGTCCGGGGTATTCATCCGACTACTTTCTATTGGTGATATCGGGCCGGATCGAAGGCACGATGTCAGAAGTGGTAAATGGCGCAGCCGATCTGAACCCCCGCACCGACCGTGATCACCAGACCGATATCCCCGCTGGTGACGCGTCCCCCTTCGCGGCAGTACCGCAACGCCGCAGGCAACGACGAGGTGTACAGATCGGGTCCGCCGTCGGTGACGTCGATTATCTGCTCACCCGCCACGCCGATTCGCTCGGCGAGATTGCCGAGGAATTCGGTGGATATCTGCGGCGCGAGTATAACTTTCATATCCGAGAGCGCGAGCGACTCGGATTTCAACAATTCGGCAACCACCTCCGGGATGAATCCCAGGTAGATGTCCTCGATATCCGGTCGTTGGTCGAACTCGATGTGATTTCCATTGCCGCCGCCCGCGAACGAGGTGACGGCGTCCAAGTACGCGGGGAAAGCCGCGAAATGGAAGCCGCCGAAACCGACACCGTCCTGTGCGGCGCTCAGCAGCACCGCCGAACCGGTGTGGCGTACCCCGCGCAACTCGGCGGCGCGGCTCGGGTGCTCCGGATCGGCCTCGGCGGCGACCACAAGCGCCGACCGCGCCTTACCCGCGTCGATGCCGGTCGCCGCGATATGGCATGCCTTGAGGAACCCGACATTGCCGTCACGGACGTCGAAAACGAAGGTTCCGTGGTCGAACGGCTGCGCCGGATCGTCGTTGATCTTCAACTCGTCGGCGACGAAGGCCGCCATGGCGGGTTCGACGATGCAGTCATCGCGGAAAACGCCCGCGTACAGAACGAGTCCGATGTCCTCGCGCGGGATCGAGGATTCATCGATGCAGGCGCCCGCCGCGCGGACGGCGAGATCGAGTGCCTTCTCCTCACCGGTCGGCACGGCCACGGCCACGGCATCGACGCGCACCGTCGGCTTGCGGTCGGACCGTCGGCCGTACTCGGACTCCGAGCCGTTGCCGTTGCCGTTGCCGTTCGGACGTGACACGGCGGGCCGGCCATTGCGCAGGCGATCGGGCAGATCGTCGAAGGTGTACAGGGCCGCGCCGATGGTCTGCCCGGAACCGGTGACGCCGAACAGCATCCGGTCCCCGGGACGCAGGCGGTCCTGCTCGACCAGATCGTTGATCGCCACGAAATGCGTCGTGGACGCGGTATTTCCGCGCTGTTCCAGATTCGACACGGTGTTGTCGGGGGTCGAGACGGTCCGGCCGAACGTGCGGTTGATCGTGGCGACGGCGTCGTTGATCGATGCTTGCGAGGTCTGGTGCATGAGAATGTGGTCGACCGTCTCCGGCTGCCATCCGTAACGTTCGAGCATCTGCGTAGCGAACGGCACCGACTTGCGCACCGCGACCGCGGTCTGCTCGACCGCCTTGGTACGCATGATCGCGCCCCCGTGCGGCTGATCGGTCGCCTTGCCGATGCACAGATCACTGTACCGACTGAGGCTGCGCAATCGCAGATCGTGGAATCCCGCCCTGCCGGTGGGATCGCGTTCGAGGATGATGGCCGCCCCCGCGTCACCGACGGTCAGACAGGCCAGGCGGTCGTCGAGGAAGTCGGTGATCTCACGCTGGGCGGTGTCGATGATGTGCGAGATGTATTCGCCGCTGACGACCATGGCGGTGCGCACGAGATTCGTGGCGAGGAAGGCGTCGGCGACCGTGATACCGGTGAACATGCCCGCGCAGGCATTGGATAGATCGAAGCTCAGCGCGTCGGTCATACCGAGCAGCGCGCGCAGCTGGCTGGAGGTGCTGGGCTCGAAGACCAGGCGATTGTCGGGACCTTCGACCTTGGAGATATTGGTGCAGATCAGCAGATCGATGGAGGCGGCATCGTGGCCGGATTTGGCCAGGCAGTTCTCCGCGGCCTTGCGGGCGAGGTCGAGGGTGAATTCCTCTTGCCCCGCGATCCGGCGATTCTTGATGCCGGTGAGCTGTTCGAGTGGCAGTTCGACCGGTCGATCGCATCCGGTGAGCACGTCGGCGGTCGGCACCACGGTGTCCGGCAGGTACACCCCGATGCTCTCGATGACAGTGGTTCCGGTTGTGACCACCGGTTCGCGCACGGGTGCGGAGGAAGCTACGGTAGGCGCGGACGTCGCCACCTGTTCGATCGGTGCGTCGGCGAGGGGCGTCTCCCCCGGCACGATGGACGCGGCGATACCCGCCACGGTCCGGTGCCGAAAGACGACCTCCGGGGTGAGCGAGAGGCCGATATCGCGCGCCGCGGCGCATATCGACATGGTCTGCGTCGAGGCGCCGCCCAGTTCGAAGAAGTCGTCGAAGACTCCGACGGTGTCCAGACCGAGCACCTGCTGCCACAGACCGGCGATGGCCCGTTCGGTATCGGTGCGCGGCGCGACATAATCGGCCGAGATATCGGGCCGGGCGGAATCCGGTTCGGGCAGTGCCCTATCGTCCCGTTTGCCGGTGGGGGTGGTCGGAATGCCGTCGAGGACCACGAATTGAGCGGGCAGCATCGCGTCGGGCAGGCTGTCACGCAGGAACTCTCGCAGATCGGCGGTGCTCGGCGGCGCCGACGGATCCACCGCCACCACATAGGCGACCAGGCGGAGCGTATCGGTATCACCGTCGCGCACGACGACCGCGGCCTCTCGCACCGCGGGACTCGCGGCCAGCGCGCCCTCCACTTCGCCGAGTTCGATACGGACACCGCGGATCTTGACCTGGTTGTCGCCACGACCCAGGTATTCGATATTCCCGTCCGGCCGATACCGCGCCCGGTCGCCCGTGCGATACAGCGGACCACTCGGGTAGGCCGGATCACCACCGGGGTGCGGGCCCGTCACGAACCGCTCGGCGGTCAACTCCGGTCGATTGGCATAACCCTCGGCGACATTGATGCCGCCGATGTAGAGCTCACCGATCACTCCGACCGGCACGGGATTCATGTCCCGGTCGAGCAGGTGGATCTGGGTATTGGCGATCGGCTTCCCGATCGGTATGACCGGATCGCGATCGCCGCGTGCGCAATCGAAGAAGGTCACGTCGATCGCGGCCTCGGTCGGCCCGTAGAGGTTGTGCAGATTCGCGGGCAGGGTCGCGAAGAGGATGTCCCGCAGATCGGCGGCCAATGCCTCACCGCTGGTGATGACTTCGCGCAGTCCGGTGCAACGGCCCGCGGCCGGATCGGCGAGGAACGCACGCAACATTGACGGCACGAAATGGGCGACCGTGACCTCTTGGTCGACGATGGTCTCGACCAGATAGCCGCTGTCGCGATGGCGTTCGGGCTCCGCGACCACGACACGGGCTCCGGCCACCAGCGGCCAGAAGATCTCCCACACCGATACGTCGAAGTTCGCCGGTGTCTTGTGCAGCACCGTATCCGCGGCGGTCAGCCGGTAGGCGTCCTGCATCCACAGCAGTCGGTTGCAGATACCGCGATGGGTGTTGCGGGCGCCCTTGGGCGCACCGGTGGTACCCGAGGTGAATATGACGTAGGCGATGTCATCGGGTCCGACCCGATCCGCGCCGGAGATGACCGGTCCCTCTACCGTCGCGTGCGGACGATCCAGGCACAACACCGGCACCTCGTCGGGCAGTCTGTCGCGCAGCCCGCTCTCGGTGATCCACACCACGGGCGTCGCGTCCCCGTTGATGGACTGCAACCGCTCGCGCGGGTGTTTCGGGTCGACGGGCAGGAAGGCACATCCCGCCGCCAGCACGGCCACCGCGCTGACGATGGTCCACTCCGACCGCTCGATCGCGATCCCGACCACGCCGCCGGGCCGCGCTCCCGCCGCGTGCAGCCGGGCGGCGAGATCGTCCACGCGCCGGTGCAATTCGCCGTAACTCAGATGGTTGCCACGGTAGGTCACCGCCGTCGCCTCGGGAGTGCGCCTCATCTGGGCGAGTACGAGATCGTAGAGCCGATGTCCGGTGAAGGCATCCACCCGGGTGTCGTTCCACCTGGCGCGTTCGCGGATCTCCCGCTCGGTCAGCAGCGGAATCCGGCCGACCTGCGCGGCGGGCGACACGACGGCGTGCGTCATGAAGGTGATAAGGCCCTGGGCGAATCCGGCGATCGTATCCGCGTCGAACAGATCGCTGTTGTACTGGAGGACCGCCGACAGGATGTGCTCGCGTTCGGCGACGATGAGCATGAGGTCGACCGGCGCCCCGCCCTGGGCCAGGGTGGCCGATTCGAAAGCGAGCCCGTCCGGTCGCGAGTCCGACGTGGCGGAACTGACCGACAGGCGCGAAGTCTCCCACGCGAAGAACACCTGGAAGACCGGCGGGAAAGCGGGATCACGCACAGGTTGCAGACGTTCGGCGAGCAGGGCGAACGGAAAGTCCTGATGCTCGATCGCGTCGAGGACGGTGCGGCGGCTGCGCTGCATGAGCGCGCGATAGGTCGGATTGTCCGCGAGTTCGGCGCGCAGCACCACCGAGTTCACGAAGTAGCCGATGATGCCCTCCGATCCGGGCATACCGCGACCCGCGATCGGTGATCCGACGAGGATGTCGTCGAGCCCGGAATACCGGTGCAGCACGGCGAAGAAGGCCGACAGCACCGCGACCTGTGTGGTGACGCCCTCATCCCGGGCCAGTTCGCGCAGTGCCGCGGTCAGATCCGCGTCCACGTCGAATCGGTGGGTCGCTCCGTTGAATGTCTGGATCGCCGGACGCGGACGTTTACCGGGCAACTCCAACTGCGGCAGATCGCCCGCGAGCTGTTGTTTCCAGTAGTTCCACAGGGTTTCGCCTCGCTCGCTGCCGAGCAGGCGGGTCTGCCAGCGCACATAGTCGCCGAAGCGGTGCGGAATCGCGGGCAGCCGCGCCGCCGGGTCCTCGTAGAGGGCCGACAGTTCGGTGAGCAGCAGGTCGAGAGACCAGAAGTCGATCACGATATGCGCCATGGCCAGCGCGATGACGTGCTCGTCGTCGGACCTGCGAATGACGGTGGCTTGGAGTACGGGGCCGTTGACGAGATCGATGGGCTTGTCGAGAGCTGTATCGAGCCAGGTCTGGAGCTTGTTCGAATGCCAGGTGGTGCCGTCGACCGTGTGCAGCGGAACGACCGCGTTCGGATGCGAGACCGCCACCGGCACGCCATCCGATTCGCGGAAGGTCGATCCGAGCACTTCGTGTCGCGCGACCAGCGCCGCCAGTGCTGATTCGAGTCGCGCGAGATCCAACGGACCGCGCACCGTTCCGGCGTAGAGGATGTTGTAGGAGGCACTGTCCGGGGCCAGCCGGTAGTGGAACCACAGACCGCGTTCGCCCGGTGAGAGTTCACGCTCGGCGGCTCGTTCGGCGCGTTCGCGCACCAGCCGCTCCAGTAGTGCGCGTTTCTCTTGGGAGGTCAGTGCGGCAAGGTCGGGTCGCTCGGTCTTCACGATGCTTCTCCTTCTGCGGCAAGCAATTCGGCCAGCAGTTCATCGACGGATTCGTCCGACAGGTCATCGAGTCCATCGAGCAGTTCGGTGGCCGTCCGTTCCGCGGCGACCTCGGTCGCCGAGATCGCGTGACCGTTCGAATCGGCCGCAGCCCGTGCCGATTCGTTGTCGAGTTGAGTGATGAGCCACGCCGCGAACTCAGCGACACTCGGTCCTTCCAGCAATCGGATCACCGGGATGGTCACCGGCAGGTCGCGTTCGATGCGGGTCCTGAGTTCGATCGCGCCCAGTGAGTCGAGCCCCATGTAGCGCAGGGGGCGGTCCCTGTCGAGTGCGTCGACGTCCATACCGAGTCGGCGGGCGACCTCACCGGCGAGGTAGGTCTCCAGCAAGTTCCGGTGTTCGGCGACCGGGCGGGTTCGCAGTGCCTCCCCGATCACGCTGGTCACCGCTCCGTGGGCGGCGCCGTGTTCGGTGGGCAGCAGGTCGGCGAATCGGGGTCTCACGGCGGTGCCCGCGAGCATCTGCCGCCACGCGGCGCCCTGGACAGGGACGACCACCGCCTCCACCGGATCGGCGACCACGATGCGATCCAGGATCGCGAGGCCGACCTCCGGGGTGATGGCGCCGAGGCCGAGGCTCGTGACGTGGGAGGTGCGGTCCTCACGACTGGCCAGACCGACCTCGCTCCACGGACCCCACGCGATACTGGTGGCGGGCAATCCGATATCGCGGCGGTATCGGGCAAGCGCGTCCAGGAACGCGTTCGCCCCGGCGTAGTTGGCCTGGCCCGGTGAACCGAGCACACCTGCCGCGGACGAGAAGTACACCATGAAGTCCAGTGGCGCCCGCACGGTCGCGGTGTGCAGATGCCATGCGCCCAGCACCTTCGGCGTCATGACCCGGTGCATGCTCGACTCGTCGAGACGGTCGAGTACCGCGTCCGCAAGGGTGCCCGCCGCGTGCACGATGCCGCGCAGCGGCGGCATGGTCAGCTCTGCGGTGGCGATCATCTCCGCGACCTCGGATGCCGAGCCCACATCGGTGCGACTCACCTCGACCCGGACGCCGGACGCTTCGAGTGCCTCGATCGCCTCACGCGCACGGTCGCCAGGAGCGCTGCGACCGGCGAGGATCAGGTGACGCGCGCCACGGCGGACCAACCACCCGGCGACCTCGATACCGAGACCACCGAGACCACCGGTGACCAGATAGGTCCCGTCTTCTCGCAGGTGCGGTGTCTCCACCACGATCTCCGGCGCCCGATCGGTGTCGGTGGTCAACACGATCTTGCCGATATGACGGGCCTGGGCCATATGCCGGAAGGCCGCCTCCGCCTCCCCGATCGGAAAGGCCGTGACCGGAAGGGCACGCAGCTCGCCCGCGTCGAACAGCCCCATCACCTCGGTGAGGATCTCGCCGACCTCACCGGGACGCTGTGCCGACATTCCCGCGATATCCAGGGTGAAGTGTGAGATGTTCTGGCGCAGCAGGAACAGGTCGAGGGTACGACGCTCGTAGATGTCGCGCTTGCCGATCTCGACGAATCGCCCGAACGGCCGCAGCACCTCGATGCTGCGGGGTATCGCGTCCCCGGCAAGGGAATTCAAGACGACGTCGACACCCTCACCACCGGTGAGTTCGCGGATCTCGTCGGCAAAGGCCAACGTCCGCGAGTCCATGACGTGTTCGATGCCCAGCCCACGCAGATACTCGCGCTTCTCGACACTGCCCGCTGTGGCATAGATCTCGGCTCCGATTCGCCGGGCGAGCTGGATAGCCGCGAGTCCGACGCCGCCGGTGGCCGAATGGATGAGGACACGCTCGCCCGCGCGCAGCCTGGCCAGCCCGTGCAACGCATGGTAGGCAGTGGCGAAGACGATCGGAACCGTTGCCGCCTCGAGAGGTTCGAGTGCCGCGGGCACCGGCACCGCGAGCTTCGCCGATGTCGTGACGTAGGCGCCGAATGCGGGGGTCGCGATGGCGGCTACGCGGTCACCCGGCGCGATACCCTCCACCCCGGATCCGACAGCGACCACCGTGCCGACGCATTCTCCGCCGAGCAGTGTCCGGTCACCGCCGATGGTGGGCACGATTCCCATCGCGCCGACGACGTCGTAGAAGTTGAGTCCAGCCGCCGTGACCTGGAGTTCGATCTCTCCTTCACCCGGCGCGACCCGCTCGGTCCTGCGCAGTTGCAGGCCGTCGAGCAATCCGGGAGTCGGCTGGGTCAGGGCGTATGCATCACCGGGCTGTGCGAGGGCGGCCACCGGGCGCGGCGCCGGGGTGCGTTCGATGCGCCCGACGAAGCGAGCCTCGTCGCGGATGACGATCTCTGTCTCGGCATCGTCCGCCAGCAGTTCCCGGGACAGCGCATCGACCTCGGCGCCAGTCGGTTCCGCGGAGAGATCAATTCTCGTGCAACGGAATTCGGGCGATTCGTGTTCGACCGTCCGTGCCATACCCCAGAGCGGCGCCCCGATGGCGCCCACAGGCAGGTCACCTGCCAAGCCATCGATGCCCTTCGACAACGACCCACCCGCGAATGTGGCATCGGCGGCAGCCGCCTGCGCTCCCCCGGTCACCACGAACAGTCGCGGCGGCTGCCCGCGCCAGTCGACGCGACCCAACGCCTGTGCCAAGCGGAGGAATTCGATGGCTCCGTCGACCGCGTCGGAGGGTCCCCGCTCGGTGGCGCCGTCGAGCGACCGCAAGTGTACAACCGCCGCGATCGGCATATCGGTGTCGAATTCCATTTCGTCGCCGATGATTCGGGCCGCTCGTCCCGCCGCCTCGAGCCGAGTTCGCAGTTGGTGTACCGCAGGTCCCTCGCCGATCAGCAGCCATAGCCCCGACGCCTTGGGTTCGACCGCATTCAGTTGTGTGGGCCGCCAGGACAATTCGTGGTGCCAATGCTCCGCACCCGCTGCATCGGCCGCGCCTGCGAGGTCCAGGCGGCGGACCCGGAGTCCGATGCCCTCCGCGAGGACTCCACCGTCCTCGGCCAGCAACTGGAAATCGCCTTCGAGGGTCTCGGAGTCGCCATCGTCGAATCGGCCGGTCATCCTGCACCATCCCGCGGTGGTGATGTCGCCGTAGATCCGCAGACTGCCGAGCCCGACGGGGAGGAACAACTCGGTGTCACTGTCGCGCGCCCCCGCTATCGTGGCGGCGAGCAGTTGGAAGGCCGCGTCGAGCTGCACCGTGGCGCCGGACAAGGCAGCCGTTTCCGATCCGGTACCGACGATCGATTCGGTGGCGAATCGCGCGAAGGCCACGGTATCGCCACGCCAGATCCGGGTGATGCGCTGAAACGCGGGCCCGTACTCGAGGCCGACCTCGGCGAGCGCCTCGTAGAACTCGGTGCCGGGCAGATCTGCTCGCCGGCCGTTCGACTCGGTCGGCAGCTCGACCCGTTCGGGCCGGGTGGTGTCGACCGAGGGTCGCACCGTGCCGCGGGCGAGCTGTTCCCAGGTCTGCGCCGCTCCGGTGGCCGTCAGAATACGGAACGAGGCGGCGTCAGAAGCGCCTTCGACCAGCGCGAGCTGGACACGGCTGACCGCGTTCTCGTCGAGCCGCAGCGGATTCTCGAAGTCGACATCGACCAACTCGTAGACCCGGTCACCGAATCGGTGCTCGGCGGCCACCCCGGCGATCGCCGCGTACAGAGCGGCGGGCGCGGTCGGTGTCGCGTGGACTCGATGATCACCCAGGACGGGCATCGACTCCAGGGAGAGATCCAGCTGCCAGAATGAGGTGCCCGCGTGGATCGAGGACTCGACGCGCGCGAGCATCCGCCCATCTGCGGCGAGAGCCCTCGGTGAATCGGGTGCCTCGATCCAATACGTCTCGCGCTGCCACGGATACCGGGGCGTACGGACCAGTGCGCCGCCCTCTGGCAGGACCGAGGGCCACTGCACCGGATAACCCACGCAGTAGAGCGCGGCGATGGCGGTGAGCAGGATCGCCCGGTCGTCACCATCGCGCGATCCTGTCGCGAGTACCGGGATCTCGCCGTCGCGACCTGCGGCGGCCAGTACCTCGGCAATGGATCCGCCCAGAACCGAATGCGGACTGACCTCCAGGAAGGCGTCATATCCGTCGGCCGCGATCGTTTCGATGGTGCTGCCGAACAGCACCGTCTGACGCAGGTTGGCACCCCAGTACTCGGCGTCGAGATCCGTTCCCGGCATGCGCGTCCCGGTCACCGTCGAATACACCGGCACGGATCCGGGTCCGGGCGTGATGCCGGCCAGGTCGGCCACCAGTTCCGGGCGCAGCGGGTCCATCTGCGGCCCGTGCGAGGCGACATCGACCTTGACCCAGCGGCAGAAGACGGCATCGCGTTCCAGCGTCTCGACCACCCTGGCCAGTGACGCCGGATCACCCGACAGCACCGTCGAACGCGGGCTGTTGCGCGCGGCGACGCCGATACTGTCTCGGTAATCCGCGATGCGCGGCGCCACCTGTTCCGGCGACAGCTCGACCAGCAGCATGGCGCCCGCGCCCGCCACCCGCCGCAGCAGGCGCGCCCGGTGACAGATCACCTTGGCTGCATCGGCCAAGCCGAGTACGCCCGCGACGTGCGCCGCCGCGACCTCGCCCATGCTGTGTCCGATGACCGCACTCGGCACGATTCCCAGCGACTGCCACAGCGCGGCAGAAGCCACCTGGACTGCGAACAGCACCGGCT
Source organism: Nocardia arizonensis (assembly GCF_001310275.1). GTDB lineage: Bacteria > Actinomycetota > Actinomycetes > Mycobacteriales > Mycobacteriaceae > Nocardia > Nocardia arizonensis. The sequence goes on from NZ_LGYZ01000065.1 coordinate 129,404, forward strand.
GCACCACGTCCACATCTGCCAAGCGGGACCGCTCTTCACTCGCATGTAGCTCATCGATCACCGACCAACCGGTGATACCCCGAATCTCCCGATCACAGGCCACCAGCGCGCCGCGGAACACCGGCTCATGGGCGAAGAAATCGCGTCCCATGCCCAGCCACTGCGAACCCTGTCCGGAGAAGACGAACACGAGCTTCGGCTGCCGCCCCGACCGTGCCCGGCCGGATGCCGTGCCCAGCCTGGACTCACCGCTCAGATACGCCGAGAGATTCTCGGCCGCTTCCTTTTTCGTCCGCGCCACGACTGCGAGCCGGTCGTCGTGGTGGCTGCCTCGCACCGCCGTCGAATAGACCAGATCGGTCAAGCTCGGCCCGTCGGACTCGGACAGCAAAGTCACGTAGCGCTCGGCCAGTGCGCGCAGCGCGGCATCGCCGTGTGCCGAAAGCGGCAGGATCACAGGCATTTGCGTGTCCTCGACGGCATCGACTCCGCCGTCGTCGCGACGGTCGACCGATGCGTCAGGGGCACCGGACAGTACGGCGTGTGCGTTGGTCCCGCCGAAACCGAAGGAACTCACGCCCGCCAACGCCGGTCCCAAGGGCCATGGCTCGAGGCGATCGACGACCCGCAGACCCGAGGCGTCGAAAGTGATGCTGGGGTTGGGTTCCCGATAGTGCAGGCTCGGTGGCAGCATCCCATGCCGCAGCGCCAACGCCACTTTGATGACTCCCGCGATGCCCGCGGCCGCCTCCAGATGACCGATATTGGTCTTGACCGAACCGACCGCGCAGGCCGCGCCCTCCGATCGCCCGGGCGACAGCACCGTGGCAAGGGCATTCGCCTCGATGGCATCTCCGAGCAATGTGCCGGTACCGTGCGCCTCGACATACCCGACATCGCCGGGCGCGATACCGGCGCGCGCGTAGGCCCGGCGCAGTACATCCTCTTGGGCCCGACGACTCGGGGCCATCATCCCATTGGTGTGACCGTCCTGGTTCACAGCGGTGCCGCGCACAAGGGCATAAACCGAATGGCCGTTGGCGATTGCCCGCGACAGCGGTTCGATCACGACGACACCCGCGCCCTCACTGCGAACGTAACCGTCGGCGGCGGCATCGAAGGTCTTGCAGCGTCCGTCGGCGGCCATGACACCGGCCTTGGTCATATTGATCGCCACCGCGGGCGACAGGATGAGATTCACACCTCCGACCACCGCGAGCGTGCTCTCCCCCGACCGCAGCGACGCGCACGCGGTGTGGAGGGCCACCAGCGACGAGGAGCACGCGGTGTCAACGGCGACGCTCGGGCCCCGGAAATCGAAGAAGTACGAGATCCGGTTCGCCGCGACACTCATCGCATTGCCGGTGCCGGTGTAGGCATCGATCCGCTCGTCCATGCCGTAGAACATGCGGCCGTAGTCGTTGGTGGATATCCCCATGAACACCCCCACCGGCTCACCGGCCAGGTCGGCGGCGACCAGGCCCGCGTCCGCGAGCGCCTCCCAGGCGACCTCGAGTACCAGACGCTGCTGCGGATCGATCTGTTCGGCCTCGCGAGGGGAGATACCGAAGAATTCGGCGTCGAACCCGCGAATATCGTCGAGGAATCCACCCCATCGGATATCGCCACCGGTCCAGCGGTCCGCCGGTACTTCGCGGATCGCGTCGATCCCATCACGCAGCAGATTCCAGAATTCGGCCGGGCCACTCGCACCGGGGAAACGGCAGCCGATGCCGACGATCGCCATCGGCTCGTCGGCGACCTGTTGTTCGCCGATCTGCTCCGGCACATCGGCCCCCGCCGCACCGGTTCCGATCGCCAGAAATTGGGCCAACTCCACGATCGAGGGATATTCGTAGGCGAGGGTGGGGCGCAATTCCATACCGAGGTGCCGTCCCAGCGCACCCGACAGCTTGACGGCGTGTACCGAATCGAGGCCGTAGTAGGCGAAGGTCTGGCGCGGATCGATATCGTGGCGCGGCACCTTCAACTCAGCGGCCAGGTGCTCGACCAGCCAGTCCTCGATGGACTTCGCGGAAGCCGCGACACCGGCCTCCGGTCGTGGTTCGGCCGCTTCGACGTCCTCGGAGCTCGCCGCCGTGACCGAAACGGTACCCGGCCGATGCCAGGTGGCCACGGTCTTCAGTGCGTCGTTCTCGAATCGCTCTCGGCAGGCGAACCGCTGTACCTTGCCGCTCGACGTACTCGGCAGACTGTAGGTGCGCACCAGCATGACCGATCGCACCGCGACGTCGTATTCCTCGGTGACCTCGGCGGCCATTCGCGCGCAAACCACCTCGAAATCCGTCTCCGACGGCACATCTCGGACGACTTCCTGCACGAGCACCAACTGTTCGCCCGCATCGCCGTCGACAGCGAAGGCCGCACCGCGGCCGCGGAGCAGAATCGGGTCGACCTCTTGGACGACGCCCTCCACATCGTCCGGGTAGAGATTGCGACCGCGGATGATGATCATATCCTTGAGCCGACCCGCGATGAACAATTCGCCCTCGGCGAAGAATCCGAGGTCACCGGTGCGCAGATACCGCGATCGCGTCGGATCGGTGTCCTCCGCCAGTTGCGCGCCGAAGGCATGGGCGGTCGCCTCGGGCTGTCGCCAATAGCCCTCCGCGACCGCGCCACTCGTGACCCATATCTCGCCGACTCGCCCCTCCTCGCACGGGCGGAACGTGTCGGGGTCGACGATCACGACATCGGTGTCGTTTTGCGCACGGCCACAACCGACCAGGACCGTGGCCCCCGCAGAACCGGATTCGACCTCGACGACCCGCCGTTCGTGCAGTGCACTGCGGGACAGATACTTGGCCAGCGGCCCGTCGGCCCGGGGCGATCCGGTCACCAGGAGGGTGCCTTCGGCGAGGCCGTAGACCGGTTGCGCCGCCTCAGGACGGAATCCGCACGGCGCGAAGGCTTCGGCGAAGCGATCCATCGTGTCCAGACGCACGAATTCCGCACCGCACAGCGCTGTCCGCCATCCGCTCAGGTCGAGTGCGGCACGCTCCTCGGGCGTGGTGGACTCCACGCACAACTCGTGCGCGAAATTCGGCGCGGTCGTAATGACATTGCGTTTCCCGGAGATTCGTTCCAGCCACCGGACCGGCCGCAATACGAAGGACGCGGGCGACATGAGTTCGGCGCTACCCGCGACGTAGATCGTGGTGAGAACGGCGCCGACCAAGCCCATGTCATGGTGCAGCGGAAGCCAGAACACACCGACCAGGTCCTCGTCACCGCCGGGTGATCCGAGTGCGCCGCGGATGCTCTCCAGATTGTGGATGAAGTTCGCATGCGTCAGCATCACCCCCTTGGGGTCGCTGGTCGATCCGGAAGTGTACTGGATGAGTACCAGGTCATCCGGTTCCGGAACGAACTCGTCCGCCTCCGCGGCCTCGCGATCAGGCAGCGAATCGGTTCCGCACCAGCGCAGCCCGCGGGCCGGTTCGAATGTCTCGATCGCCGACCGCGTCTGCTCCAGGGACTCCGTGGAGGTCAGCGCGATAGTGGCGCCGGAATTGTTGACGATCTTGCCGATTCGCGAAACCTGCTTCTTCCCGATGGGCGAATACGCGGGCACCGCGACCGCGCCCGCGTAGACGCAACCGAAGAGGGCAGCCATGAAATGTAGCGGGTTCTCATGCAGGATCAGCACACGCTCGCCGCGCGCACCCTCGTCATGCAGCCACGCCGCAACCGCTTCCGCACGAGCGGCAAGCTCACTGTAAGTCCAACTATCGGAGATGTTTTCGCCGTCAGGCAGGTAGGCGAAGGCCAGCTTGTTCGGATTGGTCCGCCTACGAGACCGCAGCAGGTGCGCAAGCGTCGGTTCGAAGAAATTATGCAACACCGAAAATACCCCCGTTGGGATCAGCTCAGTTAGTGAACACAGAACGATTCGTCACGCGATACCGACGCGCGGACACCCTCAGGCCCCGGAATGACGTCGAGATGTCATAGGGCAATATCAGATTCTTCATGCCTCCGGCACAACATTGTCCCGGTAGATTCAACCCCTGAATTTCACGCTTTTCCAGCGCGACAAAGCCACTTTGCAGCACCCACTCAACGAAGCGCGACTTCGATATCCAATCGAATATTCAGTCGGCCGACAACCATCGACGCTAGCACCGCGACCACGGGCCGTGCAAGCACCATAAGGTTCGACGACACCTCTTGCGGTAGGCATCTGGAGCAGCTCACATCACGCCCCCGAACCCGTTGCAGAACGTGGAATCACGCGATATCACAAACTGGAAACCCATGGTATTCAGGGGGGACGCGACCGTACCGATCGAATGAACGCCCGTCGTTCGCCATAGTCGCGAATCCCGTTAGCGGACAAGAACGTTCATCTAGTTCGAACCAACCGTTGCCCTCCCCCGAGGTGGGATGCTAGCGTCACTCGCATCGGCGTACACGGTGGTACGCGGAGGTTGCGGTCGAACTACTCCCGTCGGGAGTCGGCCTCGGGGAGTGGGTTTGCATCCGGATTCTTCTGTCCGGTTGTGGTGATTAATATATGTGACTACTGGTTTCGCGTATTCCGATAACAATCGCACCATTTCGCGTGCGCTCTGATGAATAGAACCGACGTCCGACACATTTAGGTGCCGGACGTGTGAGTTCGATGCTCGGGGGTGGGTTTCGCACGAGAGGATTCTCTTCGGCTTTCGACGCCGATGAACCCGCACATCCAGCAGCACTGGGCATGAACGTTCACGTTGTGTCGGCGAGGTCAGTGGCCGCATGCGCGCTGTAGTGAAAGGTTTGTCATGACCATCGATGAAAACGCGTCGCGCAGGCGAGGCACTGCCACGGACCGTGTCGGACAACTCGATTCGACCGTCGAACCATTCGGTTCATCGCTTGTCGAACGTCTCGTCGCGGGCGAGCCTTTCGCTCTGGCCTTCGGTGGCCAAGGCGCGAGCTGGCTGGACACTCTCGCCGAACTACTGCTCGATTTCGGCCTCGAACCCGAGATCACCGACCTGGTGAACGAGGCCGGTCGACTGGTCGAGCCGATCGAGGACGAACTGCGGCTGGTCCGCCCCGAACCCTTCGATCCGATCAGTCGGATTCTGGAACGCGATTTGGCCGACGACGGCGAAATAGAGACGTCCTCCGGCGCGTCCGCTTGGGCGCTGGCCTCCCCGCCTCTGTCGTTTCCGGGCGTCTCGCTGTGCCAGCTCACCATGGTCCGCGCACTCGACCTGCTCGGATTGGACCGGCGCACAACACCTCCGGTGTCGGTCATCGGTCACTCCCAAGGCCTCATTGGCGCACTCAGCGTTTCCGACTACCGAATTCGCGATGCCGAACTCCTCGCCATAGCACAGCTTCTCGGTGCCGCCGCCTCCTTGGTCGGCCGCCGCCGCGGCCTGACAGGCTCCGCGGAGCATCCGCCCATGATGTCGATTTCACACGTCGATCCAGAGCGGGTGCGCGCGATCGTCGCCGAACTCGCCCAGCACGGCGATAGCGCCAACGCACCCGTCGTCTCCATTCGCAACGACCGACGCCGCTGTGTGATCTCGGGCGCACCAAAGGATTTGGCGCGCATCCGGGCCCATTTCGAGGAGATCACCGCCCGTGAGACCGCCGAGCGTCAGGCTCGCAAGCGCGGTGGCGCGATCTTCTCCCCCGTCTTCGACCCGGTGTCGGTGGGTGTCGGATTCCACCATCCGGCGCTCGCCGAATCCGTCGAACTCGTCGGCGATTGGGCCGCTCGCTGCGGACTCGACGTACCGCTCGCGCGCGATCTGGCCTCGCGGATTCTCGTGGAGCCGGTTGATTGGGTTGAGATTGTTGAGGGTGTGGTTGGTTCTGGTGTGCGGTGGGTTTTGGATTTGGGTCCGGGGGATTTGTTGTCTCGTGTGACGGGTGGTTCGTTGCGGGGGACTGGTGTGGGGGTTGTGGCTGTGGCGACGCGGGCGGGGCAGCGGTGTTTGTTGACGCCGGGTGCTGTGCCGGTGGTGGGGGTGTCGTGGTCGGTGTTCGCGCCGAGGCCGGTGCGGTTGCCGGATGGTCGGATTGTGGTGGAGACGGCGTTTACGCGGTTGACGGGGCGGTCGCCGATTTTGTTGGCGGGGATGACTCCGACGACGGTGGACGCGAGGATCGTGGCGGCGGCGGCGAATGCGGGGCATTGGGCGGAGTTGGCCGGTGGGGGTCAGGTGACGGAGCGGATTTTCGCTGATCGGGTGGCGGAGTTGAAGGGGTTGTTGCGGCCGGGTCGGGGGGTGCAGTTCAACTCGTTGTTCTTGGATCCGTATTTGTGGAAGTTGCAGTTGGGTGGGAAGCGTCTGGTGCAGAAGGCGCGTGGTGCGGGTGCTCCGTTCGACGGGGTGGTCGTGACCGCGGGGATTCCCGAGCTCGAGGAAGCGGTCGCGCTGATTCGGGAACTCAGCGAGGTGGGGATTTCGCATGTGGCGTTCAAGCCGGGCACGGTGGCTCAGATTCGGGCGGTGTTGCGGATCGCGGACGAGGTGCCCGATTATCCGGTGATCGTGCATGTCGAGGGTGGTAGGGCGGGTGGTCATCATTCGTGGGAGGATCTCGACGATCTGTTGATCGATACTTATGCCGAGCTTCGGGCTCGTGGGAATGTGGTGGTGTGTGTCGGTGGTGGTATCGGTACTGCGGAGCGGGCTACGGAGTATCTGACCGGTGAGTGGTCGAGGGTTCACGGGTTTCCGGTGATGCCTTTGGATGGTGTGTTGGTGGGTACGGCTGCGATGGCCACGCTCGAGGCCACGACCACTGCTGAGGTGAAGCAGTTGTTGGTCGACACTCCCGGCACGGTGGAGTGGGTCGGTGCGGGGACGGCGCGGGGTGGTATGGCGTCGGGTCGGAGTCAGTTGGGTGCCGACATCCACGAGGTCGACAACGCCGCCTCTCGCGCGGGTCGTCTTCTGGATGAGGTGGCCGGTGACGCCGACGCGGTCGCGGCGCGTCGTGAGGAGATCATCGCGGCGTTGAACGCGACGGCGAAGCCGTATTTCGGTGATGTGGCGGCGATGACGTATCTGGATTGGCTGGAGCGTTATGTCGAGTTGGCGGTCGGGTTGGATCGGCGTGGGGATTTCGATTGCGGTAGCGATATCGGTGAGGCGATCGTGGACGCGACGCGTTCGGTGTGGCTGGACATCACCTGGCGTGACCGGTTTGCGGAGATGGTGCGTCGTGCGGAGTCGCGGCTGAATCCGGTTGATCGTGGGGTGATCGAGTCGTTGTTCGCTGTCGAGGAGGATTTCGAGCGTCCGGTGGAGGTGATCTGTCGGTTGCGGGAGCGGTATCCGGTGGTGGAGCGGTCGTTGTTGCATCCGGCGGATGTGTCGTTCTTCCTCGCTTTGTGCAAGACCCCGGGTAAGCCGGTCAATTTCGTGCCTGTCATCGATGCCGATGTTCGGCGTTGGTGGCGGTCGGATTCGTTGTGGCAGGCGCATGATCGGCGCTACTCCGCTGATCAGGTGTGTGTCATTCCCGGCACGGTCGCGGTGGCGGGTATCACCCGCGTCGATGAGCCCGTGGGTGAGTTGTTGGATCGGTTCGAACAAGACACCGCCTATACCCTGGTTCGTGCGGGTGTCGTTCCCACTCCTGTCGATGCACGCCGTGTCGCGGGCATCACCACTGGCGCCGTCGACACCGTCTTGGCCGCGCCGGACGTGCAGTGGGCCGGTCGCACCACCGTGAACCCCATCCACCGCCTCGGTGACGTGTCGGAATGGACCGCAGACGGCGAGGGGGCGGTGCATCCGAGCACCGGCGCGACCCTGGTCGAGACCACCGGACCGGATCCCGCGAATTCCTATGTGGAGCTGACGGTTCCGCTGCTCGGCCGCGATGTCGTGCGGATCAGGATCACGGTTCCCGTCTCGTGCTTCAACGGCGGCGCCCCGGTCATCACCGAGGACGATGCCGAAGCCGCCATGTCGGCGCTGCTGGCCGTCGCGGCCGGACAGGCGCTGCCGGAGGTCAAGGGCGGTACGGCGCATCTGAATATCGCCTGGACCCCGGACCTGATCGCCGATCACGCGGGTGTCACCGGGGCTGGCCTGCCGGGCACGCTGAGCACCGTGGGTCGCACTGTGCCCGACGTTCTCGTCGGCGCCTGCTGGCCCGCCGTGTTCGCGGTCCTCGGCGCGACCCGCACCGCGGACGGCGCGAGCGTCATCGAGGGCATGCTCGACCTGGTCCATCTGGACCACCAGATCCAGCTGCACGGCGAACTTCCCGCCGACACCAGCGTTCTCGTGGTGCGGGCGAAGGCGGGGGAGACCCTCGACACCGATATGGGTCGCGTGGTCGAGGTGAGCGTCAAGATCACCGCCATGCTGGACAAGGTGGAGACCGGGCTGTCCATGCCGCCGGTCGCCACGCTCACCGAGCGTTTCGCCATCCGCGGCCGCAATGGCGCGGGTGAGCTGTCCGATCCGCCGCGCGCCGCGGGCACGCTGTCGGAGAAGGCCACCGATACCCCGCGTCGCAGGCGTCGTGATGTGGCCATGGTCGCTCCGCGTGCCATGCATGCGTTCGCGGCGGTGTCCGGTGATCACAATCCGAT
>NZ_LGYZ01000066.1 GCF_001310275.1 Nocardia arizonensis
ACTCCTCGACCGCTTCGAACAAGACACCGCCTATACCCTGGTTCGTGCGGGTGTCGTTCCCACTCCTGTCGACGCACGTCGTGTCGCGGGTGTGAGTGCTGGTGTGGTCGATGTGGTCCTGGCCGCGCCGGACGTGCAGTGGGCCGGTCGCACCACCGTGAACCCGGTCCACCGCCTCGGCGGCCCCCGAGACTGGGTAGGCGAGGGCCGGAATGCTTTTCACCCCCCGACAGGTGCGACGCTGACCCCGGTCGACGCCGAACGCGTCGACCTGGCGGTCCCGCTGTTCGACGAGAAGTTCGTCCGTATCCGGATCACGGTCACCGAATCCGCCCGCACCGGCGGCAGCCCCGTCGTGACCACTGAGGACGCGAACGCCGCGATGTCGGAATTGCTGGCTGTCGCGGCGGGGCAGTGGCTACCGGAAGTTCGCGACGGCGTCGCCCATATCGAAGTGCCGTACTCCCCCGACCTCGTCGCGGACCACGCGGGCGCCACATCCGCGGACCTGCCCCCGACACTGAGCACTGTCGGACGATCCGTCCCGGACGTACTGGTCGGCGCCTGCTGGCCCGCGGTCTTCGCGGTGCTCGGCGCCACGCGTACGAGCGAGGGCGTGAGTGTCATCGAAGGTTTGCTCGATCTGGTCCATCTGGATCATCGGATCGCACTGGAATCCGAACTGCCCTCCCGCACAACACCTCTGGACATTCGCGCCGAAGCGGGCGAATCCCTCGATACCGAACTCGGCCGCGTCGTGGAGGTGCGAGTCGTCATAAGCGTGCCCGACAAGGGCGGGCGATCGACCACAACGGTGGCGAATCTGACCGAGCGTTTCGCGATCCGCGGTCGCACCGGCGGCGCCGAGGTCGCGGACCCGCCGCGCGCCGGTGGAACGCTCGGGCCGGCGGCGGTGGATACGCCGCGTCGCCGTCGCCGCGATGTCACGGTGGCTACACCGCGTGCCATGCATGCGTTCGCGGCGGTGTCCGGTGATCACAATCCGATTCACACCAGTGATTCCGCGGCGAAGTTGGCGGGTCTGGGTGCTCCGATCGTGCATGGTATGTGGTTGTCGGCCGCGGCTCAGCATGCGGTGTCCGCGGTCGACCCGGACAGTTCGGTTCCGGCTCGCACTCTGACCGCGTGGACTGCTCGTTTCCTCGGTATGGTCCGTCCGGGCGCGCGGATCGATGTGCGTGTGGAGCGGGTCGGGGTGGACGGGGGTAGTGAGATTGTCGAGGTGTCGTGTCGTGTGGGTGGGGATTTGGTGATGGTGGCGACGGGTCGGACCGCTGTTCCGAGGACGGTGTATGCGTTCCCGGGTCAGGGTATTCAGCGCAAGGGTATGGGTTTGGAGGCGCGGACGCGGTCGCGGGCGGCCAAGGCGGTGTGGGATCGTGCCGACAAGCACACCCGTGAGGTGTTGGGGTTCTCGATTCTGGCGGTGGTGCGTGATAATCCGAGGTATTTGAAGGCGCGGGGTGTGGAGCATCGTCATCCCGATGGTGTGTTGCATTTGACGCAGTTCACGCAGGTCGCGATGGCGACGTTGGGTGTGGCGCAGGTGGCGGAGTTGCGTGAGGCGGGGGTGATGGTCGAGGGGGCGATGTTGGCGGGGCATTCGGTGGGTGAGTACAACGCGCTCGCGGCGGTGGCGGGGGTGTTGCCGTTGGAGGCGGTGCTCGAGGTGGTGTTCCAGCGTGGTTCGGCCATGCACGAGTTGGTGGCTCGGGATGGTAAGGGTCGCAGTGATTATCGGATGGCCGCTATTCGTCCCTCGCAGATCGGTTTGCCCGATGAGGAGGTCGTGTCGTTCGTTGGCGGGGTCGGTGCGCGGGTGGGTGAGTTCCTCGAGGTGGTGAATCTGAATTTGCGGGGTTCGCAGTACGCGATCGCGGGCACGGTCGCGGGTTTGGAGGCGCTCGAGGTCGAGATCGAGCGTCGTCGTGTGGAGTTCGGTGGTAAGCGGGCGTTCATTCTGGTGCCGGGTATCGATGTGCCGTTCCATTCGACGGTGTTGCGTAAGGGTGTGGCGGAGTTCCGGCACAAGCTCGAGCAGTTGTTGCCCGAGGATCTGCATCCGGAGATCCTGGTCGGGCGTTATATCCCGAATCTGGTGCCGAAGCCGTTCTCGTTGGAGCGTGCCTTCGTGGGTGAGATCGCTGATCTGGTGCCTTCGGAGCCGTTGCGGGCGGTGTTGGCCGATTTCGATGGGTGGTCGGCGCGTCCGAGGCAGTTGTGTCGGGTGGTGTTGATCGAGTTGTTGGCGTGGCAGTTCGCCAGTCCGGTCCGTTGGATCGAGACCCAGGATCTGTTGTTCACCGATACCGGCCGTGGTGGGTTGGGGGTGGAGCGGTTCGTCGAGATCGGTCTCGGTGCGACTCCGACGGTGGCGAATCTGGCGAGTCAGACCTTGAAACTGCCGGGTTTCGCCGGGACCACGGTCGAGGTCCTCAATATCGAACGCGACGCCGCGGTCGTCTACTCCACCGACACCGATCCCGCCCCGGTCGAGGAACCCGAAGACACCACCCCCACAACCACCCCCACAACCACCCCCGCCGACACAGCCGCCTCAACCGCCACCGACACAGCCGCTGCTGCGGCGCCCGCGCCGGTGGCCGCGCCGGTGGCGGTGGCGGTGGCGGTGGGTTCGGGTGGTCCGCGGCCGGAGGACATCGCGTTCACCGCCGCGGATGCCACGCGGGTGTTGATCGCGTTGTGGACGAAACTGCGTCCGGATCAGATCGGGCCGGTCGATACCATCGAGGGGCTCTGTGATGGTGTGTCGTCTCGCCGTAACCAACTGTTGGTGGATCTGGGTGCGGAATTGTCGTTGGGGGCGATCGACGGCGCCGCCGACGCCGACATGGGTGCCCTGTCGGTGACGGTGCAGCGTCTGGCCCGTACCTACAAGCCGTTCGGGTCGGTGTTGTCCGATGCTATCGGTGATCACCTGCGTAAGGTGTTCGGTCCCTCGGGTAAGCGTCCGGCCGCGATCGGTGATCGTGTGGAGAAGGTGTGGGGACTCGGTGGTGGGTGGGCCCATCACGTCACCGCCGAGGTGTCGTTGGGTACCCGTGACGGTGTCAGTGTGCGTGGTGGTGAGCTGGGTGGGTTGAGTACCGGCCCGCTGCCGGACGCCGCCGCGGTCGATGCGGTCATCGACGCCGCGGTGCAGTCGGTGGCGGCCCGCCGCGGTGTCACCGTCACCCTGCCCACCAGCGGTGGTGGTAGCGGCGCGACCGTGGACGCGGCCGCGTTGGGTGAGTTCAGCGAACAGATCACCGGCCGTGACGGTGTGCTGGCCAAGACCGCGCGGGTGATCCTGACCGAACTCGGCCTCTCCGAACAGGTCTCCGCCACCGAACACACCCCCGACACACTCACCGATCTGGTATCGGCCGAACTCGGCTCGGACTGGCCACGCCTGGTCACACCGGTCTTCGACCCCCGCAAAGCGGTCTTGATCGACGACCGATGGGCCACCGCACGCGAAGACCTCGCCCGACTGTGGCTGGCCGAGGACACCGAGGACGTCGCGATCGACGGATTCATCGGCGCGGGCGAAGCCGTCGCCGCCCAGGCCAACTGGTGGCGCGAGCGGGCCAAGCACGAGGCCCGGTCGGTATTGGCGGGCGTGTACGAGCGCATCGCCGAGGCGGCGGCGCAGACCGAGCAGCCCGGACAGTGGTCCTCCGACATCGCGGTGATCACCGGTGCGAGCAAGGGATCCATCGCGGCGGCGGTGACCGGTCGCCTGCTCGGCGGCGGCGCGACGGTGATCGTGACCACCTCGAGCCTGAACGACGAGCGACTCGGCTTCTACCGCAAGCTCTACCGCGAGAACGCCCGCCAGGGCGCGGCACTGTGGGTCGTACCCGCGAATATGGCCTCATACCAGGACATCGACGCGCTCATCGAGTGGGTCGGCGCGGAGCAGGTCGACAATGCGGGCGGCGCCAAGGTCAAGATCAAGGACGCCATGACCCCGACCCTGCTGCTGCCGTTCGCGGCGCCGCGGGTGGCGGGCGATCTGTCCGACGCGGGGGCCCGCGCCGAGATGGAGATGCGGGTGCTGCTGTGGTCGGTGGAACGCCTCATCGGCGGACTGTCGGTCCTCGGCGCGGACCACGACGTGGACTCCAAACTGCATGTGGTGCTTCCGGGTTCGCCCAACCGCGGCATGTTCGGCGGTGACGGCGCCTACGGCGAGTCGAAGGCCGCGCTCGACGCGGTGGTCGCCAAGTGGCGGGCCGAGAAGTCCTGGGCGGCGCGGGTCACGCTGGTGCACGCGCTCATCGGCTGGGTGCGCGGCACCGGGCTCATGGGCCACAACGATCCGATGGTCGCCGCGGTCGAGAAGGCGGGCGTGCAGACCTGGTCCACCACCGAAATGGCCGACGAGCTGCTCAAATGGTGCACCGCGCGTGCCCGTCAGGTGACCGCTTCGGGACCGCAGCAGATCGACCTGACCGGCGGACTCGCGCGCGCCAAGCTCGATCTGCCCGCCTTGGCCAAGCAGGTCGCCGAGGAAGCCGCGGACGAGGCCGAGGAGACCACCGCCGTGACGATCGCGGCGCTGCCCGCCCCGCCGACCCTGAGTTCGGCGCTGCCGGTGCCCGAATGGGGCGAGGTCAGTGCCGACCTGTCCGACATGGTGGTCATCGTCGGCGCGGCCGAACTCGGCCCGTACGGTTCCTCGCGGACCCGTTTCGAGATGGAGGTGGCCGACGAACTGTCCGCCGCGGGCGTGCTCGAACTGGCCTGGACCACCGGCATGGTCACCTGGGAGAACGATCCCAAGCCGGGCTGGTACGACACCGAATCCGGTGACTTCGTGCCCGAATCGGAACTCGCCGAGCGCTACCACGACGCGGTGGTCGCCCGCTGCGGCGTGCGCCGCTACGGCGACGACGGCGCCATGGTCGACAATGCCGCTCCGCTGATGACCTCGGTCTTCCTGGATCAGGATCTGTCGTTCACGGTGGGCACCGAGGCCGAGGCCCGCGCCTTCCACACCGCCGATCCCGAGCACACCGTGATCGTGCCCGTCGCCGACTCCGGCGACTGGACGGTGACCCGCAAGGCGGGCACCGAGATCCGGGTGCCGCGCAAGGCGAAGCTCTCGCGCACCGTCGGCGGCCAGATCCCCACCGGCTGGGATCCCACCATCTGGGGTATCTCCGCCGATATGGCGGCCTCGGTTGACCGGGTCGCGCTGTGGAATATCGCGTGCACGGTGGACGCTTTCGTCGGGTCGGGATTCAGCCCGGCCGAGCTGATGAGCTGGGTGCACCCGAGCCTGGTCGCCAACACCCAGGGCACTGGAATGGGCGGCATGTCCTCGATGCGCTCGCTCTACATCGACAATCTGCTCGGCGAGTCGCGGCCGAACGACATCCTCCAGGAGGCGCTGCCGAACGTGGCGCTGGCGCACGTCGTGCAGTCCTACGTCGGCAGCTACGGCGCGATGGTGCATCCGGTGGCGGCGTGCGCGACCGCGGCGGTCTCGGTCGAGGAGGGCGTCGACAAGATCCGTCTCGGCAAGGCCGATGTCGTGGTCGCGGGCGGCTACGACGATCTCGGCATCGAGGGCATCGTCGGCTTCGGTGACATGTCGGCCACCGCGGATTCGGCCACCATGAGCGCCAAGGGCATCAGCGACCGGTACTTCTCCCGCGCCAACGATCGCCGTCGCGGCGGATTCGTGGAATCGCAGGGTGGCGGCACCATCCTGCTGGCACGCGGCGACATCGCGCTCGAACTCGGCCTGCCGGTGCTCGGCGTGATCGCCTACGCGCAGTCCTTCGCCGACGGCGTGCACACCTCGATCCCGGCCCCCGGCCTTGGCGCGCTGGGTGCGGGCCGCGGTGGCCGCGAATCCCGATTCGCGGCCGAACTGCGCAAGCTCGGTGTCTCCGCGGACGACATCGCGGTGATCTCCAAGCACGACACGTCGACCGCGGCCAACGATCCGAACGAGTCGGAACTGCACGAGCGCCTCGCCACGGCGATCGGCCGCACCGACGGCGCACCGCTGTTCGTCATCTCGCAGAAGTCCCTCACCGGCCACGCCAAGGGCGGTGCGGCGGCCTTCCAGCTGATCGGCCTGTGCCAGGTGCTCGAGAACGGGGTGGTGCCGCCGAACCGGAGCTTGGATTGCGTGGACGACAAGATGCGGGAGTACCCGCATCTGGTCTGGGCGCGCGAGCCGCTGCGCTTCGGCGAGCGGTTCCCGCTCAAGGCCGGTCTGGTGACCTCGCTCGGCTTCGGGCACGTGTCGGGTCTGCTGGCGGTGGTCCATCCCCAGGCGTTCGTCCAGGCCATCGAGCCGGGTCGGCGCGAGGAGTACCAGCGTCGGGCCGAACAGCGTCAGCTCGCCGGGCGGCAGCGCTTCGCCGAGGCCATGTGCGGCGGCGCGCCGCTGTACGAGCGGCCCGCCGACCGTCGACTCGGCGGCGAGGGCACCCCCGCGCCGCAGATCCGGCAACTCGAGGCGGACATGCTGCTCTCGGCCGAGGCTCGCTTGGCCGAGGACGGTGTGTATCGGGCGAACGGGTTCGGTTGCAATACCGGACAACTCGGGGTCGACGGTTCGGCTCCGGTCGGGCCCGCGGCATCGTAGGCTGGCGGTCTGTGACGATCCTCGGTATCGGATTGGACTTGGTGACCATCTCCGAGTTCTCCGAACAGCTCGAACGTGTCGGGACGACCATGCTCAGGGAGAGCTTCACCGCCGGTGAGCGGCGCTACTGCCAGAGCAAGGGCACCGATCCCGCACGGAGTTACGCGGCGCGGTGGGCGGCGAAGGAGGCGGTGCTCAAAGCCTGGGCATCGTCCCGGTTCGCCCGCAGCCCGCAGATCGGCGACAACCCGTATCCGCTGATCGAAGTTGTCAACGACGCCTGGGGCAGGCCGAGCATCAAATTGCACGGCCTCGCCGCGGAATTCCTGCCCCGGGTGCAGGTGCATCTGTCGCTGACCCACGACGGCGACACGGCGGCGGCGATGGTGGTGCTCGAGGATCCCGGTGAGCTGGCCGATCTGATCGAGGGCCACACGAACTGAATCGACAGCGACGGAAATTCACGCAGGCGGACGAGCCGGACCGGTTCGTCCGCCTCTTCCGTATCGCTCAGCGTCCGCTGGCGGTGCGGGATTCCTTCTCCGCGACCAGCAGATACGCGACCATCAGACGCTTGAGTTCGGAAACCGCCTCGGCATTGCTCTGATCGTCCTGCACCGAGAAATTCAGCATCGAATAGACCACATGGACAAGCACTTCGGCCATCATGGTGCGCCGGGCGCGCGGCGTGCGCGGGGTGAGCGGGCGCAGCATCTGCGACACCACTTCGGCGAATTCCTTCTCGTGGATGGCGCCGGTGGCCCGCGTCGACGGGGTCGACTGCATGGCCAGCCACACCTCGCGGCGCGACGGGTCGGTCATCCAGAGATTGGCGAGATGGTCCACGAACTGGTTCATGTGGCGCAGCCAGTCCAGGGAGGGGATCTCGCCGTGGAAATCGGCGAGTTCCCGGGATACCGCGACGAGGTCCTGGCGATTCAGTTCACAGACGATGACGTATTTGTTGGCGAAGAACTGGTAGAGCGTGCCGATCGGCACCTCGGCCCTGGCCGCCACTTCTTCACAGGTGAATGACTCGAATCCGACCTCGACCAGCAATTCCCTCGACGCTTGCAGCAGCGCGTCGAATTTGCGCTTGCTGCGTTCCTGCGTCGGGCGGCGCCGCGGCATGAGCTCCTGCGGGTCGTCCTGCAGCTCCAACGCGGGGTCCAGGTGCCGCTTCGCCCTGGCCTCCGTGTGCACATCCACCCACCCAGGCTAGCGGTACCGACACGCACACGACACGCGCACTCGGTTACTGTGTTCGGTTCTGTCACATTTCATGACCCATCCGGAACCTTTCTCGTGCCGAAGACATAACCGAGCGTGCGTGGATTCGCATCGCGCGCGTGGCACGGGGCATCCCGCGCAGGCGGGGTCGAAAGTGAAAGGGACTCGGGGGTTTCGCTGGCTCTCGAGCCGAGCAAGGCACGGACCGATTTCGCACGGGGAAGGCATATCTGTGGTAGCTCGATCTGTGGTCACTCTCGGCGTCTCCACCGAACGCGGCGCCGTCCACGCGGTAGCGTTGGCCGATTCCGGCGAGCAGCTACCCGAGCGTGTACTTCTGCACCGGGTGGCGCGCACCCGCGGAGACACGAAGGCCGATGTGGCCGAAGCCGTCGAAACGGCATTGGACCAGGTCGCCGCCGAAATCGGTCCTGAGCAGTGGATCGCGGGCACGGCGGTGGTCTACCGCGACGCGGCCGAACGCCGCGCCATCGTCACCCGGCTCGCGTCGGGGCCGTGGCATTCGACATCGCTGGTGTCCACCAAGTCCGCGCATCTGAGCCTGGCCGGGATGATGACCGGACTCGCCGAATTCGACCATCTGCTGATCTGCGAGGTCGTGCCGGGGTATCAGTCGTTCACGCTGGTGGACCGGGCGCGCAGCCGGGTGCTGGCCGCGACTTCGCAGTCGGGTGTCGCGACCAAGGACACCCTCGGCATCGCGGTGACAGCGGCCTGGGACCAGCTCGAGGCGGCGGCGGTGCGCCCGGACGCGGTCGTGCTGATCGGGTCGGCCGCCGACGCCGTGGTGGTGCGCGAGGCGCTGACGGGATTCGGCGCGCCGGTGCTGCCGTGCCCGATCGCGGTTTCCGCGCCTGCCGCGGGCGCGGCCATGTCGGCCATGTCGGATGTGCCGGAAATGGTCGACGCCGCCGAACCGCCCGACTCCATGCGCTACGGGCGCGGGACGGCGGCGCTGCTGGCCGCGGCCGGTGTGCTGGCGTGCGGACTCATCGCGGGCGGGGTCTACACAATCGACACCCTGTCGACGCCGAAAACCGCGACGGTCGCCGAAATGGGTTCGCTGCCGGAGCCCGGCGGCAGTGGCAAGCCCTCGACCGGCGGCACGCCGACCCAACCGGGCGTGGAAACGGGGCGCGCACCCGTGACCGGCACGTCCTCGCGGACGGATGAGTCCACATCGGTCCCGGTCGACTCGGCCGTCTCCGTATCGCCGTCCACGACGCAGTGGTGGACGGCGCCGATGCGCCTCGACCAGCCCGCGCCCGCGCGCGAGTCGGAGAAAGGCCCCGAGGCGCTGTTGCCGGGCGCCGGGGTGCCGGGGCAGACCAGGATCGGCGCGCCCGACGCCACGATGCTCTTCCCGGGCGAGACCCCGCCGCCGCCCGCCTTCACCCCGGAGGCGCAGCAGTGGTGGGACAACCACTTCCGCCTGCTCATGCAGTGGGCTTCGGAGCAGTTCACCGGCGAGCACAGCCAGGGCGGCGCCGGTGCCGCACAGGGCGCCGGGGCGCAGTCGGGCGCCGACCAGGTCGCGCCCGCCCGGCCCGTCGTCGAACGGCACGAGGCGTCGGAGCCCGTGTACGGCCGCCATGCCGCCGGACGGCATGCGGCCCGCTGACCGCGCGCGGGTCCGGTAGCCGCGCGGCTACCGGACCCGCGCTTTCGATCAGTGCGCGGTGCGGCGGGCGAACAGCGCGCCCGCGGCGAGGTAGCCGACCAGGGCGATGCCCGCGCACCACGCCACCGCGACGATCGCGCTGTCGCCGATGGACGAGCCCATCAGCAGCCCGCGCACGGTTTCGATGACCGGGGTGACCGGCTGGTGTTCGGCGAAGTGGCGCAGCCAGGTCGGCATCGATTCCGGCGGCACGAAGGCGCTGCTCACATAGGGCAGGAACATGAAGGCGAAGGTGAATCCATTGGCCGCCTCCGCATTCCGAGCCAGCAGTCCGAGCGCCGCCGCCAACCACGACAGCGCCAGTACGAAGATCGCGATCATGCCGAGGGCGCCCAGCCAGCGCAATGGATCGGCGGTGGGGCGGAAACCCAGTGCGATCGCGACCACGATCACCAGGCCGGTGGTGATCATATTGCGGATCAGACTCTCCGCGACATGTCCGGCGAGCACGGCCGAGCGGGCGATATCCATCGTGCGGAAGCGGTCGATGATGCCGTCGTTCATATCGGTGGACAGGCTCACCGCGGTGGTCGCGGCCCCGAATCCCGCGCACAGCAGGATTATGCCGGGCACGACGTAGTCGATATACGGGCCGGGGCCGACGTCCATCGCGCCGCCGAACACGTAGACGAACATCAGCAGGATCATGATCGGCAGCGCGACGGTCATGATCATGGAATCCGGACTGCGCAGGGTGTGTCGGATATTGCGGTCGAGCATGGTGACGGAGTCCTTGGCGGCGCGCAGCGGGCGGGACAGGGTGGTCATCGCGGACTTCTCGTTCCTTGGAGGCGGTCAGGCGACCGGTGCGGGGCTGGTGGGGTGGCCGGTGAGCGCGAAGAAGACGTCGTCGAGGTCGGGTGTGTGCACGGTCAGCTGTTCGACCGTGATGTCGAGTTCTTCGAACCGGTCGAGCAGGCGTTTGACATCGCCCGCATTGCCGTCGGAGGGAATGGTCAGGGTCAGCTGATCGGGCTCGGCGCTGCCTGCCCGGTCCGCGACTGCGATCGTGGCGGCGTCGAGTTGGCGCTGATCGCCGAAGCGCAGGCGGATGTGGCCGCCCGGGGCGCGCTGTTTGAGTTCCTTCGGGGTGCCCTCGGCCACGATGACCCCGTGGTCGAGCAGGGCGACGTGATCGGCGAGTTGATCTGCTTCCTCGAGATATTGCGTGGTGAGGAAGACCGTGACGCCGTCGGCGGTGAGCCGTTGGATCACCTGCCACAGTTCGCGGCGGCTGCGCGGGTCGAGTCCGGTGGTCGGTTCGTCCAGGAAGATCAGGTCGGGTTCGCCCATGAGGCTCATGGCCAGGTCGAGACGGCGACGTAGACCGCCGGAGTAGGTGGCCGCGCGCCGGTCGGCGACGTCGGTCAACTCGAAGCGGTCGAGCAGTCGCGCGGTGCGCTCGGCGATCTCGGCGCGGTCCAGGTGCAGCAGGCGTCCGGTGAGTCGCAGATTCTCGGCGCCGGTGAGCACGTGGTCGACGGCCGAGTACTGCCCGGTGACGCCGATGCGCCCGCGTACGGCGGCGGGTTCGCGCAGTAGATCGTGGCCGAGTACCCGCACCTCGCCGCTGTCGGGACGGGCAAGGGTGGCGAGTATGCGGACCAGGGTGGTCTTACCCGCGCCATTCGGGCCGAGCAGCGCGAAGACGGTTCCGGCGCGCACGGACAGGTCGATGTCGGCGAGGACGACGTGGTCGCCGAAGGCTTTGGTGAGGTGGCCGACGGTCAGGGCGGGGATTGGTTCGGGTGGCATGAGCTCTCCTCGTAACTGTTTACCTTATAAACTGAATGTATAAGGTAAACAGTTGTGTGGCGCAAGGGTGGCGAGTGACGCGCGGGGACGACCCGCCAGAATGGGCGAATGTGCCGTGCTACGGCGAGCGAGGAGAGGAGTCGGGAACGCGATGGCGAAGTCGGAGGAGGCCGCGATACCGAAATCCGTCGCGCTGCTGTGGGGTCTTGATATGCCGGGCGGGCGCGGACCCCGGCGTGGTCTCACCCTCGGTCAGATCCTCGACGCGGCCGTCGAGGTCGCCGACGCCGAGGGATACTCGGCGCTGTCGATGAACCGGGTGGCCAAACAGCTGGGCTTCACGGCCATGTCGCTGTATCGGTACGTGGACAGCAAACAGACACTCATCGACCTGCTGCTCGACTGGGTGATCGGTACACCGCCCGCCATCGCGCCGGGCACGTCCTGGCGCGACGGCCTGCGGCAGTGGGCGGTGGCCGAATACGAGGCCATCGACCGCCATCCGTGGTGGCTGGAGATCCCGATAGCAGGCCCGCCCATGGGGCCGAACAACCTGGCCTGGCTGGAATCCGGGTTGGCGTTGCTCGCCGAGACGGAGGTCCCCCCGACCGACCGGCTGCAACTGGTGATGAACCTGTCCTTCTATGTCATGGGCAGGATGCGGTTGGCGCGCGTCCTCGGCGTCGAGGACGCCGAGGACGACGACTACGCCGAGGTGCTGCGTCAGATCATCGACCCGCGGCGGTTCCCCCATGTGGTCGCCGCCTTCGCGGTCGAGCCATTCGCGGACGAAGTCGATTGGCACCGTGCGGATTTCGAATTCGGACTGGATAGGATGCTGGACGGTTACGAGATATTCGTGCGCGGTCGGGCGTGAACCGACACGGGTGACCGCCGCTCCGACTCAGACCGAGAGGTCGCGGCGGAGTTTGGCGACGTGCCCGGTGGCGCGCACGTTGTACTGGGCGAGCTCGATACGGCCCTGCTCGTCCACGAGGAAGGTGGAGCGGATCACCCCGGTCACCGTCTTGCCGTACATCTTCTTCTCACCGAAGGCGCCCCATTCGGTGAGCACCCGCTTGTCCGTATCCGACAGCAGCGGGAAGGTCAGGTGCTCGGCGTCGCGGAACTTGGCCAGTTT
Source organism: Nocardia arizonensis (assembly GCF_001310275.1). GTDB lineage: Bacteria > Actinomycetota > Actinomycetes > Mycobacteriales > Mycobacteriaceae > Nocardia > Nocardia arizonensis. Next base: position 12,460 of record NZ_LGYZ01000066.1, read on the forward strand.
GGCGGGCTTGTCGGGGGATATGCCGATCACCGCGATGCCCGCGCCCTCGAGTTCGGCCAGATTGTCGCGGAAGTCGCAAGCCTGTTTGGTGCACCCCGGGGTACTCGCGGCGGGGTAGAAGTACACGATCACCTTGCGGCCGCGGTAGTCGACGAGCGAGACCTCGTTGCCGTCGGCGTCGGGCAGCGTGAACGCGGGGGCGGTGTCGCCGGGGGCGAGTCGTTGGTTGTCGGTCACGTCCTGCACGCTAATCCACCCGGCCGACAACCGGAGAAGTCGACACCGCGGCGACGGATACACTCGCATCCGAGCCCCGGTGCTCGGCGGACGGCTGTGGTTCGGGCCCGGTCCGCGCCCGGCGGCACGCCAATCCGACAGGAGGACATTTACGTGGCAAGGGATACCGACCGGATCGAGCGGGATATCGAGGAGGCCCGCGCGCGGCTGGCGAGCACGCTCGATGAGATCGCGACGCGCGCCGATCCGCAGCGGATCGCGGACGACACCAAACATCTGGTGCTGGCGAAGCTGAACGAGCCGAAGGTCAAGTACACGCTGATCGGCGTCGGCGCGGCCGTTGTCGGTCTGGTGCTGCTCAAGATATTCCGCTGATCCGGTCGAGAAGACAAAAACACCCGGTGCGGGCGAGCCCGCGCCGGGTGTTTTCTTTTCGGTGGTATCAGACCGTCGGGCAGGCGAATCCGTCGCCGTCGGGATCCAGGTGCGGGCCGTATCCGGGCTCGCCGCGGAACAGGGGGGCGCGGCCGGCCGCCCTGGCATCGTCGCAATTGTTGAAGGCGCCGCCTGCCGAGCCGGTCTGGGTGAGCCCGGCCGAACCGGTCGCGGCCACGCCGGTATCGATCGCGGAAGAGCCCGTCCCCGCCGAGCCCGTGGGCACGGCCGAGGCGAGCGGAGCCGCGAGGAGGGTCAGGCCCGCGGCGGCGGCGCTGACGGTGAGCCGTCGAACGTTCATGTATTCCTCTGTGTCTGCTGCGGTGGATGTGGCGTCATGTCGGGCGACGCCGCATCCACCTTCGTGACGTGCCGTCCCGTTGTCAACCGCGCCGTCCGTGATCCGAGGCGGTACGAACGCCGCCGAGTGGTTTCGGAGTCGGGTTCCAGCGGCATTCCGCTGTGGTGCTGGGATGTAACTGTTTGCTCGGGCGGGAATTCGTGAGATTCACGGCGATCTCGGCGCGGGGGTTGTGGCGAAAGGTTGTCACAGCTCCAGCGGGTCGTGATGGGATCGGACGCCGCGGCCCGCTGTGGCCGGTGCGATTTGCCTGAAATCAGCTGCATCGCCGGTCGGTGGCGGTTCTCGGGTGCGGCCGCCATTGCGGGAGAATTCGCGAACCGCGTTGCCGCGGCCGGATAAAACGTATGCGATTGCTGTAAACTGTTGCGGCCACGGCACTTTGCGGCGGACTGTTTCGCCCGGCGGAAGTCGTGCGCGGTCGCCCGGCGAGATTGGTGTCCATGTCAACTAATCGAGGGTTAGGGTCGTACCCGTGGTGCAGTGGTTGAGCGAAGACGAACAGCGGACCTGGCAGGCATATGTGCGGCTGCGCCAGCGCATGGACGCGGCGCTGACCGCGGGGCTGGCTCGCGACGGTCTGTCCTTCGCCGATTACGAACTGCTGGTGGCCCTCTCGGCCGCCCCCGAGGACTGCCTGCGCGCCAAGGACCTGGCGGCGGAGGTGTGCTGGGAGAAGAGCAGACTGTCGAAACATCTGGCGCGTATGGCTTCTCGCGGACTGGTCGAGCGCAGTCCGGCCGCCGACGACGCGCGCGGCATTCTGGTGCGCCTGACCCAGGCGGGCCGCGCGACCATCGAACGGGCCGCGCCCAATCACGTCGAGTTGGTGCGCGAACTGTTCATCGCGCCGATGACCGCCGAGGAGGCCGCGGCGCTGCGCTCACTCGCCGATCGGGTGGTCCCGCAGGCCGAGGAGGTCACCAAGTCCGACGAGGTCACGAAGTCCACGGTGTGACCGGCGGCTTGATCCACAGGATCTTCTCTTCGGCGTGCGGCCGTCCCGCGGCCGGATGACCGGGATTGCGCGCCGCCCACGCGCGCTTCTCGTCGAGCATGCCTGCCACGACGGCCCAGGTCTCCTCGGTGCTCGGCGGATTCGTCCCCGCCGCCCGCGCCAGCTTGCGCTTGGTCGCGGCCGGTAGTTCGAGCATCTCGGCGCCGCTGATGTCGCGATCCCACAGGTAGATGGCCAAGCGGCGCGCCTTCTCGGCGCGGCGGCTGACCGACGCGTCGGTGTGCGCGTAATCGGCCACGCCGAGCATCGTACGCCGCGAGCCCCCACCGTCGATCGGCGTCGATCGACCGCGGGGGCTCGTGCGGGGCGGGCGGATCAGTACGCCGAGTTGACGTTGTCCATCGATCCGTAGCGGTGCGCGGCGTAGTTGCAGGCCGCGACGATGTTCGACACCGGATTCCAGACGTCGAACGGGGTGCCCTCGACGTGGTAGGCGGCGAAGGTGGGGTCGATCACCTGGAGCAGTCCCTTGGACGGGATGCCCTTCGCGGCATTGGAGTCCCACAGGTTGATGGCCTGCGGGTTGCCCGTGGACTCGCGCATGACGTTGCGGTAGATGCCGTTGTAGGTGCCAGGGATGCCCTTGGCGGACATGATGTCGAGTGCCTCGCGGATCCAGCCGTCGAGGTTGTCCGGGTAGACCGGCGGGGCGGGCGGCGCGGGCGGCGGCGGCGCCGGGGCGGGCATGGGCGCGGGGATCGGGTCCGCGACCGGAGCGGCCTCGGGGGCGGGCGCGGGCGCCGGGATGGGCGCCGCGACCTCCTCGGCGATGACCGGCTGCTGGTCGGCGACGATGGCAATGCGAGCGGGGACGCTGTCATCGGCCATCGACACCGCGGACGAGACCGCGACGGCCACGAGGCCCGCCGCGGCCACGGCGAAGGTGAAGCCCTCGCGCAGGGTGGTGCGGCGAACTCGGGAAAAGCGTCGATCAGGCATTGCGGTATTTCCTTCTTCGGGGACAAGGACCGATTCGCCCGCGACGAGGCAGCGCGAATCTCGGGTGAGTCGCCATACCGGGCGCTCACCGTGCGAGCAGATGTGTGCTGTTGTGGGATTTGGTTGTTGGGGGACACGGCGGTCCCCGACACGGCGCCGTTCGGTACGGCGGTGTCGGCCTGCGCTACGCGCATTCCCGTTCCGCGGCTCAGCGCGGAACTCCACACTCGAGGTGGATTCAGGCGGAAGAGCGGGGGATCGAGAATCCGTTGCCGGATACACTCGGCGACCGATGGTGTCCTTGCGGACTGTGGCCGTTATTCCGAGTGCGAGTTGATAACTCCTCGGTCCAACCAAACTTCAGGTCTGTTCGCGACCTGATTGCAGAATGGTCACGGTAGTTGAACGCAAGGTAAACGAAATCTGAACAGATGGTGCGAACGATCTTGGCAAGCCCAGGATGGACGGCAAAACCGGGATGTATGCAGGGAGTTTGCCGTTAAACCGCATGTGGTGTAGGTCACAGAACTTTTTGGGTAAAGCTGGCGATTTGCCGGGCAATGACCCGAAATTCATGTCCGAATTGTGGCCGGTGATGTCACGCGGTCATATCGCCGTTATCGGATCGCGGCCGTTCCGTGCTGCTCGGAATCGACGGGATGTACCGTGACCAAGTCGACACCTGTGTGTTATCTGACTATTCGTCGCGTGCGTGACGGTCCGTTCGGGCGACGTGAACGGGGTGGCATGTGGGGGAAGGCCCGGGAGCGGGTGCGTTCGAGCAGCATCTGTCCGAGGATCAGGGCGAGGGGTTGGGTGAGGTCGATCCCGCGCGGCGTCTGGCGGGTGTTCTCGATGGCGGTAGCCGCCTCGCACCGAACAGACGAATATTGAGCGTGGCCCGATGCACTGCTGGCGCTCCCGCCAGGCCCTTGGCTTGGCTGGTTGGCGCGCTATCCGTACTTCTTCTGGAGTAGTTGGTGGACTTCTCGCCAGTCGATTCCGGTGGGAGCTGCGGCGAGGACCGCGCCGAGTAGTCCGAGCCGGGCGGTGCGGTCGGCGGGGTCGTCTGCCATGACCAGTACGTCATCGAAGAAGGTGGTGAGTGGGTCGATGATGTTGTGGCCGTGGCTGATCCAGTCGGTTAGTGACTTGCCGTCGTTGACCGGTGCGGTGCCGAGTGCGGCCAAGAGTTGTTGTTCGGCGGGGCTGGTGAGCCGTCTGGTGTCGTAGCCGGTGGGTGCGTCGGCGGGCAGGATGCGCATGATTCTTTGCAGCCCCTCCGCGAGAGCGCCGAGCCGGTCGTCCGCGGTGGCTGTGAGGATCTGTCCGATCAAGCAATCCGCGCGGTACGGGGAATGGGCGGAGGGGCGCACGGCAGCGATGAGTCCTGGATCGACGGACTCGTCGCGGAGTCGTTGTTGGTAGCGGGTGGTGATGAGTTCCTCGGCGGTGGACAGGACGACGGGCTCGACGGTGAGGCCCTGGTCATGGAGTTGGTCGGCAGCGATTGCCAGGCCGACAGGGATGGTGATCTTGTCGAGCTCGGGGTGTTTGCGCAGGATCGCCAGGATCCCGGTTGCGGCTCGGCGCAGGCCGTAGCGCTTCCTTCGGGTGTCCTAGAACACAGTGCTCGCCGACAATGACCGCCTCACCGAGCTGAACAGGACCATATAGCTGCTGAGGGGTCACGAGAGCAGCGCGGACTGTTCAACCAGCCACTCGACAGTCGTGGTGATCGCCTCGTCCTCACGCTCGCGCGAATCGAAACCATGATCCGAATCAACGACAGTGTGCAGCATCGTATGAGGACGGGCCTGTGCAGCCTCAGCAGCTATTTCGTAGGAGACGGCCGTATCACGGTCACCATGCACAACCAGCGACGGCACCGTGCTGTCGAGGAATCCCGCCAATAGGTCGTGGTGCGCGAACTCGGTGAACAGTACACGCCCTAGCTCGAATTCGCCGTCGACGACCAGAACGCCGTTTTCGTGCAACAGCTTCCGCTGCGACGGCCCGAAGTTCTGTATGCCCCAGGGCAACTCCGGTTCCAAGAATGTGGCTCGCAGATCGAGAACCGGATTCCACAACACCAGCCGATCGAGCCGCTCCGCCAGCCAGGGAAGCGACAGCACCGTGGACACTGCTCCGAAACTTGCCGCCACGACCGAGAGCCGGCCTGGAAACCGTTCCTGTGCGAAGTGGACCGCCGCCTCGAGATCCAAGCACTCCCCGGCAACGGTGACACCCCGCTGGGTCCCCCCGCTGTTGCCGTGACCGCGGAACGAGAACCGGACAACATTGAATCCCGCGGCAGCCAGACCTCCGGCCAACCGCACGAACATCCCGCCACCCTCGTCCATGTCCACAGTGATCCCGTGGACCAGCAGCACCGTCCCCCGTGCAAGACTGGCCGCGGCATGAACAGCCGCGTCCAGACGAAGACCGTCCACCGACTCCACCGTGAGGCTCTCCACCGAGACGTTCCCTCCGCTCACTTCTCGGGCGCGGACCACAGTGCGTCCATCGTCTCGTGTGACACCGGACGACGCAATTCCTCATCAGAGGCGAAGGCCATGTTCACAATCGTTCGGCGACCCCCCTCTGTGTCAACCTTGGATGAGGCAGGATGTGTCGAGGTAACTTTGGT
>NZ_LGYZ01000067.1 GCF_001310275.1 Nocardia arizonensis
CATCTGGATCGAAGGTCAACTCCTGGAATCGGTGAGCATCCAAAGCTTCGTGGGGGCGGGCGAAGCCGTCGCGGCCCAGTCGCGATGGTGGCAATCGCGCGCCCACGACGAAGGTCGCGACGAACTCGCCGACCTCTACGATCAGATCGCCGAAGCCGCTGGCGACACCGAGAACGCGGGCCCGTGGGCGCAGGACGTCGCCGTCGTGACCGGTGCGGGTCCGGGCTCGATCGCAGCCTCGGTGATCGGCGGCCTCCTCGGTGGCGGCGCGACGGTCTTCGCCACCACATCCCGACTCGAAGCGAACCGGCTCGCGTTCTACCGGGAGCTCTATCGCAATAACGCCCGACCGGGTGCGGCACTGTGGGTCGTCCCCGCCAATCTCGCCTCCTACCAGGACGTGGACGGACTGATCGAATGGATCGGCTCCGACCACGTCGACATCGTCGGTGGCGCGAAAACCCTGCTGCGGTCCGCGGTCCGCCCGACCCTGCTGTTCCCGTTCGCGGCACCGCGGGTCGGTGGGGAGCTCACAGACTCCGGTGCGCGCGCCGAACTGGAGATGCGGGTACTGCTGTGGTCGGTCGAGCGGCTGATCGGCCGACTGTCCACCCTCGGCGCGGATTCCGATATCGACACCGCCCTGCACGTGATCCTGCCCGGTTCGCCGAATCGCGGCACATTCGGTGGCGACGGCGCGTACGGCGAATCCAAGGCCGCGCTCGACGTGATCGTCGCGAAATGGAAATCCGAGCGCAGCTGGGCCGATCATGTCACCCTGGTGCACGCATTGATCGGCTGGGTCCGCGGCACCGGTTTGATGGGGCACAACGACCCGCTGGTCGCGGTGGTGGAGCAAGCGGGTGTGCGCACCTGGTCAACCGCCGAGATCGCCGAGGAACTGCTCAAATGCGCCGGCAAGCGGGCACGACACTATGCCCGGCGCTCCCCGCTCACTATCGACCTCACCGGCGGGCTGGCCGAGGCGAGACTCGACCTGTCCACACTTGCCGAGCAGGCACGGGTGGAGGTGTCCGAAAGTCCTTTGAACACAGGCGAGGCCAGATCTCGGACCATCGCGGCGCTACCCGCACCGCCGACCATGCCTTCCGTGCTGCCGGTTCCCGAATGGACCGCCGTCACCACCGATCTCACCGAGATGGTTGTCATCGTCGGCGCGGGCGAACTCGGCCCGCTCGGTTCGTCGCGCACCCGTTTCGAAATGGAGGTCGAGGACGAGCTCTCTGCCGCCGGCGTGCTCGAACTGGCTTGGACCACCGGACTTGTCGCGTGGGAGAACGATCCCGAACCCGGCTGGTACGACGCGGCCACTGGTGAGTTCGTCGCCGAATCAGAGCTCGCCGACCGGTACCGCGAGCAGGTCGACCAGCGCTGCGGCATCCGCCGCTACGCCGACGACGGCGCCATGATCGACAATTCCTCACCGCTGCTGGTGTCGGTGTATCTGGACAAGGACCTCACCTTCGTCGTGTCGAGCGAACAGGAGGCCCGTGCCTTCGCGGCCGCCGATCCGGAGCGCACGGTGCTCACGCCGGCCGCCGATACGGGGGAATGGCAGGTGACCCGTAAGGCGGGCACCGAGATCCGGGTGCCACGCACCATGAAACTCACCCGCACTGTCGGTGGACAGATACCCACGGGCTTCGACCCAACCAGATGGGGGATCCCGGCGGATATGGCACTCTCGGTCGACCGGGTGGCGCTGTGGAACATCGTCGCGACCGTCGACGCCTTCATCTCCTCCGGCTTCAGCCCCGCCGAACTCATGCGCTGGGTACATCCCAGCCTGGTGGCCAATACCCAAGGCACCGGTATGGGCGGCATGACCTCGATGCGCTCGCTCTACATCGACACCATATTGGGCGAATCCCACGCCAACGACATCTTGCAGGAAGCCCTGCCGAATGTCGTTGCCGCGCACGTGGTCCAGTCCTATGTCGGCAGCTACGGCGCGATGGTCCACCCGGTGGCCGCATGCGCAACGGCGGCGGTGTCGGTGGAGCAGGGTGTCGACCAGATCCGGCTCGGCAAGGCAGAACTCGTGGTCGCGGGCGGATTCGACGATCTCAGTATCGAGGGCATCGTCGGATTCGGCGACATGTCGGCCACCGCGGATTCGGCGGCCATGTCGGACAGGGGCATCGAGGACAAACGCTTCTCCCGCGCCAATGACAGGCGTCGTGCCGGATTCGTGGAATCCCAAGGTGGCGGCACGATCCTGCTGGCGCGCGGTGATGTGGCTCTGGCCATGGGCCTTCCGGTCCTCGGCATGGTCGCCTGGGCACAGTCCTATGCCGATGGGGTGCAGACCTCGATCCCGGCGCCCGGACTCGGCGCACTCGGCGCGGGACGCGGCGGTCCCGATGCCCGGCTCACCGCGGCCCTGCATGGGCTCGGGGTGACCGCGGACGATATCGCGGTGGTGTCCAAGCACGACACATCGACGGCGGCGAACGACCCGAATGAATCCGAGTTGCACGAGCGACTGGCCGAGGCCATCGGCCGCTCTGCCGGCGCACCTCTGTTCGTGATCTCGCAGAAGAGTTTGACCGGACACGCGAAGGGCGGTGCCGCGGCCTTTCAGCTCATCGGCCTGTGCCAAGCGCTCACCAGCGGTGTCGTACCGCCGAATCGGAGCCTGGACTGCGTCGATGATCAGATGCTCGAATACCGGCATCTCGTCTGGGCGCGCGAACCGCTGCGATTCGGTGATCGGTTGCCGCTCAAGGCCGGTCTGCTGACCTCGCTCGGCTTCGGTCACGTATCGGGTTTGCTGGCCATCGTGCACCCGGAGGCGTTCATCCAGGCGATCGACCCGGATCACCGCGCGGACTACCAGCGGCGCGCGGAACAACGCCAACTCGCCGGGCGGCAGCGCTTCGTCGAAGCCATGTACGGCGGTGACCCGCTCTACACCCGCCCCGCGGACCGTCGCCTCGGCGACGATCAGGACGCCGTCCGTGAGCGGGAGGCCGCCGTCCTGCTGTCGGAGGACGCTCGACTCGCCGCCGACGGCGCGTACGCACCCGAATCGGCGAAGTGATGGCGACGACAGGCAGCGTCGAACGGGAGGGTCAACTCGCCGTGCCCCGTGATTTCGCGTTCTCCTACGTCGCCGACTACCGCAACATCCCGAAGTGGATGTACGGCGTGTCGAGCATCGAGCCGTACGGCGACAAAACATACGGCGAGGGCGCACTTTTCGATACCTCGTTCACCGGCGGAGTCACGGCGATCACGTTCAGGCTGGCGACGATCGACTGGCAGGACGGGCAGTTGATCGCCCTGAAATCGGTGCGAGGACCCGATGTCTCCGCGCGATTCGAATTCGAACGGCATGACGAGGACAAGACCCTGTTCCGAGTCGGAATCGGTTACCCGATGCTGGGCGGACTCGCCGGTCGCGCACTTCGAAAAGTGAACGACATGCTCGTCGGCCAGGCGGTGCGGCATGTCGAGACGAATTTGCGACGCGAAGTCGAAGCGGCATTCGTGGCGGAGCGTCGCACCTGACCACCCCGAATGTTGAAGCAACTGATGAAATGGGAGTTCATATGGACAGGCGTGCCTTCCTCAAGAGTGGCACTTTAGCGGCGACCGCGGCACTGGTGCCGGGCGGTCTCGCAGTGGGTCGGTCCGCCGTCGCCAACGCCGAGGAAAGTCCGCGAACCGGCCTGTACCGTAGTCTCGTTCCCGAGATCTTCGCCCCCCTGCCGGATCCGCCCGATCACACGCCCGCGATCGTGATCGGCTCCGGATTCGGCGGCGCGATCTCGGCGCTGCGGCTGGCGGAGGCCGGTGTCGAGGTCACGGTGCTGGAACGGGGCTCCCGGTGGCCGCGTGACCCGTGGCGCGACATCTTCTGCAGCGAAGGCGCGCCCGACGGTCGCGGGGTCTGGCACCGCGACAGTTTCTCCGACATATTCACGAGTGTGGCGGGCGTGCCGGTCCCTTTGGGCGTCGATGATTTCGGCGGTGTCCTGTGCATCGACAACTTCCCGAATATGCGGATTCTGCGCGCCGCGGCCGTGGGCGGCGGTTCGATCGTCTACACCGGCATCACGGTCCAACCCGAGCAGCGATTCTTCGACTCGCTGTTCGGCGGTATCGTCGACTACGCGGAAATGAACGATGTCTACTATCCGCGGGTCCGGCAGATGCTGCGTATCAGCAACATGCCCGAGGACATCTACAACTCCCCCGCGTTCGCCCACACGCGGGCCTGGGATATCAAGGTCAGCCGGGCGGGCTACAAACCGCTGCCGGTCGGTTCGATCTTCGACTGGGGCATTGTGCGCGACGAGTTGCAGGGGCGGTCACGGCCGTCCGCGACCATCGGATACAGCACGATGGGCAATTCGAACGGCGCCAAATTCGACGTCACCCAGAATTATCTGCGTGATGCCGAAGACACCGGAAACGCCCACATCTATCCGGGCCACCGGGTGGATGCGATCGCGGCGGAACCCGACGGCCGTTTCAGCGTGACCATCACCAAACTCGCACCCACCGGCGAAGTGCTACGCACCCGGACCCTCACCTGCGACCGACTGTTCCTGGCCGCAGGCTCGATCGGCACCTCGCAATTGCTGGTCCACGCACGCGATACCGGCAGACTGCCGAACCTCAACGAATTCGTCGGCGAGGGTTGGGGTTCCAACGGCGACGCGGTTATGGCCCCTTGGTTGCTCGACTCCCCGAATATCGGCACCAACGGCGCCCCGCTGGCCAGCCGCATCCTCGATGAGTCCGGCATTCCGACGACCCTGGAAAACTTCTCCATTCCGGGCGTCACCTTCGATACCGGTCAGCTCGTCGTCGTGGGACTGGTGCTCGACCCGACCCGCGGACGGTTCGTGTATCAGCCCAATTCCGACTCCGTGATCCTCGATTGGCCGCGTAACGGCGGCGATGTCGCGATGGCGGCGGCGGCGGCGGTCAGCGCCAAAGTCGCCGCAGCGGGCGGTATCTCGATCCTGCCGCCCCAGTTCGGCTACGGCCAGGCGTGCTCTCATCCGCTCGGCGGCGCGGTCATCGGTCAGGTATCCGATGCCTACAGCCGAGTGCACGGTTACCGCGGGCTGTATGTCATGGACGGTGCGGCTGTGCCCGGTAACGCGGGAGCCGCCAATCCGTCGTTCACGATCAGCGCCCTCGCCGAACGCAATATCGAGGAGATCATCCGCTCCGGCGGATAGCATCGCTGTCATCGACTCATATTCGAGCCCAGCGGGTTTCAGGTCACCGTCCGGGTTCCTCGGCCTGCGCCGACAATGCCGACAACGCCGACAACTCATCGGGGGGCTCGGAGTTGCGTGGTGACGGGCGGGGTTGCGTCGCGACGCAACCCCGCCCGTCACCGATCACGGCATGCACCGCTACTCGGAATTCCCGCCCTCGGCAGCCATCGTCGTATCAGTCGCTTTTCCGAAGATCGACTGCACCCGCGGCGGAAGCACTGCCCGCAGCAGGGAGTCGGCATTGTGTGACTGCCACCGGCCACTCGGCATGTCGGACCTCCCATACGGCCGAATTTCGGCACCGGTCGCATACACCACGAGCACATCGATACGCGATTTGCGGGCGACCTCGTCGGGCAGGCGGCCCAATCTCCGCCCGATCGCGGTACCTGCCCCTCGATCACCGACCACCAACAGATCGGCTGCCGTTTCCGCGGCCACATCCACCAGCACCTTCTCCGGCCACCCCGGAACCGCGCGCCGCACCACGACACCCGCACCGCGGGCCAGGGCGCATTCGCGTGCGGTGCGCAGCAGACCATCGACCGGCGCCATGCCGCGGACGAGATATCCGTCTTCCTTGAGTATGTCGGCGATGGCCTCCACGTCGCGAATGGGTGACTTGTCATAGGCGCAGACCAGAACGAGTTCGGCGCCGGTGCCGACCGCGATATCGGCCGCCCTGCGCACCGCGATCTCCGAGACTTCGGACCCGTCGACATCGACTACGATTTTGCAATATGTCTTCATGAGGAACTCCCGACAAGACGACAGGTAGGCCAGGCTTCTCGACCGGAACGCAGGCAGTGCCGCTCGACCGCGGCCGACGACCTGCCCCGGAAATCCGCACACCACATCGCTCGGCAGCTTCGCCACCTGCCATCCGCAACCGAGATGCCAATGCGCCGATGCATCGAACAGCCGTTCACATCGGAGTCGTCACGACCGTGTGCGCCGCGCGACGCCGGGCCGACCGTCCACTTCCACTATCGAAGTTCATGCAATGATTGCAAGAACCTCGAAGCGTAGGCTAGCAACTCACCGAATCTATTGCAATGAATACAACAAGGGGGTGGGTGTGGATCCCAGGAAGCAGCGCACGATCGATGCGCTGATGCGCGCGGCGGAAGAGATCTTCAGCGATCGTTCGGCCGAGGACGTGACCGTGGAGGAGATCGCCGAACGAGCGGGTGTCGCCGTCGGCTCGATCTACAACAACTTCGGCTCGAAGGCCGGTCTATACGCCGCGATCGTCGAGCGCGCACTCCAAGTCGACCGCCAGTTCATGGATCTCGCCTTCACCCCCGACCGCACGCCGGCGGAGCAGATCTACGCGGTCGCCGAACAGTACCTCCAGTTCTATCTGCAATATCCGCAGTACTTCCGCATGCTCGCCTTCCCCGTCGACCCCGGCCAGTACGCCGCGGGCCGCGACCTCATCGAGCGCATGGCCGAACAGATCAAGGAACAGAACGACCGCATGGTCGAAGCCATCCGCCTGGGTGTCGAGGCGGGCATCGCCCGCCCCGTCGACCCCGCCAAGGTCGCCGTTGTCCTCCTGGCCGCCTGGAACGGCATAATCAGCCTCAACTGGCGCCCCGACCAACTCCATCGCAACGAATCCGAACTACGCGAACTCCTCGAAACCGCCGCCGACGTAATCGCCAACGGCCTGCTTCGCTGACTCCGCACATAGCCCGATCCTGTCGCGTCGATCGTGGGATAGCAGTGAGTTGCCCTCGACCCCGAGCCGGTCCGAGGTCACCGCCGAACCGCGCGGCGATGGCGCGGGGCCCCACTCGCCACCGATCACATTCCGACGGAATGCATTTCGTCCGACACGTGTAGCGACACTGCCCGTAGACATGGACGTGCTCGACGGACACCGACGATCGGGGCTGTGTGCGGGCGTATTACTACGAACTGAAGAAGACCTTGGCCCAGGGACAGCGATATCGCCTCGACGTTCCGGCAGACCACGCCTGGATGCGCGACGGCCTCTGGCAGCTACTCGTTCGAGCGATTGCAGACCTACGTCGGAGGTATCGACAGGCGTACCGTGATCGGGTTCCGACGCCGAGCTCGACCACAGGAGCCCACGCATCACATTCTCCGGCACCATCATTCGCATCGCAGGCGAGGGAACTCCTCCACGAGGCGTGGACCAAAACGGATTCCGGCGTACGGACAGCTTCCTATCCCGTTCGCACCCTCCCACACGTCCAACGGTCCAACCCGAGGCATTCGACGACGAACCGGTCCCGATCACCCCAACCGCGACGACGGCATCCGGAACCCACACAGACTTCAAGCACGCCAAGCCCCTCGGTCGACCCCAAGACCGTCGCATACCAGTAAGGCCGCCAGGGGTCAGTACAGCAACTCGGCCACGCCAATGACTCCGCCACCGAACGGCACCACATCGATCACCCGACCCAGGCACTTGACTTCGCCGCGGCGCCGCGCGGGACAAAACGTGTCGTTCAAACCCCGAAACGAATAATGACCAGGGTCGAACTGATATGTTCGCCCTGGTCAGCGCTCCCCCATCTGGACTCGAACCAGAAACCTGCCGATTAACAGTCGGCTGCTCTGCCAATTGAGCTATAGGGGACTATCCTTATTCGGCCTTTCCGTACCGGGCGGGCCGAGAAGAAACTTTAGCGTACGCATGGTCGGGTTCCCAAATCGTGTCGCTAGCTGCGGTGATGCGGGTGATGAAGGTGGGGTTTCGGGGGTGTGTGCGACGCGCCGGTGGGGTGGGGAACTCGGCGCTCCGTAGCCGGATCGACAGGTGTCAGGGGTGTCGGGCAGGATGGTAGCCGCGCACCGGCAATGGGAGGAGCTCTACGAGATGCTGCGGTTGATCATCGGCCTGGCGGCCGGGTATGTGCTCGGCACGAAGGCCGGGCGGGCTCGGTACGAGCAGATCAGCGCGGCCACCCGCGCGGTGACGGCGAGTCCGGTCACGCGCAAATTGGTGATGGTGGGCCGACAGAGGTTGTCGGACAAGCTCAGCACGCGGCCGCAACTGGAACCGATGGAGCCTTTGGACGAGCGCACCACGGTGCTCGTGCCGCATGATCAGTTGCGCCGCTGAGCGATTCCCGCCGGGGGTGGTTGTTCGCCCTTGGCGGGGCTCAGCCGGAGACGAAATCGTCGGAGTTGCCCATCGCCTGGGTGAGCAGGCTCTTGCGGTACTGCTCGAGGGCGACGAGGTCGCCGAACAATGACATGTAGGTGTCGGTTTCCTCGGTCGAGGAGACGCGCTGGAGTTTGGATTTCAGCTCGGCCACCTGCCGCCCTACCCACGCCTCCTGTGCGCGGGCCAATACGCCGGTGACGAAGCGGGGGATGTCGTCGGCGGACTTGACCGGCAGGGGTTCGGTGGCCAGTTCGGAGACCAGAGCGCGCGCGGTGAGGTCGTCGCTGCGGTCGGATACCGCGTTGACCCATTCCGCGCCGCCGAGGCCGCACGAGGCGCCGCCCGCGTCCGCGATCATGGTGCGGATGGCGACGTAGGCGGGGTGGGTGAACGCCTCGGTGTCGAGAGAGTCGAAGACGGTGCCCGCGATGGCGGGATACTGGAGGGCGGCGCACAGCACCTGACGTTGCGGGCGCAGGACAGGATCGTTCGGATTCGGCCGGGCCGCAACGTGTTCGGCGACGGCGACCGGTTCGGAGCGGCGCGACGCGGTTGCGCCCGCGCGACCGCGTTTGGCTTCCTCGCCGACGCGGCGGACGACGGTCTGGATGTCGTCCCAACCGACCCAGCCGGCCAGGCGGGTCGCGTACGCCTTGCGGGTCGCGTTGTCCTTGATCTGGGCGACGACGGGTACGGCGCGGCGCAGCGCCTCCACCTGACCCTCGACCTGGTCGAGGTTGTATTCTGCGAGCAGACCGCGAATCACGAACTCGTAGAGCGGGGTTCGCCGGGCCACCAGATCACGGATCGCGCCGTCGCCGGATCGCTGCCGTAGTTCGCACGGGTCCTGGCCGTCGGGGGCCACGGCGATATAGGTCTGGCCCGCCAATTTCTGGTCGCCCGCGAACGCCTTCAGCGCGGCCGCCTGACCCGCGGCGTCGCCGTCGAAGGTGTAGATGATCTCGCCGCGCCAGAAATTGTCGTCCATGAGCAGGCGGCGCAGGATGGCCATGTGCTCGTCACCGAAGGCGGTGCCGCAGGAGGCGACGGCGGTTTTCACTCCGGCCAGGTGCATGGCCATGACATCGGTGTAGCCCTCGACCACGACGGCCTGATGTCCCTTTGCGATCTCACGCTTGGCCAGATCGAGACCGAAAAGCACCTGGGATTTCTTGTACAGCACCGTTTCCGGGGTGTTGATGTATTTGCCCGGCATGGTGTCGTCGTCGAAGAGTTTGCGGGCGCCGAACCCGATGACCTCGCCGCCGAGGTTGCGGATCGGCCACAGCAGACGGCGGTGGAAGCGGTCGATCGGGCCGCGTTTGCCCTGTTTCGAGAGTCCGGCGGCCTCGAGTTCCTTGAATTCGAATCCTTGGCGCAGCAGGTGTTTGGTGAGGGTGTCCCAGCCCTCGGGGGCATAGCCGCAGCCGAATTGCCGGGCGGCGTTGCCATCGAAGTTGCGGTCGGTGAGATAGGTGCGGGCGGCTTCGGCGTCGGGCTCGCGCAGGCGGGCCATGTAGAACTCGTGCGCCGCGGTATTGGCGGCTACCAGCCGGGCGCGGGTTCCGCGGTCGCGCTGCACGGAGGTGCCGCCGCCCTCGTAGTTGATCCGGTAGCCGACGCGGTCGGCCATCTGCTCGACGGCCTCGACGAAACCGATGTGGTCGATCTTCTGAAGGAATTTGTAGACGTCGCCGCCCTCCCCACAGCCGAAGCAGTGGAACAGGCCGTGGTTGGGCCGCACGTGGAACGACGGGGACTTCTCGTCGTGGAACGGGCACAGGCCCTTCATGGAATCCGCGCCCGCCCGCTTCAGGGCGACGTACTCCCCCACCACATCCTCGATCCGGACCCGTTCGCGTATTGCTGCTATATCGCGATCTGGGAGTCGTCCGGCCACCCGCAGAGTCTAGCGTCGGGTCCGATGCCGCTTCGATCCGGACGCCCGCGCGCCCGCTATATGGACAGCTCCGCGGCGATGCGCTCGAGGCGGCTCTCGGTGTAGGAGGCGATCTGGTCGACGATCACCCGGACCCTGGCCGTCTCGTCGGGCGCTTCCCGCCACCACGGCAGCAGAACGGGGTCGAGATGGGCGGGTGCGTCACGCAGGAGACGCTCGGCGACCTCGCGGATGCGTTCGCGCTGCACGGCTTGGCGGCGCTTGTGCTTCTCGTCGGACATGACGTAGCGCAGCGCGACCGTCTTGAGCACGGCGACCTCGGCCTTCACGATGGGCGGGACGGCGAGGTCGGCGGAATAGCGGGCGAGCGGGGCAGGACCGGCGACGTCGCGGGTCGCCCCGATAGCGGCGGTGGCGAAGCGGCCGACGAGTTCGCTGGTGAGGCGTTTGAGAGCGACCGCGTGGGCGAAGGAACCGTCGTAGCCGACGGCCGCGGCGACCACCGGCAGCTCGGACAGGCGCTGGGCGGCGGCGGCGAGTTCCTCCGGCGACAGCGCGGGGTGTTGCTGGTGCCCCATGCGCGCCAGGGCCGCCTGTTCGGCCGGGTCGGCCAGTGCGCGCAGTTCGATGCGGCCCGCGATCACGCCGTCCTCGACGTCGTGCACCGAATAGGCAACGTCGTCGGACCAGTCCATGATCTGGCACTCCAGGCTCTGGGCGCGGTCGGGGGCGCCCTCCCGAATCCAGGCCAGGCGATCGAGGTCGATGTCGTAGGCGCCGAATTTGGTGCGCGGGCCGGGGCGGCCCCACGGGTACTTGATGGCCGCGTCCAGGGCGGCCCTGGTGAGGTTGAGGCCCGCGCTCGCGCCGTCGGCGGTGAGGACCTTGGGTTCGAGGCGGGTGAGGATGCGCAGATTCTGCGCATTGCCCTCGAAGCCGCCGTAGGCGTCGGCGAACGCGTCGAGTGCCTTCTCGCCGTTGTGTCCGTAGGGCGGGTGGCCGATGTCGTGGGCCAGTCCGGCCAGATCGACCAGATCCGGGTCGCAGCCCAGGCCGTCGGCGATGCTGCGGCCGATCTGGGCGACCTCGATCGAGTGGGTCAGCCGGGTGCGTGGGGTGTCGCCGTCGCGCGGACCCATGACCTGGGTCTTGTCGGCGAGTCTGCGGAGGGCCGCGGAGTGCAGGACCCGGGCGCGGTCGCGCGCGAACTCGGTGCGGTGACCGGTTTCGAATTCGCCGCGCGGCGGGCCGAGTCCGGCGGTCTTCGCGCCTTCGACCACCATGCGCGCGCGGTCGTGTTCGGTATAGCCGTCAGTCATCGGATATCACTGGCCCGCGGTGTATTCGAAATCGGCGGAGAAATGGGTGAGTTGGTACCACAGCAGCGCGCCGGTCTCGCGGGCGATGCCGTGCGCCTGCGATTCCCGGGTGTACACGGCCGGACCGGTGCGGGTGGGCGCGGTCCACGCCTTCAGGCCGGCATCGCGGGCCATGGTTCGGGTGCGAAGGGAATGCCACGGATCGCTGACCAGGACAGCGGAGGACATGTCACGCGCGGCCATCGCGGTGGCGACGGCCTCGATACTGCGCAGCGTGTCCGATCCGGTTTCGACGGCGAGGATGTGATCGGCGGGGACACCGAGGGACTGGAGGTAGTTCTTGCCGGAGGCGGCCTCGGTGTAGATATCGCCCTCCTGTTTGCCGCCGACGGTGATCACCTTGGGCGCGACTCCGAGTCGGAACAGCTTGTACGCCTGGTCGAGTCGGGCCTCGAAGACCGAGGAGGGTGTGCCGGAGTATTGCGCGGCGCCGAGCACCACGATCGCGTCGGCCTTGGTGTAGTCATCGATGCGCGCCACCTGCCACACCCGGAATGCCGTGCCGCCGACGAGAACCGCGCCCGCCACGATGGTCCCGATGACCAGGCGCGACGCCCAGCGCCGCAGGCCCGCGCCGAATCCGCGCGGCAGCCCGGCATCCGGGGCATGCGCGGGCGCGAACTGCTGGGTCGGCGAACTCACGCTCCAAGTCTGCCAGGTGGGGAGGACGATCCGATGAGTCGGTCGCCGCAAGGGTCGGCGACTCGCCGGGGCGACATTCGGGACGAGACCGAATTGCGTCCTCGGTCACAGTGGGCCCGGCGCCTGACGTGTGGCGAGTCGCCACGCCGCGATTCTGTCCGTTCGCCGGATCGGCCCGTCCACGGGGCAAGGGGGCCACGCGCCGTCGCGGACGATCCCGTGCCGGCGCGGAACAGCTGCGGGTTCGCCCACCGCTCGAGCAGTGCGGCCCCCGGCCGCGCGGGCGGAAACGGGCAGGTCCGAACGGACACTCGGCCGACGCGGGCGCCGGCACCGACCCGCGTGAGCAGATGTCGATATATCGGCGATTTGTCCGTGGGCGGGGTAGCCGAATCGGCACGATGCTGCGGTGTGGCTGTCTCGATACGGCACGCCGCGGGCGAAGATGGGATCGTCACACAGACCGGCTCACGGCGCCTCGGAGAGGTAACCTTTCCTCCATGACGGCGCGACCTCTGTCCACCCTCGATGGACTCGCGACCGGCGTTGGGCTCGAGTCCTCGCTGCTGTCGGAGGTCGAGTCCGCGATCCGCGGCGTCGCGCTGGCGTTGATGCTCTACGGGAGTCAGGCGCGGGGATCGGCCGACCCCGACTCCGATGTCGATGTCCTGCAAGTGGTTCCGCAGAATCCCGGTTCGTACAAGGCGGGCCGGGTCTCGGTCACCGCGTACACGCCCAACCACCTGCACCAGATGGCCGCCAAGGGCAGCTTGTTCATCCTGCACCTGCGCACCGAGGGCATTCGCCTGACCGACCCGCACGGTGTGCTGACGAGGGCGCTCGATGCCTATCGTCCCCCCGCCGGGTACCAGCGCCTCGTGGACGAACTCACCGCCGCGGCGGGGGCGCTGGTCGTGGACCGGGATCAATTTCGCGAACACTTCCGATCGTTGGGTCGCCTCGGCATCTACCTGCTCCGCTCCTACCTCTACATGACGACCATCGAGGCGGGCGCCCCGGATTTCGACGTCGACGTGGCCGCCGCGCGCTACGGCGGCGAACTGCTGCGGGTGGTGCGGCTGCGGCGCGCGGAGGAACTGTCCTACGCGGACGCGCTGGCGATCCGGGCACAGGTGATCGCACTGTTCGAGGTCCGCCCGCACGGCAAGACGTTGGCGGGGCTCGCCGTCGACCTCGCCCGCACCGATCCGCAGGCGTCCATGCTCATCGCACAGGCAATGACCGACGTGGGTTCGATGAACTACACCGCTACCGCCCTGCCGCCCCGGTGAGGTCGTCGCCGGTCGCCTTCGTGGGCGACGTGCACGGCATGGACGTGGCCGTGGACCCGGTGCTCGAGGAATTCTGCGGTAAACGGCATCTGGTCTTCCTGGGGGACTACGTCAACCGGGGGCCGAATTCTCGTGCGGTGGTGCAGAAATTGCTCGACGCGCAGCGAAATTTCCCCGATCATCTGACTATGCTGCGCGGCAATCACGATCAGGCCGTCCTCGACTTCCTGCGCGGCGGCGACCTGTCGACCTTCATCGCGCTCGGCGGGCTCTCCACCGTGGCGTCATACACCTCGGTCGCGGGCGACGATATCCGCGGCGACTTCGAACGCGCGATTCCGGAAAGCCACGTGGCCTTCCTCGAAGGACTTTCGGACTATTTCGAACGCGACGACATCTTCGCCTCGCACTGCGGACCCAATCCAGCCGACCCCACCTCTCGCACCCGTGGCGACGTGGCGCTGGGGTCGCATCCCGCGCTGTTCGCCGAGCACGGCGCGGACGTCATCGGCAAGCCGATCGTCTGCGGGCACTACGTCCAGCGCGGCGGCAGGGCCTATGTCGGCGCCCGGCTCGCGGCCCTCGACACCGGGCACGGCTCACTGCCCGACGCACCGCTGACCGTGCTGTTGTGGCCGGAACGCACGATCCGAACCTATGGGGTGCGCACGTGAGCATGGCGTCGGAGATCCGCATTCAGATGCTCAGACAGGCATTGGACCGCGCCGAATCGATCATGGCCGTCCACTACGCGTCCGGGAATCTGTACAAGGCCAAGGACAGTCCGGTCCCGGTGACCTGTATCAGCGTGACGATCCTCTCCGACGGCAGCACCCGCGCATTCAGTCTCGCCGATATGAAGGGCGAGAGCGTCGAGGAACGCGAAACCGCGCTGCTGCGTGGATTCTTCGATTTCCTCGACGACTACCAGGACGCCAAATTGGTGCACTGGAACATGGACAAGGCCGATTACGGTTTCGACGCCCTCGTGCACCGCTACCGCTGGCTGACCGGTGGCGAACCGCCCTACAGCCCGTCGCCGGATCGGCTGTTCGATCTTGACCAGATGCTGTCGGAGACCTACGGCGACGGATATGTCCCGCATCCGAAGCTCACCAACCTCGCCGCGCTGAACAAGATCCTCCCCCGCTACTGGATTCCCGGCAAGGAAGAGGCCGAGAAATCGGAGAGCGGTGATTACGCCGCCATTCAGCGCTCCTCCTCGGAGAAGTCCCGGGCGATCGGGCAACTGTTCCGGGAATTCGCCTCCGGCAGTCTGGTCACCGAGAACTCCGCGGGCGCCGTGGAATTCGCGGGCGCGCAGATCGACGCGGTGAAGATCGTCCTCGAGATCGCCAACCGCATGCTCTACGTCGAGCGCAGCCTGTGTCGCCGCCACGACAAGCGCGAAACTCTCAGGGTGAAGGACGAATACGATGTCCAGGACCTGCTGCGGTCGCTGCTCGTACTGTTCTTCGACGATGTCCGCGAGGAGAACTGGGTGCCCGACTACGCGGGCGGTTCGGCCCGCATAGATTTCACCCTCCCCGATTTCGGCACGGCGGTCGAGGTCAAGAAGAGCAGGCCGACGCTCAATGCCCGCAAGGTGGGTGAGGAATTGATCGTCGACCGCGACAAATACGCCAAACACCCGGATATCAGCCACCTGGTGTGCATCGTCATCGATCACGAGGGTCAGTTGGGCAATCCTCGCGGACTCGAGAAGGACCTCAGTCGCGAGGCGACCGCCGAGGGCATAGCCGTGACGGTCCGCATCGTCGACCGATAGCCGCGGACTTCACCACCCGCGCGTTCCTCGAACGCGGTAGTGCTCGACCCGACGGATCGTCACTGAGCACAGACAGCAAGAAACCCGCGCGGATCGCGCGGGTTTCCGTTCTCGTCGGCTCCTAGATGGCGCGGACGTCTTGGGCCTGCGGGCCCTTCTGGCCTTGGCCGATCTCGAACTCGACACGCTGGCCCTCATCGAGGGACTTGAAGCCGGAGCCGGAAATCTGCGAGTAGTGGACGAACACATCGGGGCCGCCCGCGTCCTGGGCGATGAATCCGAAGCCCTTTTCGCCGTTGAACCACTTCACACTGCCTTGCGACATACTTTTATTTACTTCCTGTTGCGAGCCGGGCGATCACTGCAACAACCCGTGCCCATCACCAAGCATGCCACACCCGGACGGACAGACCGCGCAGCCGGTCGACGATGATCGGGGTTTCCGCCGCAACCCGGGGCAGCCACCGTCACCATCCGCGGCTCTGCCACTCCCCCAGCTGCGGGCGCTCGGCGCCCAGGGTGGTGTCGTCACCATGGCCCGGGTACACGATGGTGTCGTCGCCGTATCGGTCGAAGATTTTGCTGGTCACGCCGGCGAACAGGGCGTTGAAGTCCTGCGGATTCGTTGTCCGCCCGAGACCCCCGGGGAACAGGGAATCACCGGTGAACAGGTGGGTGCGGCCGGATTCGTCGGTGAGGGCGAGGGCCACCGAACCGGGGGTGTGGCCGGTGAGGTGGATGATGTGGAAGGTGAGGTCGCCGATCTCGACGGTATCGCCTTCGGCGAGGAGGCGGTCGGGGACGACGGGCAACGGGGGTGCGTCGAGTTCGTGGGCGGCGGTGGGGGCGCCGGTGTCGGCCTGGGTTTCCTTCAGCGCGAACCAGTGGTCGGCATGCTGGTGGGTGGTGACGATCAGGCGGATCTTGCCGGGGAACTCCTGGGCGACGAGTTCGGCGATGCGGTCGGCTTCGTTGGCGGCGTCGATGAGCAGGGCCGCGCCGGTGGCGGCGTCCTGAACGAGATAGCAGTTGTTGTCCATCCGGCCCACCGACATCTTGACGATGCGGGCTCCGGGGATGTCGCGCTGCTGCGGATTCGATCCGGGGGACACGTGGCCGGTGTAGGGGCGCTCGATCGTGATCACACTTCGATGCTAACCACGGACCGAGCCTGATCCGGGATTAGATTCATGGCATGCCGCTGACGCCGTCGCACCATGCCCGCCGATGCGCGCGAGTGATCCTCGTCGTGCTCTCGGCCGCCCTACTCGTCGGCGGACCGCCCGCGGCGGCGGAGGCGCCGACGCGCCTGGACACCTATGTCGTGGACAAGGCGACCGCGCTGCAAGCGGGGCAGGTCGACCGGGTGCGTTCGGCGGTGGATCAACTCTATGCCGATCAGCGGACGCGGCTGTGGATCGTCTACGTCCACGATTTCGGCGGCCTCGATCCGCAGACCTGGGCGGCGCGCACCGCGGATCAGTCGCTGTTCGGGCCGCGGGATCTGCTGCTCGCGGTGGGGACGAACGCGACCGAGTATGCCTTCTACGGTGACCTGCCCGCGGGTGTCAGCGACGGCGAGCTGGACGATCTGCTCGCCGGACGGGTCGAGCCCGCCCTGCGCGAGACGCGGTGGGCCGATGCCGCGATCGCGACGGCGGACGGGCTGAATTCGGCCATGCGCGGCGGCGGTGCGGATATACGGACACTGGTGATCCTCGGCGTGGTGGTGATCGTCGCGGTCGGCGGACTCGTGCTGTTCACGCGCAAGCGCCGCCGTGACCGGGCGCGCGCGGAATTGGCGGCGGCGCGAAATCTCGACCCGGACAACAGCACCGCGCTCGCGGCGCTGCCGCTGGAGGCATTGCAGTCGCGCTCGCGCGAGATGCTGGTCGAGATCGACAATGCCATCAGGACAAGTGCCGAGGAGTTGGACCTGGCGACCGGTGAGTTCGGCGTGACCGCGACCGCGCCCTTCACCGCGGCGCTGGACGCGGCGAAATCCGCCGCCACCGAGGCTTTCCGTATCCGCCAGCGGCTCGACGACGATATCGCGGAGACTCCGGACGAACAGCGCGCCCTGCTGGTGGAATTGATCGGGGTGGCCGGTCACGCCGATCGGGAACTCGACGCGCGGGTGGCCGAATTCGACGAGATGCGCAATCTGCTCATCGACGCGCCGAACCGATTGGACGCGCTCACGCGGGATCTGGTCGAACTCACCGGGCGGCTGCCGGGCTCGGAGGCCGAATCGGCGCGGCTGAACTCGACGTATCCGGCCAGTGTGCTGGCACCCGTGCACGACAACGTGGAGATGGCCAAGCAGCGTATCTCGTTCGCGGAGCAGAATATCGACGCGGGCCGGGCGGCGGTGTCGCTGCCGGTCGGGCGGCAGGGCGGCGCGGTGGCGGCGATCCGGGCGGCCGAGGCCGCGGTGGGGCAGGCCCGTACGCTGCTGGACGCGGTGGACCACGCGGCCACCGACATCCAGCAGGCCGGGGACGGGCTGCCCAGGGTGCTCGAGGAGTTGCGCAAGGACATCGCCGCCGCGTCCGAACTGTCCGAATACGGCGGCGCGGAACTCGGCGCGGCGCGGGCGGCGGCCCAGAGTGCGCTGGACGCGGCCACGGCAGCCGCCGCGACCAATCCGCTGGGTTCCTATCACGACGCGGTCGCCGCCGACGGCGAGCTGGATCGCGCCATCGCCGCGGCCACCGACCGCAGACTGGCCGCCGAGGATCTGCGCCGCCGACTCGATCAGGCGCTCACCGACGCCCGGTCACGGGTCGGCGCGGCCACCGACTTCATCACCACCCGCCGCGGCGGCGTAGAGGCCGACGCGCGCACCCGCCTGTCCGAGGCGCAGCGCAATCTCGATGCGGCCCAACAGCTTCACGACGGCGACCCGGCGCAGGCGCTGGCACACGCGCGGTCGGCGGCCGACCTCGCCGGGCGCGCGCTCCAGGAGGCGCAGGCGGGGGTGCGCGCCTTCGAGGCGAGCCGACCGCAGTCGGGATCGGTGCGGGCCGGTGCGGTCCTCGGCGGCATCCTGATCGACGGACTGCTGCGGGGTGCGGCGAATCAGGGACGCCCCGGATCGAGCGGTTATCGCGCGGGCGGTTACGGGGGGTCGAGCGGTTCGCGGCGGGTCAGCCGCGGCGGCCGATTCTGAATTGACCCTGACACCGTTACGGTGACCGTGTGGTAGCCCGACGGACCCGCCGGATAGGGCGGCCTGCGGTCACCGTCCTGGATCTGCCCCGTCCCGGCGACGGCGCGCACCCGGACCTCGTGTGCGCCGGGCGGCAGTGTCATGGTGACGCGCCAGCGCCGCCACGCGGCCGGGGCGAGTTCGGCGGCGAGTTCGGCCGGTCGCCAATCCCCCTGTCCCACCGAGACTTCCACCGCGGCCACGCCGTGCGGCGGGGCCCAGGCGACCCCGGTGAGGACGGTGGCGTCGCGGCCGGGCCTTGCGGAGTCGATGCGGGCGTGCGGGCGCACCCACAGCGGGTCGGACGTCCAGCCCCGACGCCACCAGTAGTCGGTGTGGCTGTCGTCGGTGAGTTGGAGTTCGGTCAGCCACTTGACGCCGGTGTACTGGCCGTAGAGACCCGGTACGAAGACACGGGCCGGGAAGCCGTGTGCGGGGTCGAGCGGTTTGCCGTTCATGCCGACGACGAGGTAGCCCGCCAGCTCACCGGAGCGCAGCGGGGCCACCGGCAGCGAGATGGTGTAGCCGTCGACGGCGCGGGTGACCAGGCGGGTCGCACCGTTTTCCGGGATGGCGTGGCGCAGCAGCGCGGCGAGCGGGACACCGAACCAGCGGGCATTGCCGACCCTGCCCTCGCCCGCGCGATTGTGCACGCACACCATGACGGCGTCGAATTCGACGGCGTCGGCGATCAACTCGGCCAGCGTCAAGCGCAGCGGATGGGCGACCATGCCGGTGACCGACAGCCGCCACCGCCCCGGATCGATGCGCGGCGGGCGCGGATTCACGTCGGCGACGTAGAACCGGTGTTCGGAGGTGATGAGCGCGGACAGTCCGGGTTGGCCCTCGAATCCGTCCTCGGGGGCGAGACCGAGCGCGCCGACCGGACCGAGCCTGCGAATGGCTTCGGCGTGTCGGCGGTCGTGGCCGCGTTGCGCGGTCCGGGCCGCCGCCAGCAGACCCGTGGCGGCGGCGGCCCAGGTCAGGGTGCCGAGCAGGGCCCGCGGGCGCGCTCGGGCGCCCGCGGCCACGACAGCGGCGGCGACGAGCGCACCCGCGGCCGTGGCGGGTGCGCGATGCGAGGGCCGCAGCGCCAGCGCCGCCGCCGCGATACCGGCCGCCCCGATGACCGGACCGCGCACCCGCGACGGCAGCGTCCCGAGTGCCGCCGCGAGCGCCACCGCGCCGGCACCGGCGGCGGCGCGGCTGACGGTCTTGTCGTGCCGTCCGGTCAGCGCGACGGTGGTCTCGACGACCGAGATCGGCGCGGTATCGATCATCCCCCTCGCGATGGTGTCGATCAGCGAGCCGCCGCCGACGGCGGCCACCGCCTCGGCCGCCCCCACCGCCGCGGCGCCGATCGCCGCGGCGCCGTCGAGCCGGTTCCCGTACGTTCGCACCGATCCATCCCGCCTTCGTCTCGATCGTTGTCCGTCGTGCACCGACGTTATCGGCAACGAGCCCATCGGACACGGCCGATATCCGGCGCGATGGATCGAATTCGTCAATTCCCCTTGGTTGTTCGCCGATCGCCGACGGACTCGGCGGCCAGCGTGTGTAGTTGTTTCGCCACCGCGTCCGGTAGCCGCGCCCCCGCCTCACCGCCGCCGAGTACGCCGACGGTGAGGCGATCCGCGCTGGTGTAGACGAGGAAGGTCACCGCGGCCGAGGCGCCCGCCGAGGGGCGGGGATGGGCGGAGAGGTAGACGATCTCGTAGTCGGACAGTTCCAGTCCGTCCGGGGAGCGGAAGATCGGCACCCGGCCGGTATTGGTTATCGCGATATGGCCCGCCAGCGAGTAGACGCGCCGCGGTCCGAAGTAGTCCGGGAAGTGCAGCACCGACTGCGCGATGAGTCCCGAGGCGAGATCGTCGCGCAGGTGCTCGGCGACGCGCGCGCCGAGTTCGGCGAATCCGGTCGCCGGGTCGATGCGCGCCGAGAAGCCGGTCAGGCCGGCCATATTCGTGCCCGCCGCGGCCGCAACGGGCGGTGTCGACCGGGCGCGCAGGTCGACCGGGTAGACGCAGTTCACCCGCAGCGGCTCGCCCGGCGCGCGCTCGGCGGCCCACGCGCGCAGCAACGCCGCGGTCACCAAACCGTTGACCCCGATCCCCGAGGTGCGTCCCAGATCGACTACGCGCGAGGTGGTTTCGACGTCGAGCACGGTTCGCGCCGGATGGGCCAGTGCGGGCGGCACAGGGTGCGGCGGATCGGGCGGCACGATCCGCTCGTTGGCTTCGAGTGGTCGGTGCACCCGTTCCAGACCGGACAGCGGCCCGCGCGCGACCCCGCATTCGGCGGCATACCACTCCAGCGACCGCGGATAGTCGTGCGGCACCACCGATACATCGCCGGTTTCGACGTAATCGGTGTAGTACGACCACAATCGGGTGAACAACTCCACGCAGTGCCCGGCATCGGCGACGGCGTGGTGGACGAACAGCGTCACCCGGGCGATTCCGGCGACGGCGGGCGTCACGTCCAGATAGGCCAGTCGGTCCCGGGGATCGATCGCCGCGCCCGGAATCCGCACCGAGCCGGGATCGCCCGGCGCCACCCACGTTCGCACCGGCTCGCCCGACGGGCGCAGCAGATGACCGTTTCCGTCGGCGTCCTCGCCTATTCGGCAGACCAGTACCGGATAGGCGCGTGTCAGCGCCGCGAAGGCCGCGTCGAGTGCCGCCGTATCGAGGCCACCGCACACCCGCACCGAGCGACCCGTATAGGTCGCGTGCCGCACGAAACGCTGTTCCGAGGGCATGAGAATCCGCACCACATCACCGTTGTCCCACCACACCACCCGCACAGCGTGCGCCCCCACCGGATGCGGCGCAATTCGGTGGGTGGGCCAGACTGCACGCATGAGTCTCGCGGCACATCTGGAACAACTCGGACGCCCACTGGTGGACCGGCAGCTGGCCCATCCGACGGTAGCGGGCATCGCCTCGGGCGAGCTGCCCGAGCCGGTCTTCCGGTCCTGGCTGGAACAGGACTACCTGTTCCTGCTCGACTACGTCCGAGTCTTCAGCCGTCTCGCCTGGCAGGCGCCCGCCGCACACCTGGGCGACCTCGTCGACCTGGCGCACACGACCTTCCACGACGAACTCGCACTGCACCGTGAACTGGCCGCCGAATTCGGCGCGGACCTCACCGGCGCGGCCAAGGGTCGTCCGTGCGCGGAGTACACCGCGTTCCTGCTGGACTCGGCCGCCGATTACGCCGACGGCCTGGCCGCGCTGTATCCGTGCATGTGGGGATATTCGACGCTGGGCGCGATCCTGGCCGAGAACCCGCCCGCCGATCACCGGTACCGGCGTTGGATCGACACCTACGCCGATCCCGGATTCGCCGCGCTCACTCGCCGCTGCGCCCAGATGCTCGACGAGGCGGCGAGCGATACGGCACGCGCGCGACGGCACTTCCTGGAGGGAATGCGGCACGAATACGCGTTCTGGGACGTGCCGCTCTGAACAGCCCGCGCTCAGGCGCCGATCAGATGCTGGGCCAGGTAGCTCTCGACCCGGTCCAGCGCGATTCGCTCCTGTGCCATGGTGTCGCGCTCGCGAATGGTCACGGCCTGATCCTCGAGGGTGTCGAAGTCGACCGTGATGCAGAACGGTGTGCCGATCTCGTCCTGGCGGCGGTAGCGACGGCCGATATTGCCCGCGTCGTCGAATTCGACATTCCAGCTCCGGCGCAGCACCGCGGCCAGATCCTTGGCCTTGGGCGTCAGGTCGGCATTGCGCGAGAGCGGCAGCACGGCCGCCTTCACCGGCGCGAGCCTGCGGTCGAGGCGAAGCACCGTGCGAATGTCGACCCCGCCCTTGGTGTTCGGGGCCTCGTCCTCGGCGTAGGAGTCGACCAGGAAGGCCATGAGCGAACGGGTCAGCCCGGCGGCCGGTTCGATGACGTAGGGGATATAGCGCTCGTTGGTGGTCTGGTCGAAGAAGCTGAGTTCGGTGCCGGAATGCTGCGAATGCGTCTTCAGGTCGTAGTCGGTGCGATTGGCGACGCCCTCGAGCTCACCCCATTCGCCGCCCTGGAAGCGGAAGCGGTACTCGATATCGGTGGTGCCCGCCGAGTAGTGCGACAACTTCTCCTCGGGGTGCTCGTAGAGGCGTAGGTTGTCCGGGTCGATGCCGAGGTCGGTGTACCAGGCGAACCTGGTCTCGATCCAGTACTTGTGCCATTCGGCGTCCTCGCCCGGCTTGACGAAGTATTCCATCTCCATCTGCTCGAATTCACGGGTGCGGAAGATGAAGTTGCCGGGGGTGATCTCGTTGCGGAAACTCTTGCCGATCTGGGCGATGCCGAACGGTGGCTTCTTGCGCGCGGTGGTCATCACGTTGGCGAAGTTCACGAAGATGCCCTGGGCGGTCTCAGGACGCAGGTAGTGCAGGCCCTCCTCGTCGTCCACCGGGCCGAGGAAGGTCTTGAGCAGGCCCGAGAAGTTCTTGGGCTCGGTCCACTTGCCGGGCTGACCGGTCTCGGGATCGTTGATATCGGCCAGGCCGTTGGCGGGCGGGTGGCCGTGCTTCTCCTCGTACGCCTCGAGCAGGTGGTCGGCGCGGTAGCGCTTGTGCGTGTGCAGCGATTCGACCAGCGGATCGGTGAAGGTCGCGACGTGACCCGATGCCTCCCACACCTGACGCGGCAGGATCACCGAGGAATCGAGGCCGACCACGTCCTCGCGGCTGGTGACCATCGAGCGCCACCACTGCTTCTTGATGTTCTCCTTGAGTTCGACACCGAGCGGACCGTAGTCCCACGCCGATTTGGTGCCTCCGTAGATCTCACCGCACGGGTACACCAGACCCCGGCGCTTGGCGAGGTTGGCAACGGTGTCCACCTTCGACTTGGGTGCCACGCGAGAATTCTCCATCCACTGCGAGTCGGAATCCGTCTCCATACGGAGACACGAATGCCTCCAGAGTATCGGCACCCGTCGAGCGGTTTTCCACCGCGGCCCACTGCGCGCCGCGCGGGACGCGGACGCCTATTTGACATGCGCACCCATGCATATCAAAATGGATTCGCTTTCCATTAAGGAGTTGGTTCGATGACAGCCGAAGCCGCCACCGCCCATTCGCACAACCCGTACCGCTCCCCCGGCCCCGCGCCGGTGCCGACGCGCGCGGTGCTCGAGGACGCCGGTGAGCTGCTACGCGCCCTCGCCGCCCCGGTGCGCATCGCCATCGTGCTGCAACTGCGCGAGTCGCCGCGCTGCGTGCACGAGCTGGTCGACGCCCTCGGCGTGACCCAGCCACTGGTGAGCCAGCATCTGCGCATCCTGAAGTCCGCGGGCGTCGTGCACGGCGAGCGATCCGGCCGCGAGGTGCTCTACGAACTCGTCGACGACCATTTGGCGCATATCGTCGTAGACGCCGTCGCGCACGCCGAGGAAGGGTGATCCGTGCCTGACAAGACGCTGGATTCGCACAGGTCCGTTGGAGTCCGCAGTACCAGACAGCGCAGCGCCATCGCGGCGCTGCTCGACGACATCGAGGAGTTCCGCTCCGCGCAGGAACTACACGACGAATTGCGCCGCCGCGGTGAGGGAATCGGCCTGACCACGGTCTACCGCACCCTCCAGTCGCTGGCCGACGCCGGGATGGTCGACGTGCTCCGCACTGATTCCGGCGAGTCGGTGTACAGGCAGTGCTCCAACGGCCATCACCATCACCTGGTGTGCCGTCACTGCGGGCGCACCGTCGAGGTCGAGGGGCCCACCGTCGAGGCGTGGGCGGAAACCATTGCGGGCGAACACGGTTTCACCGAGGTGAGCCACACCATGGAGATCTTCGGCAGCTGCCGCGCGTGTACCGCGACACACGCGACGCGCAACGACTGACGATCATCGGTTAACAACGGGCCCAACAGCGCGAATTCACTGGGGAATCGATCCACAATGGAGATTCCACACCAGGGAGGAAGCGTGCGTACAACACTGCGCAGCGCACGGGGATATCGGGCCGCCCGTGTCGCGGCCATCGCACTGGCGAGCGCCTCGTTACTGCTCATATCCGCTTGCCAGGACGACGATACCGGCGTGCCCTCGACGACCTCCGTGGTCGCGGCGCCGCAGGGCAACGCGCCCGGCGGCGCGTCGGGCGGGGAGGGCACGGGTCGCTCCGTGATCCGCACCGTCGGCAAAACCGGCTGGTACGAGGGCTTCGACATCACCGTCGACAAGGCCACCGTGGTGCCCGACGAATACGGCGGCGGCAAGATCCTGATCGACATCACCTACAAGAACACCACCGGCGCGAGCCTCATGCCCAGCAACAACTCCCATTTGGAAGTGGGCAAAGAGGTCGACGGCGGTGCGGGATTCGACAGCCCGACCGTCCCGGGCAAGAGTTCGGCCACCGGCAAGGTCACCACCTCGGTGCAGTCGCTCAAGGACGCCGACCATCTCCTCGACACCATGACCGTGGTCTACGGCGAGACCTCCGACAACCAGACCAGGATTCCGCTGGCCGCCGCCGCCCGGGTCGAGAGCGTCCAGCCGCGGTCGCTGCCGATCAACGGAACGCTCACCCAGGATCAGACCACCGTCCGAATCACCGCCGGATCGCTGAATCCCAGCTACACCAAGAACGAACGCGGTAAGGACGAGCTGAAACTGCACGTCGCGTTCGTGGGTGGCTCGGGCGTTCCCGACGGCGGGACGAATATTTATTACCAGTACTTCTCCGTGCGCACCCCGGACGGACAGACGTTGGTCGCCGATTTCCGCGGCACCATCAACGAATTGCTGCACAAGAACGAAACCATCGACAAGGCCGACAATTTCGTGGTCTTCGTGGTGCCCTCCCCGACGAAGGGCACGTACGTGGTGAGCTACGACAGCACCAATGGCGCGGGCAACGCGCCGACCTTCTCCTTCACCGTTCAGTGAACTGACGACGACGGCCGGTCCACCGCGCGGGGATGGACCGGCCGTTGCCGTTCACCGGATCAGGCGGCGGGAACCGGTTCGGCGGTCGCGCGAGCCGGACTCGCGGTGGTCCCGGCCGAGCGCTCGCGCAGTACGCCGAAGGTCAGCAGCACCGCGGCCACCGCGACCCAGCCGGTCAGCACCGTGAGCGGTTTCGCCGCGCCCACGCCATCGAAGAACGCGACCGAGCGCATGAGCGAGGCCGCCGCGCCCGGCGGCAGATACTGGCCGATCGCGCCCCACGGCCGCGGCAGCAGTTCGGGCGCGGAGGTCGCGGCCGAGAACGGATTGCCGACGAGCAGCATCGTCAGCGCCGCGATACCGATTCCGGGACGGCCGAGGACAGCGGCCAGACCGGCGACAGCACCCGCCACCGCGACCGACACCAGGCCCGCGACCGCCGCCAGCACGAGATACGAGCCGGGCACCACCGACATCCACCCCTGGACGACGGCCATGCTGAGCAGTCCGCCGACCACACCGAAGGTCACGAGTCCGATCCCGCGGCCCGCGACCGTCGGAACCACCAGACTCAGCAGCACACCCGCGGCGATACCCGACATCACCAGCGGTAGCACCATCGCGCCGAACGCCATGCCGCGCGGATCGTCGGAATCGGCGGCCACCACGTCCTCGACCGCCGCCGCGGGCGTACCGGACAGTACTTGCGCCATGCCGGTGAGCTGCTGGGCCACCGCGGGACTCGCGCCCGAGGCGACCAGCACCCGCGGCGCGCCCTGTCCGGTGAGCACCGCGCCGTACACCTTCCGGTCGATGACGGCGCCGCGGGCGGCGTTCTCGTCGGCGACGGTACTGATCTCGAAGGCGCCGGGCAGCATTCCGTTCAGCCGGGCCTCGACCGCGCTCGCCTGCGGCCCGGCGACGGCGAGCGGCAGATCGCGCGGAGCGATATTGGCAGCGGGCCAGGCGAACGCGATGAGCATGATGGCCTGGAGCAGGGCGGCGCCGATGCCGACGGCGAACGACCGCTGGGTGGAGTTCATGACCTCTCCCGAAAATCGAATGTTCGTTCTTTTTCGTTGCCCTCACGGTCGCACGGAGCGTTCGAACTTGTCAAGAACGGATATTCGTTTTATTTTTGGTCATGCCCCGAGTCAGCGAAGAACATCTGGAACGCCGCCGACGTCAGATCCTGGACGCGGCGCGACTGTGCTTCGCGCGCAAAGGTTTCCACGAAACCTCGATGCAGGACGTCTTCGCCGAATCCGGCATGTCCGCGGGCGCGGTGTACCGCTATTTCAAGAGCAAGGACGACATCATCGCCGCATTGGCGACCAGGACGATGGTCGAGGTGCGCACGGTCATGGTCGAGGCGGTGCGCGGCGAGACCCTGCCCACCCCGGCCGAACTCATCTCCCTGCTCGCCACCACCATCGTGGCGCGCAGCGGTGCGGACGGGCCCGTTCGGCTGGCGCCGCAGGCATGGGCGCTTGCGCTGGTGAATCCGGCGGCCACCGGTTACGTCCGCGAGGCCATTCTCTCGCTGCGCGAGGTCTGGCACGAATACGCCGAACGGATGCTCGCGGCGGGCTGGCTGCCCGAGGGCGCCGACACCCACGCGGTATCGGTCGCGCTCATCGGCCTGCTGCCAGGATTCATTCTCCAACACCTCATCATCGGTGACACCACACCGGAAACCCTGGCACTCGGCGTGCGCACCCTGCTCCCCTACGGCGAACAGCTCGCGCCGACGACGTGAGAGCCACTCAGGACGGGGCGAGCAGCCCGGTGCGGGCACGGCCCGCACCGGAGAGCACCAGCAGCAACATGGTGGCCAGCGCCTGATCGTCCAGCCCCGCGGCCGGGAAGGTGTAGCGCATGATCACGTCGGCGAGTTTGCCGTGGCCGATCACGGTGAGCGATCCGAATTGCAGGGCATTGTTGCGTTCGGCGACTCGCTTGTGCAGTTGCGCCTTCAACGGACGATCCCAGGCCAGGACACAAGTGAGGGTGAGCACGTCCAGACCGGGCGCCAGATTCACCGCGCGCAGCGAGCACAGCGCACCCTCGTACTCGAAGCCGATCGACCCATCGGAATCGACGCGCACGTCCACGTCGTAGAGGGACAGACACGCGCCCGCGCGCGCCTGGAGCTCCTGCTCCGGGGTGACCGCTGCGTCCATATCCGTGCCGCCGTTCACTTCGTGCCGCCGAAGCGGCGGTCACGCGCAGCGTACTGGAGACAGGCTTCCCACAGGTTGCGTCGATCGAAATCGGGAAACAGCGTCTCCTGGAACACGTATTCGGCATACGCCGACTGCCAGATGAGGAAATTGGAACTGCGGAATTCCCCGGACGGCCGCAGGAACAGATCCACATCCGGCATATCGGGCTCGTCCAGATACGCCGCGACCGTGGCCTCGTTCACCCGTTCGGGATCGATCTCCCCCGCCGCCACCCGGCGCGCGATCTCCCGTGCCGCGTCGGCGATCTCGGCGCGACCACCGTAGTTGACGCACATGGTGAGGGTCATGACCGTGTTGTCCTTGGTCAGTTCCTCGGCGATCTCGAGTTCCTTGATCACACTGCGCCACAGCCGCGGACGCCGCCCGGCCCAGCGCACCCGCACGCCCATCTCGTGCATCTCGTCGCGGCGGCGGCGGATCACGTCACGGTTGAAGCCCATGAGGAAGCGCACCTCGTCGGGACTGCGCCGCCAGTTCTCGGTGGAGAAGGCGTAGGCCGACAGCCACTTCACCCCGACCTCGATACAGCCCTCGACGGTGTCCATGAGCACGGCCTCGCCGCGTTCGTGGCCCGCGGTGCGCGGCAGACCGCGCTCCTGCGCCCAGCGGCCGTTGCCGTCCATGACCAGCGCGACGTGATTCGGCACGAACTCCAGCGGAATGGCAGGCGGGCGCGCGCCCGACGGATGCGGTGACGGCGGACGGATCGTTCGCCCGGCGTCGGAGCCGCTCTCGTTCGGCGTTGTCGTAGTGGAGTCACGGCGCAGGATCACGGGCTCCATCCTGCCTGATGCGCCATGGTCGACGAGCACGCCACCCGGCCCGTTCGCGCTAGCGCGCCGCGGACGCGCCGGAGCGCTCGACCAGCGGCAGGGTGCGCAGTTGCCGCTCCAGATGCCATTGCAGATGCGCGGCCACCAGCCCGCCGGCCTGTCTGCGCACCGCCTCGGGCACCGTGGCGACGTAATCCCACCTGCCCTCGAGCAGTGCGACGAGCAGGTCGAGCACGCCCGGAGCCGGGGTGGCGGCGCCGGGCGGGCGGCAGTGCACGCACACCGCGCCGCCCGCGGCCACGTGGAAGGCACGGTGCGGACCCGGGGTCGCGCATTTGGCGCATTCGTCCAGAGCCGGGGCCCAGCCCGCGAAACCCATGGCGCGCAACAGGTACGCGTCCAGGATCAGTTCGTGCGGACGCTGTTTGGCGGCGATCGCGCGCAGGGCGCTCGCGGTGAGCGCGTGCAGTTTCGGGGCGGGGGCGCGCTCCTCGCCCGCCAGCCTCTCGGCGGTCTCGAGCACCGCGCAGGCGGTCGTGTAGCGGCCGTAGTCATCGATGATGTCGGCGGCGAACGCCTCCATCGTGTGCACCTGGGTGATCACGTCGAGGCTGCGACCGGGATGCAACTGCACGTCGACGTAGGCGAAGGGTTCGAGCCGGGCCCCGAAACGCGATTTGGTGCGCCGCACCCCCTTGGCCACCGCGCGCACCAGGCCGTATCGGCGCGTCAGCAGGGTGACGATGCGGTCGGCCTCGCCCAGCTTGTGCTGGCGCACGACCACGGCCTCGTCCCGATACAAACGCACGGCCCCATCCTCCCACGCGGGCGCGACAGCGGGCGGTGCGGCACGGGCAGGGTCAGCCCGCCCGATCCTTGGGGCGGGCGCGCAGATGGGCGCGTTCGCCCTGTTTGCCGAACAGACTCAGGAATTCGACCGGTTCCTGGTCGGCCGCGCCGAACCAGTGTGGTTGGCGGGTGTCGAATTCGGCCGCTTGGCCGGGCAGCAACACCAGATCGTGCTCCCCGAGCACCACGCGCAATCGACCGTTGAGGACGTAGAGCCATTCGTAGCCCTCGTGGGTCTGCGGGCCGGGGCCCGGCGCGAGGTACCGGCGGGCAGCACGATCTTGTACGCCTGTATTCCGCCCGCGCGCCGGGTGAGCGGGACCATCGTCATATCGCCACGGGTCAGCGGCCGCATGTGCACGCGTGGATCGCCGGTCGGCGGCGCGTCCACGAGTTCGTCGAGGGTGACCCCGTGCGCACGGGCGAGCGGGAACAGCAGTTCCAGGGTGGGTTTGCGCTCCCCCGACTCCAGACGCGAGAGGGTGCTGACCGAGATGCCGGTGCGCGCCGATAGTTCGGCGAGCGTGATGTCGCGCTGTTTGCGCAGCGCGCGCAGGCGCGCGCCGACCGCGTCCAGTGCTTGGTCCAGGTCGGTGTCCATATCCATCATTTTGCCACAACGGCAAAAGAGTTTGCCATTTCTCGACGGGCTCCCGCATGGTTGTCCCCAGGAGGTGGTCAGATGACCGAGCAGTTGGAACAGAGTTATGACGTGGTGGTCGTCGGCGGCGGCGCGGCGGGGTTGAACGGCGCGCTGATGCTGGCCCGATCGCGGCGTTCGGTGGCGGTGATCGACGCGGGACAGCCGCGCAACGCGCCCGCCGGCGGGGTGCACGGCCTACTCGGGCACGACGGCGTCCCGCCCGCCGAACTGCTCGCGCGGGGGCGGGCCGAGGTGCGCGAATACGGGGGTCACATCGTCGAGGGCGCCGTGACCGACCTGCACCGCGACGACAGCGGATTCCGGGTGAGCCTGGCCGACGGCACGCGGGTGCACGCGCGCCGGGTGCTGGTCACCAGCGGACTCGTCGACGAACTGCCCGATATCCCGGGTGTGCGCGAACAGTGGGGCCGCGGCGTGGTGCACTGTCCGTACTGTCACGGTTGGGAGGTCCGCGACAAGGCCATCGGCGTGCTCGGCAGCGGACCCATGTCCGTCCACCAGGCATTGCTGTTCCGGCAGCTGAGCCCCGACGTCGTCTATGTCACCCACACCGTCGCGCCGACTCCGGAACAGGCCGAACAGCTGGCCGCGCGCGGTATCCGGGTCATCGAGAGCAAGGCGGAGGGGCTCGAGACCGAGGGCGACCGGCTCGTCGGCGTCCGGCTCGGCGACGGCACCGTGCTGGACCGCGATGCGGTGGTGGTGTCGACCCGCATGGTGGCGCGGGCGGACTTCCTCGGCTCGGTCGGCCTCACCACCGTCGACCACCCCTCCGGCGCGGGCGTGCACCTGCCCACCGACGCACTGGGGCGCACCGAGGTCGCCGGAATCTGGGCCGCGGGCAATGTCACCGACCCGAGCGCACAGGTCGGGGCGTCGGCGGCGGCAGGCGCGGCGGCGGGCGCCCAGATCAACTTCGATCTGGTGAACGAGGAGATCAGGGCGGCCGTCGAGGCGCGAGGGGCGGGCTCGGCCGCGCCCGGGTAGGCGTGGCGACCGGGGCCACCGTGTCGTGAGCGGCGGACTTATCGGTATGTCCAGGACAGGCCCGAGTCGCCGCAGGTGGGGAGACCGCGCGGCTCGCGTGCCGGACAGCGGGACAGCCGCGGCTCGATCGAGACATGGACGGGTGACCCGGACGAGCGCTACCGTTCACACAGGCCGATGAGAGGGAGCTCGATATGACGGCGCCGAAACGCGGACGGCTCACGGCGGTGCCCGATCCCGTCGAACCGCCCGCGCCCCCCGGCTCCCCGGCCGAATCGGGTCTGCGCGACTGCGCGGCCGCGCTCGCCGCCGGTGCGCACACCTCTACCGAACTCGTCACCTCCGCGCTCGATCGCATCGAGGCGAGTCAGCCGACGCTCAATGCCTTTCGGATCGTGCGGCGCGAGCAGGCGCTGGCCGAGGCCGCCGAGGCCGACCGCAGACTCGCCGACGGCGAGCGGCTGCCGCTGCTCGGTGTGCCCATCGCGGTCAAGGACGACACCGATATCGCCGGGGAGCCAACAGCTTTCGGCTGCGGCGGCGACTTCCCGCCCGCGACCGCCGACGCCGAGGCGGTGCGGCGGCTGCGCGAGGCCGGTGCGGTGATCGTCGGCAAGACCAATACCTGCGAACTCGGGCAGTACCCCTTCACCAGCGGCGACGCCTTCGGCCACACCCGCAATCCGTGGGCCCGCGACCGCACGCCGGGCGGGTCCTCGGGCGGCTCCGCGGCCGCGGTCTCGGCCGGATTGCTGCCCGCCGCATTGGGTTCCGACGGTGCGGGCTCGATCCGCATCCCGGCGTCGTGGACGAATCTGGTCGGCATCAAACCCCAGCGCGGCCGCATCTCCACCTGGCCGCATCCCGAATCGTTCTACGGCCTCACCGTCATCGGCCCGCTGGCGCGCACCGTCGCCGACGCGGCGCTGCTGCTCGACGTGGCCGCGGGCGCGCATCCGGGCGACCTGCAC
Source organism: Nocardia arizonensis (assembly GCF_001310275.1). Taxonomy (GTDB): domain Bacteria; phylum Actinomycetota; class Actinomycetes; order Mycobacteriales; family Mycobacteriaceae; genus Nocardia; species Nocardia arizonensis. The sequence continues at coordinate 32,011 of NZ_LGYZ01000067.1, forward strand.
ACACCGCCGCGCCTGTCGGTCTCCGACGCCGTCGGGCGCGATCCGGGCAGGCTCCGCATCGCGCTGTCGCTGCGAATTCCATTCACCGCCATCAGAACCGCGCTCGATCCGCAGATCGAGGCCGCGGTGCGCCGACTGGCCGCGACCCTGCGCCGACTAGGGCATTCGGTGACCATCGCCGACCTGCACTACGGCCTCATGGTCGGTGCCTCGTTCCTGCCCCGATCGATGGCGGGCATCACGCGCGCGGCCGCCGCCATGCCCGGCGCGGTGGTCGACCCACGCACCGAGGCCAATATGCGCATCGGCCGAATCCTTTCCGGGCCACCGCTTTTCACGGCCCGCAGACTGGAATCGCTGCTGCACCGGCGCATCGGCCGCTTCTTCCGCGATTACGACCTCGTGCTCGCCCCGACGACGGCGGCGCCTGCACCGCTCGCCGAGGCCATCGACGGCATCGGCATCGGCGCGACCAACGAACTCATCACCGCCGCCTGTCCCTACACCTGGCCGTGGAATGTCCTCGGCTGGCCGAGTGTGAACATTCCCGCCGGGTTCACCGACACCGGCCTGCCCATCGGCGCGCAGCTCATGGGAACCGCCAATTCCGAACCCCTGCTCGTCTCGGTGGCCGCGCAGGCGGAATCGGAACTGCGCTGGGAGCGCCATCGCCCCGAACCGTGGTGGTGAGGCTCAGAAGCCGAGTCGGCCGAGCTGTTTGGGATCGCGCTGCCAGTCCTTGGCCACCTTGACGTGCAGATGCAGGTAGATGCGGACGCCGAGGATATGTTCGATCTGCTTGCGCGCGGCGGTGCCGACCTCCTTGAGGCGCGCACCGCCCTTGCCGATGATGATCGCCTTCTGACTGGGCCGCTCGACATACAGCAGGGCGTGCACGTCGAGCAGGTCCGCGTTCCCCTCCCGCGGCAGCATCTCCTCGATGACGACGGCAAGCGAGTGGGGAAGCTCGTCGCGAACCCCCTCGAGCGCCGCCTCGCGGATCAACTCGGCCATGAGGGTTTCCTCGGGCTCGTCGGTCAACTCGCCGTCCGGGTAGAAGGCCGGGCCCTCCGGCATCTTCGAGGCGATGACATCGATGAGCACCTCGACCTGTTCGCCACGCACCGCCGACACCGGCACCACGTCGGCGTCGGGACCGAGCAGTTGGGATACCGCGAGCAACTGGGCGGCGACATCCTCGCGCCCGACCTTGTCGATCTTGGTGACGACGCCGAGCACGGTGGTCTTCGGGGCCATCTGGCGCACCTGCTGAACGATCCAGCGATCGCCCGGTCCGATCTTCTCGTCGGCCGGAATGCACAGTGCGATCACGTCGACCTCGGCGTAGGTGTCGCGCACCAGGTCGTTGAGTCGCTGCCCGAGCAGAGTGCGCGGACGGTGCAGACCGGGAGTGTCGACCAGGATCAGCTGGGTGTGCTCACGGTGCACGATGCCGCGGATGGTGTGGCGCGTCGTCTGCGGACGCGAGGAGGTGATCGCGATCTTGGCACCGACCAGAGCATTGGTCAGGGTCGACTTGCCCGTGTTCGGCCTGCCGACGAAACAGACGAATCCCGAACGGAACTCGGTCGCGCCGCCCGCGTCGGTTCCGTCAACCACCCTGCACCTCGGTGGCCGCCGCGTCATCGACGATATCGAATACGGCCCCTTCGCGATCGGTGAACACGATCCGGGCCGCGGGCGAGACCTCGCGCACCGCCGTCACCCCGCGGTCGGAGAATCGGCCGCCGACGACGACCGCCGCCTCGAATCCCTCGGCACCGCTGGAGATCGCGGCCGCGACCGCGCATTGCAGCGCGGTCAGCCGCAGCGCCTTCAATTCGACATCGCCCGCGGCGTAGGTGCGCCCGTCGGTATCGCGGACCGCCGCGCCGCTCGCACCGCCGGTGCGGCCGAGCGCACCGCGGGCCAGCGTCACCAGTTTGGCGTCCTCGGCATCCAATTCAGTCATCGGTATCTCCGTCCTCCTGACGATCGTCCGGACCGCCCGGATCCGATCCGTTGGCCTTCTGCGCTCTGGCGGCACGCGCCTTCTCCGACTCCCGCCGCACCACGACGGTGTTCACCCGCATCCGGCCGCGCGCGTCCGCACCGCCCTCGCCCCGCAGAACCAGACCGTGCGCGGTGACCTTGGACCCCGGCAGCGGCACGCGCCCGAGCCCGTGCGCCAGCAGCCCACCCACGGTGTCGACGTCCTCGTCCTCGATCTCCAGACCGTAGAGTTCGCCCAGGTCCTCCACCGACAGCCGGGCCGAGACCCGGTACCTGCCGTCGCCGAGATCCACGATCGGCGGTGTCTCCCCGGTGTCGTACTCGTCGTTGATCTCGCCCACGATCTCCTCGAGGATGTCCTCGATGGTGACCAGACCCGCGATTCCGCCGTATTCGTCGACCAGCAGCGCCATGTGGTTGCGGCGGCGCTGCATCTCGTCGAGCATCTCGTCCAGCGGTTTGGAGTCGGGCATGAACACCGCCGGGCGCATGACCTGGCGCACCCGCACCTTGCGGCTACGATCCGCGTACGGCACAAGGTCTTTCAGGTACACCACGCCGAGGATGTCATCGACGTTCTCCCCGATCACCGGAATGCGCGAATGTCCGCTGCGCACCGCCAGCGACATCGCCTGCGCGGCGTTCTTGTCCGCCTCGATCCACACCATCTCGGTGCGCGGCACCATGACGGCGCGAGCCGGGGTGTCACCGAGTTCGAAGACCGACTGGATCATCCGCCGTTCCTCGTCGGCGACCACACCGCGTTCACCCGCCATCTCGACCACCTCGCGCAATTCGATCTCCGAGGCGAACGGTCCGTTGCGGAAACCCTTACCCGGGGTGATCGCGTTTCCGATGAGGATCAGCAGGCGACTGATCGGCCCGAGCACCATGCCGATGAACTGCAGCGGCAGCGCCGCGACGAGGGCGATGGAATAGGCGTGCTGGCGGCCGAGGGTGCGCGGCCCGACGCCGATCACCACGTAGTCCACCAGCACCATCACCGCGGCCGTGATCAGCAGCGCCCAGTGCTCGTCCCAAATGGTGATCAACGCCGCCGCGAGCAGCACGGTCGCGCCGATCTCGCACAACACGCGCAGCAGCACCATGAGGTTCACGTAGCGGGCCCGGTCTTCGATGATGCGCCGCAGCCGCGCCGCGCCGGGGCGTTCGGCCCGCGCCATATCCTCGACACGCGCCGGGGAGATGGTGTTGAGCGCGGAGTCGATACCCGCGAACAGCCCGCCGACCGGGACCAACAGACAGGCGATGAGGATCAGGACCGCTGGACTCACGCGGGGCCCAGTGCGTCACCCGGCGCCGTGAATCCCGCCTTACCGAGCAGACGGGCGTCGCGTTCGGCGAGTTCGGCCCGCAACCTGGCCTGACGCAGGCTCTCGTACCACTCCTCGAGCAGCCGGGCCTGCAACTCGAACATCTCCTTCTCCTCCTCCGGCTCGGCATGGTCGTAGCCGAGCAGGTGCAGGACGCCGTGCACGGTGAGCAGCGCGAGTTCGTGCTCGAGCCCGTGTCCGGCCTTGCGTGCCTGGGCCGCGGCGAACTCCGGGCAGAGCACGATGTCGCCCAGCATGGACGGTCCGGGCTCGGGACTGTCGGGCCGCCCGCCGGGCTCGAGTTCGTCCATCGGGAAGGACATGACATCTGTCGGACCGGGCAGATCCATCCAGCGCATGTGCAGATCCGCCATGGTGTCGAGATCGACGAGCACCATCGACAGCTCGGCCGCCGGATGCACGTCCATCCGTGCGATCACGAAACGCGCGACACTGACCAGGTCTTCTTCGGGTACGTCGATCCCCGACTCGTTGGCGATCTCGATGCTCACCTGAACAGGGTATTCGGTTCGGCCGACGATGTTCCTATCGGCTCACGACGACGCGGCATCGACCCGGGGCCGGCACGGCGCGCGGCGTCGTGCCGCGCGCCGGGCTCACCGCCGATCGGACCGGTTCGCGGCCCGACGCTGGGCTCGATTGCCCGGATAGTGCTGCCCGACCGCGGGCCGGGTGTCGGCCTCGAACTTGTCGTAGGCGTCGACAATATCCGAGACCAGCCGGTGCCGGACCACGTCGCTGCTGGTCAGCTGGGCGAAGTGGATGTCATCGATATCGGTGAGGATCTCGGTGGCCGCCCGCAGACCGGACCGGGCCCCGGTGGGCAGGTCGACCTGCGTGACATCGCCGGTCACCACGATCTTCGAACCGAAGCCGAGGCGGGTGAGGAACATCTTCATCTGCTCGGCCGTGGTGTTCTGCGCCTCGTCCAGAATGATGAACGAATCGTTCAGCGTCCGCCCGCGCATATACGCCAGCGGCGCGACCTCGATGACACCCGCGGCCATGAGCTTGGGAATCGCCTCGGGATCCATCATGTCGTGCAGCGCGTCGTAGAGCGGGCGCAGATACGGATCGATCTTCTCGTTGAGCGTGCCGGGCAGGAAGCCGAGCCGCTCACCCGCCTCCACCGCGGGACGGGTCAGGATGATCCGGTTGGCCTGCTTGGATTGCAGCGCCTGCACCGCCTTGGCCATCGCCAGGTAGGTCTTGCCGGTACCGGCCGGGCCGATGCCGAAGACGATGGTGTTGGCATCGATGGCGTCGACGTAGCGCTTCTGGTTCAGTGTCTTGGGTCGGATGGTCTTGCCACGCCGGGACAGGATGTCCAGGCTCAGCACCTCCGCGGGCGACTCCGACGAGCCCTCGGTCAGCATGGACACCGTGTGCCGCACCGCCTCCGGGGTCACCACCCGATTGCGACCGGTCAGCGCGACGAGCTGCTCGATGACCCGCTCGGCCAAGGCGACATCGGACGCCTTGCCGGTGAGGGTGACCGAATTGCCCCGGACATGGATGTCCGCGTCGAGCAACTGCTCGAGTTCACGCAGATTCTGGTCGGCAGAACCGAGGAACGGGAACACGGATTCGGGAGCGAGTTCGATACTTGATCGCACGGTGCGCGCCGCGGGGCCCGAACCCGTCTGCGCGGAACCATTGTCACCGGCAGCTGTGCCTGCCGCGGGAGTGGTCGGGTCGCCGATCTCGCCTTGTGTTCTCAAAAGTGGCTATAGCCTGCTTTCCGGTCTCGACTGATGCATTGCCCAAAGTTTAACGCGCCCCACCGACACGGCACAGTGAATAATCGGGGACCGCGGGAACACCGTTCGAGCCGCCGGCGTGCGGATTCGGCTCCTGACCGCCCGATTGCCGGGTCGCGGTCGCCGCGGGCCGGTAGGGTCGAGCTCGACATTCGATCGTGAGGTCCGTCGTGTTCGCATCGTGGGAGATCCGACGCGCCGTCCGGTTCCGCGCCGTCCTGGAACTGCCGTGCCACCGCTGTCACCGCGCCGCTGAGCACGGTCTGCGCCAGCTGGTCACCACCGTCGCGGTCGGCGGCCACATCCTCGCGCGACCGCGTTCCGGCGAAGCGCTGGAGTGCCGGACCTGCGGGTCCATCTCGCCGATTCCCCGGCAGTACTTCGCCCAACTGCTGCGTCGGGCCCGCGCCGCGGAATCGGCCGCGTGGGTCAGGGCCGTGCCGTACGCCATGTCACGGTCCGCCGGACGCGGCAACGGACGGGCTACCAGCGCGCGGTGAGAGCGCCGAGCGCACCAAGCGCCACCGCCGCCGCGGTGGAGGTGCGCAGCACCGTCGGGCCGAGCAGCACCGCGTGCGCGCCCGCCTCGGTCAATGCCGTGAGTTCGGCCTCGTCGAGTCCGCCCTCGGGGCCGACGACGAGGACCACCTCGGAGCTCGTCGCGAAGGGCAGCTCGGTGAAACGGCCCGCGCCGGATTCGTGCAAGGCGGCCACGACCGCGCCGCCCGCGACCGCCTTGCGGACCAGATCGGTCACCTCCGCGGTGCCATGCGGATCGGCCACCGCGGGAATGTAGGCCCGCCGCGACTGCCGCGCCGCCGACCGCGCGGCGGCGCGCCACTTCTCGACGCCCTTGGCCGCCTTGCCCGCCCAGTTCGCCACGCAGCGCGCGGCCTGCCACGGCACGATGGCGTCGGCGCCCGCCTCGGTCATCAATTCCACCGCCAATTCCGAGCGGTCGGATTTGGGCAGCGCCTGCACCACCGTCACCGGCGGCGAAACGCGCGGCGCGACAGCGCGATCCAGAATGCGCAGAGCCAGCCGGTCGCGCTCGGTCGCGACCACTTCCGAGGCCGCGAGCACACCGCGGCCGTCCGAGAGGGTGATCGGCTCGCCGACCCGAATGCGGCGGACCGTGGCGGCATGACGTCCCTCCGGGCCGTCGAGCACCGCGACCGCCCCCGGCTCGGGAATGTCGTCGAGATAGAAGACGGTGGCGGCCAAGGGATCAGCGTCCGCTGAACGAGGCGCGCAATCGCGCGAACAGACCGCTGTTGTGCTCGGACTGCGCCGTCATGACCTCCGCGTGATCACGTTCGCGCATGCCCTTGTACTTGCGCAGCAGATCGGTCTGCTTGCCGTCGAGTTTGGTCGGCACCACGATGTCGAGGTGGGCGAGCAGATCGCCGCGCGCACCCGACCGCAGCCGCGGCATCCCGTGGCCGCGCAGCACCGACACCTCGTTGGGCTGGGTGCCCGGCGCGATGGTGAGTTCGGTCGGTCCGTCGAGGATGGTGTCGATCACGACCGTGGTGCCGAGCGCGGCGTCCACCATCGGCACCCGGATCGTGCAGTGCAGATCGTCGCCGTCGCGGACGAACACGTCGTGCGGCTGCTCCACGACCTCCACATACAGGTCGCCCGCGTGACCGCCGCCCGGACCGACCTCACCTTGGGCGGCCAGCCGGACCCGCATGCCGTTGGCGACACCGGCCGGAATCGGCGCGGCGATCTCGCGGCGCGCGCGCACCCGACCGTCCCCGCCGCACTTGTGGCACGGATCGGGAATGGTCTCGCCCGCGCCGCGGCAGGTCGGACACGGCCGCGAGGTCAGCACCTGACCGAGAAAGGACCGCTGCACCGACTGGACTTCACCCGCGCCGCCACAGGTTTCGCAGCGCACCGGCTTGGAGTTGCCGTTGGTGCCCGCGCCGTGGCAGATATCGCAGAGAATGGCGGTGTCGACGGTGAGGTGTTTGGTGACCCCGACCGCGCATTCGGCCAGGCTGAGCCGGGTCCGCAACAGCGAATCCGCGCCGGGCTGCACCCGACCGCGGGCCTTGCGCTGGCCGCCCGCGCCGTTCATCCCGCCGAAGAACGCCTCGAAGACGTCGCCGAGTCCGCCGAAACCCTGACTCGTGAAGCCCGCGCCGCCCGCGCCGCCCGACTCCAGCGGGTCGCCGCCCATGTCGACGATGCGACGCTTCTCCGGATCCGATAGCACTTCGTAGGCCGTCGACACCTCTTTGAACTTGGCCTGTGCCACCTCGTCGGGGTTGACGTCGGGATGCAGTTCACGCGCCAGCTTCCGGTAGGCGCGCTTGATCTCCTGGTCGGTCGCGTTCTTTGCGACGCCGAGCAGTGCGTAGTAATCCCGTGCCACGTGAGTCTCTAGTCCTTGGTCGCTCTCCACCGCCCGACCGGCAGGCCGGGCGCGGGCTCATCCTTGTCTGCGCTTCTCCGACCGCATGCGTCGGTCGGCAGCGCCGCCGCCGACGACATTAGTCGCATGCACTCAACTTTATCCGGCCGGAGGTTCGAGAGTAGCAGCGGAGCCGAACCTCACCGCTCGGCCAGTACCTCACCGATGTAGCGAGCCACCGCCGCCACCGAGGCGATGGTGCCCGGATAGTCCATCCGTGTGGGACCGAGCACACCCATGCCGCCGAGCACCGCGCCGGAGACGCCGTACCCGGTGGAAACCACCGACGTGCCGCGCATCTGCTCGACCTGGGTCTCTTCGCCGATGCGAACCGTGATGGCGCCCGGCTGCTGCGCGGCGGCCAACAGCTTCAGCACCACCACCTGCTCCTCGAGCGCCTCGAGTACCTGCCGCAGCGATCCCGGCAGACCGAAGTCGGCGGCATTGCGGGTGAGGTTGGCGGTGCCGCCGAGCACCAAGCGCTCCTCGGGATGTTCCACCAGGGTCTCCACCAGCACGGTCGACACCCGGATCAACACGTCGCGCAATTTCGGCGGGGCGTGTTCGGGCAGTTCGGCGACCGAGGCCGACGCGGCGGCGAGGCGTTTACCGTCCATCGCACCGCCGAGCATGCCGCGCAGCGCCGCCAGATCCTCGTCGTCGATGACCGCGCCGAGATCGACCAGGCGCTGATCGACGCGGCCGGTGTCGGTGATCACCACCAGCAGCAGCCGGGCCGGATTCAGCGCGACCACCTCGATATGGCGCACGGTGGAGGCCGATGCCGTCGGGTACTGCACCACCGCGACCTGCCGGGTCAACTGGGCGAGCAGGCGCACCCCGCGGCGCAGCACGTCATCGAGATCGACACCGGATTCCAGGAACTCCATGATGGCGCGGCGCTCGGCGGGCGAGAGCGGCTTCACCTCGGAAATCCGGTCCACGAACTGCCGATAGCCCTTGTCGGTGGGGATACGCCCGGAACTCGTGTGCGGCTGCGCGATGTACCCCTCGGCTTCCAGCACGGCCATGTCGTTGCGGACTGTGGCGCTGGACACACCGAGATTGTGGCGTTCGACAAGGGTTTTCGACCCGATCGGCTCCTTCGTCGCGACGTAATCGGCGACGATGGCACGTAGGACCTCGAAGCGCCGATCCTCGGTGCTCGACATCGGGCCTACCTCCTCACTCATCGGCGTGCGGGATCCTGCGCCCGCACACCCGGGAAGACGCGATCAACCGTCGATTCCCGGTCCCGTATGAGTATCCAGTCTAGTTGCCCATACACCAATCCCCGCCTCGCGTTGAACCCGCCCCGGCCCATGGCGATCACCTGCCCGCCGCGGCCTCGACGACGGCGGTGACCTCGGCGGGGCGCGAGACCAGGGAGGCGTGCGAGGCATCGACCTCGCCGGTGCGCGCGCCCATGCGCCCGGCCATGAACCGCTGCGCGGACGGCGGGATCACCTGGTCGCCCGCCGAGACCAGATACCAGCTCGGGGTGTCGGCCCAGGCGGGACGCACCGAGGGCTCGAGGTTGGCGGCGAGTGCGATCGAATGCTGGTGGGTGACCATATCGGCGGCGGTCTCGGCCGAGACGTCTTGCGCGAACACATCGTGGAAGCGATCCGGTGCGACGTATCCGTCGACGTTCTTACCCGCGATACCGGTTCCGCTCGCGTCGTCGACCAGCGCCAACTGGAGCACCGGCGGGAGCAGCCTGCTGCCCGGGAAACGCAGCGGGTCGAGCAGCAGTTGCGCGACCTCACCCCGATCGGGCGCGAAAGCCGCGATATAGACCAGGGATTCGACATCGGGATCGTGGATCTGGCTGATGACGAACCCGCCGTAGGAATGACCGACCAGCACGATCGGGCCGGAGATGGTGTCGAGGGCTTGTCGCACGGCCGCGGCGTCATAGGCCGGTCCGCGCAGCGGATTCTCCGGGACGACCACGGAATATCCGTCGGCGCGCAACCTCGCGGCCACACCGTCCCAGCTGGTGGTGTCCGCGAAGGCGCCGTGCACGAGGACGACGGTGGGCCGCGCCGCGGCGGCCTGGGCGGGCGCGGCGACCACGGCCGCGGTCAGCGACAGGGCCAGCGCCGCCAGCGCGGAACCGAATTTCGTGAAACCGGTCGACATGTCGAATCTCCTCGGTGGATGCGGGCGAGCAGTGCTTCGGCGGGCCGCCTCCGCCCGTGCGAGGGCGCGGCCGCGACGGCATGCGCGCACGAGCCGATGCGTGACCGACGATCGGACACGGGCTCGAGCCTAGAGTGTCCGGCCGGTCGGAACGCGCTGTGATTCGAGGGTGTCGGCCACTTCGGCGCGACCGAACGCCACCCTGCTCAGTGTGACGAGCTACCGACCTGCTTGCCCGCGAGGGCATCGAGGCCGAGCATGGCCAACAGCGACTGGCAGTCGGCGGCGTTCTCGGCGTGACTGGCGACGGTTCGGGCGGCGATCGCGCTCTGACGGGCGTTCTCGGCCTTCTCCGCGGCCCGCGCCTCGGCGAACTCGTTATGCTCGTGGACCAGGGTGATGTTTCGTGCCGGGGGCATAGAGCAGACTCCTTGGGGTTGTTCGGAGCCTATACGTGTCAGGCCCCCGGCGATAGTGAGGAACGCACAGACTCTCCCCCGATACCCACACAAATGTCACGGCCGCCACGAATACCGCCAGGTCGTGCGCGGTCTCCCGCACGCGAATCGGCGCGACGATCGGCTGCTTCGGGCGGTCCTCCGTCCTCGCGCCGAGTTCGTCCGACACGGCGCTACGGTGCGGGTCTGAGCACCCGCTTCCGGGGATCGGTGACCAGCAACGACTCCGGCGTCAGCCCGACCCCCGCATCGATGTCGATCAACTTGCGATCCGCCGACCAGAACACGGCCTGCACGGGCCGCCCCGCCCGAAAGAACACGTAGTCACCGCGCGGAATGCCCGCATTGTCGTCGTAGGACCACTTACCGGGAAGTCCGCGCCAGCACTGCGCAGCGAGATCGACCGCGGCCGCCCGATTCAGATCGACCGGATCGATACCGGGATACACATCCACCATCCGGTCCCACTCATCGGAGAATCCGGCAGCCCGTGTGATATCGAGCAGAGTCGCTCGGCTCTGTGTCCCAACCACGCGCTCCAACTCGTCGTTGAACCGCGTCACCGACCCGATCACATCCCCGTGGCTGTGGATATCCACCATCTCGCCTGCACACTGGGGCATTTCGGATTCAGCGGAGCAGCCACTCAGAACCGACAGCAGCAACGCGGCACAAACCAATATCTCGGTTCGCATGGCCTTCACTTCTTCGGAGCCGGGACAGTGACGCCCGGCTGGACCTTGGTCGCTCCGATATCGACGCTATTGCTCCATGAGACCTGCGGGCTCCCAGATCCGGTATCGGCCAGAACTATCATTTTACCCGCGTTGATCTGAGCGGTGACCTGCGCCGCGAGTTCAGCCGCGTCCGCGTTCGGATTCCGGCCACCGATTTCACGCCCACGCTCGTTGTTGTATAGATCCATCGCCTCCCGTGCGGGCGGATTGCCACCGGTCTTCTCGTGAGCGGTCGTGTAGTCCGCGGTCCACTCCGCGCCGAATGCCTGCGTCATCCGGGCATTCCAGTAGGTGTGCCGGAACGCGTCGCCGTGTCCGTCCTGCTGGACCTCGAAGATGTCGGGGTATTGGGTCTTCGCCACCGCCTCGGCTTCACTCTTGATGGCGAAGAATTCGAGCACCTTGGTCGGCCCCTGCATCGCGAACAGCCGCTCCAACTGGACGGCTTCTTCGGCTGTCATGGCACGGGACTCGATGGTCGGATCGAACGTGCGCAGTGCGTCGAGGGCCGCTCCGCTCGGCCACATCTGCATGTCCGCCGTGGATGCCTCGGTCTGGTAATCGAGCAGTATCTTCGCCAATACCGGGTCGGTGGGCGCGACGAGCAACGCCTGACGCACCGAATTCGGCAACTGCTCGAGCAAGTCCTGAATCCTCCCCTCGGTGCGTGTATCGAATTCCTGAATCCTGTTCAGCGAAGCCCGGAGCGTGGCAGTGAACTCAAGTTCGTCCAACTCTTTCTCCGCAATAGCACGCAGCGGAGCCCACCACCGTTCTTTCGCCCACTCCCAGTTGGATTTACGCGACGACACCGAACCGTCGTCGGTGTAGAACAAATCCCATTCGGAGTCCTCGATGGCCTGGATCGTCGCGCGTATTCGCAGAATCATCCCTTCGAACACCGCCACGGCGGCCCGCAACTGCCCGGCAATCGACTCGTAGAGATCAGCAGTGACCTGTGCGTCCTTACGATCGTCCTCGGCCCGCTGCCGCAGCGCGTCACCGGTCGCCCCAACGAAATACGAGTACGAGTCACGCACGGCCCCCTCGGCCGCGACCACCTCGGACTCGATATCGGCCGCCACTTGCGTCAAGGTGACAGCCGTCTGCGTGGCGGGTGTGAGATCCCACGCCAACACCTGCGATATCAGCAACATCGTCGACTCGCTCATCGCGGCTGCTCCCCGTGGAATCGGGCCGCTCGCGCCTGATCCTGATTCTCGAATTCGGTGGCTGCCCGCTCCAAACCATCGGCGATACCGGTGAATCGGCTCGCGTGGTAACCGAGTACTCCATCGAGCGCGACCAATGTTTCCTGCGTGCGCGTCAGCGCGGCCGATTGCGGTGCCCCTGTTCGCGCCAGATCCCGCTCCGGAACCGCCATCGGGACCTTCCCCCGAATGACCTCCCCCCGTCCACGCACCTGTCCGGCCAACTCCCTGACCCGCGCCGGGTCCATCTCGAACATCGCGCGGCCTACAGGACGTACTCGTCGCCGTCGTCACGGCGATCGCGACGTCGACGGTAAGCGGGTGTGAACGCCGCCAGTTCGTCGTCGACGGAGGTGACGGGCGCGGTGGGCGTCCGGGCGGCGGACAGTTCGGCGTGTACCCGTTCGGCCTCGGCTTCGGCGTCGGCGTGGGCGGCGCGGTGGCTGTCGGCGATGAGACCGGCCAGGCGTCGCGGATCGTGTTCGAGCGCGTAGTCCGACAGGCGCAGGTCGGTGATCGAACCGCGCGCGTCGGTTTCCACGTATACCGAACCGTCGGCGGCTCGCGCGCGGCCCCGCACGCCCGCTATCGCCTCGTTGATCCGGGCCATTCGCGCCGCGAGCGCGGCATCGTCCTCGGTCATGATGTTCCTTCGCTGCTGTGCGACAACGACATCGGTGATGCGCCGCCCCCTTATCGCGCCGCCCGTGATCGGGCGAGCAAGCTTGCGATGCAGATGATACGGACGCGTGCGGGTCCGGCGCGACAGTCGTGTCAGGCGAGGAGGTCGCGGACAACGCCGTCGGCCAGCAGTCGGCCCGCGTCGGTGAGGATCAGGTGCGTGCCGGTGCGCCGGACCAATCCGTCACGTTCGGCACGGGTGACGGCCGGGGCGGCATCGGGGGCCAGGTCGGCGAGTGGGAGGCCGGTACGCAGGCGTAGGGCGAGCATGACTCGTTCGGTGTAGCGCTCCTCGGGGGTGAGCGACTCCCAGCCCGCGGCGGGTAGACCGCCCTCGGCGACGCGGTGGGCGTAGCGGGCGGGGTGCTTGACGTTCCACCATCGGACACCACCGACGTGGCTGTGGGCGCCGGGGCCCGCGCCGAGCCAATCGCCGCCGTCCCAGTAGCCCAGATTGTGCGAGCAACGAGCGGAATCGCCTGCGGCCCAATTGGATACCTCGTACCAGGTGAGGCCTGCGGCGCGCAGGCGGACGTCGATACGCTCGTAGCGGGCGGCGAGGACGTCCTCGTCGGGTGCGGGCAACTCGCCGCGGCGGACGCGACGGGCCAAGGCGGTGCCGTCCTCCACGATGAGGGAGTAGGCGGAGACATGGTCGACGCCCGCGGCCAGGACCGCGTCGAGGCTGGCGTCGAGATCGGCATCGCTTTCGCCGGGGGTGCCGTAGATGATGTCGAGGTTGACGTGGTCGAACCCGGCCGCCCGGGACTCCCGCGCGGCGGCGACGGCGCGTCCGGGGGTGTGGGTGCGGTCGAGCGTCTTCAGCACGTGACTCGCCGCGGACTGCATGCCGAGGGAGATCCTGGTGTAGCCTGCCGCGCGCAGACGCGCGAAGAAGGCCGGGTCGGTGGATTCCGGATTGGATTCGGTGGTGATCTCCGCGTCGCTGGCGAGGGTGAATTCGGCGCGGATCGCCTCGAGGACCTCCGCCAGACCGTCGCCGCCGAGCAGCGAGGGTGTGCCGCCGCCGACGAAGACGGTGGCGACCTCGGGTGTCGGGGTCGGCAACAGGTCGAACCTGGCCGCAGCGGCGGCCAGTTCCCCCCGAACCGCGGCCAGCCAGGATGCGGGCGAGGCGGAGGTCCCGAGTTCTCCCGCGGTATAGGTGTTGAAATCGCAGTATCCGCACCGCGTCGCGCAGAACGGGACGTGCACGTAGATCCCGAAGGCGCCGCCGCCGAAATCCCGCAGCACTGGCTGCTCGGAATCGGCGGCTATCGGGGTTGCCGCGGATGAACTCACCATTCCAGTGTGACGGCACGGCCGAGTGCGCTCACCGCCGCCTCGACGCGTCTGCCGCCGGACCGCGCCCGCGCGCTCGTCCGACAGTGCGGGCGCCCCGCAAGTGCGTACGGCCGCGGCGAAGTATGACAGCCGTCACAAATGAGCCCGGCGGTCCAGGGGATTTCCCCCAGTTCCGCGGAAAATACTGGCAGGGCGGTCGGAACCGGGGTTCGTACATGGCACAATGGGCCCCATGCGCGGTTCTGGAGTACGACTGGTGGCGCGTCGCCACGTCGACTACAAGCGCGTCTGCAGTGCCTGCTGTCTGCCCGGTTCCCACCGGTAGCTCAGCGGCGCGCTTTCCCGGTTAGCCCGGAATTCTCCCGATACCGCATCGGTCCGCTGACACCGCGGGCGCGAGTTCAGCCCCTCGCGCCACAGCGCAGATGTACCACCCACCCAGCAGGAGCGACCCCCATGACGTCGAGTACCGACGCCGGTCCCAGCGATCAATCCACGCCCGAATCCGCGTCGGGCCCGCGGCCTCGTCCCGAACGCCCCGCCTCCGAGCGGCGCGTGCGGCCCGACCGTCCCCGGGCCGAGGCGCCCGCGGGGCCGCGCGCACGCACCGGTAAGCCGGTGCGGCGCAAGGCCGAGGGCCAGTGGGCGCTGGGCTACCGTGAACCGCTCAATCCGAACGAGCAGTCCAAAAAGGACGACAACCCGCTCAATGTGCGGACGCGTATCGAGAACATCTACGCCAAGCAGGGCTTCGACAGCATCGACAAGGGCGATCTGCGCGGCCGGTTCCGCTGGTGGGGTCTCTACACCCAGCGTGAACAGGGCTACGACGGCAGTTGGACCGGCGACGAGAACATCGATCTGCTCGAGGCCCGCTACTTCATGATGCGCATTCGCTGCGACGGCGGCGCGCTCAGCGTCGAACAGTTGCGCACCCTCGGCGGCATCTCCACCGAATTCGCCCGCGACACCGCCGACCTGTCCGACCGCGAGAACGTCCAGTACCACTGGATCGAGGTCGAGAACGTCCCGGAGATCTGGCGGCGCATCGAGTCGGTCGGTCTCCGTACCACCGAGGCATGCGGCGACTGCCCGCGCGTCGTGCTCGGATCTCCGCTGGCCGGTGAATCGCTCACCGAGGTCATCGACCCCACGCCCGCGATCGAGGAGATCGTGCGGCGCTACATCGGCAAGAAGGAATACTCCAACCTGCCGCGCAAGTTCAAGACCGCCATCTCCGGTCAGCAGGACGTGGTGCACGAGATCAACGACGTCGCCTTCATCGGCGTCGAACATCCCGAACACGGTCCCGGTCTCGACCTGTGGGTCGGCGGCGGACTCTCGACCAATCCCATGCTGGCCCAGCGCGTCGGGGTCTGGGTTCCGCTGGAGGAGGTGCCCGAGGTCTGGGAGGCCGTGGTCTCGGTCTTCCGCGACTACGGCTACCGCCGCCTGCGCACGAAGGCCCGCCTGAAGTTCCTGATCAAGGACTGGGGCATCGAGAAGTTCCGCGAGGTACTCGAGGAGAAGTACCTGAAGCGCAAGCTGATCGACGGCCCCGCGCCCGAACAGCCGACCAAGCCCATCGACCACGTCGGTGTGCAGAAGCTCAAGAACGGCCGCAACGCCGTCGGCTTCTCCCCCATCGCGGGCCGCGTGTCGGGCACGGTGCTCACGAAAGTCGCCGACGCGGTGGAACGCATCGGCTCCGACCGCATCCGGTTCACCCCGTACCAGAAGCTGATCGTGCTCGACGTGCCCGACGACAAGGTCGACGCGCTCATCGACGAACTCGCCCCGCTGGGACTGCAAGCGCGCCCCTCACTGTGGCGGCGAAATCTCATGGCGTGCAGCGGAATCGAATTCTGCAAGCTGTCCTTCGCCGAGACCCGCAAGCGCTCCCAGGCTCTGGTGCCCGAACTCGAACAGCGCCTCGAGGATCTCAACGCCATGCTCGACGTGCCGATCACCATCAACATCAACGGCTGCCCCAACTCGTGCGCCCGCTCGCAGATCGCCGATATCGGATTCAAGGGGCAGCTCGTCGACGACGGCTCCGGGAATCAGGTGGAGGGTTTCCAGGTTCACCTGGGAGGCAGCCTCGGATTCGACAGCGCCTTCGGCCGAAAACTGCGCCAGCACAAGGTGACCACCGGTGAGATGGGTGACTACATCGAACGCGTGGTGCGCAACTTCATCAAGCACCGCGAAGAGGGCGAACGGTTCGCGCAGTGGGCCGTCCGCGCCGACGAGGCCGACCTTCGGTGAATACGCTCGCGTGACGGGAGATCAATTGTGACAACGAAACTCGCGGAAAAGCTGTCCGAGGACGAGCTGCGCGACATCGCCGAACGCGGCGCCGCCGAACTCGGACCGCACGCCTCCGCCGTCGAGTTGCTGGAGTGGACCGAGCGGACCTTCGGCACCGCGTACATCGTCGCCTCGAATATGCAGGACGGGGTGCTGGTGCATCTGGCGGCACAGGTCCGGTCCGGGGTGGAGGTGCTGTTCCTCGACACCGGCTACCACTTCGCCGAGACCATCGGCACCCGCGACGCGGTGGAGGCCGTCTACGGGGTGAAGGTCGTCGATGTCGCGCCGGAACATTCCGTGGCCGAACAGGATCGCCTGCTCGGCAAGGATCTGTTCGCCCGTGACGCGGGCGAGTGCTGCCGCCTGCGCAAGGTGGTCCCGCTGAAGCGGTCGCTCGCCGGCTACAACGCCTGGGTGACCGGTATCCGCCGGGTGGAGGCCCCGACCAGGGCCACCGCCCCGCTGATCTCCTATGACGAAGGCTTCGGACTGGTGAAGGTCAATCCGATCGCCCCCTGGTCCGACGACGAGATGCACAGCTACATCCAACAGCACGGCATTCTCGTCAATCCTCTGGTGGAGGAGGGATATCCGTCCATCGGCTGCGCTCCGTGCACGCGGAAGCCGGAGCCGGGTTCCGATCCGCGAAGCGGCCGTTGGGCCGGCCTCGCCAAGACCGAATGCGGGTTACACCAATCATGACCAAATCCATCAGTGAACGCGCGCTGGGTATCTCGGAGTTCGATACCCTCGCCGCGCTCGAATCCGAATCCATCCACGTCTTCCGCGAGGTGGCCGGGGAGTTCGAACGTCCGGTGATCCTGTTCTCCGGCGGCAAGGACTCCACGGTGCTGCTGCACTTGGCGCTCAAGGCATTCTGGCCCGCGCCGCTGCCCTTCGCGCTGCTGCACGTCGACACCGGGCACAACCTGCCCGAGGTGCTCGAGTTCCGCGACAAGGTCGTCGCCGAGTACGGTCTGCGGCTCTACGTCGCCAAGGTCGAGGACTACCTGGCCGACGGGCGGCTCACCGAGCGTCCCGACGGTATCCGCAATCCGTTGCAGACTGTTCCGCTGCTGGACGCGATCTCGGAGAACCGGTTCGACGCCGTCTTCGGCGGCGGCCGCCGCGACGAGGAGCGTTCCCGCGCCAAGGAGCGAATCTTCTCGCTGCGCAACGCCTTCGGACAGTGGGACCCCAAGCGGCAGCGTCCCGAGCTGTGGAACCTGTACAACGGCAGGCACGCTCCGGGCGAGCACGTGCGGGTGTTCCCGCTGAGCAACTGGACCGAACTCGATATCTGGCGCTATATCGCGCGCGAGGACATCGATCTGGCCACCATCTACTACGCACACGAGCGCGCGGTCTATCAGCGCGACGGCATGTGGATGACGCCGGGCGTCTGGGGCGGCCCGACCGAGGGCGAGACGCTCGAGACCCGTTCGGTGCGTTATCGCACCGTCGGCGACGGGTCCTCGACCGGCGCGATCCTGTCCGAGGCGCGCGACAACGAGGCGATTCTGGCCGAGGTGGCCGCGTCGCGGCTGACCGAACGCGGCGCAACCCGCGGCGACGACCGGGTGTCGGAGGCCGCGATGGAAGACCGTAAGAGAGAGGGTTATTTCTGATATGTCCGACCTATTGAGGCTGGCCACCGCCGGTTCTGTCGACGACGGCAAGTCCACCCTGGTCGGACGGCTGCTCTACGACACGAAGTCCGTGCTGGCCGACCAGATCGACGCCGTGACCCGCGCGTCGGTCGACAAGGGTCTGGCCACCCCGGATCTGTCGTTGCTCGTCGACGGGCTGCGCGCCGAGCGCGAGCAGGGCATCACCATCGATGTCGCCTACCGCTACTTCGCAACGCCCAAGCGGACCTTCGTGCTCGCGGACACCCCCGGGCACGTGCAGTACACCCGCAACACCGTCTCCGGCGCGTCCACCGCGCAGCTGGTGATCCTGCTCGTCGACGCGCGCAAGGGCGTCGTCGAGCAGACCCGCCGCCACGCCGCGGTGCTGGCGCTGCTCGGCGTGCCCAAACTGGTGCTCGCGGTGAACAAGATCGATCTGGTCGACGACCCGGCCGAGGTGTTCGCGGCCATCTCCGCCGAATTCGGCACGCTCACCACCGCTCTCGGCTGGTCGGCCGGTGACGTGCTGGAGATTCCGGTATCGGCGCTGCACGGCGACAATGTCGCCTCGCGGTCGAGCGACACCCCATACTACGACGGTCCCTCGCTGATCGAACATCTGGAATCGGTGCCGGTCGACGCAGACAGCACCGGCGCCCACACCCTCGGCCTGCGTTTCCCGGTGCAGTACGTGATCCGGCCGCGGACCGCCGAATACCCGGACTATCGCGGATACGCCGGGCAGATCGCCGCGGGTTCGGTCGCGCCCGGTGACGAGGTCGTCGTGCTGCCCTCGGGTATCCGCACCACGATCGAACGTATCGACACCCCCGACGGGGAGCTCGCGGTCGCCCAGACCGGTCGCAGTGTCACGCTGATACTGGCCGACGATGTCGACATCTCGCGCGGCGATCTCATCGCCTCGGTCGCCGACGCGCCCGAAACCCTCGAATCCTTCGACGCCACCGTGTGCTGGCTCGGCGACAAGCCGCTGCGGCCGGGCGCCCGGCTGCTGCTCAAACACGGCACCAAGACCACCCAGGCCATTGTCGGCGCGCTGCTCGAGCGTTTCGACGAACAGCGCCTGGCGGCCGAGCCGAATCCGCAATCGTTGGAACTCAACGATATCGGGCGCATCTCGGTGCGGGTCGCCGAACCGGTCGCGGCCGACGACTACCGGGTCAACCGGCACACCGGCAGCTTCCTGCTCATCGATCCGGCGGGCGGTAACACCCTGGCCGCGGGTCTGGTCGGCGACGCGCTCAGCGCGGTCGAGGTCGGCACCGGAGCCTGATCGGATGCCGACTCGGATCGGCCGCGCGCCGCTGTCGACCCCCGCGACGGGGCGCGCCGCCCTGATCGCGGTGGCGCACGGCAGCCGCGACCCGAGATCGGCGGCGACGATGACGGCGGTCGTGGCCGAGATCGCCGCCGCCCGGCCCGATCTCGACGTCCACCTGGCCTTCCTCGATCTGTGCGCGCCCTCGGTCGAGCGGGTCGTCGATGTCGTAGCGGCGCGCGGTCACCGGCACGCCGTCGTCGTGCCGCTGCTGCTGGGCAGCGCATTCCACGCCCGTATCGATCTGCCGGGTCTGCTGGACGCGGCCCGTGCCCGCCACCCCCGGCTGCGCCTGACCCAGGCCGAAATCCTCGGTCCCGATCCGCGCCTCATCGCCGCGCTGCGCGACAGGGTCGCGGCCCGCGTGCCCGATGAACACACGTCGGCGCGCCATCTTCGCGCATCCGCCGACCGGCTGGGCGTGATCGTCGCCGCGGTCGGCTCGTCGCGCTCCGAGGCCAACGCCCGCACCGCCGCGGTCGCCGATCGGTTGGCCGAACTCACCGGGTGGAATACCGAAATCTGTTTCGCCACGGCCGAACCCACTGTCGACCGGGCGCACGACCGGCTCCGCGCACGGGGAATCGACCGTGTCGTGGTCGGCACCTGGTTCCTCGCCCCCGGCCTGCTCACCGACCGGCTCCACACGGTCGCACCCGCACTGCCCCACGCCGAGGTCATCGGTCCGCATCCGGCCCTCACCGACATCGTCTTGGACCGTTACGACGCCGCCCGCACCGACATCGTCACCCGCACGGCCTGATCCACCGCCCCGCCTTACGCCTTTTATCGCAGCCCACCTCTCGCCGCAGCCCGCTCCTCGCCGCAGCCCGCTCCTCGCCGCAGCCCGCTCCTCGCCGCAGCCCACCTCTCGCCGCAGCCCGCTCCTCGCCGCAGCCTATTCCTCGTCACCGCCGAGCAGTCGGTAGGCAATGGCGCGGGCGGTGGCGACCTTGGCGGCCGAGTCGAGTTGATGGGCCGTGTTCGCGGCGCTGACCACGGCTTCGAGTTCGAAGGCCGTGACCGCGGGGTCGCCCGGGGGTAGTTCGCCGAGGTCTTGGGCCTTGCGGATCTCCTCGGCGAGGAAGCGCAGCCAGTCGTCGTGGTCGGCGGCTATGGCGTCGCGGACGGGGCCGGGTCGACTGGCGAATTCGGCCAAGGTGGCGACGCGGAAGCAGCCGCCGGGGAACGTCGGCGCGGTGACGTGGGCGAACCAGCGGTCGACCAGGGCGCGCAGCCGGGCGCGACCGCGGGGGACGGCGAGGCTCGGGGCGATCACCTTTTCCACGAAGACCTCGCGTGCGGCACGGATCGCGGCCAGTTGCAGTGCCTGCTTGCTGCCGAAGAGGGTGGCGATACCGCTCTTGCTGAGGCCGAGATCGGCGGCGAGCCGTCCGATACTGACGCCGTTGAGACCCTCCACCGAGGCCACGTCGGCGGCGTGCCGCGCGATGGAAGCCCGCGCCCGCGCGCCCTTGACCAACCGCTGATCGGGGATGGGTGATTCCGCCGGGGTAGTCGTCTCACTCATGGCCACATTCTGCCACCGACTTCTTGATAATACGAACGACCGGTCGTACGTTATTGAACGAACGGTCGTACTTGTTTTTCACGAAGGGCAACTCCCATGACCGAACTGTCCACCCGCGCGCCCGCACCGCCGACGGCGGCCGCGGCGCGCAAAACCCTGCTCATCGCCTGCGGCGCCGCCTTCATCGCCTTCCTCGACCTGTCGGTGGTCAATATCGCCTTCCCCTCGATGGCCCGCGACTATCCCGGCACCCCGCCCGCGACGCTCACCTGGGTCGTCAGCGGCTATGCCGTCGCCTTCGCGGCCTTTCTCACCCCCGCGGGCAGACTCGCCGACACCCTCGGCCGCCGCCGCGTATTCCTTTCCGCCCTGGCCGGATTCGCGTCGACTTCGCTGCTGTGCGCGCTGGCTCCCACCGCGGGCTGGCTCATCGCGGGCCGCATCCTGCAAGGCGCGACCGCGGCCCTCATGGTGCCCGCCGCCCTCGGACTCGTCCTCGGGACAACGCCGCGCGAACGGATCGCCGCGGCCTTCGGTGCCTGGTCGGCCGCGGGCGGATTCGCCGCCGTGGTCGGTCCCGCCATCGGCGGCGCGCTGGTCGAGGCATTCGGCTGGCGCTCGGTCTTCGTCATCAATGTGCCCATCGCGCTCGCGCTCATCCTGCCCGGTCTGCGGCTGCCGACCGGTGCGGCGCACGGATCGCGCGGCGCGCTGCCCGATCCGCTCGGCACGGTCGCGGTGGCGCTCGGCCTGGGCGGACTGGTCGCGGGCGTGACCGAAGGTCAGCGCTGGGGCTGGGACGCGCCGATCACGCTGACGGCACTCATCGGCGGCGCGGTCCTTGTGGCCGCCGCCCTGGCGCGATCGGCCCGCCACCGCGACCCCGCCATCGCCGTGACGCTCTGGCGGAGCAGGCCGTACGCGCTGGCGAACGCGGCCTCCTTCGTGTTCGGCGCGGCCATGTTCGCGTGGCTGCTGTCGGGACCGCTGTTCCTCGACGCCGTCTGGGGCTATTCGGTGCTCGGTTCGGCCGCCGCGCTCACCGTGGGCGCGGTCGCCTCGATGATCACCGCCATCGCGGCGGGGCGGGTCACCGACCCGGTGCGCAGGCGTCTGGTCGGGGTGCTCGGCGCGGCGATGTTCGCGGCCTCGGTGCTGTGGATGAGCACCGACGCGCTCGGAGCCGATCCGGCCCTGTGGACCGTATGGGTGCCGTGCGGGCTGCTCGGCGGCGGCGGCGCGGGCATCGTGGTGACCGTCCTCGGCGCGGCGGCGGCCGACGCGGTCCCGCCCGCGCAGTTCGCCGCGGGTGTCGGCATGAACCTGACCGCGCGTCAGGTCGGTGGCGCACTGGGCGTCGCGGCGTTCGCGGCCGTGTTCGCCGCGCATCCGGCCGCACCGCTCACCGCGTTCCACACCGTATTCGCCCTCTGCGGCGTCGTCGCGGTACTGGCCGCGATCGTCGTCGCCGTGCCCGCCGGGCCGCCCGCGTCCGGTCAGGAGTGACCATGTCCGACATCGCAATTCGCACCGAGGCCGACGATCCGATGCTGATCGCCGATGACACGGCGCGAGAACTCCTCGAGGGCGCCCCCTGGCGGCGATTCGCGGTCATCGGCGATTCCCTCGCCCTCGGCGTCGGCGACCCGAGTCCCGGCTATCGCGCCGTGGGCTGGTCGGACCGACTCGCGGAAATCCTCACCTCGGTGCGCCCCGATCTGGCCTACCTGAACACCGGCCGCGTAGGCGCGACCGTCGAGCAGGTGATCGACCGGCAACTCGAGGCCGTACTCGAGTTCCGCCCCGACCTGGTGCACATCGGCTGCGGCGGCAACGACCTGTTCCTGCCCGACGGACTCGACTCGCTCGCCGAACGGCTCGACACCCTGTTCGCCGCCGTACACGCCTGCGGCGCACAGATATTCGCCTTCACCATCGCCGATGTGTGGGAGACCGAGCGCATGGCGCCCATGCGCTCGCTGCGCGATCGCATGGCCATTCTCAACGGCATCGTCGGCGAACTCTCCGCACGCTACGGCGTTCTGCTGGTGGAATTCTGGAACCATCCGCTGCGGCTGCGCCCGGATCTCATGAGCGAGGACCTCATCCACTTCACCACCAGCGGACACGCGGTGGTCACCACCGAGGTCGTGCGCGCCCTCAGCGGTCTGTTGCCCGCAGGCTGACGCACGCTCGCCGTGACCGCGCCGAGAATGAACACCGCGGCGCGGTCACGGTTCTCGTCGCTCGAGAGCACCGGGATCAGCGACGGGTACGGCATCGGCCGGACGGTGGCCGCGCTCGCGAAGCCGAGCCGGGTCGCGGGCGTACCGGTCGACGAGTTCGGCGCCTATACGGGTGAGTTCGTCGCGGACGGAGCGCGGCGCCACGACCTCGATTTCGGCGCCCCAGCCCGCCAGTTGCTGGGCGATCATGCGCGGCGTGGGGGCAGTGACGCGGACTCGGGTGCGGCCGTCGGGGACGGGACCTTCGACTTCGCAGTGTCTGCCCTGCTGGTCGCGCAGGACGGGGAGAAGCTCGGGAGCTATGAGAACCGTTGCGGCGGTCATGGATCTGCGTTGTTCCATCGCGTCGACCACCTGGTCCCACGCCGAGGAGAGATCGAAATCGGCCGGGCGGTGCGCGGTCTCGTCGGTGTCGGTGGCCTCGGTGATGCGGTCGACCCGGAAGGTGCGTTCGCCGCGCTCGGTGCCCGCGACGAGATACCAGATGCCGTCCTTGTCGACCAGGCCCCACGGATCGACCAGGCGCTCGCTGTGTTCGCCCGCCCGCCCGTAAAAGTGCTCATAAGGTGAGCACTTCGACTGCGAATCCGGAGACGCGGCCGGAACGACCCGGCACCGCATTCGACAAAGGGAGAACCACATGTTGCGCGGCATGGCCACCACGACCTATTACGCCGACGACCTGGCGGCGGCCGAGAACTGGTACGGCGACCTGCTCGGTATCGAGCCCTACTACCGCGTGCCGGGCGGGTACATCGAATTCCGTATCGGGGACCACCTCGACGAACTCGGCATCGTCAACCGCGCCTACGCGCCGCCGTCGGCCCGCAACGCACCGGGCGCGGGTGGCATCGTGTACTGGCACGTCGATGATCTCGACGCCACCTTCGCGCGCCTGCTGGCCATGGGCGCGACCGAATATCAGCCCATCACCGCCCACGGTGACGGCGAGGGATTCGTCACGGCGTCGGTGATCGACCCGTTCGGCAACATCCTCGGCATCATGACCAATCCGCACTACCTCGAGGTGGTCGCGAAGACCGGCGCGGTGTAGCCGCTCAGCGCGGAAACCAGCGTTCCAGGACCTTGGCCGCGCCGTCGTCGAGCACATCGTCGGCGACTTCGTCGGCCATGTCCCGGATTTCGGCGGGCGCGTTGCCCATCGCCACCGAATGCGCCGCCCACCGCAGCATTTCCCGGTCGTTGTAGCCGTCGCCGATGGCGAGGGTTGCGGTGCGCGGCACGTCGAGCGCGGTGCGCAGCCGCTCGAGTGCCCAACCCTTGCTGACGCCGCGGCGCGAAACCGTCAGCCACGGACCGAATTCGCCGTGTTCCCAACTCGCGTCCGGCACCTCGAAGGTCCCCAACAGGCTCACCATGTCCTCGAGAGACCCGTCGGGCCACCAGCCGTTCAGCCGCGGCGTCGGCTCACTGCTCAATGCCTCGTGATCGACCAACTCGTATTCGCCGATCGGATAATCCCCCGGACTCGTCCCGGTCGCCCAGGTGCCGATGCCAACCTTCTCCACCGCGAAGATCATCTCCGGGAACAACTTTCGCAGTGCCGCGACCGCAGGCCGGGGATCGAACGCCTGTACCGCGACGGGTTCGCCGCGCGCCACATCGATGTGGACCGCGCCGTTCGAACACAGTGCGTGACCGTCCACGAGTCCCAATTCCGCGAGCACCGGACGGGTGGTCAGCAGGGTCCGCCCGGTCGTCACCACCACGTGCGCCCCCGCCGCGACCGCCGCACCGACCGCGTCGACCACGCGCGCACTGATCGGCGAACCGGTCTCGAGCAAGGTTCCGTCCACATCCAGCGCGATGAGGCGAGGCCCTCCCCCGAGAACATCCATCCGCTCATTGTGCAGTGCGAACTGTGACGTCGTCATCGATACGGGAATCGATCCCGCACCGCGTCAGCGGGCCGCCCGGCCGCCGCGCGCACCGCGCCCATCCACCGGAATCGAGATACGGAACCCTCGCGACTCGGTCGAATTCGACAGGGGCGGTTCACTTGCCGCGCGCGCCGCCCATGCCTCCGCCCATACCCCCACCGCCGCCGAGGCCGCCCATACCCCCGCCGCCGATCTTGCCCCCGCCACCCACACCGCCACCGCCACCGCCACCGAGTTTGCCGCCCATTCCGCCCGCGCCGCCGGACGGGTTGCCGTGTGAATGTCCGCCACCGGATGCGCCGCCATTCGATGCGCCGCCCCCGGATGCGCCGCCACCCGATGCCCCGCCGCCGGCGGGACCGCCGGAACCCGCGCCGCCCGAAGCGGATCCACCCGAAGCGGCCGAACCGCCAGTGCTGCCACCGTCGCCGGAGCCAGCGGCTCCCGCGTCACCGCCGCCCGAGGACGCACCGCCGCCGTAGCCGCCATCCGAACCGCCGCCATCCGAACCGCCGCCGCCCGATCCCCCCGAAGCGCCCGGGGAGGTGTCGCCGTCGTCGGTGGATGTGGATGCGCCGCCCGAGGACGCGGCGCCCTCCGATGCGCCCGAGCCGCCGTGGTCGTGTCCGCTGCCCGGTGCCTGCGAGCCGTGTCCCGCGATATCGCTCGGTGCGGCGGTGCCGCCGGACTCCGAGGTGGTCCGGGAGGGAGGCAACGAGACCTCGGGGATCTGCTTGTCGTGGGGCTCGGCCGAGCGCGGGTGGTGCGGGGAGTCCTCGTCGTCGGGTAAATCAATCCGAGGTGCGGGAATTTTGAAGGGTATCGGGTTCACGAAGTTCGCGGGATCGCCGTACAGCATGCCGTTTCCCAGCGAGGTGGCGTGCGGGTCGAGGCGGGAGCCGCCCGATTCCTCGATGGTGGGACCCATCAACGCGTTGCGGGTCGTCGAGGCGAGGGTTTGTCCGTAGCCGCGGTGGACGGGGCGCACCGCCGCGACGGTCCGTTCCAGTGCCAGCGGAACGCCATCGCGGATCAGGCGGTCGAAGGTGGTGTCGCCGCGCGGATCGTAGAGCAGCGTGTCGGTGAGTACGTCGGTACCGGGCAGGATTTCCAGAATCGGCGACGAGCCCTGCTGCACGGACCCGCCGAAGACCGTCGCCGCCGACATGGCCAGCGCCGAAGCCACCGCGGCGCTGGAGAACACCGCCACTCGCGGCGCCTTGGCCGTGGTCTCGGCGGGAGCGAAGACGCGCGCGGCGAAATGCGCCGCACCCGCCGCGCAGCACTGGCCGGGATCGGCCGACATGACGACCGGCCTGCCCAATTCGGTGAGGGTGTAGGAGACCTCGGCGGGCCGGGCCGCGCCGCCGACCACCAGGATGTGGTCGATATCGGCGAAGGCGCGCCCGCTGGAACGCACACAGGCTCGGACGAGCCCGAAGGATTTCCTGATGTGCGCGACCCGCAGATCCTCGATATCGCGGGCGGGCAGCGAGGCGACCATGCCGTCGGGTGTCGCGGCGCGGGCATAGCGCGCGATGAGCGATCCCAGTGGCCTGCCGCCGAATTCGTAGGAGCGCAACGGCTTCCCGACCACGGGATGATCGGTCCAGTCGGGTCCGACCCGCACGACGGCGACGTCGAGGCTGGTCGCGCCGAGATCGTAGACCAGGACGAATCCGGGATCGAGCGGACCCTGTTCGAACTCGAGCCATTCCGCCGCGGCGACGGGTTCGGGCACCAGCAGGACCTCGCGCGAACCGGAGAGGTCGAGCGCCTGACGCAGCAGGGCGACCTGTTTGTCGGAGTACACCGCCGGATAGGTGGCCACCGCGCCGGCCGCGGGCCCGGCGCCCTGAACCAGCCCGGCCGCCACCGACGCGACGAGATTGGCCGGCGAATAGATCCGCCCGCCCGCCTCGACCGGTGCCGGGTCGCGACTCAGATCCGCGAATTCGGTTCCGGCGAGATCGAATCCGCGGCCGTCACCGTAGGTCAGCGCGGTGCGCCGCGTCCGCACGGACGGACGTAGCCGCGCGTCGGTCACCGCCGCGGATACGGAGTTCACCGAACCAATGCTTAAACCCAGACCTGTAGTCATCGCCATCCCGTCAACGCACCGTGACCACGCCCAGCACACGGTGGAGCTCGGTGGCCGCGGTCGTCTTCCAAACAGCGGACACAGGTTAGCTGTTATTCGACAGATCGGGATAGGGAATTGATATGAAAAGCGCCGAAGACAGCGCCTTCATCGGAAAAGCCCAGGTGAGACGGTCGCCGGATAACCGACTCTTCGTACCGACACGCCGCAGAATCGCTGCGCGAGATCCGATTCCGCTACTTATCAGCGATCCGTGACGCCGAATAGGCGGGGCCGCAGAACATCTCGAGACCGTCCCGCGCACGGCAGTCGGCGCACACCGACCAGTCGGTAACCAATGCATTGCCGATGGCGCGTATTTCGCACCGGCGACGCCGCCGCGTCGGGACCGTCAGACGCGGGTGAGTAGGCGGCGCAGTCCGCCGTCCGGCGGCGACGCGGCGCCGCCCGCGCGGACCTGCGGCCGTCGCCCGCGCACCAGTCGGTCGAAATCGGCGGCACTGCCGACGGGTTCGCGCAGCCGACCGGCGTTGAAGTCCTCGGCGAGCAGGCGCACGGTCTGCTGCGCACAGGACTTGTTGGTGCCGATGAACCCGGTGGGTCCGCGCTTGATCCAACCGGTGACATAGCTGCCGGGCAGCGCCGCACCGCCGGGGCCGTCCAGCACCCGCCCGTCCAGATTCGGGATGACACCGGCCCGGTCGTCGAACGGCAGACCGGGCAGCGGCACACCGTGGTATCCCACCGAGGTGAGCACGAGTCCGGCCTCGATCCGCTCGGTGTCACCGGTCGCGACCGCCGTCACGCGACCGTCGGCATCGATGACGAGTTCGTTGCGCACGACCTCGACACCCGACACCGCGTCCGCGCCGAACACCGCGACAGGCGAGCTCAGGTAGCGGAACACGATCCGCCTGCGCGCACCGAAGGGCCGAGTGCGCACCGCGCGCAGCAGTTTCAGCTTCTGCTCCACTCGGTAGGGCATCGCAGCCTCGGGTTCGGGTATCTCGCCCTCGACCGCGATATCCACGTCCGCGCCGAGCAGACCCACGAATTCCGGCACGGTGAAGGCGGATTCGGCCGGACCTCGCCGCCCGAGGATCACGACCTCCTCGATGGCGCTCTCGCGCAGCGCGGTCAGCGCGTACGGCGCGATATCGGTGCAGGCGAGCGATTCCGTATCGGCGGTGAGGATGCGCGCCACATCGAGAGCGACATTGCCGTTGCCGACCACGACCGCGCGCCGGTGCGACAGTTCGAAGGCGTCCGCGGCATGATCCGGGTGGCCGTTGTACCAGGCCACGAAGTCGGTGGCGGAGACATTGCCCGGCAGTCCCGCGCCCGGTATGTCGAGTTTGCGGTCCGAGGACGCGCCGACGGCGTAGATCACCGCGTGGAAGTGGTCGAGCAGATCGGCGTGCGAGATATCGCGGCCCACTTCGACATTCAGGTACGAACCGAAGCCCGGCTGCGCCGAGATCACGTCGAAGAGCTCGCTGACCTGCCGGGTGCGCCCGTGGTCGGGGGCCACGCCGAAGCGGGCAAGACCGTAGGGCACGCTCAGCCGGTCGAGGACCGTCACCGAGACCTTCGGCTGGGTCAGCAATTCGTCGGCGGCGTACATGGCCGAAGGACCCGAGCCGACGATCGCCACCCGCAGCGGTTCGCGCCCGGTGTGGATCTCCGGCGCGGGAACGGGCCGGGCCAGCAGTGGACGCGACCGCGGTTCCCGGTAGAAATCGGCGTTGATCTCGATGAACGGCAACTCTTTCGCGGTCAGCTTCTTCGTGGAGGTGATGGCGTCCACGGGACATGCCGTGGCGCACGCCCCGCAGTCCACACAGGCGGCCGGATCCACGTAGAGCATCTCTGCGGTGCCGAAATCGGGTTCGTCGGGCGTGGGATGGATGCAATTGACCGGACAGGCGTAGACGCAGGAGGCGTCGCTACAGCAGGATTGGGTGACGACGTAGGGCATTCTCGATCCGCCGCTCAGGCGGTCTTGCCGCGCAACGGCTGCGACCGGTACCTGGTGGCGGGTCCGTCGATCCCGAGCATCTTCCACACGCGGCGGGCGACGGGGTTCATGAGCCCGGTCTTCTCGGCGAGCGCGCGCACATCGCCGAAGAAGTCGGCGAATTCCCGCTTCGCCGCTTCGCTGCCATAGAACAGCTCCTTGCGGACATCGGCAGGAATGTCGAATTCCTGCCAGAACGACCGCGGCGGGGTGTAGATCGAGCGCCCGAGAATCCACATGACGATCGGCATGGCGATGGAGAGCACCAACTTGTTCGCCGCGTTCTGCTCGGGCACGTGCTGCTCGAGGAATTCGTGGGCGAAGGAGATGTGGCGCGCCTCCTCGGCGACGTGGATGGCCATCACGCCGCGCATGATGGGGTGCACCTCTTCGCCGGAGCGCAGGATCGCCTTCTGGATGTGGTCGATGGGCTCCTCGCCCGCGAGCACGGCCATGAAGAACAGGTTCGGGAACTTCGCCGCGACCGGCGCGGCCAGGTATTTGAACTTCGAGACCAGCGGACCCATACCGGGCACGTCGAGTCCGATGCGGTTGACCATCTCCTGGAACATCAGGGTGTGGTTGTGCTCCTCGATCATCTCGTGGGAGCAGTACCGGAACTCGGGCGAACCGTTGGGCAGGCCGAAGTTGTGCGTGGCCATGCCGCTGATCAGGATGGATTCGAACTGGAGACCGACCTTGGCGACATTGGCTTGGCGGTATTTGCCGATGGCGATCTTGCGCTCCTCGGGCAGCGCCTGATACCAGGGATGGCGGCCGAGCGAATCACCGGACACGGGCAGGATCCAGCGCTGCGGACCGGCGTCGGGATCGAAATCGGGGTTGTCCCAATCGATGTCCTCGAACGGGTCGAAGTGCCGATTGACCGAGCCCTCCGACAGCAGCAGCAGCTTGGCGGCGTACTCCCGCGCCTTGGCCAGATCGGGGTCGATGGCGGGCGTCACGGCTGTCGACATCGTCGTCACTGCCTCTCCTCGGGGACCAATTATCTGTACCCAATGGTTACACCAACGAGGAGTCACGTCAACCCGGCATCCGAAGCGGGGGTGGCGACCGGGCATCGGCCCAGGTCGCCGTTTCGCGCCGAACTAACCGATACCGAATGCGGTGATGACCGCGTCGGCGGGCACACCGACCGCGATACCCACCCCGACCGCGGACATGCCCGCCGCCGCCGCCACCCTGGTCAACCTGCGCCGCAGACGCGGTTCCCGCGGCCGCCGCTCCTGTTCGGCGGCCGCGGCCCGGCGGCGCGCCATGATCGCCGCGCCGTCGGCGACGGTGCGTTCGGGATCGGCGGCGATCACCACCGGACGCGCCAGCTCCGCGCCGAGCACCCGCGCCACCTCGGCGGGCCTCGCCGCCCCGCCGACCACCAGGACGCAGCCGACATCGGCCATGGTCACGTCGGCGGTACGCAGACAGCGGTACACGACCTCCAGCGAGGCGCGCACGTGCCCGGCGCGCAAGGCGTCGGGATCGGCCCCCTCCGCCGCCCGCCGGGCCGCCATCGCGCCGAAGGCACGGCCGCCGTATTCCTCCGACCGCAGCGACGTCCCGACGATCGGGTCGTGCGGCCGACCGGCGCCGACCCGCACCAGCGTCACGTCGAGGCTGGCCCCGCCCAGGTCGTAGACCAGCGCGAGCCCCGGGCCGAGCGGCCCGCGTTCGGACTCCAGCCAGGTCGCGGCGGCGACCGGTTCGGCGATCAGGGCGACACCGTCATGGCCGATACCGTCCAGCGCCGTGCGCAGCGCGTGCACCTGATCCTCGGAGTAACCGGCGGGATGGGTGAGCGCGATACCGGCGTCGGACAATCCGCGCTCGCATCGGATCTCGCTGATCAGACAGTCGGCCACCAGCGCGACCAGATCAGCGGGCGTCAGCGCGCGATTGCGCACGCGGGCGCAGGTGGCCCCACGGCGGCCGAGATCGGCGAACTCGGTGACCGCGCGACCGTGCCGGGGTATCAGACCCAACCGGGCCGAGCCGGTGCTGTCGAAGGTGAGTGTGGTCCGCCGGGTCATGGCGGGTGCGCGACTATCGCGGCGCCGTCTCGACGGCCGCTTGGCCGAATCCTCCTCCGCTACCGCCGAAACCGTGTTCACCGTGCCGATGCTGAGACCGAGACCAACCGCCATCGCAATCCACCTGATCGCCGTGCCGAGTTGCTTCGAACGTGCACAGGCAACCATCGCGCGATCGCTATGCCAACCACCGGACACGCGGTTGTCCGCAGACCGCCGCACCCGAAAGACGCCGAGCGGCGGTCCAATCCACCGCTCTATACGACCCTGACCAGCCAATTAAGCATAAGCAGTGGCACTGTGAACCAATTTCGCTCGGCCGGTGAATTTTTCACCCGACGACCGCTAGAAGTTTGCCGCCTCGGCCATGACTCGGCGCTACCGTGCGGGCAACTCCGGGATGCGAGTGGCTCGGGCGTACACGGTCTCGCCCTCGGACAGCTTCAGCGCCTCCGCGTCGCCGCGCGTGACCTGCGCCGCGAACAGATCGCCGGTGGCGCCGTTGCGCAATTCGACGCGCACCTCGAAACCGAGGCGCACGACGCGCTCGACGGTCGCGCGGGTCACCCCCGCCGACTCCGCGGTGCCCTCGTGCTCGGCCAGCGCCATACTCGAGTCGCGGCCGACCCGAATATCGTGCGGGCGCACCAGATGTCCATTGAGCCGGGCGACATCGCCGAGAAAGGACATGACGAATTCGTTGGCCGGACGGTCGTAGACGTCCGCCGGACTGCCGACCTGTTCGATGCGGCCCTTGTTCATGACCGCGATCCGGTCGGCGACGTCGAGCGCCTCCTCCTGGTCGTGGGTCACCAGCACGGTCGTCACGTGGACCTCCTCGTGCAGGCGACGCAGCCAGGTGCGCAGATCGGCGCGGACCTTGGCGTCGAGCGCGCCGAAGGGCTCGTCCAGCAGCAGCACCTGCGGGTCCACCGCGAGCGCGCGCGCCAGCGCCATGCGCTGACGCTGACCGCCGGACAGCTGCGCGGGATAGCGATGCTGGAACCCGTCGAGTCCGACGATGCCGAGCAATTCGTCGACCCGCTTGGCGATCTCGGCCTTCGGTCGCTTGCGGATCTTCAGCCCAAAGGCGACATTGTCGCGCACCGTCATATGTTTGAACGCCGCGTAGTGCTGGAAGACGAAGCCGATATCGCGCTTCTGCGGCGGCACCCTGGTGACATCGCGGTCGGCGATCACCACCACGCCGGAATCCAGCGACTCCAGCCCCGCGATGGAACGCAGCAGGGTGGACTTGCCCGAACCGGACGGGCCGAGCAGCGCGGTCAGCTCGCCGGAGGGAATCTCGAGGGAGACGTCGTCGAGGGCGGCGAAGGAACCGTAGTTCTTCTTCGCGTTGGTCACGGTAATCATTTTGCGGCCCGCTTGCGTTCGAGGAGGGTCATGAGAACAAGGACGACCAGCGCCATCGCCATCAGCAGCGTGGCGGCCGAGTACGCGCCGAAGGTGTTGTGGTCGTTGATGTAGCGGCCGTGCACCAGCAGGGTAAGCGTCAGCGACCGGCCGGGCAGCGCGGAGGAGACCATGATCACCGCGCCGAATTCACCGAGCGCGCGCGCCACGGTCAGCACCACGCCGTAGGTCAGGCCCCAGCGGATCGCGGGCAGCGTTATCCGCCAGAAGGTCTGCCAACCCGAGGCGCCGAGTGTGGCCGCCGCCTGTTCCTGATCGTCGCCGATCTCGTGCAGCACGGGTTCCACCTCGCGCACGACGAACGGCAACGTCACGAGAATTGTGGCGATCACCATGCCCGGCAGGTTGAAGATCACCTTGAAGCCGAGGTCCTCGAGTCCGCCGAACCAGCCGCCCGCACCCCACAGCAGGATCAGCGCGACGCCGACCACGACCGGCGAGATCGCGAACGGCAGATCCACGATGCCCTGCACCAGATTACGGCCGGGGAACTTGCCGCGCACCAGCGCGAGCGCGGTGACGATGCCGAACACCACGTTCACCGGCACGACGATCGCGACGATGAGCACCGACAGCTGGAAGGCCGAGATGGCCGCCGGCGTCGTGATGGATTCGAAGAAGGCCACGAAGCCGTTCTCGAAGGTCCGCCACAGGATGATGATCAGCGGCAGGACGAGCAGGACGAACAGGTAGGCAAGGGCGAGGGTGCGCAACGAGATGCGCGTGAGCGCGGACACTTTCATCGACTCGCCTCTTCCTTGCGCGCGCTGCGATCGGCGAGCAGGCGCAATGTGAGCAGGGTGACGAAGGCGATCGCGAGCAGCGCGACCGAGACCGCGGCGGCGTTGACCGGCCGGTCGATCTCGATCTGCTTCTGGATGTACTGCGAGGCCATCTCGGTCTTGCGCGGAATCGCGCCGCCGATCAGCACCACCGATCCGTACTCGCCGATCGCGCGGGCGAAGGCCAGGCCGCCGCCGCTGATGATGGCGGGGGTCAGCGTGGGCAGCACGATGCGCCGGAACGTGGTCCAGTTGTCGGCGCCGAGCGAGACCGCGGCCTGTTCCACCTCCTTGTCGGCCTCGATGAGCACCGGCTGCACCGAGCGCACCACGAACGGCAGCGTGACGAAGGCCAGTGCCACCACGAGGCCGGGCTGGGTGGCATTGAGGTGTATGTCGACCGGGCTCTGCGGGCCGTACAACGACAGCAGCACGATGCTGGCGACGATGGTCGGAAGCGCGAAGGGCAGATCGATCAGCGCGTTGACGATGCCTTTGCCCGGGAATTCGTCGCGGACCAGCACCCAGGCGACCAGTGTGCCCATCACCACATTCACCAGCGCCACCACCACCGACACGAATACCGTGATGCGCAGCGAGTCCAGGGCGGCGGGGGCGGTCACCGCGTCCCAAAACCCGGACCAGCCGTCGTCGAAGGCGGTCACGGTCAGCGCGGCCAGTGGCAGCAGCACGATGACGCTGAGCCACAACACCGTCGTCGCAATGCCGAGCGGCCCCACCGAACCGCTCACCTGGAGCCAGGACGGCAGCCGCGGGCGGCCGCGAACGGGGGGCGAGACATCGACCGGGGCGCAATCGCCCGGTGTCGCCGATTGTCCGGCTTCGTTTCGATCGATCTTCTCGAGTTTCTCGACGCCGACGGGAGCGGACGCGCGCTCGGTCTCGTCGGTGCTGCTCTCACTCACAGTCGTCCAGTATCCCGTGTTCGGTGACGGCGCCGCCCCCGCCCCGCGACGGAGCGGGGACGAACGCCATCGGATCCGGCCCGGTCAGGGCCGGTACTACTTGGTGGCCTTGTCGTAGATCACCGCGACGGAGCCGGTGTCGGGGGCGAACAGTTCCTTGTCGACCTTCTTCCAGCCGCCCAGGTCGCCGATGGTCCACAACTTCCGCGGCGTCGGGAAGTCCTTGGCGAAATCCGCCGCGACCGCGGGGTCGACCGGACGGAAGCCCGCCTGCGCCCAGGCGCGCTGACCGGCCGGGGTGAACAGGAAGTCACGGAAGGCGACGGCCTTCTCCGGGTTCTTGCTGTTCTTCAGCACCGCGACCGGATTCTCGATCTTGAAGGTCTGCGGCGGGACGGTGTGCTCGATCTTGTCGCCGTTGCGTTCGGCGAACAGCGCCTCGTTCTCGTAGCTCAGCAGCACGTCACCGGTGCCCTGGAGGAAGGTCTCGGTGGCTTCGCGGCCCGACTTCGGCTGCACCTTGATGTGTTCGGACGAGATCAGCCTGCTCAGGTAGTCCAGACCGGCCTGCGGGTTGGCGCCACCCTCGGACTTGACCGCGTACGGGGCGAGCAGATTCCACTTGGCCGAACCCGAACTGAACGGATTCGGGGTGACCACCTCGACGCCGGGCGCGAGCAGGTCGTCCCAGTCCTTGATGCCCTTGGGGTTGCCGGGCCTGGTCACGATGACGACGACCGAACCGAACGGAATGCCCTTGTTGGCGTCGGCATTCCAGTCCACGTCCACCAGACCCGCGTCGACCAGACGGGTGATGTCGGGTTCGACCGAGAAGTTCACCACATCGGCCTCGGCGCCGTCCTTGACCTTGCG
Source organism: Nocardia arizonensis (assembly GCF_001310275.1). GTDB lineage: Bacteria > Actinomycetota > Actinomycetes > Mycobacteriales > Mycobacteriaceae > Nocardia > Nocardia arizonensis. The sequence goes on from NZ_LGYZ01000067.1 coordinate 67,240, forward strand.
GGACTGATCACCGGAAGCGCCGTAGGAGCCGTTGACCACGACGCCCTTGCCCGCGTCGGTCTTGTTGAATTCGGGGACGACCTTGTCGAAGCCCGGCTTGGGCACCGCGTAGGCGTACAGGTTCAGCGTGCCGCCGCTGCCGTCGGCTACGTCGCCGCCCACGGTGTCACTGGCTCCACCACCGCATGCGGTGAGGGCTACCGCCGCGAGCGCGGTGAGCGCGGCGGCGGCATAGCGGCGGCGCTGGGTGAGCCATGATGTGCGAGACATACGGGGTGGACCTTTCCTGCGGATCGTCACCGGCGAACCTGCCCGCGACGGGACAAAGAGACATGTCGGGTAGACCTACCGGGGAATACGGCAGTGGCGCGACTGGACCCGGACGGGGCCGTGGGACGGACAGGTCTGCGGAAAAGTGCACGCCAGTCTACGGGGCAGAAGGGCGCAGACGTGCCCGGGGACCGATCAGCGACAGAGAATGTCGGCGACCGCGAGGTTACCGACAGCGATCAACGCCAATTCATGGCGGACCAGCGGCACGGCACTCGAAGACACGGGGCGACTGTAGCAGAGCGGTCGCCCCCGCCTCTCGTCGCGGATCACCCCGATCCCGTGCCGGGCCGATCCGCGACGTCCCACGCCGCGATCGAGATACGGTCAGATCACCGAGCCGACGTCCTGGCGGACCAGGTTGTCCAGCGCCCGTTCGGCGACCGCGGCGATCGTCATCGACGGGTTGCACGCGGCGGTGTTGCCGGGCATGAGCGCGCCGTCGAGGACATAGAGGCCGCGCTGGCCGAGGACACGGCCGTCGAGATCGCAGACCGTGCCCATGCTCGCGCCGCCGAGCGGGTGCCAGGTCGACGGGAACAGCGCGTTGGTGTCGATCAGGGTGCTGCCCGGTCCGGCGATCTTGTGCGCGGTCGGGCCGATGTGCTTTTCCTGGATGTCGTGGTCGCCCTCGAACGGCCAGTGCAGCACCGCGTCCTCGGTGGCCGAGTCGTAGTGGAACCGGCCGCGACCGGTGCTCACGCCGTAGCCGACCATCATGGTGCTGCCCGGGTCCACCTGCAATGGCGGAATGGACGCCTGGATGACGGTGTGCGCCGCGAACGGGTCGCCTGCCCAGTTCTTGCTGCCGTACACCACCGGGCCGCCCTGTTCGGCGCCGAAGCCGGCGGCGGGGTTGTTCCAGATGTAGATCCGGTCGGCGTTGGAGCCCCAGTTCCGGCCCAGCTCGTCGGGCAGATCCGGGATGAGTCCCTTCGCGGAGGCACGCATGAGCAGACGGGTGGTGTTCATGGTGCCCGCGGCCATCACCAGCGTGCCCGCGGTGATGATCTTGTTCGCCACCACCGCGCCGGTGGTGGCGATGACCTGGACCTCGACTGTCCACTTGCCGTCGGCCGCCCGCCCGACATCGGTGACCTCGTGCAGGGTCTCGACCTTCACCCGTCCGGTGGCCTCGGCCGCCGCGATATAGGTGACGTCCACCGAATGCTTGCCGCCGTTGTTGACGCCCATCGCGCCGTCGCCGTTGGTGTAGGACGCCTTCATCTCACCGCGCAGTTCGGCGAGCGCGTAATTCCAGTCGATGGGCATGGGGATCTTCTCCAACGGGAGCCCGGCCGCCCGGACGTGGTCGGCGAAGACGCGGGCCGCGGCGTACTGCGGACTCGCGACGAGTTCGTCGGGCGCCACCGCCAGACCCAGCATGCGCGACACCCGCGGGTAGTGCACCCGGTTCATGGTCGCCCAGTCGAGTTCCTGCGGGAAATGGGTGTTGAACACCGCTTCGTTCGGTTGCAGGGACATGCCCTGATAGACCAGCGAGCCACCGCCGACGCCCGCGGCGCACAGGGTGGTCATGTTCTCGCCGGGAATGGCCTCGATGAGTCCGGTGTAGCGGTCGAAGATCAGCGGGGTGCCGAAGACGTTCGGGCTGGACTTGTACCACAGCAGGCGCTTGTCCAGTGCGGACGAGCGAGGGAAGGTGTCCGCGTTCGGCCCCGTCGCCCAGCGCATACCGCGTTCGAGCACAAGGACCGGCACCCCCGCCTCGGCCAGCCGCAGCGCGGTGACACCGCCGCCGAATCCCGATCCGATGATCACGACGCGATGATCCTCGCGCGTGAGAGGGACGCTGTCGACGCGAGCCGCGACACCGTTGGTCGGGCCGGTGGTGCGCGCACTTACCAGCAGAACACCCGCCGCGGCGGCCCCGGTCAGCAGTGACCGGCGCGTAATTGATGGCATAACCAGGCTTTCGTGAAAAGGGATCGGCCGTGCCGACGTCCGCGCGATCGATGGCGCGGGACGCCTTACCGGACAGTAGTATCCGGTTGGGTCGGTAGTCTGCCGCGATGACGTCGGTCACGTCAAGGCCATCACCGCGCGGCTACGGACCCGGCCGCCGCCGGAAGCCGCACAAAAGTAACGGAATCTTTGCTGAGTGAAATAGCCACCCCCGTAACCGGCTCACTATCGTTGACTGGGCGTCTCGTAGGCACGGCCGGAGACCGCTCCGGTCGGCGGGCCGCACGACAGGGAAGGAATCGGTTCCATGCCTGTGGGTACGACGCGTGACGGGGTCGACATCTATTACAAGGACTGGGGTTCGGGGCGGCCGGTGGTCTTCGTCCACGGCTGGCCGCTCAATGCCGACGCCTGGGACGACCAGATGAAATGCGTGGCCGACAACGGCTTTCGCGGCATCGCCCACGACCGGCGCGGGCACGGCCGCTCGACCCAACCGTGGAACGGCTACGACTTCGACACCTTCGCCGACGATCTCAACGATCTGCTGACAGGCCTGGACATCCGCGACGCGACCCTGGTGGCGCATTCCATGGGCGGCGGCGAACTCGCCCGCTACATCGGCCGCCACGGCACCGAACGGGTCCGCTCGGCCGTGCTGCTCTCGGCGATACCGCCGCTGATGGTCAGGACCGAGAACAATCCCGAGGGCGTGCCCGACGAGGTGTTCACCCGCATCAAGGACGGCATCCTCGCCGAACGGTCACAGTTCTGGCGCGACACCTCCGAGGGATTCTTCGGCGCCAACCGGCCCGGCGCCAAGGCCACCCAGGGCAATCGCGACGCTTTCTGGTTCATGGCGATGCAGGAATCCCTCCAAGCGGGCGTGCGCTGCGTCGACGCCTTCGCCTACACCGATTTCACCGACGATCTCAAGAAATTCGACGTACCGACCCTGGTGGTGCACGGCGACGACGACCAGATCGTGCCCATCGACGCCACCGGCCGCAAAGCGGCCCGGCTCATCCCCGACGCGACCCTGACGGTCTACGAGGGCGGCCCGCACGGCATCGCGATGGTTCCCGGCTACAAGGAGCGCTTCAACAAGGATCTGCTCGCCTTCCTACGGGCCTGAGCGCGCGCATTCCCCCGGACCCGCCGAATCGTCCCGGGGGAATGCCACGTATGCCCCCGCCCGTGGACGTAGCCCACCTCCGACCGTGGGTGGAGACCGAACCCGTTTCCGGCACGATGTCGGCCCGCGCACCCGGTCGATACGCTCACTCGTGATGAGGCCGCCCTCCGGTCGCGGGAGGGGGATCGAGGCGGGCGGCGGTGTCATCACCAGCGAACGGCGCTGGGCCCGACGGGATTTCGGAGGCGTGGCCGATGGCGAGCATCACCGCGGGACAGATGCGCGCCCACGAGGTCAGTGCGGCGGTACTGCAATCCGGCGACCCGTCGGCCACCGAAGCGGTGGTGTTCCTGCACGGTTCGCCGGGCAGCGCCGAGGACTGGCGGGAATTCCTGTGGCGCACCGGCGAATTCGCTCGGGCGGTCGCCTTCGACATGCCCGGGTTCGGGTCCGCGCGCACCTTCACGGGCTTCGACCACCGTGTCGAGGGCGACTACCGCACCTATCTGTCGCGCACCATGGACGGACTCGGCATCGACCGGGTGCACCTCGTCGGCCACGACTTCGGCGTGCCGTGGGGCCTGGCCTGGGCCGCCGCCCACCCCGACCGGCTCGCCTTCCTGACCATGATCAACGCGGGCGCCATGCACGAGTACCGCTGGCACGTCTACGCGCGTATCTGGCAGACGCCGATCCTGGGCGAACTCACCCAGCGCCTCACCAATCGGTGGGGTATGCGGTGGCTGCTGCGCCGCGCGAATCCGCGCCTGCCGCTCGACTACATCGACAGCGTCTACGACAACTACGACGCCCACACCCGCGAAACGGTGCTCGCCCTCTACCGGGCCGCGCGTGATCCCGAGGCCATGCTCACCGAATCACTGGCGACCATTCCCACCGCGGTACCCGCGCTCGTGCTCTGGGGCGGCGCGGACCCGTGGCTGCCCGCCCGGCACGCGCACCTCCAGTCGATGATCTGGCCGGACAGTCGCATCGAGGTGCTGCACGGACTCGGTCACTGGTGCTTCATCGATGACCCGCGGGCCGTGGCCGACCACCTGCTGCCCTTCCTGCGCGAACAGTGCGCGGCGGACCGATAGGGACCCGGGTCAGGCGCCGAGCGCACCGGCCAGATACAGCCACGAGTCGTGCAGATCGGTCTGGAACTGCCCCCAGGTGTGCGAACCCTGCGGCCGCGCCACGTGCACGGCGGGCACCCCGAGCGCCGCGAGCCGACCCGCGAACGCCCCCGTGCAGGAATCGGCGATCGCCTCGACCGGCGGGAACGGCAAACCGCCCGCATCGATGGGGCCCGGTCGGCCGGAGGCCGAGGACAGGTAGACGGTCTTGCCGGTCAGCTCTCCCGCTCGGGCGAACGCGTCGTGCGCGCGCCATCCGTCCCCGCCCGGCACACCCCACATATTCACCGGATTCGCGGCGCCGCGCACCAATTGCGCGGCGACCAGAGCGATTCCGGACGGATCGGTGGACCACGGACATCCGCTGTACGCGGCCACCGCGCGGTAGCGATCCGGTACCTGAATGGCCAGGTCGATCGCCGAACCGGCACTCATAGACACACCGGCGATCCCGTTGCGGCCGGTCGCGCCGAGTCGCGGATCGAGAGCCGCGGGCAGTTCGGCGGTGAGATAGGTCTGCCAGCGGGCCCGTCCGATCCTCGGATCGTCGGACACCCAGTCGGTGTACATGCTGTAGGCCCCGCCGATGGGCATGACGACATTGACGTGCTTGTCGGCGAAGAACGCGGCGACATCGGTATCGTCCCACCACGAGATGCCGTCCTCGCCGCCGCCGACCCCGGCGAGCAGGTACAGCGTCGGCGCGGGCCCGCCCGCGGCCTTCAGCACCCGATTGCTCACCACGCGGTCCATCGACGGCGAGTAGACATCGATCCGATAGGCCGAACCGCCGAGCGGAAGCTCGCCGACAACCTGCGGGCCTGGCGGAGCCGCCGCGACCCGCCCCGGGCCGACGAGGCCCGCGACGACCAGCAAACCGGCGAAAATGCCGGAAAACCATGAACCCCTCACATCTGCGACATACCGCCGAATCGCACGGATGAAACACGTGCGGTGCGGGAGCGGCGCGAATACCGAAGCGGGGGACGTGGATCGAGGAGACGGACACGAGCAGAACCTCGACACCTCGCAGGTCCGGCGATCCGCGCGGATGCGCGACCGGGACGGGGATGCGGGCGCGGCGGTGGGCTCGGTCGGTCACGGGGAGACCGTCACCGGGCTCGGTGTCAGCGAGTGACCAGCCAGGCGATGACGATCAGCACGAGCAGGGCGACGAGGGCGAGCTGAACGCGGGAACGGGGCATTACAGCGCTCCGCTCCGCGCGGGCCGACGTGACGCGGATTCGGAGGGCGCGGGAGGCCCGGACATCGAAGCGGTCGCGTCGGCGGAGGGCGCGACCGGGGCGGCGACCCGCGCCGCGACCGCGACGGCCTCGACCCGGTCGCGGCCGAGCAACCGCATGACCTCGCGCAGGGTCCGGTCGAGGGCGAGCGCGATCACGAAGCTGATCGGCACCATGCCGACCAGCACCACGAGGAACTGCGGGATGAACGGCAAACCCGCGATCCACAGCTCGAAGCCGTCCCACCAACCCGCAATGCGATGCACCACTCCAGCCTAGTCCGCGCGCCGTGGTATCCGCCGACCCCGTGGGGGGCGGTGGACGGCACGACCGGAGCAACCCAAGATGGGTCTATGGCGTCTCCCACCGATGACCTCACAATCGATGAGCCCGACGATCTGCCGGTGCCGACCGCGTTGACCGGCGCACGCCACGGCGCCTTCCCCCCGATCGACGACTACGCCTTTCTCTCCGACTGCGAGACGAACTGCCTCATCGCGAGCAATGGCGCCGTCGAATGGATGTGCGTGCCCCGCCCCGACTCCCCCAGCGTCTTCGGCGCGATCCTGGATCGCAGCGCGGGACATTTCCGTATCGGCCCGTACGGCCGCAATGTGCCCGCCGCGCGCCGCTACCTGCCCGGCGGCATGATCCTGGAGACCACCTGGCAGACCCCGACCGGCTGGCTCATCGTGCGCGACGCGCTGGTCCTCGGCCCCTGGCACAACAACGACCAGCGCAGCCGCACCCACCGCCGCACCCCCATGGACTGGGACGCCGAGCACATGCTGCTGCGCACCGTGAAATGCGTCAACGGCACGGTCGAACTCGAGATGAGCTGTGAACCCGCCTTCGACTACCACCGCGCGACGACCACCTGGGAGTACACCGGCAAGGTCTACGAGGAGGCCACGGCGGTGCGCACCAACGACCCGACCGTCGGCCCCACACTGGTACTCACCACCGATCTGCGTCTGGGACTCGAGGGCCGCGAGGCCCGAGCGCGCACCCGCATGCAGGAGGGCGACGAGGTCTACGTCGCACTGACCTGGTCGGAACTGCCCGCGCCGAAGACCTTCGCCGACGCCGCGCAGAAGATGTGGGCCACCACCGAATGCTGGCGGCAGTGGATCACCCTCGGCAACTTCCCGGACCACCCGTGGCGCAACTACCTGCAACGCAGCGCGCTGACCCTCAAGGGCCTGACCTACAAGCCGACCGGCGCGCTCATGGCCGCTGCCACCACGTCATTGCCGGAAACCCATGGCGGACAACGGAACTGGGACTACCGCTACACCTGGGTGCGCGATTCCAGCTTCGCCCTGTGGGGCCTGTACACGCTGGGCCTCGACCGTGAGGCCGACGACTTCTTCGCCTTCCTCAACGACGCGTCGACCGGAAACAACGGCGACGCGGTCCCGCTCCAAGTGCTCTACGGCATCGGCGGCGAACGCGACCTCACCGAGATCGAACTGACCCATTTGCGCGGCTACGACGGCGCGCGTCCGGTGCGCATCGGCAACGGCGCCTACAACCAGGATCAGCACGACATCTGGGGCACCATGCTCGACGCGGTGTACCTGCACGTGAAGTCACGCGGACAGGTGCCGGAGTCGCTGTGGCCGCTGCTGGAACGTCAGGTGCACGCCGCCGTCGCGAACTGGCGCGAACCCGACCGCGGCATCTGGGAGATCCGCGGCGAGCCGCAGCATTTCACCTCGTCCAAGATCATGTGCTGGGTGGCGCTCGACCGCGGCGCGAAACTTGCCGAGATGCACGGCCAGTTCGAACGCGCCACCGAGTGGCACACCGTCGCCGACGAGATCAAGGACGACATCCTCGCCAACGGCGTCGACGCGAACGGGGTCTTCACCCAGACCTACGGGGGGCAGACCCTCGACGCCTCCCTGCTGCTGGTGGTACTCGTGCGCTTCCTGCCGCCCGACGACCACCGGGTGCGGGCCACCGTACTTTCGATCGCCGACAGACTCACCGAACACGGTCTGGTGCTGCGCTACCGCACCGAGACCACCGACGACGGCCTCACCGGCGCCGAGGGCACCTTCACGATCTGCTCGTTCTGGCTGGTCTCGGCGTTGGTTGAGATCGGTGAGGTGCGCCGGGCACGGCACCTGTGCGAGCGGTTGCTCGGCTACGCCAGCCCGCTGCGGCTCTACGCCGAGGAGATCGATTCGCGTAGCGGACGCCACCTGGGCAACTTCCCGCAGGCGTTCACCCATCTCGCGCTCATCAATGCCGTCACCCATGTGATCAGGGCCGAGGAGTCACGGGCGGTCGGCGATTTCCAGCCCGCGCACACCCCGGCGTCGCATCCGCACTGACACCGGATCAGGCGCCGACCAACCGGTCGGCGCGATCGCGCACCCCGCGCAGGGCGCGCAGGCGCGTATCGAGTTCGGCGATGCGCTCCTCACGGCGGTCGCCGTATTTCCCGAACGCCTCCTCCGCGGCGCGCAGGGCGTCCTCGGCGGTGCGCAGCGATTCGGTGGCGATCTCGGTGAAGTGGTCACGCAGCGTTCGCTGCATGGCGCGCAGGCGATTGCGCGACTCCTTGCTCACCTGGAAGATCACGTCGTCCATGAGCCGGGCCACCGCGACCTTCGCCTCTGCGCGCCGCCGGGTCTTGCGATTCTTGCGGTCGTCCCACAGCGCGTTCACGCCCAACAGCACACCCGCACCCGCCGAATACCAGTTCACCAGTGACATGCCGAGCAGACTCGTGGCGAGACCCACCATGAGGATGCCACCGTAGGAACCGCGCAGCGCGGACAGGAACTGCTGTGTCACACCGGCATCGGCGCTGTCGAGCGGCTCGAGCGGCGCCACCGGTTCGAGCACCTCGCCCGGATTCTCCAGGCGCAGATCCGGCAGCGGCGGTGTGCGATTGTCGGCCGGGAACTTCGAGGCGACCTGATCGCACAGTTCCACCGAACGGTAGTGCGCCATCACGAAATTCTCTTCCACGGCCTCGCAGATCCGCGCGTCGAGATCGGTGGCGAATTCCTTCCAGCCGCGCGCGGGATCGGTCTGGGTGATCTCGGCTTCGGCGTCGCGCACCAGATTGCGCAGGCGATGACGCAGGTCGTGTTCGATATCGGCCATCAACTCGGTACTGCCGTCGACCAGGGTGACCTGCCAATTGGCGGTGCGCTGGCGCAACTGTTCGGCCTGATCGCGCGCCACGACGAGCGATTCGGTGATCTGCGCCTTGCGACGCGGATCACGCAAGGCCTCGGCCTCGCTGTGCAGTGTCATCGCCAGGTGGTCACTTACCAGCCGGATATCGCGCACCGCGGCCTCGATCGCCATGGAATCGGCATGGCCGACCACGTAGTCGCGCAGATGGTCGATCAACTGCGGCATACCGGATTCGATATCGCGCTGGTAGTTCGCGCCATGCTGACGATGTTGCAGCGCCGAGACCGGGGCGACGGCGAAGCCGAGGCCTGCCGCGTCGAGCAGTTCCCGGTTGCGCTGCTGCACATGGGCCCAGTGCGGATACTGGTCGATCTTGTTCAGCACGCACACCACGGTCGGACACAGCCGCTGCACCCGTTCCAGATAGGCGAGTTGCTCCTTGGTCAGTTCGGAGCGCGCGTCGGCCACGTAGAGCACCGCGTCCGCGGCCGCGATCATCGACCACTTGACGTGCTCGTCGGCGGGCGCGCCCGGGGCGTCCATGACCACGATGCCGTCGGCGAGCAGCGGACTCGGCTCGGTGAACTCCGCGCGGATCACCCCTTCGGCGCGCAGCGCGGGTCCGGGGTCGAGCGGGTCGACGGGCTGGCGCTCGGTGCGGCCGCCCGGGATCGCCTTCACCAGCGTGGCGGTGGAGCGCGGACCGTATTCGGCGATCACCGGCACGCTCAGCGGGCTGTCGGTGGCGCTGACCTGTGCTCCGACCAGACCGTTGACCAGGGTGCTCATCCCGTTCTTCGGCTCGCCGACCACGACAAGCCGCACCCGGGGATCGGCGACCCTGGCCCGGACCATGCTGAGCCGTCCGGTCAGATCGTCACGACCCGCGGCTCTGGTCATCTCCCGCAATTCATCGAGGACACGGATGAGCGGGGCCATCGCGTCCGGATGTTTCACCGTCACGGACTCCAGCCCGGCTGCGGCAGACAACCCTCCTCCTAACTCTCTTTCGTATCCGCTGCGCGACGACATCGACGGCGCGTCCTCCCTTCGCACCGTGGACGCGCTAATGCAGCAGCGAGTGATGATCCAGTGTGCCGTGTGTCGCGTCGAGGTCGTACGGCCCCCCGCCCGGCAGCAGTCCCGCCGACAGTCCGCCGCCCGCGAACGCCGTGCTCATGTGGTCGGCATCGACGGTGAAGGAGGCGGCCGCGGGGTGGGCGAGGTACCCGTGTGACGAATCCCACTGATCGCTGATGGGCTTGTTGTTCGTGCCGACCTGCGGCTTGATCGGGGTGACGGGCGCGGGATGCGGCGCCGAGTACGTGGGAGTCGGCAACTCCGCCGAGGGCACCTCGGCCGTCGGCACGTCCACGGTCGGCACGTCGATGGTCGACGGCTGCGACGGCGAGTACGTCGGCACGCTGTGCGAGGTCGACGGCACCGACACCGTGGGCACCTCGGCGCTCGGGGCGTCGGTGCTCGGATGGGTCTGCGACGGCGGGTTGCTCTGCGTACCGCCCGTGCCGGTGCCGGTCCCGTCGGGGGTGGACGGCTGCTGGGCGGGCCGGGTCGCGCCCGGCACTTTGGTGGTGGTGATGTCGATATCACCGCTCGGCATCGTCGGTTTGCCGTCCACGCCGGGCAGTTTGGTCGGCAGCGGAACCGACGTGCTCACCGGATCCGGTGCGGTGTGATCCACACCCGGCGTCGAGGCGCCCGGTCCGAACGTGGTCGGGATCTTGGTCACCGGAACGGTCGGCTGGTGGTTATCCGCGCCGGTGTCGACGGGCTTTGGCTGCACCGGCGTGTACGGATTCGGCTTGGGCGAGTGCTGCTGGTCGAACAGCGCCGGCACCGCCGCGGCGGGCGCGGTGAGCGGCGAGGTGCCCGACGGCGGTGCGAGCACATTCGCGATCGGCGAGGACGCGGCCTCGGGCTGGATCGTGGTCTGCAACGGCGTCACCGCCACCACCGGCGCCGCGGCCGGGGCGGCCGCCATCGGCGCGGGCGCCGGCGGGGCGACCGGCGCCTGTGTCATGGCGACCGGTGCGGTCGGCGCGAACACGGGAGCGGACGCGGCGGCAGGTGCGACGGGCGCGACACCGCCGGAGACACCGGCCGTCGCCGACCCCGAACCCAGTGCGCCAGAACCGATTCCGTGCTGGTCGGTGGTGGCGCGGCCCGCGCCGGTGGTCGATTTGCCGTCGAGCCAGTTGGTGAGATTGTCGAGCTGATCGCCGATATTCGATCCCGCGGCGGTCTTGATCGTCATCCCCGCCGACGCCTCCACCTTCATCTCGGTGGTGAGATACGCGCCATTGGGGCCGACACCGAAGTCGATCTCGAGTTCGGTGTAGAGCGAGGCGAAGGCGTCGACGCCGACGTAGACACCGAAATCATCGAGCCCGTCGAGCATCTGGGCCGCGTGCGCGCCATCCACCGGCTGGGTCGGCGCCCACGGCACCGAATGGCCGAAGCCGAGCGAATTGCCCGGCGCGGCATTGTCGTCCACGGTCTCGGTGAGCTCGCCCACCCGCGCCCGCTCCGCCGCCGCATGTTTCGGCAGCCCGAACAGCGTCGCGCTCGGATCGGTCAGGAAGTTGCCCCCATCGGGCAGGCCGAGACCGAGTCCGTGCGAACCGGGTACCGGCGCGGGAGCGGTCGCGGCGTCGGTCCACCAATCCGGCAGGCCCGCCTCGGGCGTCGCGGTGGACCAGGTCTGGGCGTCGGTCCCGTCGTAGCCGGGCGCGGCGTCCAAGAAGCTGGGCGCGCCGGGGAAATCGTCGGTCCCGAATCCGGTGACGGCATCCTGATGCGGCGCGCCGCCCCGCATGTCGACCGCGGTGTCACCGGCCGAGGCGCCGGGTTGGAACACGCCGTGCGTCTGATCGGTGTGCGCGGCCAGCGTGGTCCGCGAGGGCGCGGGCGGCGCCGAATCCGGTTCGGGATCGGGGAAGGTCATCACCGGACTCGGCACATCGGGATCGGGATCGTTGTTCCCGGACCATCCGGTGTGCCAGCTGTCAAGGCGCTGCCCGCCCGGCGCGGCGGGAACGCCGCCGCCATTGGACGCGACGAGCGCGCCGCCGGTGACATACGCTCCGGCGCGCGCGACGCGGGCCACGCCGTTCGCGACGCGATACGCGGTATCTCCTGACGGGTCGGTCACCTCGGCGGCGTCGCCGTCGAAGGGCAGATCACGCGACATCCAAACTCCACATCTCGGATTCCAGCATCCTCACCGCGCCGGGCCGACCGAGTGAAGACCATCTAACGATATTTCCGAAGAACCCAACTGTCACATTCTCCGGCAACCTTGCCATCGCACGGCGTTCATGGGAAGCCCCGCTTTCCTTGGCACCGATTACCGGATAACCCTGCGACAGCGTTCGCACCTGGCACTATGCCGGCCCGGATCGAGCAGCGGAAGTCCGCGGGGAGCGTGGCCGCAAAGCCTGAGAGAACTCTAATGATTACTGGAGAACCCCCGAAGATCGCACTCCTACTGTCGATCTCGCCGCACCGCGTCCGGTCGAAGGCGGCCTCGACGAATAGGAGATATCCATGACAGCCCCACGCTATGACCGCATACGGATCGCGGCCGCGGGCGCCGCGGCCTGCGCCGCGGCCCTTTTCGCGGCGGGAACGGCCGTCGCCGAACCAACGGTGATCGCACCGGCCCCACCCGGCACACCGGGCGCACCCGTCATCACCTGTATCGCTCCCGGCGGACCCGACGGACCGAAGATCCACATCGAGGAACTCGGACCGCTGCCCGACGGCGCGCAACCCCATATCTACAACCAGCGTTTCGAACAGCTCCCGCCCGGCGCCGCGCCGGACGGCTGCCATGACCTCGACGGCGCGGTCCCGGGACCGGACGGGCCGATGGTGCTGCGGACCGGCCCCACCGGCAGCGTCGACAACTGAGCGTCGGACCGCTCTATGGTGGCCCCATGACCGGTCAGCGCATCTTGGTCGTGGACGACGAGATCCGGGTGCTCACCTCGCTGCGGCGCGGCCTCGAACTCTCCGATTTCGAGGTCGTGACCGCGGCGGGCGGCGCGCAGGCGCTCACCCTGGTCGGCACGGCCGCGCCGGACGCCATGGTGCTCGACGTGAACATGCCCGACCTGGACGGGGCGGGCGTGGTCACGGCATTGCGCGCGATGGGCAATGACATACCGATATGCGTGCTCAGCGCGCGCACCGCGGTCAGCGACCGCATCGCCTGCCTGGAACGCGGGGCCGACGACTACCTCACCAAACCCTTCGACCTCGGCGAACTCGTCGCTCGGCTGCGCGCGCTGCTGCGCCGCAGGCCACTGGCGACCGCCCTGCCCGCCGAGACATTGCGGGTCGGCCGGGTGCAGCTGGACCGGGCGGGGCGGCGGGTGTGGGCCGACGGCAGGCCGGTCGAGTTGACCAAACGGGAATTCGACCTGCTGGCGGTGCTGGCCGACAACGCGGGAATCGTGCTCACGCGGGAGCAGATCCTGTCCTCGGTGTGGGGGTACGACTTCCCCACCGACACCAATGTGGTCGACGTCTTCGTCTCCTATCTGCGCCGCAAGCTGGAGGCGGGCGACGTGCCGCGGGTCGTGCACACGGTGCGCGGCGTCGGATTCGTCCTGCGGGACCAGCCGTGAGGGCGCGCCGGTCGCCGTCGCTGCGGGCGCGGGTCGCGCTGGTCTCCGGCGGGGTGGCGGCGCTGGTCGCGGTGGGTCTTGCACTGACCTATATCGCCCTGCTCGACACCGCGAGCAACCGCCAACTCGACCGCACCGTCGACACGATGGAGGTCAGGGTCGCCGGACCCGCCGATCTGCCCGCCGTGCCGGACCCGCCGAAGGGGCCACCGGTGCGCATCGACATCCGGTCCGCGCCGCCGGATTCGATCGCGCCGCCCCCGGACCCGCCGGACACCGGACCGCGGACGATACGTTTCGCGGACACCGCCGTCGCGCCGGTGGCGGGCGCGCCGGGCATGGCGGTCGTCCTCAGACCCGATCTGGCCGCGGTGGATTCGGCCGTCGCCCGCAGCAGACTCGTCGGCATCGGCGTCGCCGTCGCGGGTGTGCTGATCGCGGCGGCGCTGGGCTGGGTACTGGCCGGACTCGTCGCGCGCCCGCTGCGCAGACTCGCCGGCGCCGCGCACGCGATCGACACCTTGGAGACCCTGCCGCCGCTATCCGGTCGCGGCGCGCGCGAAGCCGAGGAACTGTCCGACGCCCTCACCCGCATGCTGGCCCGCCTGGAGACCGCGCACGCGGACACCGGCCGCGCGCTGGCGAGCGCCCGGGATTTCGCCGCCGTCTGCGCACACGAACTACGTACCCCGCTCACCTCGCTGCGCACCGATCTCCAGGTGCTCGCCACCAAGGACCTGCCCGCCGAGCAGCGCGCGACCGTCCTCGACGAGGTCCTGCGCACCGAGGAACGCATCGAGCAGACCCTCACGGACCTGGAACGCCTCGCCGTGGGCGAGCTCGCCGATCCCGATGCCTACGAGAGCTTCGACCTGTGCGACACCCTCGACCGCGCGGTACAGCATGCGCGCCGCCGCCATCCCGATATCACCGTCGAACTAGTCGAATGCGCCCCGGTCACGCTCACCGGACTGCCGGGCGGGCTCATGCTGATCGTCACCAACGCGGTCGCCAATGCCGTCCAGCACGGTCGTGCCGGTACCGTCGCGGTCGCGGCGCGCGCCAACGGGCCCGATATCGAGATCACCGTCGACGACGACGGCCGCGGCCCGCACGGCGAGCTGGGCGGCACCGTCTTCGACCGTTTCGTCAAGGGGCCGGGCTCCCCCGGCTCGGGCCTCGGCCTCGCGCTGGTGCGCCAACAGGCCGAGTTGCATTCCGGCACCGCCGAACTCGGGCACGGCCCGCTCGGCGGCGCGCGCCTCACCGTGCGTATCGCGGCACGATGAGGCGCGCGACCGCTACTTCTTGTCCTTGGGCTTGTCGGCGGCCGCGTCGGAGGACAGCGCGGCGACGAACGCCTCCTGCGGCACGTCCACCCGCCCGATCGTCTTCATGCGCTTCTTGCCCTCCTTCTGCTTCTCGAGCAGTTTGCGCTTACGGCTGATATCGCCGCCGTAGCACTTGGCGAGCACGTCCTTGCGGATGGCGCGAATGTTCTCGCGGGCGATGATCTTGGACCCGATCGCCGCCTGGATGGGCACCTCGAACTGCTGGCGCGGAATCAGTTCGCGCAGTTTGGTGGTCATCTTGTGGCCGTATGCCTGCGCCGCGTCGCGGTGCACGATCGCGCTGAAGGCGTCGACGGCCTCGCCCTGCAACAGGATGTCCACCTTGACCAGCTGCGCCTCCTGCTCGCCGGCCTCCTCGTAGTCGAGCGAGGCGTAGCCGCGGGTGCGCGATTTCAGCGAATCGAAGAAATCGAAGATGATCTCGGCCATCGGCATGGTGTAGCGCAATTCGACCCGGGTCTCGGACAGATAGTCCATGCCGCCGAGCTCGCCGCGGCGCGACTGGCACAGCTCCATGATCGAGCCGATGAACTCGCTCGGCGCGATCACGGTGCACTTCACGATCGGCTCGAACACGCTGCGGGTCTTGCCCTCGGGCCAGTACGAGGGATTGGTGACGATGTGTTCGGCGCCGTCCTCCATCTCCACCCGGTACACCACATTGGGGGCGGTGGAGATCAGGTCGAGGTCGAATTCGCGTTGCAGGCGTTCGCGGGTGATCTCCATGTGCAGCAGTCCGAGGAACCCGCACCGGAAACCGAAGCCGAGCGCGACCGAGGTCTCCGGGGTGTAGGTGAGCGCGGCATCGTTGAGCTGCAACTTCTCCAGCGCGTCGCGCAGATCCGGATAGTCGGAGCCGTCCACCGGATACAGCCCGGAGTAGACCATCGGACGCGGTTCGCGGTAGCCGGTGAGCGGTTCGGTCGCACCCCCGCGCGCCGCGGTCACGGTATCGCCGACCTTCGACTGGCGGACGTCCTTCACACCGGTGATGAGATAACCGACCTCGCCGACGCCGAGACCCTGGGTCGGCTTCGGCTCGGGCGAGACGATGCCGATCTCGAGCAGTTCGTGTGTCGCGCCCGTGGACATCATCTTGATCTTCTCGCGCGGGGTGAGTTTGCCGTCCACCACGCGCACATAGGTGACGACACCGCGGTAGGTGTCGTAGACCGAATCGAAGATCATGGCCCGCGCGGGTGCGTCGGCCTCGCCCACCGGCGGCGGCACCTGGGCGATCACCTGGTCGAGTAGATCGGGCACGCCGACGCCGGTCTTGCCCGAAACCCGCAGCACTTCCTCGGGTTCGCAGCCGACCAGTCGCGCGAGCTCGGCGGCGTAGCGGTCGGGATCGGCCGCGGGCAGGTCGATCTTGTTCAGCACCGGAATGACGGTGAGGTCCTTCTCCATGGCCAGGTACAGGTTGGCCAGGGTCTGCGCCTCGATGCCCTGCGCGGCATCCACCAGCAGGACCGCGCCCTCACAAGCCTCGAGCGCGCGCGAGACCTCGTAGGTGAAGTCGACGTGGCCGGGCGTGTCGATGAGGTGCATCACGTAGTCGATGCCGTCCACCTGCCACGGCAGTCGGACGTTCTGCGCCTTGATGGTGATACCGCGTTCGCGTTCGATGTCCATCCGGTCCAGGTACTGCGCGCGCATCGCGCGTTCCTCGACCACACCGGTGAGTTGCAACATCCGGTCGGCCAGCGTCGACTTGCCGTGATCGATGTGCGCGATGATGCAGAAGTTACGGATCCGCGAGGGATCGGTGAACGTCGTATCGGCGAAGCTGGCGGGCACTCCACTCCTCATGGGTATCGGCAGACTGCCGTCCATCGTCCCATGCGCGACCGGTGCGGGCGCTGGGGCGGTAGGTCGTCGCCCGCGGGGCCGCCGCGAATGCCGCGCGAATCCGCGTCCCGACCGGGCGATCGCGTCATGGATGTGAACTCGTGACGGCACCGTTATCCTTCGATGATGGCCCGAACCTGGAACTCCCTCGGCAAGCAACTCGGCATAATCGCCAAGACGCAGGGTCCCAAGGTCGTCCGGCAGCAGGGACCCAAACTCGTCGAGAAGCTGATGGGCGGCCTGAGCGGACGCCGTGTCTCCTCGCCGTCGGTGCGCCCGACCGCTTCCACGCCGGTGCCCACCCGCGAACGCGCCCGTCAGATCGTCTACTGCCCGCGGCTCGACGGCCGCGCCGATCCGGGCGAGATCGTATGGACCTGGGTGCCTTACGAGGAGGACCCCGCCAACGGCAAGGACCGCCCGGTGCTCGTCGTCGGCCGCGACGGCAAGACCCTGCTCGGGTTGATGCTGTCGTCGAATACGGACCGCGCCGACGATCACAATTGGATCGGCATCGGCAGCGGGAGCTGGGATCACGAGGGCAGGCCGAGCTGGGTCCGCCTGGACCGGGTGCTCGACGTCCCCGAGGCAGGCATCCGGCGCGAGGGCGCGATCCTGGCGCGCAAGACCTTCGACCTGGTGGCCCATCGGCTGGTCGCCGAATACCAGTGGAGCTGAGCCGCGAAACGGCCGAAGGCCGCCCGGAGCGACCGGACGGCCTTCGCGCGGGCCGAGTTCAGTCGAGCGTGTCGCGCGAGCGCCCGAACAGCAGGCCGTAGACCAAGGCGCCGAGCGCACCGCCGATGAGTGGGAACACCACGAATGCCCACACCTGCGCCCCCGCGCCCACCTGGTAGAAGGCCACCCCGAGGCTGCGCGCCGGATTGACCGAGGTGTTGTCGACCGGGATCGAGACCAGGTGGATCACCGCCAGCGTGACGCCGATACTCAGGCCGGCCAGCGGGACATCGGAGATCTGGTCGGTGGAGGCGAGTACCACGAACACCAGCAGCGCGGTCAGCATCACCTCGATGATGATCATCGCGGCCATGCCGTAGCCGTTCTGGATCACCACCTCGCCCAGCGGTCCTTTCTGCGCCGAGGGACTGTGCGCGCCCCAGCCGTTGGCGGCCAGACCATCGACCTTGCGGTCATAGGACGGCAAATTCTTGGCGATCGCGAAGATCACGAGTCCGGCGAGAAACGCGCCGATCAGTTGAGCGATCATGTAGCCGGCCGCGACCACGGCCGAGACACGGCCGAGCAACAACTGCCCGAGCGTCACCGCCGGATTCACGTGACAGCCCGAGATCGGGCCGATCGAATACATCAGGAACATCAGGGCGAGGCCGAACGCGAGGGCGATACCGAGCGGGCCGACCCGTTCACCGGCCAGGACGGCGGTGCCGACACCGCTCGTCACCAGCACGAAGGTGCCGATCGCCTCGGCACCCCACTTCTTGACGTCGGGCACCGGGCCGTTTTCGGCGACCTCCTCGACAACTTCCTGAGCCGTGGGCGACATAGGGCAGCAGTCCCTTCGAGATCGGACCCTGGCGGGCCGCAGCGAAATTTCTGGGTACTGCTCAGAAGGCTACGAGTTCAGCCGGCAACCTCGTGGCACAACACGCATTATGCCAATCGTGTGATTTCCACGACGACCTCGAGATCCGTGGAGCCGCCGCCGGAGAAAATCCCCTTCAACGGCGGCACATCGGCATAGTCTCGGCCGACGCCGACCGAGACGTGTTGTTCGTTGATGGCGATATTGTTCGTCGGGTCGTAGCCCCACCATGCGCCGGTCCACGCCTCGATCCAGGCGTGCGACTGCCCCGCCACCGTCACCCCGATCTCCGCCGCGGGATTCGGATGCAGGTATCCCGAGACATACCGGCTCGGAATGCCCATGCTCCGCAACAGCACCAGCGTGAGATGCGCGTAGTCCTGGCACACGCCCTGGCGGTCGGCGAACGCCTGCACCGCCGAGGTGTGCACGGAAGTGGTGCCGGTGATGTAGTCCATCTCCTGATGCACCCATTCGGCCGCGCGCACCACGGCCTTGGCGGGCGGCACCCCCTTGGACAGCTGTCGGGCGACCGCGGTGAGCTTGCGATCGCGCGGCACATAGCCGGTGGGCGCCAGCATCTCGTCGAATCGGTCGGCGAGTTGCTCGTTGCGCAACTGCTCCCAGGACAGTTCCTCGGCCGGTCCGGCGAACGGCTCGGTCTCCACCACCGACGCGCCGGTGACCTCCAGTTCGGTGTGCGGGGCGTGCAGGTCGAAGGCGGTCACCGCGGTGCCCCAGTAGTCGGTGTAACGATAGGACCGGGTGGCGGGCACCGTCTCGACACGATTCAGGATGACGTTCTGCCTGCTGTCGGCGCGCGGGGTGAGTCTGGCCTCGTTGAACGACCGGGTCACCGGCGCGTCGTACACATATCCGGTGGTGTGCACCACCCTGATCCGCCAACTCATAGTTCGCCCTCCACCTGCACTCGGCTGTCCTGACTGCTGCGCAGGTCGGTCCAGGCCACCCACGGGGCGGCGTGGAAGTATTGCAACGCGATGGCCTCGCTCACCTCACGGCAGGTCTTCTGCAACGAGAGCAGCCGCTGCTGTAGATCCTCGAGCAGCACGCCCGGCGGCAGGAACTCCAATTCGCTGCGAGCCCGCCCGAGCAGCCGCTGCGCCTCGTGCCGCGCGCCGACTCGGCTACTCGGGCGCTGATCCAATTCCGCGAGGCAGTTCTCCGCCACCCGCACCGAATGGAAGACCGACCGCGGGAACAACCGGTCCAGCAGGATGAACTCCGCGACCCGGTGGGCGTCGAGCGCGCCGCGATGGGTGCGCAGATAGGTGTCGTGCGCGCCCGCCGAACGCAGCACCGTCACCCAGGCGGGCGACGAGGTGCGGTCGCCCGCGCGCGAGAGCAGCAGGCGCACGGTCATGTCCACCCGCTCGATGGAGCGGCCGAGCAGCAGGAAGCGGTATCCGTCGTCGCGGCTCAGGGTCGAATCCGAGAGTCCGGCGAACATCGCCGCGCGATCCTTGATGTAGTGGAAGAACTCGTGCGGGCCCACGCTGCGCGCGGCCTTCTCGGTGGCCGCAAGACCGATGTAGGTGGCGTTGAGGCACTCCCACATCTCGCTCGAGGTCACCTCGCGCGCGCCGCGGGCGTTCTCGCGGGCATTGGAGACCGAATCGATGATCGAGCCGCCGTGGTCGTGGCTGAAGGCGACCAGATCGGTCACCGACCAGACATCGAGCTCGCCCTCGGGCGGTTCGATGCCGAGCACCCGCAGCAACACCCGAGAGGTGCGGTCGGGATCGACGGTGGCGTCCTCGAGCAACTGGTGCACCGCGACATCGAGGATGCGCGCGGTGTCGTCGGCGCGCTCGACATAGCGGCCGATCCAATACAGGGATTCGGCATTGCGGGCCAGCATCACCGCGGCCCGTCTTCCGAAAGCGTGCGCTGCTCCTGCTGCTGTTGCTGCTGTTGCTGATTGGCCTGGGCCGCGGTGAGTTCGCGACCGAGTTCGAAGGCGTCGGACTGCGGCGGATCGCTCACCAACTCCTCACCCGCCAGTTCTCGTTCCTCGGGCGAGGCGCGCCCGGTCAGCACCCAGGTGTCCTTGCTGCCGCCGCCCTGACTGGAGTTGACCACCAGCGAGCCCTCCGGCAGCGCGACCCGGGTCAGTCCGCCAGGCAGCACCCAGATGTCGTCGCCGTCGTTGACCGCGAACGGGCGCAGATCCACATGCCGCGGCACCAGTTCGTTGCCGATCTTCGTCGGCACGGTGGACAGCTGCACCACCGGCTGGGCGATCCACCCACGCGGGTCGGCCCGCACCTTGCGGCGCACCGCGTCGAGCTCGCGCTGGGAGGCGTCGGGTCCGATGACGATGCCGTACCCGCCGGAACCCTCCACCGGCTTGATGACCAGTTCCTCGATGCGGTCGAGCACTTCCGCACGTTCCTCGTCGAGCCAGCAGCGGTAGGTGTCCACATTGGGCAGCACCGGCTTCTCGTTGAGGTAGTACTCGATGATGGTCGGCACATAGGTGTAGATGAGCTTGTCGTCACCGACGCCGTTGCCGACCGCGCTGGAGATGACCACGTTGCCCGCCCGCGCCGCATTGAGCACACCCGCGATGCCGAGCACCGAATCGGGGCGGAAATGCATCGGGTCGAGGAAGGTGTCGTCGATGCGCCGGTAGATCACGTCGACCTGACGCTCACCCTCGGTGGTGCGCATGTAGACGAAATTGTCGCGGCAGAACAGGTCCCGCCCCTCGACCAGCTCCACTCCCATCTGCCTCGCCAGCAGCGAATGTTCGAAGTAGGCGGCGTTGTAGACGCCCGGGGTGAGCACCACCACGGTCGGATCGGCCTCGTTCGGTGCCGCCGAGGCCCGCAGCGCGCGCAGCAGAAACGCCGGATAATCACCCACGGCGCGCACCCGGTGGGAGAAGAACAGGTCGGGGAAAACCCGCGCCATCGTGCGGCGGTTCTCCATGACATAGGACACGCCCGATGGCGAGCGCAGATTGTCCTCGAGCACACGGAAGTCGCCGCGCTCGTCACGGATCAGATCGATACCCGCGACGTGGATGCGCACGCCGTTGGGCGGCACCAGTCCGGCGGCCTCGCGGTGGAAGTGCTGGCACGAGGTCACCAGGCGCTTGGGTATGGCCTGGTCGCGCAGGATGTTCTGCTCGCCGTAGACGTCGGCCAGGAACAGTTCGAGTGCCACCACGCGCTGCTTGATGCCGCGTTCGAGCTTGTTCCACTCCGCCGCCGCGATGACCCGCGGCACCAGGTCGAGCGGGAAGGGGCGTTCCTGCCCCGACAGCGAGAAGGTGATGCCCTGATCGATGAAGGCCCGGTCCAGCGCGTCGGAGCGGCGCTCGAGGTCGGCCACGTCGATCGGCGCCAGCGCGGCGAAGATTCCGCGATAGGGCTGGCGGACTCGCCCGGAGGCATCGAACATCTCGTCGAACGCGCCGGCGTAGCGCCCCGGTTTGTACCCCTCGAACAGGCCCGATGTGATGGCGCGAGCATGTCCGTTGACCTGTCCGTTCGACCCCTTCGGGCTCGGTGCGGAGGTTCGGCCCGAACGCGGCGGGGAGGCGGAAGTCATGCCCAAAATCGTGCATCACCCAGCGGTAATGCCGTGTGTGACACAGGTAAATTTCTTGCATCACCTCGACGGCACACATCGAAAATCCGGTTGAAGGACCGGATGGTTGTAAACGGTCGATTACCGGGTCGCGGCGCGGGCCGCGCGGTGGTAAGGCGCGCCGATTTCGCCTGCCGAAGAGGGGCTGGTAGCCTTGACATTCGGCGTTGCGATACCTGGTTAGTCCGGGCGTGTCGCACGCGAAGGCTTAGTCGGAAATTCAGTCAGAGAAATTTCTGCCCAGCACACCACTCGAGCGACAGGAACACGAGGAAACAGGCGTGGCCAACATCAAGTCCCAGATGAAGCGGATCCGCACCAACGAGGCGGCGCGTCAGCGTAACCAGTCGGTCAAGTCCGCGTTGCGCACCGCCATCCGCGGCTTCCGTGAGGCGGCCGCGGCCGGTGACAAGGAAGTCGCCACCGAGCGTCTGCGGTTCGCCAGCCGCAAGCTGGACAAGGCCGCCTCCAAGGGAGTCATCCACGCCAACCAGGCCGCCAACAAGAAGTCGGCCCTCGCGCTGGCGCTCAACAAGATCTGATTTTCCGGTATCGGAATCCGATACCTCATGCTCGCGCGACCGCCGTGGCCTCGATGACCGCGGCGGTTTTGTCGTGCCCTGCCACAGTCGGTCGCCCGAGATCGATCTCGGGCGAGTTCACCCGGTAGTAGCCGGTATGTCGGTGCGGGAAGCTACGATTCGGCGCATGGTAACCGTCTACGCGAATCAGACTGTGGTCAGAGCCGAGGATCTGCCGGATGTCATCCGGGCCGCCGAGGTGTTGGGGTTCGGGCTGAAGATCGAGAACGTCCTCGTGCCCGATGACGAAGGCGGCTACTCGCTGGAGTGGATCGTCACCCGGGACGAAGAGGTGCCCGCGTACGAGGATTGGGACGGTCGCTACGACGGGACCGAGGACGAGGACGAACTGGTACTCACCACCGCCGAGTGAGGTTCGTCGCGTCGAAGGGCTATCCGCCGTCGAGGTCCCGCCGGCGCTCGTCAGGATTTTCGCGCGGGCCCGGACCTCAGTTCACGCAGGGGATGCTGTCGCCGGAGATCGAGGCGTCCACCGGTCGCCCGACGTTCGGGGTCGGCGGGGCGGAGTCCGTCGCCGACGCGGCAGGAGTGGGAGTCACCGTCGAGGTCGTGGCGCTTATGTCCGCGGGTAGGACGAAATCACCTGCTATCACGACCTCGATGCGCCCGGTCGGCACTCGCGGAGACGCGATCACCGGCAGGCCGCCCAGCATTTCGGCGATAGCGCCCGCCTCCACCGAACCGTCCGGCCCGTAGTACACCGCACTCGCCGTGCCGTCGGCGCCCGCTGTGGTCACCGATCCCCGCGAATAGCCGCGATCGGTCACCGCGCTCGACACCACCGCCGCCGCCGCGCGTGTCGTTCCCGCTGCGACGACATCCACCACGGAGGTCGGCGCGGAGGCGGGCGATCGGTTCGAGGTCGCGGGCGCGGTGGGCGTGGGCGTGAGTGCGGTGGGTGCGGGGGCGGTGGGCGTGAGTGCGGTCGGCGTGGGCGCAGTGGGCGTGGGCGCGGTCGGCGTGGGCGTGGGGGTAGTGGACGTCGCGGAAACTCCGAAGGCCGCGCGGACCTCGCGACGGACCGCGGCCGGGTCGATGATGTTCACGTCCTGACCGTTGATGACGTCGTAGCGCACCACCGGCAGGGTTCGGAACTCCACCTCGGGACTCTCGACCGAACCGACCGTGCGCAGGAAGTCGGTGACGTTCCAACCGTCGGACAACACGACATTGCGATGCGCCACATCCATGAGCGCCGACAGTTTGCCCACATCGGTCAGGGTGCCCGCCTGGCGCAACTCCGAGGCCACCGCGGTGAGGAATGCCTGTTGGCGATGGGTGCGGTCGAGATCGCCATTGGTCAGCCCGTGGCGCTGGCGCACGAAGGCCAGCGATTGCGCCGGATCGAGGCGTTGACGGCCGGCGGGGAAGTCCGCACCGGAGAACTCGGTGTCGCGGACCGGATTCCTCAGGCATACCTCGACGCCACCGAGCGCCTTGGCCACGTCGTAGAAACCGCCGAGGGTGATCTCGGCGAACCGGTCGATGGGCACACCGGTCAGGCTGCGCACCGCCTGGATGACGGAGGCCCGGCCCGCCTCCCGACCCGCGTGTTCCAGCGCGGCCCGGTCGGTTTCACCCTTCGCCATCAGTTGATCCTGGACCGCGGCCTTCTTCAGACCGTAGGTCTCCTTGATCTTGGCGTGCGTATAGCCGGGAATTCCGGTCACCGCGACGTAGTCGTCGCGCGGAATCGACACCGCGGTGATCTTGTCCATATTCGCCGGAATATGCACCAGGATAAGGGTATTGGCGTTGTAGCCGCCCTCGTCGCCGTCACCGGCGTGCAACTGGTCGAGTATCTGCGCGGGTAGATCCGAGCCGTCCTGGTCCTTTCGGGTGTCCAGGCCGATGAGCAGTATGTTCATATCGCCGTCGAGGGAATGCGGCGCGTCGTCGCCTATCGCGTTCGAGCGCAGGAACCCGTTGTCGAAGCCGTTCTCGGTGGCCCAGCCCATCGCGGTACCCGCGAGCACCACCGCGGACAGCCCGCCCGCGCACACCCGTGCCGCGATGCCCGCCATTCGCCCCGTAGCGCGGGCGCGGCCGGATCGAGCGGTCCTCCGAGGCGGTCGCTCACCGCGATCGATACGCGGAATCCGGGTGGTGGTGTCGTCGTCCATGTCCGACTTCCAGTGTGACACGCAAACGGTAGCCGAACATTAGCCATACTCGACGGTCAGTCCGCTCCGTGTAGGTCGAGAATGCGGGTCAGCGCGTGTTCGAGCGCGTAGTTCGCATCCGCCGCGCCGCCCTTCACATCCGCGTTGAGCGCGGCGACAACTTGGAGCGCGGTGCCGATACTGGCCGGGTTCCATCCCCTGGCCTGCGCCTGCGCCTTCTTCACCTTCCACGGCGGCATACCGAGTTGCTGCGC
This sequence comes from Nocardia arizonensis, assembly GCF_001310275.1. Taxonomy (GTDB): domain Bacteria; phylum Actinomycetota; class Actinomycetes; order Mycobacteriales; family Mycobacteriaceae; genus Nocardia; species Nocardia arizonensis. The sequence goes on from NZ_LGYZ01000067.1 coordinate 92,189, forward strand.
CAGTTTGAACGGGTCACCGCGACCCGCCGAACCCACCTTGGCGATGGTGTGCACCGAATCGGCGAGCGCGTCCGCGAGCAGTACGTGCGGCACACCGCGATCGGTGGCCCAGCGCAGTGCCTCCATCGCGGCGGGCCGGTCCCCCACGACCGCGAGTTCGGCCACGTCGAATCCGGTGACCTCCGCCTTGCCCGAGTAGTAGCGGCGCACCGCCGCCGCGTCCACCTTGCCGCCGGTATCGGCCGCGAGCTGCGAACAGGCCGCGGCGAGCTCGCGCAGATCCGATCCCACCGTTTCCAGCAGCACCTGCACGGCCTCACCGCCGATGCGTACCCCCACCGCCCGGAATTCCGCGCGCACGAACTCCACCCGCTCGGCCGCCTTGGTCAATTTCGCGCAATCGTGGGTGACCGCGCCCGCCTTCTGCAACGCGGGCGCCAACGCCTTGGCCCGCCCCCCGCCGGAGTGCGCCACGACCAGCACCACGCCCTCCGGCGGATCCGCCGCCGCGGCGGTGATGACCGAAACCGCGTCCTTCCCCGCCTCGGCCGCCGACTCCAGCACGATCACCCGGTCCTCCGCGAACAGCGACGGACTCAACAGTTCCGACAACTCCGCGGTGCTCGCGTCACCGGCCCGCAACCGATCAACCGGCACCGCGTCGGCATCGGGCGCCACCGCCCGCACCCGACCGACGATGTCGGCGATCGCCCGGTCGACCAGCAATTCTTCCTCACCGAGCACCAGGTGAACCGCGGGGGGATGTTCGCTCACGGAGGCGATCCTACGGTCCGGCCCCGACATGTCGCCGAGATCGCCGCGTCTCGGCACGCGGGTTCGGCATCAGGGTGTCCGCGCTCGGCGGGTGGTAGCCGTGTGGTCATCGGGCGGCTCGCCCCGGCCCCATCGCCGCGAGGGATCGCTTGCGGCGCGCGCTCCGCGCACTCGCCCACCCGTCTTGATCCGCCGTCGCGTTGTGGCGATTCGGAGGCCGGGCGCGGATCCCAGTACGAGAATGTCGCCGTCCCGGTCGGTGCGCAGGACCGTGACACCGAGGGAATCCAGTTCGGCGAGGATTTCGGGATCGGGGTGACCGAAGGTGTTCTGCGCGCCGACCGAGGTCACCGCAACGCGCGGGCGCACGGCGCGCAGGAATTCCTTCGCCGTGGTGTGGGAGCCGTGATGCGGGACCTTGAGTACATCGGCGTGCAGGCGCTCCCGGCCGGTGGCCAGGAGTCGGCGTTGGGTGGCCGCCTCGACGTCGCCGGTCAGGAGTATCCGGCCCGCGGGCGTCTCGGCCGCGATCACCAGCGATCGATCATTGGCGTTCGCCTCGGCATCGGGTCGGGACGCGGGGGTGGGGGCGAGAACCTCGAGCGCGATCGAGCCGAATCCGAGGACCTGGCCCGCGGAGAGTTCGAGGACCGGGATACTCGCGGCGAGGGCGGCGTCGGCTACCGCGACCGCGCCCGAGCCGTCCGCCCGCCGCCCCGAAGCCGACGCGGGTAGATCGAGTTCGTGTGGTGCCACGGCGATGGCCGCGACCGAGCGGCCGTCGAGTGCGCCGGCGAGGCCCGCTATGTGGTCGGCGTGCGGGTGGGTCAGGACGAGGAGCGGAATGTGTTGGACGCGAAGTCGATTCAGACAGGAATGCACGAGACGCGGGTCGGGACCGGTGTCGATCACGATCGCCGAGCCGTCACCGACCGCCAGTGCCAGCGCGTCACCCTGCCCCACATCGCAGGCGACGAAGACCCAATCGCGCGGAGGCCACCCCGGATGCCAGATGCGGACCGGAACCAATACCAACGCGCATCCGACAATGGCGGCGACCGCGAGCCTCCGCACGGCGGCGATACGCAATCCCCAGACGATCGCGACGACCACCGCGGCGGCGACGAGCCCGCCGGCCATGCCACCCGGAACCGCGATCGATGAGCCCGGCAGGGCGGCGGTGCGTTCGGCGACCTCCAGCAACCACCACATAGGCGGAGCGGAAGCGCGCAGGATCAGTGTGGCGAGGAGAGGACAGATCCAGGCGGTCGCCGCACCGAGGGCCCCGATGACGGTGATCGGCGCGACGACGGGAGCGGCCAGGATATTCGCGAGTACTGCGATCAGGCTGAGCCGACCGGTCAGCGCGACCAGAATCGGCGTGGTGACGACGAACGCACCCGCCGAGACCGCGACGATCTCCGCGGGCAAGCGCCACCATCCGCGCGCCCGCAGCCAATCCGCCCAGCTGGGAGCCAACAGGATCAACCCCGCGGTCGCCACGACCGACAGCGCGAATCCGGCACTCACCGCGAGTTCCGGCCATATCGCCAATAGACCGATGACCGCGGCGCACAACGCGGGCAACGCTTGTTTGCGCTGTCCGGTGACCAGCGACAGCACGGTGACCGCCCCCATCGCCGCCGCCCGCAGCACACTCGGATCGGGACGCGCCACCACGACGAACAGCAGCAGTGCCACCCCCGCGAGCGCCGCGGCCGAGCGCGGACCGAGCGCGACCGTCCGCACCACGAACAGCACGACGGTCAGCAGAATCGTGAAGTTCGCCCCGCTGACCACGCAAAGATGTTGCAGGCCGGCGGTTTCGAAATCGGTCCGCACCGAATCCGACAGCCTCGAGGTATCTCCCACCACCAGGGCGGGCAACAATCCCGCCGCCCGCTCGGACAATGCCCGCCCCGCGGCCGCGGCCAGCGCGGCACGCACCGCCGCCGCCCCGCGCTGCCACCACGACACCCCACCGACCGGCCGCGGCGGTTCCGTGGCCCGCAGCGCGGCTACGGTGAGATCCCTGAACCGAGCAGGCTCCACTCGGGCACGGAACTCGACCGCCTGCCCCGGCACCACCCGCCCCCACCCTTGCCCCTCCCCCAGAATGACCACCGTCCCACCCGCGACGACGGCCCCGTCCCGCCCCCGAAACCGCTCGAGCTCCGCGTGCACCACCCACAATCGCTGCCCTCCGAAGCCCTTACCCCGCACCACTTTCGGATCATCCCGCACCGTCGACACCACCGAGACCGACCCACCCACCGCATCCCGCAATGGATGTTCCGCCACCCCGTACTCCCGCCACACCGCCGCCACCGCGAACCCCGCCCCGATCAACAACGCCGCCGACACCACGCCCGCGACACCGCGCCGCCCACCACCCGGGCCCGAACCCCTCTCTCTCCCGCGCTCCCCCACCGCGATCCTCGCCCGCCGACGGCGATAGACAGCGCACACACCCACCGCGCCAACCACCGACATCACCGCGAGGCCGACGCCGACCCGCCACCCCAGGGTCACGACCGCAATCGTCACACTCCAACAAGCCGCCGCGGCCGGCGCCAATCGCGCATCGAGTGTCTCGGCAGTCCCCTCCGCCCCCGAGTCCTCCCGCTCCAAGCCCCACCGCCGCAGCCGCGTCTTCCACTCGCCACCGCCGAACACTCCCGCACCCCCTTCACGGCCTACTGAACCGACTCCCCATTTCACGAGCGACGGTGATGCTGATCCTGGTGGCGCGGCATCCCCGCCGCTGCCCGCCACCGAGGACGGCACCCGGCCGAGGCGGCGGAAACGTCATAGCGTCACCAACTCTCGGAGGCGGGATAGCCGGGTGGGGCCTATCCCGTCTATGTCGCCCAGTTGTTCTATGTCGGTGAAGCGGCCGTTGGTGATTCGCCAGGTGATGATGGCGCGGGCGGTTATCGGGCCTATTCCGGGGAGGGCGTCGAGGTCGGATTCGGTGGCTCGGTTGAGGCTGAGCCGGGTGGTGGGAGTGGCCGCGTTCGAGGGTGGCGTGGTAGCGCCCCGGGCGTTGGCGCCGAGCGTGGTGCTGCCGAGCCGTGGGGTGCCTGGGGTCGGGTCGAGGGTGCCGACGATGACCTGGTCGCCGTCGCCCAAGCGTTGGGCGAGGTTGAGCGTGGTCAGGTCCGCGCCCTCGGCGGCCCCGCCCGCCGCCGCTACGGCGTCGGCCACGCGGGCGCCCGCGCCGAGGTGGACGAGGCCCGCCCGGTGCACCGAGCCGACTACGCTCACGACCAGTTCGCCCGCGGTCGCGGCGGCGTCTACGGGTGCATTGTCGACGGAGCCCGCGGCACGGGGTTCGGGCGCGGGGTCGCTCGGGGCGGTTGCCGTGGAACTCGTGCGGATCGCGGGCACCGGTGGGACCGCTTGGGCGATCGGCCGTTCGCGGAACACGACGACCGCCGCCACGATCGCCGCGATCAGTCCGACGATCGCCAAGGTCATCACCCCGCGCCGCCCCGGATCCAGACGCGCGCCACGAAAACGCTCCGGCATCAACCGATCCCACCACCTGGCCTCACCATCGGCATCGTCCAACCAGCCCGGTGACCGCACCGGGTCCTCATCATCCGCATCCGCGCATGCACCAGATGGCGCAAGGCGACCCCGCGAATCCGGTGCACCCCAGGCATTTACGGCATCAACGGCTTCCCAGGCATCGCGCGGACCGAAGTCTTCGTCGGCGCATCCGGGAGGCCACGAATCCGCACCGGACGCGGCATCCGACTTCGGACGACCAGCCGGCGATTCGTCCGCCCGCCGTCGGTCCGCATCCACCGTCGCGCCCCCGAACCCCTTCGAACGAATCGCTCCTTCCTCGGATGCCTCGGGCTCCGCACCGGAATCGGCCGCCACCCTCCCGGCCCCTCGATGCCACGCACCGATCGGGGACTCGCGCGGGAGCTCGTCGAGATGCCAACTGCCGGTGCGGTATTCGGGGACGGCTCGGCGGCGCGTACCGGGCCGGGGCTCGCCCTCTCGTACGGCAGTGCGCGTGGAGTCGGGGCGGTGGGCGGCTCGGAGCACGGGGGCGGGGCGGTGTTTGCCGATGGCGCGGTCGGTGGGGATTGCGGTGAGCGCGCCCAGTCTCCGACGGATGCGCTCGCGTTCCTCGTGTCGTGGCATGGGGACGACGGTAGTGGCGGGTGAGTTGCGTATTCGCGGGTCGACCTGGGCCTTTGTCAGGGTTGTGGATAAGCCGGGTGTTGTGGAGGAACCGCGCTCACACGCGGCGCATGACCGAGACGACCTTGCCGAGAATGACCGCGTTGTCGCCGTCTATGACCTCGTAGGCGGGGTTGCGGGGTTCGAGGTGGATGTGGCCGCCGCGTTCGCGGTAGACCTTCACGGTGGCCTCGTCATCGATCATGGCGGCGACGATCTCGCCGGAATGGGCTTCCTGTTGGCGGCGGACGACCACGATGTCGCCGTCGCAGATGGCGGCGTCGATCATCGAGTCACCGCGGACCCGCAGGCCGAATACCGTGCCGCGGCCGACGAGTTCGCGAGGCAGCAGCAGACTGTCGTCGGCGTGTTCCTGGGCCGGGATGGGAGCGCCCGCGGCGATGTCGCCGAGGACCGGGACACAGACCGCGTCGGCCGATTCCGCGCGCGGCGCCTCGGCGCGCAGGAACAGACGGACATCGATCGGGCGCGAGACGGTGCCGCCGCGTCGCAGGAAACCCTTGTCCTCCAGGCTTTTCAGATGTTTCGAGACCGAGGACGTCGAGCGCAGTCCGACCGCGTCGCCGATTTCGCGGGCGCTGGGCGCGTAACCGTGTCGCAGCACCCAGTCGCGAATGGTGACGAGAATGCGCTGCTGGCGCGGCGGCAGCGTGGAGGTGTCGAGATGGTCGAAGGCGTCGTCGTATGCGGTCACCCGGAAATGTTAGAGGTCGGCTCGGACACGCTCGGCGCGCGCCACGCCCGGGGAAATCCGGCTGCGTGCACGGTCGGCCTCCTGCTAGGGTAGCCGCCGTGAAGCGCGCTGCTATGACGACGACGCCGGACATCGTCCCGGCGCGCTGACCTCTGTCACACCGAAGCCCGGGCGAGAACCCGGAGCTTCCGCTCGTGGTCCCTCGCCCCTGTTCGCGAGGAGATCCCGTGTTCGACCATCGCACCCTCGGCCGTGAACTCGGCATATTCGATACCGATCCGCTCATGGGCGCGGGTCTGCCCTATTGGCTGCCCGACGGCGCCGCCGTCCGCTCCACCCTGGAGGACTACATTCGCGGTGCCGAACGCCGCGCCGGGTACCGGCACGTCTACTCCCCGGTCCTCGGTAAACGCGAACTCTATGAGATATCGGGACATTGGGCGCACTACCGCGAGGACATGTTCCCGCCCATGCCGCTGGGCGGTGAGCAGGTTGTGCTGCGGCCGAGTCTGTGCCCACACCACGCGCTCATCTATCGGTCCCGTTCGCACAGCTACCGCGAATTGCCGCTGCGCATGGCGGAATTGGGCGGTATGTACCGCTCGGAGCCATCCGGTGTGCTCGGCGGCCTGACCCGGGTGCGCGCCATCCAACTCAACGACGCCCATCTGTTCTGCACTACGGACCAGGTGGCGACCGAGGTCGCGGGCGCGCTGGAGATGATCCGCGCGGCGCATCGCGCGCTCGACATCGCGCCCGCCCGCTATCGGCTGTCGTTGCCCGGACCGGGTGGGAAATATGTGTCCGCGCCGGACATGTGGGATCGGGCGATCGCAGTGCTGACCGAGGTGCTCGACACCTCCGGCCTGCCCTACGATCCCGCCCCGGACGAGGCCGCCTTCTACGGTCCGAAAATCGATGTGCAGTTCACCGACAGCGCGGGCCGCGAATTCACCCTGTCCACCGTGCAGGTCGATTTCCATCAGCCCGAACAGTTCGACCTGCGCTATATCGGTCCGGACGGCGGCGAGCACCGCCCGATCATGGTGCACCGCAGCATTATCGGCAGTGTCGAACGGGCGGTGGCCCATCTGCTCGAACGGCACGGCGGCGCGTTCCCGGCCTGGCTGGCCCCGGTCCAGATCGCGATATTGCCGATCGCCGACGATCAGCTGGAGTACGCGCGGGAATTGGCGCGGCGCGTTGTCGACGAGGATCTGCGCGTCGAGGTGGTGCCGCCGGACCATGGCAGTCTCAGCGCGCGCATCCGGCGCGCCAGATATGTTCCCTACCAGGTGATTCTCGGCGCGGCCGAAGCCGAGGACGGCACCGTCGCGGTCCGCCTGCGCGATGGTCGCCGTCTTGATCCGCAGCTGGTCGCGCCTTTCGTCGCACGCGTGGCGGCGTTGGTCGGTCGACGCGAAGCGCGGCTGTGGGAGGAGCGACCGGTCACCGCGTGACGGATCGCCTCACAGATCTCCGGCATAACAGTTGGACTCGGGCAGCACCTCGTAGGGCGGGAAGATCGGTATGCGGTGGTATCCGCTGCGTTCGTAGAACCGCACCGCGTCGGGTTGCAGATGGCCCGTCTGGAGGATCAGCCGGGGCAGGCCGAGTTCGCGGGCGGCGTTCTCGGCGGCCTCGAGTAATTGCTCGGCGGCACCGGAACCGCGGTGTCCGGGGCGCACGAACATGCGTTTGAGCTCCAGATCCTGCCCGTTCCACCGCACCGCCGCGTGGCCGGCGGGCTCGTCGGAGTACACGACGAAGGTCCGGTACACGGTCTCGGGGTCGACGGCGTGGGGATCGCTGCCCGCGAGCGACTCCGACAGGTAGGCGTAGCGCGGGCCGATCTCGTCGGCCATCTCCTCGCGCAGCGTTACCGCGTCGGGATGATCCCAGTCGACGACGGTCACGGTCAGCGCCGGGCGCAAGGAGTTCGTCATGTCCACCACGCTGAACAGCCTAGGGACGCGGTATGCGTCGTGCTCACCGAGTTTCGCATCACCGGCCGCATCCGCCGGGGACGACCAGCACACCGACCGCGCCGACACCGAGGTGCACACCGAGGGCGGGCCCGAATTCGGCCACGATGAACTCCCGGATGCGAGGGATCTGTTCGCGCAGTTGCGCACCGACGATCTCGGCGGCCTCGGGTGCGCCGAGATGCTGCACCGCCACGGCCGCGCCGTCGGAACCCGCGGCCTCCACCGCCGCCGCGACGAGGCGGCCGTACGCCTTCGACCGAGTGCGGACCTTCTCCCGCAGTTCCAGGCGGCCCTCCACGATCTGCAACAGCGGTTTGGTGACCAGTTCGCTTCCGAAGAACGCCGCCGCGGTGCTCAACCGGCCGCCGCGGCGCAACTGTTCGGTGCGATTGACCAGAATGAAGGTGCGTGCCCGGGTCGCGACACCGACGGCCGCATCGTAGACGGCGTCCAGCGACGCGCCCGAACGCGCGCCCCGCGCCGCCGCGAGGACGGGCATACCGGTGGCGAGTCCGGCGCCGAGTGAATCGATGACCCGCACCGACTGCTCGGCGTCCATATCGCGCACGGCCTGTCGGCCCGCCTCCCAGGTGCCGGAGAGCTGACGGGACAGGTGCACCGCGATTACGCCGTCGCCGTCACTGCGGGCCAGCGCCCGTTCGTAGACTTCGCGCAGTTCGCCGGGCGAGGCCGCGGAGGTGGTGACGGTGTCGGCGCCGTAGTCGATATCGATCGGATCGATACCCTCTCGCACGGTACGGTCGCCGACCAGGACGTGCAGAGGCGCGACGGCGATATCCAACTCGGCGGTGAGTTCGGCAGGCAGGCTTGCGGACGAATCGGTGACGACCACGACGGCCACGGGACTACCGAACCTCCTGTATGGTCTTCACCATCGCGGTGGCCACGGCGCTGTGCCCGGCCCAGCCCCAGTGGATGCCATCGGGATTGGCCTCGCCGGAGAAGATGTTGTCGCGCACCGCTTCTCCGAGATCCACCAGCGGAACCCCGGTACGTGCCGACCATTCCCGCAGCGCCTTCACCGCGCGCGGACGGCCCCGGTGGACGTGGCCGTAGGCCGCGCAATCGTGTACCGAGGGCAGCACCGCGACGAACGGCAGATCCGGGCGCAATTGCGCCAACGCCTCCCGCGACTGTTCCAGGTAGTCGATGCTGACCTTCGGCGGCAAGGCCACCGGCCGACCCAGTTTGGACAGCTTGGGCTGCGACCAGTTGTAGGTGGAGCGCACGACGCGACGCAGCCACGCGGGGCGCACGTAGCGGATGAGTTCGCGCAGTGCGGTCGGCAGCGGCGAGGGCAATGTGTCCATTCCGCCCACGGCGAAGACGACCGCGCCCGCATTCGGCACCGCCGCCCACACGCGGGGATCGCCGATGAGCGCCCAGTACGCGTCACGGCAGGTCCAGCCGATCCGACCGACCAACTCGACCTGCCAATCCAGTTCCGCCCCGACCAGATTCGGCCAGATCCGCGGATGGTTCGCGGGTAGACCGCCTTTGGGCCCGAAGTAGGACAGCGAGTCGGCGATCACCAGCAGCACCGGACGCGCGGGCGCCGCGGCGGGAGCCGTCGGTGACTCCGCCCCCGCGGCCGTCACCGCTTCTTCCTCGGGAAGGTCGAGTTCGCCGACCTCGACGGAAACCGTGTCCCGCTCGGCCCCGGCGCTCGAATCCGCGGCGATGTCACCCTTCGTGGCGTCGTCGAGGACGGAACCGGCCTCGGCATCGAGGGCGGGCATCGCCTCGGATGCCCGGTCGGTATGTTCCGCATCCGCGTCGGGCGGTTCGTCATCCGGCTCGGCCACCTCGGCCGTCGTCGCGCGTGCGCTCGGGCCGCCGAACAACGCGTCCGGCAGTTGACGTTCCGGTTTGGCCGTCACCTGCCGGAACAGTTCATCCGGCACCGACCGGATCGGGTCTTCAGAGGACATCGGGTGCTACCTTCGCCGCCGCATTCCACACATCGAGGCGCCACCCGGGCTGTTCGATGGCAGGGCCGTGGCTGCTCAACTGCACCCAGCTGGTGTTCGCCAGCCCACCAAGGGCGGGCCAGTTGCGCGGCGGCAGGTCGAGCAGCGCGGCCGTCAAGCCCGCGATCAGCCCGCCGTGCGCCACCAGGATGATAGTCCGGCCGGGCCAATCGTGTCGCTCGGCGAACAATTCCTGGACAACCGGCAGCGAACGCGCGCCGACCTCGAGTTTGCTCTCCCCGTTCGGGGGCCGGTACTCCGCGTCGAGCCGCCAGGCGATTCGCGCGCCCGGAAAGTCGGCGTCGACCTCGAGGTGGGTGAGCCCCTCCCAGTCGCCGAGGTGGGTTTCGCGCAGTCGCGGATCGAGCGCGACCGGCAGATCGGTGTGGTCGGACAGCGCCTGCGCGGTGTCGCGCGCGCGTTTGAGGTCGGAGGACACGATCGCGATGGCATTGCGCGAGACCAGTTCGCGCGCCGCCTCTTTCGCCTGTCTGCGGCCGAGTTCGGTCAGATCGGTGTCGATCTGACCCTGCATCCGGTCGGTGGCATTCCATTCGGTCTGCCCGTGGCGCAACAGAATCAACGTGCGCACGCCTGCGTACTTACTCACTTGCCCTGCCTCCGTGGTGAACGAGCTGATGTATCCGGCGAGCCGCTCACTCACTCGTGCGGGGAGCGCCGACGCCGTCCACGGGAACCACCGGGCAATCCTTCCAGAGCCGTTCCAGCGCATAGAAATTGCGCTCATCGTTGTGCTGGATGTGCACAACCACGTCGACGTAGTCGAGCAGGGCCCAGCGCCCCTCGCGAGTGCCCTCGCGCCGCACCGGCTTGTGACCCGCTTCGCGCAGCTTCTCCTCGACATTGTCGACGATGGCATTGACCTGACGTTCGTTCGGCGCGGAGGCGATGACGAAGCAATCGGTGATGACCAACTGTTCGGAGACGTCGAGCACCACGACGTCGGAAGCCAGCTTCTCGTCCGCCGCACGCGCGGCGACCTGCGCGATCTCGACCGACTCGACAGATGCCGTCATTCAGCTACCTTCCGCTCCGCGGGCACGTACAGGTGCCGCTTCGATATGTACTGCACCACGCCGTCGGGGACGAGGTACCACACCGGCCGGTTCTCGGCGGCGCGGCGACGGCATTCGCTCGAGGAGATCGCCAGCGCCGGGATCTCGATCATGGTCACCGCGTCACCGGGGAGATCGCGTAGATGTTCCCGCAGATGATCGGTGTTCAGCTCGTACCCCGGTCGGCTCACTCCGACGAACTTCGCCAGTTCGAACAGTTCCGACCAATCCTGCCATGTGAGGATGTTGGCCAGTGCGTCCGCTCCGGTGATGAAGTACAGCTCGGCGTCGGGATGTTGGGCGCGCATCTCCCGCAGGGTATCCACGGTGTAGGTGACCTTGCCACGGTCGATATCGGCCCGGCTGACCGTGAACCGCGGATTGGACGCGGTTGCGATGACCGTCATCAGATAGCGGTCCTCGGCGGGGCTGACCTGCTTGTCCGCCTTCTGCCACGGCTGTCCGGTCGGGACGAAGACGACCTCGTCCAGGTCGAACCGATTGGCGACTTCACTGGCCGCGACCAGGTGGCCGTGGTGGATGGGATCGAAGGTGCCACCCATGACGCCCAGCTTGCGGCCGGACCGCCCTGTCTCTTGCATGAGTGACGAGCTTAACCGGTGGGTCCGGGGCGGCGGCCCGCGCGGCGCGGGCCGCCGGATGCTCAGCCGGCGACGATGTCGCGGATGCCAGGCTTCAGCGCCGAATCCAGCTTCGACCAGGGCACGGTGATGACGATGTCACCCGCGGCGTGCGAGGCGATCTCCCCGAAGTGAATCTCCATTCCGCCGGGGGTCGCCAGCCACAGCCGATAGTTGAACTCGGTGGCCTCGATACCGCTCTTGAAGTAGGTATCGCCCGCGCGGGTCTTGGGGACCTCGATGGCGGCCTGTTCGGCCAGCAGGTTCAATCCGGCCTGCACATCGGTGAACAGATCGGCGAGGGTGATCGCCCGGCCGGTATCGCCGTTGGTCACGTGCGATTCCATGGAATTGTTCGGATGGGCGGCGCCCTCGCTGTAGACGCTGACCACGAGCAGGCCGCTGACCACCCGGGTTCCGGTGTAGGTGACCTGTCCGTATCCGGGTTGCAGAGTGGTGGTGGCGTCGGCGCGGTCGATCCAGGTCTGCGCGAGCGCGCGCATGGCGTCGTTGAACTCGGTGCGCGCGGCGTCCGAACCCCCGGTGACCTGCGGAACGTCGACGGTGTAGTTGGGCCCTTGCAGGCGGACCGACGAGACGGCGAACGCGCCCGGCGCGGCCTGCGGAATGCCCGCGTGCGACGCGGAGGCGCCTTGATCCACCCCGGCCGCGCACGCGGTCAGCGTCGCGGTCATGATCCCGGCGATGGCCACTGCGGCGGCGATCTTCTTCATTGTCTGCTCCGGATACTCGATGCGCCGGGTCCCTCCCCGCGTCGAGTCCACCATCGGCCATCGCGCCAAAGACCTTCTAACGATCGGCCAATGGTCGCGATCACCACGTCCCGATCACTGCTCGCGCGCCTCCATATTCGCCAGCTGACGGCGGGTCTGGGCCAGCTCGACGGTCACCTCCGGGCCGGGATCGAGCCCTTCCAGTTCCGCGAGCAGATCCCGCAGCGTGGTCAGCGCCTGCTGTTCGCCGATCGGGGTGGTGTCGCGCCAGAATTGCAGCCACGCGGCCGAACGGAGACAGCGCGACCGCGCGGCCACCCGGTCGAGCGCCCCCCATAGATCGGCGGCGCGCAGATAGGCCACCCGCGCCTGATCGTCCGCACCGCAGGCGTCCAGTGCCGAGGCGGCCGAGGCGGCGAGTTCGGCGCGCAACAGAAGGTCGGGGGTGTGCTCGACCAGTCGCGCCGCCTCGACGAACTGCCGCGCCGCGCTGCGGTGGCGGCCAAGCATGGTCAGGGACTTGCCGTACTGGGAGCGCAGCACCGCCATCTCGGTGTCGGGATAGGGCCGCGCGCCCGCCACGAGCGGCTGTTCGAACAGCGCCGCGGCCGCACCGTGGCGGCCCGCGCGGAAGAACGCGCGGGCCGCCACGAAGGTCAGGTGGGTGGCATCGGCATCGGAGATGCCGTCCCAGCGCGCCGCGGCCTGAAGGGCAACGTCGGCGAGTTCCTCCTCACGGCCTGCCTGACCCGAGACCACCATGACCAGCTGCGATCCGAGTCGCGCCAGATGTTCCGGCGGCAGCGCCCGCGCGCCGAGCGCCAGCGCGCGGCGCAACCGCTCCTCGGCCAGCGCGGGATCGTCGAGCAGATGGGTCGCCGCCTCGGCGGCCAGTTCCAGCGCGACCTCGCCGCGATCGGCGTCCCGCGGATCGGCCGCGGCGGGCGCGGGAGGCGGGATGAGCATGCGTTCGGCCCGTCCGGCGCGAATGCCCAGCGGCAACTGATCGACCAGCGGACGCTGCGCCAGGCGCGCGGCCACCGCCGATCCGACCACGTCGCTGCCGTTGCGGCGGTCGTAGCGGGCGGTCAGCGCGGCGATCTCCGCGCCGAGGTCGGCGCGCACCGAGGCGATGGTGCCCGCGCCGAGCGGCACCGCCGCCAACCCCAGTTCGGCCAGACGGTCGAGCAGTACGCAGACCCCCACGACGAAGGACAGGCGCGCGGCGGCGTCGGCACCGGGATCGGTGAGCCAGCCGACATGTTCGACGAGCAGTTCGAGTCCGCGGGCCTCGTTCCCGGTCAGCGCACAGAACTCCAGGTGCCGGGCGAGCGCGTCGCGAAGACTCTCGACGTGGCGGACCAGCGGATAGCCGATCAGATGGGCATGGCGCGCCTCGGCGATCCGGCCGGTGCGCAGCAGCGGCAGCAGTGCCTTCGACGCGACCCGGTGCGGCTGCTCGGCGCAGGTCCGTTCGCCGTCGAGGACCGGCCGCCAGTAGTCGAGCGCCGCGGCGTCGTCGCGGGCCGCGGCGGCGGTGGTGCCCCAACTGTCTTGTTCACAGGCGTCGCAGTCGGACATGGTGTCACGTTCGGCGAACAACGCGGCGCGGGTGAGCCGCGCGGCCTCGAGGTGTTCGCCCAGCGCACGGGCCAGACCGGCGCGCAGCGCCAGCACCGGGCGCGCGCTGTAGCCCGTGACGCGGTAGCGCGTCTCGAGTTCGTCGAGCCAGCGGCGGGTCACCGCCAGCGGGACCGAGGGACTGTCGACCAGCGTCGCGGTCATCCATTTCAGATGCCAGTGCACCGAATGGGTCAATGGGCCGAGTTCCGCCGGGAACTCGTCGTAGATGTGCAGCAGTCGGGCGTAGGCGACCGGGGCCAGATCCTCTTCTCCCGCGTTGGCGTACGCCGTGGCCAGTTCGATGAGCACCCGACCCTCCAGCTCCCGATCGGGCCCCGACTCCGCGGCCGACGCCAGGGTTCGCAGTCGCCGCGTGAGCGCGCGTCCCCGCGGCAGTGCGCGGGCGCGCGTCAACTCCGCCATGATCTCCGTGGTTTCCACACTCACCTCTCGAGCGTCTCGCTCACGCCTCGTCCCCCGCCGCGCGCCGGGTCGCCCGGCCGAAGAACCCGCCGGAGGCCCGGTCGGGCGGGACGGTGTCGGCGCGACGCGGCGGACGGCTGGTCATCGGCAGCGCACGACCGCACGGCGATTGCACCGCGGTCTTCGGGAAGGCCGGATCGTCCGCGCCCTCCGGTGTCGTCTGCACCATGAGTGTGGATCGTGGACACCGGGTCCAACGATTTCCTTAAGGAATGCTTTCGAGCCGGGCGCGCGAAATCCCGCGCACCGAATACCGGGTTATCGCGCGACCGCGCCGAGACGCAACATCATCCGCGCCTCACACCGGCAGCAGCCGGGACACCACCTCGGTCAATTGTCGGGCAGAACGGCATTCGTGCATCTCGATGACTTCGCGATAGCGATCGGCCGCGGAATCGCCGGAGCCCCATTGATTCACCGGTTCGGGATTGAGCCAGTGCGCGTGTTTGGCCACACCGACCAGCGACCGCAGGGTGGCCAGTTCGGGATCGCGGTAATTCGTCCTGGCGTCGCCGAGAATGAGCAGCGAACTGCGACTGGTCACCGCCTCCGGGAATTCGGCGGCGAAGGTGGTCAGCGCAGTGCCGTAATCGGAGTGGCCGTCGTAGCCCACCACATCGGATTCGGTGAAGATCCTGGTCATGGCGCTGTCGAGTTGGGTGTGCGGATCGAAGAATTCGGTGACCTCGGCGGTGCGGTCGACGAAGGCGAAGATGCGCACCCGCGAGAACTGTTCGCGCAGCGCGCTCACCAGCAGCAGCGTGAAGTTGCTGAATCCGGCCACCGAACCCGAGACGTCGCACAGCAGTACGAGTTCGGGGCGACCGGGGCGCGGTTTGCGATTGACCAGATCGATGGGAACGCCGCCGGTGGACATGGATTTGCGCAAGGTCCGGCGCAGATCGATCTCCCCGCGGCGGGAATGCCTGCGCCGCACCGCGAGCCGCGAGGCCAGTATCCGTGCCAGACGCTGACTGCTGCGGCGCAGCTCGACCAGTTCCCGTTCGGAGGCGCGCAGGAAATCCACGTCCTCGGCCTGGCGGGCGACGCCGTATCCGGCGACGCGTTCGCGCCCGATCCGTTCGGCCACCCGCCTGCGGGTCTCGGCCTCGACGGTGGCGCGAAAGGCGTCGATGCGACCGCGGGCGGCGCGGCGGGCGATCTCGGCATCGAACTCGCTGGTGTCCGGGCCCGCGGCGAGTCCGGCCAGGATGCGGGCAAGCAGGGTCTGCGGCTGGACCTCCTTGAGCGCTTGATATGCCGAGAAGGACGGCCCGCGCGCGGACTGGTACTGCCCGAGTTGTTCGACCAACTGCGCGGCGAGCTGTTCGAGCAGGGCGGCGGCGTCGTCGCGGGCAAGCAGATCGGCGATCAGATCGCGCAACGCCGGTATATCGACCTGACCGGTCGGCCTGCGTGGAATCTCGACCTCTTCGTACGCGGCCCGCCGCTCGCCGATCGCCACCGGGAACCACAGGTCGAACAGCCCGTCGAAGGTCGCGCGATGGGTGGTGCGGCGCAGCAGCGAGCAAGCGAGCCCCTCGCGCAGCACTTCCCGGTCCAATAGGTCGAGCACGGTCACCACCCGGCCCGCGTCCACGGTCTCCGAGGGCCCGACCGGTATGCCGCGGGCCCGCAGCGCCTCCACGAATCCGACGAGATGACCGGGCAGCCCGTGCGGCGCGTCCAGTGACACGGTCTCGCCGCCCGATCCGGTGACCACGGCTAGGCCAACTTCAACTCGGTCAGCGCCCGCTGATGGTCACTGCGGTGTTTGAGCACCACGCCGAGGGTGGCGCGCACCGTGCTGTCGTCCAGATCGCGCAGTCCGAGCGCGAGCAGCGTACGGCCCCAGTCGATGGATTCGGCGACCGAGGGCAGCTTCTTCAACTGCATACCGCGCAGCACGTGCACGATTCGCACCAGCTGCGCCGCCACCGCGGCCGACAGCTCCGGCACCCGGCTCGCCAGGATGCGACGCTCGAGTTCCTCGTCCGGGAAGTCCAGGTGCAGGTACAGGCAGCGCCGTTTGAGCGCCTCGGACAGTTCGCGGGTCGCGTTGGAGGTGAGCACGACGAAGGGGCGGCGCTGGGCGGTGATCGTGCCGAGTTCGGGCACGGTGACCGCGAAATCGCTGAGCACCTCGAGTAGCAGTCCCTCGATCTCGACATCGGCCTTGTCGGTTTCGTCGATGAGCAGGACCGTCGGGTCGGTGCGGCGGATCGCGGTCAGCAGCGGGCGCGACAGCAGGAATTCCTCGGTGAACACGTCGGCCTTGGTCTCGGCCCAGTCGTTCTCGCTGGATGCCTGGATGCGCAGGATCTGCTTGGCGTGGTTCCACTCGTAGAGGGCGCGGGCCTCGTCGACACCCTCGTAGCACTGCAACCGCACCAGTTCCGCGCCCGCGGTCTCGGCGACCGCGCGGGCCAGTTCGGTCTTGCCGACCCCGGCCGGTCCCTCGATGAGCAGCGGTTTACCGAGCCGGTCAGCGAGGAATACCGAGGTGGCGGTGCCCTTGTCGGCGAGGTAGCCGGTGGTGGCCAGCCGCTCGACCACATCGTCGACCGAGCCGAAGATCGGCTCCTGGGTCGCGCTCTGCTGCGAAGCCACGTCGTATCCTTCTCTCTTAGATCACGCGGGCCGGATCTGACCTTCGCCCCACACGATCCATTTTGTCGAAGTGAGCTCCGGCAGCGCCATAGGGCCGCGGGCGTGCAGCTTCTGGGTGGAGATGCCGATCTCGGCGCCGAATCCGAACTGCTCGCCGTCGGTGAAGGCGGTCGAGGCGTTGACCATGACCGCCGCGGCGTCGACGCGACCGGTGAATTCCCGGGCCGCGGCCAGGTCAGCGGTGACGATGGCCTCGGTATGGCCGGTGCCCCACGTCTCGATGTGCGCGACGGCGGCGTCCAGATCCGCGACGATCGCGAGCGCGATATCGAGGCTGAGATATTCCTCACCCCAGTCCCGGTCGTCGGCGGGAACGAGGCCGGGCAGGTCGCCGTGCACGGTGACCCCGTGCCGTTCCAGCGCCTCGATCAGCCGCGGCACGGCGACCGTGGCGATGGCGTCATCGATCAGCACCGTCTCGGCGGCATTGCAGACGCTTGGCCTGCGGGTCTTGGCGTTGATCAGGATCTGCTCGGCCATATCCAGATCGGCGGCGGCGTGCACGTAGATGTGGCAGTTGCCGGTGCCGGTCTCGATGGTCGGCACCGTGGCGTCGCGGACCACGGCATTGATCAGGCCCGCGCCTCCGCGCGGAATCACCACGTCGACCAAGCCGCGCGCCTGGATCAGATGGGTCACGCTTGACCGGTCGGCGCTCGGCAGCAACTGCACCGCGTCGGCGGGTACGCCCTGGGCGGCGAGTGCATCGCGCAGCACGGCGACCAACGCGGCATTGGAATGCGCGGCCGAGGACGACCCGCGCAACAGGGCGGCGTTGCCGGATTTCAGGGCAAGACCGAAGGCGTCGACGGTGACGTTCGGGCGGGCCTCGTAGACCATGCCGACGACACCGAGCGGCACCCGCACCTGCCGGATCTCGAGACCATTGGGCAGCGTGGAACCGCGCACCACCGTGCCGATGGGGTCGGGTAGGCCCGCGACCTGGCGCAGACCCGAGGCGATGCCGTCGATACGAGCCTTGGTCAGCCGCAGCCGGTCGAGCAGCGCCTCCTCGGTGCCCGCGGCCTGCGCGGTCGCGATGTCATCGACATTGGCGGCCAGCACGGTGTCGGCGGCGGCGAGCAGCGCGTCGGCGGCGGCATGCAGCGCGTCGTTCTTCTGCGCGGCGGTGAGCCGGGCGAGGGCCCGGGACGCGACACGAGCCCGGCGCGCGGCCCCGTGCACCGCCTCACGGGTATCGGACTCGGTCGTCGTTGCTGCCGTCATACCCGACAGCCTACTGATCGGCCGTACATCCCCCGCGCGCGCGTGCGGGGCTATGGGGCTATCCGGACGCGTTGTTCCCCCGCGCGCACGCACCCGCGCCGGGCACATCCCCCGCGCGCGTGTGGGGCTCGTCCGGGCCGTGCCCTTGGCCGGTGCCCCCTTGATCGGCGATGACCCGCGCCCCGCGTGCGATAGGGATAGCGTCGGCCGGTATGACCACCGGACGCGACCTGCCGTCGATCGCCGTACTCGGCAGCATCAACATGGATCTGGTCACCACCACCGAGCACCGCCCGCGACCGGGTGCGACGGTGCGCGGCACCGGGTTCGCCACCGTGCCCGGCGGCAAGGGCGCCAATCAGGCCGTCGCCGCGGCGCGGGCGGGCGCGCGGGTCGATTTCGTCGGCGCGGTGGGCGACGACGTCTTCGCGCCCGCACTGCGCGCGACGCTCACCGAGGCCGGGATCGGCATCGGTCACCTGCGCACCGAACCCGGTCCCAGCGGAGTCGCCACCATCGTGGTGGACGGCGACGGGGAGAACAGCATCATCGTGGTCGGCGGCGCCAACGCCGCGCTCACCGAACTCGGCGCGGCGGATCTCGCGGTCATCGCCGCCGCAGATATCCTGCTGTGCCAGTTGGAGATTCCCCTCGACACGGTGGCGGCCGGAATAGCGCACGCGGCGGCGCACGCGACCACCGTCGTGCTCAATCCGTCACCGGTGGCCGCACTGCCCGCCGAAGTGTGGGCCGATGTGGATGTGGCCGTGGTCAATTCGGGTGAGGCGCGCGAACTCGGCGCGGCACTCGCGGGGGTGGCGCACGTGGTGACCACGCTGGGCGGTGACGGCGCGCGGTACCGCGGACCGGACGGTCTGGTCATTGCTCGGCCGAGTTTTCGGGTCGAGGTGGTCGACACCACCGGTGCGGGTGACAGTTTCACCGGCGCGCTGGCCGCCGCCTGGCATCGCGGACCCGAGGCGGCACTGGAGTACGCCTGCGCGGCCGGGGCATTGGCCACAACGACACTCGGCGCGAGCCGCTCGATCCCGACGGCCGCGGCCATCGACTCGCTACTCGGCCGCTCCTGAGCCTCGCGCGCGATGCCGCCGAAGGAGCCCGCGCGTTCGACGGAAGCGCCGCGCGCCACGCGCCACGGTGGTTGAATCAGCACGATGTGTGCTCTCGGATAGCTATATCCAGTGAAGGGAGTTCTACGTGATTCCCACTGTCGCGGAGCAGGTGCAGTTCCGGGTCGACCGTTTCCAGTACGGCCGGGTGGTCGGCGAATGGGGCGGCAGGCACGTCGCGCACGGCCGCACACCGGGGCCCGACGCCGTACTGCTGAATCAGGATGACTACCTACGCATCTCCGGGGACGACCGCATCGCGCGAGCGATCGGCGACGCCGTGGCCGCACCGCCGGACACCTCGGCCAAACCCGCGTTGGAACGCGCGTTGGCCGACCATATGCGAGCGCCCGCGGGAGTGCTCTGTCAATCCGGCTGGCAGGCGAATATCGGGCTGTTGCAGACGATCGCCGATCCACGCACCCCGGTGTACATCGACGGTCTCGCGCACATGTCGCTGTGGCAGGGCGCGAAGGTCGCGGGCGCGCCCCTGCATCCGTTCCGCCACAATTTCCCCGCCGATCTGCGCGAGAAGATCCGCACCTACGGTCCGGGCGTCATCGTGGTCGAGGCCATGTACGGTGGCACCGGCAGTCGCAGCCCGCTAGCACAACTGTGCGACGTGGCCGAACAGACCGGAAGTCTGCTGGTGGTGGACGAATCGCACACCCTAGGCACCGACGGGCCGCTCGGCGCGGGCGGTGTGGTCGCACTCGGACTCGCCGAGCGGGTGCCCTTCCGCACCGCGAGTCTGTCCAAGGCGATGGCGGGCCGCGCCGGATTCGTCTGCGTCAACGGCACCGACTTCGTCGACTACTTCACGATGGAGTCCTATCCGACGGTCTTCTCCACCGATCCGCTGCCGCACGAGATCGCCGGACTGGCCGCGGCACTGGATATCGTGCGCGCCGACGACTGGCGGCGGGAGCGACTGCGCGAGGTGTCGGGACAGGTCCGCACCGCGCTCGCCGCGATGGGCTTCGAGATCGGCGCGGTGGCCTCCCCGTTGATCGCCCTGCCCGGCGGACCCGACCAGCGGGCCATCGCCATCCGCGATTTCCTCGAGGAGCGCGGCGTATTCGGCACCGTGCTGTGCCCGCCGTCGACCCCGCGGCACCGGACCCTGATCCGCTTCGCCCTGCACGCGGGTCTGTCCGATGTCGACGTCGAGCGGATCGTTCTCGCCTGCGAGCAGGTGCGCGAAACCTTCGGCACCGTGCCGCCCGCACCGATCGCGCCGCGCGCCGACCTACCGGTCGCCGCCGGTCGGGCGGCACGCTGAACGCGCCGCGCGACACGCGAACGGACCGGCGCGCGAAGCGTATTCGATCGCGGCTGCCGGTCGCGAGCCGGTGCGCCGCCTATCGTTGACGACCATGCCGACCACCCCGGAGTGCATCCCCGACCACGACGCCTCGATCGGTCACGTCGACGCGGAGATGATCGCACTGTCGTTCGTCGACAACGCGGGCATCACCCGGGTCAAGACGGTGCCCGCCGCGCGGTTGACCCGCGCGGCGCGCTTCGGTGTCGGGGTTTCGCCCTGTTTCGAGACCTTCACCTTCGACGACGTGATGTCGATGGGACGGTATCTGGGCGGCCCGGACGGCGACCTGCGGATCATCCCGGATCTCGGCGCACTCACGGTGCTGGCGTGCCAGCCGGGGTGGGCGTGGGCGCCCGCCGACAAGTACGTCCAGGAGGGCGACCGATTCGTCGGATGCCAACGCGCGTTCGCGGCGCGGCAGGTCGAGGCGGCGCGGGCGGCCGGACTGCGGCTGTCCATGGCATTCGAAACCGAGTGGTCGCTCGGCATGGCCGGTACGAGCGACTTCGTCCCCGCCTTCTACGGCCCCGCCTACGGCATCACCCGACTCGGATCGGTCGCGGGCTACGCCCTGGATCTGGTGGCGACACTTGGCAGGCAGGGTCTCACGGTCGAGCAGTTCCATCCGGAATACGCACTTGCGCAACTGGAATTGTCGCTGGCCCCGGATGGTCCGGTAGCGGCGGCCGACGCCGTGGTCCTGCTGCGGCACACCATCCGCCAGGTGAGCGCGGACGCGGGCAGGCGCGCCAGTTTCGCCCCCTGTGTGGAAGCCGAGGGCACGGGTTCCGGCGCGCACCTGCACTTCTCGGTGCACACCGCCGAGGGATCGCTGTTCGCGGGCGGCCCCGGCCCCTACGGCATGCACGCGCGCGGCGCGGCCTTCCTGGCGGGAGTGCTGCGGGAACTGCCCGCCCTGGTCGCGGTCGGAGCGGGCAATCCCGCGTCGTTCCTGCGTATGCGTCCCTCCCGGTGGGCGGGGGTCTGGCAGTGCTGGGGACGCGAAACACGCGAGGCGGCACTGCGTTTCGTGACCGGAGTGCGCGGCACCGAGGAATGGGCGGCCAATGCCGAGATCAAATGCTTCGACGCCACCGGCAATCCGTATCTGATCGTCGGCGCGGTGATCGCCGCCGGACTCGCGGGTATCGCCGACGACCTGCGCCTGCCCGCCGAGATCACCGGCGATCCGGCGGACCTCGACCCCGACTCCGCGGTCCCGCGACTGCCCACCGGCCCGGCCGAGGCCGCGGCACACCTGGCCGACTCCGCGGTGCTGGCCGCGGCGATGGGGCCGGAACTGCACGACGCGCTGGTGACCGTGCGGCGCGCGGAGGCGCGGCGCTGCGACGGGGCGACACCGCGCGAGCTGGTGGAACAGACCCTGTGGCGATTCTGAGGTGATCACCGACGCGTGCCGGAGCGCCGGTCGCGGCGGCGGCCTCCGGTAACGCCGAGCGCGTCTACCCCCGCGCCCGCGGCCGTCCGAGCGAAATTCGGATGCGCGGCGACCGTCCGGCTTTCTACCGTGGACGGGGTAGGAGATCGAAAGGATCGAACGATGTTTCCCGTCGAGTTGCCCGGTACCCGGGCGCGGACGCTGATGTGGGCCAACGAGCACGAGATCGAACCCGCCGCGGTGCGGCAGCTTCGCAATATCGCGCAACTCGAATGGGTACACGGCGTGCGCGTGATGCCGGATGTGCACCTCGGCAAGGGCGCGACGGTCGGTTCGGTCATCGCCATGCGCGACGCGGTCGCCCCCGCGGCCGTCGGCGTCGATATCGGCTGCGGTATGGAGAGCGTGAAGACCGACCTCACCGCCGCCGATCTGCCCGACGACCTGCGCTCGCTGCGCCGGCGGATCGAGGCGGCCGTACCCGTCGGCTTCCAGGCGCACCGCGAGCCGGTCGACGTGGCGAAGCTGAACGCGCGCTCGGGCGTCTCGCACGGCGAGTCGGCGCGCCGGGTCAACGGCTGGCAGCGCTTCTGGCAGTCCTTCGGCGCTCTGCACCCGGATGTGCAGAGCTTGCAGAGCAAGGCGGGTAAGCAGCTCGGGTCGCTCGGCGGCGGCAACCACTTCATCGAGGTGTGTCTGGACGAGCACGACGGGGTGTGGGTGCTGTTGCATTCCGGCAGCCGCAATATCGGCAAGGAACTCGCCGAGCGGCATATGGCCGTGGCGCGGACGCTGCCGCACAACCGCGATCTGCCCGACCGCGACCTGGCGGTGTTCGTCTCCGGCACCGCCGAGATGGACGCCTACCGGCGCGACCTGACCTGGGCGCAGGAGTACGCCGCGCGCAATCGCGCGGTCATGCTCGCCCTGGTCTGCGGTGCGATCCGGGACGAGTTCGGTGAGCGGGACGTGCGGTTCGAGGCCCCGATCTCCTGCCACCACAACTATGTGAGCGAGGAGGAGATCGACGGCGTGCCGATGCTGGTCACCCGCAAGGGCGCGGTGCGCGCGGGCGCGGGCGATCTCGCGCTGATCCCCGGCTCCATGGGCACCCGGTCCTACGTGGTGCGCGGTAAGGGAAATCCGGCCTCGTTCTGCTCGGCCTCGCACGGCGCGGGTCGGCGCATGAGCCGCAACGCCGCCAAGCGCCAGTTCACCGTGGCCGACCTCATCGCCCAGACCGCAGGGGTCGAGTCACGCAAGGACGCGGGCGTGGTCGACGAGATCCCGGGGGCGTACAAGGACATCGATGCCGTGGTCGATGCCCAGCGCGACCTGGTCGACGTGGTGGCGACCCTGCGTCAGGTCCTGTGCGTGAAGGGCTGACCCGCTCCGGCCGGATCTCACCTGTCGGTCGGTTGCGGCACGATGGACCCCATGACCTCGGTGAGTTACGACCTGCGGGATCGGGCCGAACAGTTGCTGCGCGACCTGGCCGGGCCGTCCGCGCGACTGCGCGAGGACCAGTGGACCGCCATCGAGGCGCTGGTGGTGCGTCGGCAGCGGGCGCTGGTCGTGCAGCGCACCGGATGGGGCAAGTCGGCGGTGTACTTCATCGCCGCGAAACTGCTGCGCGGCGCGGGCCGCGGGCCGACAGTGATCGTGTCGCCGCTGCTCGCGCTCATGCGCAATCAGGTAGCGGCGGCCGAACAAGCGGGCGTGGTCGCCGCCACCATCAATTCCGGCAACGTCACCGAATGGGGTGAGATACACCGGCGGGTCGCGGCGGGCGCGGTCGACGTGCTGCTCGTCAGCCCGGAACGGCTCAACAATCCCGACTTCCGCGATCAGGTCCTGCCGGAACTGGCCGCCGACGCCGGTCTGGTGGTGATCGACGAAGCGCACTGCGTCTCGGACTGGGGTCACGACTTCCGGCCCGACTACCGGCGCATCCGCACCCTGGTCGCCGATCTCGGGGCCGATATCCCCGTGCTCGCCACCACGGCGACGGCCAACGACCGCGTGGTCACCGATATCGCGAGCCAGATCGGCCCGGAATTCGACCCGGCCTCGGGACGCCGTTCGGCCGAAACACTCGTGCTGCGCGGCACTCTCGACCGCGAGTCGCTGCACCTGTCGCTGATCCGCTTCGACGACGCCGTGGAGCGCACGGCGTGGCTCGGTGATCATCTGCCCGCGCTGCGGGGTTCCGGCATCGTCTACACGCTCACCGTGGCCGCCGCGCACGATCTGGCCGACGTGCTCGCCGACCGCGGTCACAAGGTGGCCGCCTACACCGGTCAGACCGATCCCACCGAACGCGAAGCGCTCGAGGCGGCATTGCTGAACAACGAGGTGAAGGCGTTGATCGCGACCTCGGCGCTGGGGATGGGCTTCGACAAACCCGATCTGGGCTTCGTGGTGCACGTCGGCGCGCCCTCCTCGCCCATCGCCTACTACCAGCAGGTGGGGCGCGCGGGCCGCGGCACCGACCGTGCCGAGGTGATCCTGCTGCCCGGCCCGGAGGACGCGCGGATCTGGAGCTATTTCGCCTCGGTCGCCTTCCCGCGCGAGCACGTCGTGCGCGCGGTGCTCGACGCGCTCGAATTCGACCGGCCACTGTCGACCGCGGCGCTGGAACCTCGGGTCGAGTTGAATCGCTCCCGGTTGGAGATGGTGCTCAAGGTGCTCGACGTGGACGGCGCGGTGCGCCGGGTCCGCGGCGGCTGGATCGCCACCGGCTCGGACTGGGTCTACGACGCCGAACGCTACGAACGGCTCGCCGCCGCCCGCGACGCCGAACAGCGCGCGATGGTCGATTACCAGTCCACGGCGGACTGCCGCATGAACTTCCTGCGCCGCCAACTCGACGATCCCGGTCTGCCCGCCGATTCCGCGCCTGGCTGCGGACGCTGCGACAACTGCACCGGCGTGCGGCCCGACATCACCGTCGACGCCGCCTCGGTCACCGCGACCCGCGCCCGCCTGACGCGCCCGGGTCTCGACCTCGCCCCCCGCAAACAGTGGCCGACCGGACTGAACACGCTCGGCATCCCCCTGTCGGGCAAGATCACCGCGGGCGCCCAGGTCGGTCGGGCGCTCGGCAGGCTCACCGATCTCGGCTGGGGTCAGCGCCTGCGCGCCCTGCTCGACGCACCCGACGATCCGGTGCCCGACGCCGTCTTCGATGCCTGCGTCACGGTGCTGCGCGAATGGGATTGGGCCACTCGCCCGGTCGCCGTCATGGCACTGGAGTCCCCGACCCACCCGGTGCTCACCGCGACCCTCGCCGCCCGGCTCGCCGAGGTGGGCCGCCTGACCGACCTGGGCACACTGATCCGCCGCCCGGACCGTCCACCGGTCTCGGCGGCCAACTCCGCCCACCGCGTGGCCGGCCTCTACGAGGCGTGGGAGGTGCCCGACCTCACCGACGTCGGGGGTCCGATCCTGCTGGTGGACGCACTCACCGACACCGGCTGGACCTTCACCCTCGCCGCCCACGCTCTCCGCGCCGCGGGCGCACCCGCGGTCCTGCCCTTCGCCCTCGCCACCGTCACCTAGTCCGGCCCACGCGAGCGGGCATTCCGCCCCGAGCGTTCCCACTCGGCGGATGCCTCGGCCTGCTCGCGCCGCGCGGACACCCGAATCGTGTCGGCGAGTACGGGCTGGATGTAAAGGCTAGGGTCGCAGGGTGGCCGGTAAGTCGGGAACGCCCGCGATCGAACTGGATGTCGGACCGCATCGGGTGCGCATCTCCAATCCGGACCGGGTGTATTTCCCCGAGTCCGGCGCGACCAAACTCGATCTCGTGCGGTACTACCTGAGCGTCGGCGACGGGATCGTCAACGCGCTGCGGGACCGGCCGTGCATGCTGCACCGATTTCCGAAGGGGCTCGCGGGCGACAAGGTGCACCAGAAGCGGTTGCCCGCGGGAGCGCCGGATTGGATTCCGACCGTGCGGGTGTTCTTCCCGCGCTACGGCCGCCACGCCGACGAACTGTGCGTCTCGGAATTGGCGGATGTCATCTGGGCCGTGCAGATGTCGACGGTGGAGTTCCATCCTTGGAACTCCCGGCGCTTCGATACCGAACGTCCCGACGAGTGGCGTATCGATCTCGATCCCATGCCGGATTGTCCGTGGTCGCGGGTGCGGCGGGTCGCGGGCGTGGTGCACGAGGTGCTCGACGAACTCGGCGCGGTCGGCTGGCCCAAGACCTCCGGCGGCCGAGGGCTGCACGTCTACGTGCGTATTCGGCCCGACTACGGATTCGCCGAAGTGCGGCGCGCCGCACTGGCTTTCGCGCACGAGGTGGAGCGGCGCGCGCCGCGGGACGTGACCACCACGTGGTGGCGCAAGGACCGCGATCCGCGCATGCTGTTCGTGGACTACAACCAGAACGCGCGCGATCACACCATCGCCGCCGCGTACTCGGTGCGCGGGGTTCCCGCGGCCACGGTGTCGACACCGGTGCGCTGGGACGAGATCCCGAATATCGATCCGCGTGATTTCACCATGTCGACCGTGCCGCGGCGCTACGCCGAGATCGGCGACCTGCACGCGGGCATCGATGACGCGGTCTTCGATATCGCGCCCCTGCTGGCCTGGGCCGATCGTGACCGGCTCGAGGATCCGCCGGAGGAGTGACCGCGCGCCGGGCACGCGCGCGACGGCCGGACCCGTGGCGGCGAGGACGTCGGCGCGCCGGGGTGGTCGCGGGCGCGGTGATAGGTTCGGCGGTGACGGGTATCGGCCCGTCCAGGTCGGCGGGGAGGGACCCGACCGGCCGTGGTCGGTATTCGGCGAGGAGGTCCCCGCGATGAGCGATCCGGTCGTACCGGTGGCGATCGGCCCGGTCGGGCAGGCGCCGACACTGCTCGCGAAGGCGGTGGTCGAGGGCGGCGCGGCGCTCACCGACCTCGCGGAGGCCAGGGGCCTGATCTGGGTGGGCCGTCCGGCCGATTTCCCGCGCGAGCTGCCCGACACGGTGGAATGGGTGCAGTTGCCCGCGGCCGGTGTCGAGGACTGGTTCGCCGCGGGAGTATTCACACGGCTGCCGGGAATCCGATTCACCTCCGCCGCGGGGGCATTCGCGGCCAGCGTGGCCGAACACGCGCTCATGCTGCTGCTCGCGGGTGTGCGCTATCTGCCCGAACAACTGCGGGCGCGCAGTTGGCGGCAACAGGATTTCTTCCCGCACGTCGGCTCGCTGCGCGGCAAGACGATCACGATCGTCGGCGCGGGCGGCATCGGCCGCGCGCTGATCCCCCTGCTGACCCCGCTGGGCGCGCACATCATCGCGGTGACCAGGTCCGGTCACCCGATCACCGGCCCCGGGATCGCGGACGCGGTCGAGACCCTGCCCGCCGATCAGCTGCACAAGGTGTGGGCGCGCACCGATCATGTCGTGGTGGCCGCGCCCTCGACGCCCGACACCCACCATCTGATCGATGCCGACGTACTGTCGCGGCTGAAGCCCTCGTCGTGGGTGATCAACGTGGCGCGCGGTCCGCTCATCGATACCGACGCGCTGGTGGCGGCGTTGTCCTCGGGCGCTATCGGCGGTGCGGGACTCGACGTCACCGACCCCGAACCGCTGCCGGACGGCCATCCGCTCTGGACGCTGCCGAACATCATTGTCACGCCGCATGATTCGAATCCGCCGCAGCTGCGGATGGCCGCGTTCGCCGACCATGTCGCGGAGAACGTACGTCGGTTCACCGAGGGCCGGGAGTTGCTGGCCCCGATCGATCCGGCTCGCGGGTACTGACCCGCGAGAATCACACTGTCCGACACCTCAAGTAACACCTTTTATCAATGAGCCATTGACAACTGGCACATTAATAAATGATCCTTAGCTCATGACATGGTCAACGACGACCTCGATCCCCCCGCCGTCGACGCGAGCCGTACTCGCCGCCGTGGCCGCCGAGTACCTGATGCGACCGGTGAACTGCGCGATCCCGCTCAATCCCCCCGGCATCCGCATCGCCCGCGCGCTCATCGCAGGCATCATGGCGACGGCGGGGCCGGTCCCCACTGGCACCTCGGTCACCTCGGTCTCGACGGGCGCGGTCCGGGGCGAATGGGTGCGGGCGGCGGGTGTGGGTTTCGGACCGCGCGCCGTCTACTACATCCACGGCAGCGGATACGTGCTGTGCTCGGTGCGCACCCATCGCGCACTCGCCTCGCGACTGTCCCGTCGCACCGGACTGCCGGTCTTCCTCACCGACTACCGACTCGCCCCCGAACATCGCTTCCCGGCCGCGGCCGACGACGTGGAGGCGGGCTACCGCTGGCTGCTCGGCGGGGGTATCCGCGCGGAAGACATTGTCATCGCCTGTGATTCGGCGGGCGGACATCTCGCGCTCGACCTGCTCGTCGAGAACGAGCGCGCACGGCGGCCGCAACCGGCGGCCGTGGCCATGTTCTCCCCGCTGCTGGATCTGACCTTCACCCTGGCCGCCGCCGCGGAACGGCGCCGTCGCGATCCGCTCATCTCCGCCGCGGCCGCGGCTCGGCTTCCCCGCCACTACACTCGCGGCCTCCCCGACGACACGCCCCGCCTGCGGCTGCGGGTTCCGTACGGCATCGACCTACCGCCGATCCTCGTCCAAGCGGGCGGCGCGGAAATGCTCAGTGCCGACGCACGGGCGCTGCGCGACATGGTGCGCGCGGCGGGCGGAACCTGCGAACTGGAGATCTGGCCGGGTCAGGTGCACGTCTTCCAGGCGCTGCCGCTGCTGTCACCGCAGGCCGATCCCGCACTGGACCGGGCCGCGGCGTTCCTGCGGGCCGCCATGACCGAACGCGCGAGCACGGAAGCGAGCTGACATGGGAATATTCGGACTGGACAGACTGCTGCCGGGCGGATCACCGCGCACCCGCGACGCGCGCGCGGTGGTGACCGGCGCGGGCAGCGGAATCGGCCGCGCGTTCGCCGTGCAGATCGCGGCGCGCGGCGGGCGGGTGATCTGCGCCGACATCGACAGCACGCGGGCGGCGGAGACGGTTGCGCTGATCGAACGCGACCATCCGGGCGTCGCCCACGCCTTCGCCTGCGATGTCGCCCGGCGCGACGATATGCAACTGCTCGCCCATTTCGCCGAGACCGTATTCGACGGACCGGTCAGCCTGGTCGTCAACAACGCGGGCGTCGGCATCGGCGGCCGACACGTCGGCGATATCGGTTTCGCGGACTGGGAATGGGCGCTCGGCATCAACCTGTGGGGCGTGGTGCACGGCTGCGAGATCTTCGCACCGCAACTGCGCGCCGCGCGCCGCGGCGGCATCATCAATGTCGCCTCCGCCGCCGGATTCGCCGCCGCGCCCTCGATGGCGGTCTACAACGCCTCCAAGGCCGCGGTGATCTCACTGTCGGAGACCATGGCCGCCGAGCTGGCGGCCTCGAATGTCGCGGTGACCGTGCTGTGCCCGACCTTCGTCAAGACCAATGTGGCCCACGACGGCCGCATCACCGACGGTTCCCGGCACCTGGCCGAAACCCTCATGCGCTGGACCGGTTTCGGCCCCGACCAGGTCGCGCGCATCACCCTGGACGCGCACGACCGCGGCACGCTCTACGTGCTGCCGCAGTTCGACGCGCACGTGGTCTGGCGGCTCAAACGCTGGTTCCCCGCCCAGTACACCTACGCCCTCGGCCTGCTGGACCGGCTGCTGCCGCAGCAGGCATCCACCACCGGCGACCGCGCGCTCGCCGACAAGACGGGAGTCTGACATGGCCATCGCCATGGATTTCGACGATATGCTCGCCAAGATCAAGGATCGGCAATGGGCGCTGGCCGATATCGAATGGGACGCGCCCGGCGCGGACACCGTCTCGCCCGAATTGCACGCCCGGCTAGCGCCTTTCATGGCCGATCTGATGTGGATCGAGAATGTCGGCGCGCGCGGTTTCGCCGCCATGGCCAAGAAGGCACCGACCGAGACGCTGCGCGAGATCTACCGCTATTTCCACGCCGAGGAGCAGAAGCACGCCAATGCCGAACTCGCGCTCATGCGACGGTGGGGCATGCTCGACGGTGACGCGATCCCGCAGCCGAATGTGAACGTCAAACTCGTCATCGATTTCCTCGACAAGTATTCCGACGAGATGTCGCTGTCGTTCCTCGGCACCGTCATCCCCATGCTCGAGGTGGCCCTCGACGGCGCGTTGGTGAAATTCATCATGGACGAGATCGACGACCCGGTCTGCCAGGAGGTGTTCAAGCGCATCAACGCCGACGAATCCCGGCATCTCGCCGTGGATTTCGCCGTGATGGACGTGCTCGGTCACGCGCGGCTGCGCACACTGATGATCGAACTGGTCGGCGGGTGGGTCAAGCCGACGTTCCTCATCGGCGTGCTCAGCTATGTGCCGCTGCTGAACAAGATGCGCGACAATATCGTCGCGATGGGCGTGGACGAGGAGAAGCTCTATACCGCGCTCAAGCGCTACCGCACTGTCGGTGAGCGCAGCGAATTCGCCCGCCGCCTGCCCATGTACCAGATCGTGAAGACGCACGGCGGCTGGGTCGTCGACCGCGGCCACCCGTATCACCTTTTCGCCGACGCGCTGGTACGGATCACCGCGCGAGTGCCGAAGAGGTTGCTGCGCGAGGACCCGACATGGTCGAAGGAACTCACCTACGAGCCCGCGGCATGAACGGGCGAAAGGATTCCGCGACCGTGGGCGAGAACTCGGTTCGGGCACCCGGCCGACTCGACGTGGCCGTGATCGGCGGCGGATTCGCGGGTGTCGGCGCGGCCATCCGGCTGCGTCAGCGCGGCATCACGAATTTCGTGATACTCGAACGCGCCGGCGCGCTCGGCGGCACCTGGCGCGACAACACCTATCCCGGCGCGGCCTGCGATATTCCGTCACGGCTGTACTCCTATGGGTTCGCCCCGAATCCGCACTGGTCGCACACCTATTCCGGCAGCCGCGAAATATTGGATTACATCGAGTCGATGGCGCGGCGTTTCGATCTCGCCCCGCATATCCGATTCGACAGCACGGTGACCGGTGTGGCCTTCGACGAGGCCGCCGGACTGTGGGAGGTTCGGGTCGAGGGGAGCGCGGAGCCGGTGCGGGCGCGGACGGTGGTGCTCGCCTCGGGCCCGCTGGCCAACGCGAGCCTGCCCCCGATCCGTGGTATCGAGGACTACCGCGGTCATATGATCCACAGCGCCCGCTGGGACCACGACTACGACTTCACCGGCAAGCGGGTGGCCGTGGTCGGCACCGGGGCCAGCGCCGTGCAGATCATTCCCGAACTCGTGGAGCGGGCCGCCGCGGTGAAGGTGTTCCAGCGCACGCCCGGCTGGGTGCTGCCCCGGGTGAACCGGCGCACCGGTGCACTCACCAAGGAGATCTACCGGCGGGTGCCCGCGACCCAGACCCTGGCACGGCAGCTGTGGTTCTACGGTCACGAGTCGGTGGCGCTCGGCGTGGTGTGGAACACCCCGCTGACCAGGGTGGTCGAACTGGTCGGCAAGGCGCAGTTGCGCAGGCAGGTCAAGGATCCGTGGCTGCGCCGTCAGCTCACCCCGGACTTCCGCGCGGGCTGCAAACGGCTGCTGATGACCGACGACTACTACCCGGCGCTGCAACGCGAGAACTGCAAGCTCATCACCTGGCCGATCGCCCGCATCAGCGAACACGGCATCCGCACCGCCGAAGGCGTGGAACACCAGGCCGACTGCATCGTCTTCGCGACCGGATTCGACGTCTCCAAGACCGGCACGCCGATTCCGGTGGTCGGGCGCGACGGGCGCGTGCTGGCGCGGGAGTGGTCGCGCGGCGCGTACGCCTACCGGAGCGTCGCCGTGTCGGGCTATCCGAATCTGTTTCTCACCTTCGGTCCGAATTCGGGTCCGGGACACAATTCGGCGCTGGTCTACATGGAGGCCCAGATCGACTACATCGTCGGCGCGATCGAGACGATCCTCAGCCGCGACCTGCGGCTGCTCGACGTGCGCCGCGACCGCCAGGACCGCTACAACGCCGCCATCCAGCGCAGACTCGCCGCCACCACCTGGAATTCGGGCTGCCGCAGTTGGTATCTCACCGAGGACGGCTTCAACGCCACCATGTATCCGGGCTTCGCCACCCAGTACGTGGGCCAGTTGCGCGAATTCGACCCGCGCGACTACGAGGCCGAGCCGTTCGCGGCGCGCGCCGACCAGCCGCGACAGGCTGCCGTTCCCAGGTGAGGGCGCTCGGCGATCCGGCGGTTAGACTCGCCTCAGCCGAGTCACCGGATCGCCGGTGCGCGGGCGACGGGCAGGGGTGAGGAGGTGAAGGCGCCGGTGGAGTACCGGATCGACGATCTGGCTCGGGCCGCGGGTACCACCACGCGCAATGTGCGCGCCTACCAGGAGCGCGGGCTGCTGCCGCCGCCGCTCGGCAGGGATGGTCGGGCCAGTATCTACGGACAGGTCCATCTCGAACGCCTGCGCCTCATCGACGCCCTGCTCCAGCGCGGCTTCACCACCGCGCACATCGCCGACTTCATCACCAGTTGGGAGACCGGCAAGGACCTCACCGAGGTGCTCGGACTTCAGCACGCGCTCACCGCGCCGTGGGCCGAGGAGGAGACCTTCGAGGTCTCCCGCGAACTCATCGGCACCATTCTCGGCGCGGAGGCCGAGGAACTCGTTGACCGGCTGGTCGAGATGAAGCTGGTCCGCCTCGACGGCGATACGGTCGTCTTCACCGACACCCAGCTGCTGACCTCATTCGCCGAACTGCACGAATACGGCCTGGAACTGCGCACTCTCATCGAGATCTACGCCAAGGTGGCCGATCGCATCGATGACATCACCCACATCATGATCAGCGCCGCGCGCGAGCACATCGTCGGCGAACACGGCGCGGGGTGGCTGCCCGAGACCAGCGCCGAGATCGCCGACACCACAACGATGCTCAACAAGATGCGTGAGCTCGCCGTGGCCTCGGTGCACAGCACGCTGGCGCGATCGCTCGATGTCACGTTGCGCCGCGAACTCGGTGACTATCTGGCCACCGCGGCCGAACGCGAACGCGCCCGCGCGGGCAACGCGCCGCGCCGCGCCGATTAGCGCGGCACGCGTCGCTCAGCTGGTCACGCCGCCGTTTTCCGTATTCCGGGCCTGCCGAGCAGTTCGTCCTGCCTGGCCATGTGTTCGGGGCACAGGTACCGGATTCCGGGCCGGATGAAGGCCGGATCCAATCGCTGCGCGAACGTCAGATTTTCCTGTCGCCAGCAGTCGCCGCACACCAACGTGTTCATGAGGCACCTCATTCCGCTCGCATGACGCGTACCAATACTTTCCCAATTCCTCGCTCTCCCATCCACATAACGACTCAACCGTTATCTTTCTCGTCGCGCGCGCGGCCCGGCGCGGCCCGCGCGCATCGGGTCGCCCGGGTCGGCGCGCGAGTCCGGGCATCGTTCGATCCGGCCGCCGACACTCATTGAGCAATCAGACAGTTATCACTATGGCACCTTCGACCATCGGGCGATAAGGGCGAATTGTCGCGGTCGTCTTCGTCGTTCCGGCGCGCGACCGTAGCCGGGAGACCGGACAACGGCTATTCTTCGGCACGCACCACGCACCACGCATCACTCCGCTCACGACCACGTTCCGCGCGCGAGGAGGCAGTCACCGTGCCGTCGATCGGGCAGCCGCCCCTTCCTGCCGTCCGCGCCGTCGAACTCCTCCGCGCCACCCTGGTGACACTGCACCGCAAGCTCGTACCCGGACATCTCGCGCTCATGGAGATGTTCACCGCGGGGTGGCTGACGCAGGCCATCCACGCGGCGGCGGCACTCGGCATCGCCGACGCGCTGGCCGACGGCCCCCGCACGGGCGCGCAACTGGCGCTCGCCGTGCGGGCCGACGAGGACGCACTGCACCGGCTGCTGCGCCTGCTCGTCAGCCACGGGGTCTTCGGCATCGATCGCCGCGGCCGCTATCGGCTCACCCCGGCGGCGCGGGCGCTGCGCAGCGATGCCGAGGTCTCGCTGCGCGACGCGATCCTGTTCTTCGGCACCGAATTCCACCGCGGGCAGTGGACCCGCATCGTGGACGCGGTGCGCACCGGCGCCTCGGTCGACGCCACGGGCGGGGGCGGGTCCTTCTTCGATCGCGTCGCCGCCGATCGCGAACTCGGCGAGGTCTTCGACCGCGCCATGACCAGCATCGCGAGCATGTCGGTGGAACCGCTGCTGCGCGGCTTCGATTTCGCCCGCTTCGACACGGTGGTCGACGTCGGCGGCGGCGAGGGCCGCTTCCTCGCCGAAATCCTGCGGCGCACACCGCGATCGCGCGGCATCCTGTTCGACCTGCCGGAGGTGGTCGCGGGCGCGCCCGCGCGACTGGCCGAAATGGGCGTGGCCGACCGGTGCGAGATCCGCGCCGGGTCCTTCTTCGACGAGGTGCCCGCGGGCGGGGACGCCTACGTGCTCAAACACGTCGTGCACGACTGGGACGAGGAACGGATCGCGGCCATTCTGCGCACGCTGCGCGCGGCGATGTCGCCGCGGGCGCGCCTGCTGCTGATCGAACTGGTCCTGCCCGAACACCGCCGACCGCATCCGGGCAAGTACATCGACCTCGAAATGCTCGTCAACACCGGCGGCCGCGAGCGCACCGAATCCGAATACCGCGCCCTGCTGGCCCGTTCGGGCTTCACGCTGCTGCGGACCGTCGAAACCGTGTCGCCGGAGAACGTGATCGAGGCGGCGCTCGCCTGAACCGTCTCAACGACCGGTCAGCACCGCCGCCTGCGCGATGAGGACGAGATACAGGGCAATGATGAACAGCACCGCGGGCGCCACCGGATAGTCCACCCGCTCCGACCGGCGCGACGACCACGCCCCCGCGACCGGGATCAGCGGCAGCGCCAAGGGAATCCAGGCGAGCAGCCCGGCGGGCGCGGCCCACTGCCACGGGCGTACCAGCGCGAGTTCCGCGACGACCGCCACGACCGCGCACGCCAGCGACGCGGCCACACTCCCGGTCGCGCCCAGCGGATTCGAGTAGTACAGCTCGCCCGGCCGATACGACCGGGAGGTCTTGCGGGCGAATTCGAACTGGAGGAACGCGCCCGCGAAGATCACCGCGACACCAAGCACCGACGCGCGCCACGACACCTCGCCGGTACCGATCGCCGACACCACGACGTAGGCGGTGACCAGTAGCTGCACCGGATAGGTGACGACCAGGTTCAACAGGATATCCGTGCGCACCGCCGCCGATTCCCGCTCCAGCCACCAGAGCAGCAGACCGTAGCCGAGCACCGCGGCGATCGCGACGGCGGAGACGATCGACAGTGTCAGGCTCGCCGCGAGCGCGCCCGCCGCGATCACCGCCATGGCGACGCGCAGATCCAGCGCGCGCACCGCACCGGTGACCAGCGGACGAGACGGATTGTGCACGCGGTCGTAGTCGAGGTCCTTCTGTTCGTCGATCATCCGCAGATAGAGCAGGACGAAGGCGACGATCACGATGCGCAGCACGGTCGCGCCGGTCGGGCGCCACGCGGTCTCCGGCTGGGAGACCAGTGCCGCGGTGCCCTCGAGGGCAAGCACCCACAGGATGCCGTAGAGCAGATAGTGCGGCTTGTACATGACCGCGGTGAACCGCGCGATGCGCAGCGCGCCCGCGAAGGGTTCCGGCGGCGCGGCGGCGCTCACCCGGGCCATCGGTCCCATCCGGTGAGTTCCGTGGCGGGAGTTCGATTGCGGGCGGGCGAGACCGAGCCCGGGCGCAAGTGCGCCACCGGAAGCAGAGCGACCTGGGTGACCTCGTCGAACGGAATGCCAAGAAGCTCGGCCACCTCGCGTTCGTGGGCGAGGTGCGCGGTGGTCATGGTCGAGCCGAGTCCGCGGGCGCGCAGCGCGAGCACGAGATTCCACACCGCGGGATAGATCGACCCGTAGAAACTCGCCAACCGCAGCGCCGACGGCTGAGCGGGCGGGCGGCCCACCGAGCAGACCAGCACCAGCGCGGGCACGTCGTGCAGGTGCTCGGCCAGATACCGGCCGGAGGCGAGATCGGCCATCTGATCCGGCCGCGGGGCGCGCGCCGCGAGATAGGCCGCGAAACCCTTGCGGTAGTACTCGGCGATACCCAGGCGCAGCCGCGCATCGGTGACCACGACGAACCGCCACGGCTGACGATTGGTGCCGCTCGGCGCGTGCACCGCGATCTCGAGGCAGTCCAGCAGATCCTGTCGGTCCACCGCACGGTCGAGATCCAGTCGCCTGCGGAAGGCCCGGGTCGTGGTCAGCAGTTCGGTGTCGATCACGCGGCCGTCCCGCCCGCGCCCTCGGCGAATTCGAGATCGATACGGGCGGCCACCGCGGCGGCCTGGTGGATCTCGCAGTGCACGACGGTGTCCTGCGCCCCGGCATCGGTGATCTCCACCCGGCATTCGGCGGGCAGGTCCAGTTCGACGAAGGCGTCGAAGGTGCTCGCCACGCACACCAGCCGCGGCAGGTCGGGTCCGAGCGCCGCCAGCGCGGTCTGCCGGGCCGCCTCGATGAGCAGACTGCCGGGGACGTGATCGAGTTGGTGGTCGAACAGGAACGGGTGCGCGGGGTCGGCGACCACCGCGGCACGGGCGCGACGGCCGTCGGTGTCCGGCGGCCCGATGACGACATTGCGCCGGCTCTCCCGGCCCACCCGGGCCACGGGCGCGCGCTCCCCCGGCGGTTCGGCCCCCGCGAACGCGCCGAGTCCGAGACCGTCGCGGAATCCGGCGCGCATGGCCGCCCAATGCCCCGGCGTGGTCCAGGAGAAGGAGCCGTCGACGGTCAGCATTGGTTCGCCCGCACGGGAGATGTCGAGCACCATGTCCAGGCCGTGCATGCTCGCCCCGCGCCGGTGTTCGCGCGGCACCCGCACCGTCATCTCCAGATCGGCCGGTTCGGGCGTGACCCGCCAGGCCGCGGAATCGGCGCCGGTGCCGTTGAAGGTGCGCACGACGAAGGCCGATTCCGGGGGCACGGCGTAGAACTCGTGGGTGAGCGCGATGGCGGCCTGGCGCGCCGCCTCCATCACCAGCAGCGGATCGTAGCGGTCGGCCAGCGCGCCCGCGTGGTCGCCGTAGTAGGCGTGCATCCTCGGTAGTTGCGCGCCGACCAGGAATTCGTCGGCGGCGACCGCGCCCAACGAGGTGACGAACACCTCGGCGACCGCGCACCGGTGGGCGAGCGTTCGCGAGATGGTGCGTTCGTGCGTTGCCGTCACGGCGGCGGTGGATGTCACGGCTGAGCTCCCAACCAATCGTCGGCGGTGACCGGGCGCAGGGTCTGCGACCGAGTTCCGGCCCGCATGGGAAGTACGTGGGACCCGAGCACGATCACCGACCATGGATCGAGGTCGCGGCCATCCGCCCAGGCCGAATACAGTAGCCGCGCGCAGTCGGCATCCGACCACGCGCCGTCGGTGTCGTCGCCGACGTCGGCGCGCAGCCGGGTCAGCGCGTCGG
Organism: Nocardia arizonensis; assembly: GCF_001310275.1. Classification (GTDB taxonomy): domain Bacteria; phylum Actinomycetota; class Actinomycetes; order Mycobacteriales; family Mycobacteriaceae; genus Nocardia; species Nocardia arizonensis. The sequence continues at coordinate 129,646 of NZ_LGYZ01000067.1, forward strand.
CGCGGTCGAAACTGCCCGCGGGCACCCCCCGGTACAGATCGCGCGCCAGCCGCTCGGCCCGTTCGCCCGCCGCGGTGTCCGCGTCGAGGTCGGCGAGAACGGCCTCGCGGGCCCGCTCGTCGAAATAGATGGCGAATTCGCGCAGCACGTCGGCGGGATCGTCGGGCGAGTGCACCAGATTCAGCAGATAGCTGTGCAGTCCGAGCGTATGCCGCAGTTCCCCCGGGCGGCGCTTGTGCGGGTCGGTGGGGCCCTTCGCCTCGGCCAGGCGCACCGGCACCGGCAGATCCGCGTCCTCGCCGCGCACCAGCAGCACCAGCGCGTCGGAGATGCCGACCAGCAGATCGGCCAGACGGCGGCGTTCCGGTGAGGCGATATTCCAGGCGAAATACCACAGCGCGCGGGCCAGATGCCGGTCGACCGGCACCCGGTAGGCCCCGAGCAGGCGGAAACCGTTCGCGTCCAGCCAACGCAGGGTCGGTTCCACGGCCCTGGCCACGATGGCGTCCGGCTTGAGCAGCAGCAGCGAATGGCCGCGGGCGAAGGCGGCCGGGTCGATATCGCGGCGACGCAGATGCTCCACCGTCTCGAGCAGATAGGTGTCGCCGAGATACGCCTCGACCTTCGCCGGGGTCGGGGTCAGCGTGCGCAGCAGCGCGCGCGGGTCGTCCTCGCTCATCGGTCGCCGCCGATATCGGTGGCCGACAGCACCTCGTCGATCGAGGGCAGCGGCACACCGAGATAGCCGGTCTCCAGACAGAAATCCAGCAGCAGGCGCAGATACCGCTTACCGGTGGCGGGCGCGGGCCTGCCGCAAGCGATCCGGGCCCGGGTGGTGTCGAACACCGGCCGCCGCCGGAAATAGCTGGTGTAGAGCGAGCCGATGCGGCGGTAGTACTCGCGCTCGACGGGGTCGAGATCGGCCTCGTCGAAACCGGATTCGGGCACGAAGGTCGCCACCGCGAAGGAGGGGTATTCGGCCAGCACGTCGGATATCTCGCGCAGCGACAGCGAATCGCCGCCGACCGCGTGCAGGGTGCGCCCGATGACGGAATCGATGTCGAGCACCGCCGCGGCGATCACATCGGCGACATGGTCGACCGGGGCCAGTGACACCGTGGCGTCGTAGCGGCCGGGCAGGGTTCGCAATTTGCCCTCGACCATGAGTTTCACGACCGTATAGAGATTCTTGTACTCGCGGATCGCGCCGGTCGCGCTGTCACCGGTCACGATGCCGGGCCGCACGATCGCCCAGTCGAGGCCGCGACCGCCCGCCGCGCGCACCAGTTGTTCGGCGCGGAATTTGCTCTTCTCGTACTCGTTGCCGAAGGATTGCCCGGCCTCGAGTTCGTCCTCGCCGATGGTCCCGCCGCGCATACCGCACACGTAGGCGGTACTGACATGGACCAGCGGGACATCCCATGACAGGGCCAGCTCGATCGCGTTTGCCGCGCCGCGCACGTTCAGTTCCTCGTAGACGCTCGACGGCGCGTCGAAGGCGGTGGTCGCCGCGCAGTGCACGATGACACCGACCCGCTCGGCCAGATCCGCGGCGTCGCGGTCGGACAATCCGAATCCGGGCACGCGGATATCGCCTGCCACCGTGGTGCCCGCCTCGAGGACGGTGCCGTCGTTGCGGACGATCTCGGACTTGTCGTGCAGGACCGCGGCCACCGGCCGGCTCGCGGCCGCTAGCCGGGCGACCACCTCCGCGCCGACCAGTCCGGCCGCTCCGGTCACCAGGACGGCGTCCCGCCCGTTCACGGGCGCACCCGCTCGCCCAGACTCCCCCGCACCAGGGCGACGACATCGCCGACGCGGCGGACGCCGATCAATTCCTCGGGTTGGTAGCGGGGCAGCCCGAAACCGCGTTCGAGCGCCACGGTCAGCTCCATCAGCCGCAGCGATTCGAAGCCGAGATCCTCGACGAGACGATCGGTGTCGGCCAGTTCGGCGGGCGGCTGGGGCGCCATGGCCGCGATGATGCGGCGCACCCGGTCGGCGGTCATATCGCCTCCTCGTCGCGAAGGTGCGGCTGTCGGCCACCGGAAGCGAGCAGGTCGCGCGCTTCGTCCAGGGGCAGTTCGGAATTCAGGTAACCCGCCAGCCGCAACCAGTCGTAGCCGATGGCGAGGGTGCGCTGCCACTGTTCGCGGGAATCGAAGGAGGCCGGGAATCCGCGCGTGGACTCGGCTCCCGCGGCGATCCCCCGCACGCGGACGACGAAATCGTCGAGTGTCGCGAGTCCGGCGAGGGCGTCGCCGCCGGCGGCGAGCAGCGCCGAGAAGCGCACGCCGCGTGCGGAGTCGAGGGCGGGCAGCAGCTCGTCGCGCAGGCGTGACGGCAGCAGTCGTGCGACCGTCTCGGCAGGCGCGACATCCGCGGGCAGCGGGTGGACGCCGAACGCGGACAGCAGCACCCGCACCGCCATGGCGACGAGTCGGTGCGCCGCGATATCGGCGACCGCGCCCTGACCGTCCTTCACCGCGCCGGCCAGATCCTCGCGGGCGTTCTCCAGCACCACGTTGGACCACACCAGATTCAGCGCGCATTCGGTGAATCGGTCGGCGGGCAGCGGCGCCAGACAGACTTCGGCCTCCCCACGTGCCGCACCCGACAGCCCGAGCACCGGCGCGACGGCGGCGGGCGCGGGCGTATAGGGCCGCGCGGACTTGCACATGGCCAGCGCGGGTTCGATCACCGGTCCGCCGCGCCATTGCAGGCCGACGAATCCGAGTGCGACGAATTCGGCCAGATACCCCCCGATTCCGGGCTGCCGCGCGGTGACATCGCGCACCGAATGGCGGAAGACCACCGATCGCCACGCCGCCGCGGCGGTATCGGAGAGGACGAAGACGTCACGGTCCTCGCGCAGTACATGGACCCGGCCCCCGATGGGCCAGGTGGTGACCTTGTCGCGGCGGGCGAACACGATTCGACGCGGATCGTCCTCGACATCGGGTACGCCCAGGTCGGCGGCGAGTTCCCAGACCTGCGACCAGACCGCCTGTTCGGCCTGCGCGCGCGCCGGACCGTCACCGAGAACACCGGTGAACGACTCGTCCCCCACGGGTCGCCCTGGGGTCCGAGCGGCGGAGTCGGCGAGTTCGCGGTAACGCTCGATCAGCGCGTGCTCGCCGATCCGGTCCAATTGGTTCGGCAGCCATTTGGTTTCCACGTAGGTCTCCCCGCGGCGCGCGGCCCATGCCTTGACCGCCTGGGTGATCCCGTCACGCGCCCATTCCGCGGCCTCGGCGACCGCGCCGAACGCCTTCAGCGCCACCGCGTATCGCAGGGCCCGCACCGCGCGGGCGGTCCACCAGCGGTCCAGGATCGCGGCGAGTTCGTCGTGGCTCACGACGGCGCGCAGCGCGTCCACGTCCACCGCGCCGTGCCGCAGTACCGTCGCGCGCAGGAAACGCTGGCAGCGATTGAGCAGATCCTCGTCCGGTTCGCCGGCGACCTGTTCCAGCTGCCCGCGCAGTTGCGCGACCGACCGGGTGCGCACCTCGACCCGGCGGCCGTCCACGAACAGCACCGTCGGCAGGGTCGGCAGTTGCTCATCGCCCGGTACCACGGCGAGGAAATCCACGTCCGAACCCTCGTTGCCGAATCCCTCGGCCAGCGAACCCTCGAAGACCACGGCCGCGTCGGCGGGCAGTTCGACACCGCGCAGTGCCTTGTCGAGCAGTTCGCGCACACGCGGCAGCGGCAGGGCCGACCGGCTCTCGGTCGCCTCGGTCGTCTCGACGCCATGCGCTGTGGCGCCCTCGAGCGCGCCGTCGCGATACAGCTGCCACATGTGCCGCCTGCGCGGCTTACCGCTGGACGTACGCCGGATGATTCCGCGCGGACCGGTGACGATCTCGATCGTCTGGGCCGGGCCGAGCTCACCGCGGATCACCTTGCGAGCCTGCGGGATCCAGTCACCGGGCGCGGCCTCGGCGAACAGCGCGATCCCCTGCGCGCCCGCCGCGGTCAGCGCGACCGCGGCGAGTTTGCCCTTGGTGAGCCCGGTTTCCTGCGCCACCCGGGACTCGATGTCCTCCATGAAGACCGAGCGGCCACGCACCTTGAGACTCGAACCCATCCGCCCGAGGACGAATACCTCACCGCGGTAGAGGAATCCGGCGTCACCGGAATAGAGCGCACCGTCGACGATGCGCGTGGACGACCCCGTCGCGGGTTCGCCGGAATAGCCCATCGCTACCGAATCGCCGGTCACCACCAATTCACCGAGGGTGCCGTCCGGCAGCGCGACGCCGTCCTCGTCGATCACGTGCACCCGCGACTCGGTTGTGGAACAGCCGAGTCCGGTGATCCAGCCACCGCCCGACACCCGGTGGGCGTCGTCCAGGATCGCCTCGGCCAGCACCGGAACCGGTTGCCCGAAGCGCAGATTCGGATTGTCGATGCGCAGGGCGGTGACGGGGCGGGCGCGCGCCGAGGAGGTCACCATGAGCGTGGCCTCGGCCAGGCCGTAGGCGAGGGTGTAGGCCGAGCGGGAGAAGCCGCGGGGTGCGGTGAGGTCGGCGAAGGATTGCAGATCGGCGACCTCGACCGGTTCCGAGCCGACCGCGAGCGTGCGCCAGCCCGACAGGTCGAGGTCGGCGATCTCCTCGGGGCGTACCCGGTGCGCGACGTAGCCGAGGGCGAAGGAGGGCGAGGGCGTGTGCTGGGCGTGGGCCATCGCGCGCAGCCAGCGGGCCGGGTCGCGCACGAACTGATCCGGGCGCATGAGGTAGAGCTCGCCCTGATTGGTCACCGTGGTCAGGAACGCGCCGACCAGCCCCATATCGTGGTAGAGCGGCAGCCACGACACCATGGCCTCGCCCGCCCGCCAGTCGATGAGCGCGGAGATCATGGCGATATTGTTCGCCAGATTCCGCCAGCTCACCCGGACGCCGCGCGGGTTACCGGTCGATCCTGAGGTGAACTGCAACAACGCGCATTCGTCGGGCGCGCCGAATTCGCGGGTCTCGGGCGCCCGCGGCAGCGTAGCCGCGTCGATGACCAGCACTTCGTCGGCCCGGCCCGCCTGTTTCGCGGCCTCGCCGACGAAGGATTCGAACTCCGGCGAGGTCACGACGAGCCGCGGGGCGGCCTGTTCGATGATCCCCGCGATGTGCGCGACGATCTGCGCGAGGTCGCCGAACATGGGCGGCGCGACCGGGGTGAACACGCCGCCGCACGCCCACACCGCGTAGAAGGCGGCCACGCAGGGGAATCCGGTGGGCATGATGACGCACGCGCCGTCGCCGCTGCCGAATCCGGCCGAGCGCATCCGCGCGGCGATGGCCCAGGTCTGCTCGGCGATCTCGGCGTAGCTGCGGTATTCCCAGCCGTCGGACTCGTCGGCCAGGTGGACACCGGTGTCGGGCGTCGGGCTCGACAGCCAATCACGCACGGCCGCAACATTTTTGTCAGGCTTCATCGGGCCGCCCTCCTTCGGACAGCACAGTAACCGTTCCGCCGGTCCCATCGACCCGAATCCGCATACCGGTCCGTACTTTCTTGGTGACGTCCTTGATCTGCACCACGGTCGGCACCCCCAGTTCGCGCGCGACGATCGCGACATGGGTCAGCGGACTGCCGCGCTCGATCACCAGCGCCGAGGCCGACGGCAGCGCCGCGACCCACCCCGGATCGGTGCGGTAGGCGACCAGAATGCCACCCGCCACGTCCCGCGGCTCGCTCACCACCACCGCATCGCCCTCCACCACGCCCGACGCCGACGGAGTTCCCGACAGGACCGTCCCCGTGGCGGCGGGCGGGGTGTCGGTCACCGGCACCCAGCCCTGCGCGGCGAGCGCGGCCGCACCGAAGTCGGCGCCGAAGGTGCGGAAACGAGCCGGGGCGACCAGATCGGCGTCCGTGCCGCGGCGGGCCTTGCGCGCGGCGACCAGCCCCCGCAGCGACGCGGTGTCCGCGCCCTCGTAGCAGCCGCGCAGTTCCTGGACCGTCAGGTGGAAGACGTCGTCGAACTCGTCCAGTACGCCGCGTGCGACCAGGTCGCGGCCCATCGCCCGGATCATCCGCTTGACCATGCCGAAGGCGCGGGTGCGGCAGAACCGCAGCCGTTCGCGGTGGGCGGCGCAGCGCGACACCTTGGCCCGCAGCCGCTCGTAGATCCGGCGGCGCGGACCGCGCAGACGCGCGTCCAGATATTCCTCGGCCTCCCGCGACCGATTCGGCGACGCGGTGTCACCCACCCGGCCCGCGGCACTGCGCAACATGATGAACAGGCTCGCCGGGTCCTCGCGCAGGTCGGGTGTCTCCAATTTGAGCTCGTCGAGGCTGCGGTAGCCGTAGCGATCGAGATACGCCCGCACCGCGGCCAGGAATTCCGTGCGACCCGACGCGCGGAGGGTGTCGAGCATGTGCCGCGGCGCGGTGGTGTTCACCAGTTCGGTCAGTTCCGGATCGGCACGCACCAGCCGGGCCAGTTCGGTCATGGCGCGAGCCGGTTCGGCGGATTCCACATCCGCGCCCGGACCGACCACGGCGTAGAGGAACCATTCCGGGGCGTTGGGCAGGAACAGCTTGGTCAGTCCGAACAGCAGGCCGGTGCAGGTCAGCAGGATCGCGTCGAGCACCATGAGCGGACCCCAGCGCTCGACCAGATCGCGGTCGACGGCGCGGTAGGCGGAATACGCCTGCTCGCCGGTCAGCGCGGCGTAGTCGATGGCGTCGTATTCGTCGTAGACGCGATAGAACTCGGTGGTGAACCGTTCGACCATCCCATCGATGCCGAACAGCCTGCGCAGATAGGTCACGGTGGTGACCGCTCGCGAACACAGCCGGGCGAGCGGGTTGTCGAAGGTGTAGGGGCGCAAGGTCTTCGCCAGATCGTCGGCGAGCGGCTCGTCCACGCCCAACGCCGCCTCGAGCACCTTGCGGTTGAGCCGATAGCCCGGGGCGATCCCCACCATGCGGTACCAGTGCAGCAGGTTGTAGTAGACGCGGCCGTGGAAGTAGCCGAGCAGCACCGATGTCCACGCCTCGATCTGGCGCAGCCGGCGCGGCGGCACCCGCAGCGAGCGCGCGTAACCGCGATAGACGCGACCGTAGATGTCGGCGGCGGTGGTGTAGGTCAGCGGGGAGGTGATACCGCTGAAACTCTCGATGATGTTGGAGTTGTCCCAGATTCGCAGTTCGCCGTCGGGTACGGATTCGCCCGCACCGAGCAGGTCGGGCGACAGCGACGGCCCGGACACCTCCGCCGGGACGGCGACCGCGGTGATCGGGCGGGCCTGCACCAGCCAGATGCCGGAGTCGTCGATCGCCCATTCGATGTCCTGCGGACCGCCGCGCTCGATATCGATCTTGCGGCCCAACTCGGTCAGTTCGGCGACCTCCTCGGCGGTCAACACCGCGCGGGCCCGCTCGGCCGGATCCACCGCGCGAACCTCGCAGCCCCGCTCCCCCGCGGGCGCGTAACTGCGATCCTTGTCGCCGATGACGGTGTCGAGGATCGCGCCGGTCGCGGCGTCGACGACCACGGAATCGGCGTCCACCGCCCCCGAAACCAGCCCCTCGCCCAGCCCGTACACCGCGCTGATCAGCATCGTGGCGCGCCTGCCGGTGGCCGGGTCGACGGTGAACACGACACCCGCGGCGCGGGCGCGCACCAGCCGTTGCAGCACCACCGCGGGCGCGGCGACGGGTGGCAGACCGCGGGCGAAGCCGTAGCGGAGGGCGCGCTCGGAGAAGGCCGAGGCCCAGCAGTCGCGCACGGCGGCGGGTACCGCCGCGGCCCGCACGTTGAGGTAGGAATCGAACTGACCCGCGTAGGAGTGCTGGGCGCCATCCTCGGCGGCGACCGAGGACCGCACCGCCATCGGCTCGTCCCCCAGACGCGCGGCGGCCGCCGCGATCACCTCCCGCACCGCCTCCGGCAGTGCCGCGGCCGCGATACCCGACCGCACCGCCGCGCCTGCGGCCAGCGCGGTCTCCAGGTCGGCGGCCGCCGCCAGTTCGGCCATGACATCGGTCAGACCGGTATCGCGGGCGAATCGGTCGAAGACATCGGTGCCGAGCGCGACCCACTCCGGCACCCGGAATCCGCCGTTGTGCAAGGCGTACAAACCGCGGGCCTTGCCGCCCGCCAGCGCGTCCACGGTGCCCGGATCGGACCACGGACCCAGTACTCGCACAGCAGCTCTCCCATCATCCCCGTTCCCGCGGGCCGGAACACGATCCCGAGACCCGGCGCCGCCGGATGAGATCCGGGGCTCACTACGGATATATCCGATAACCCATCGTGACGTTAGCCCGCAATGTCCGGGTGCGGGTTCACAACTCCGCATCGCATTCGTCGTGATACCCGATATGCTCGATCCGTCTCGGTGGGCTCGGTGAGGAAGTGATTCGGCGTGGGATGGACGTTCACTCCGGACGAATTCGCGCATGTGTGGCGTGAGACCGAGGTGGATCGGCATCCGTACCCGCTGCGGATACTCGAGACGCCGCGTACAGAGGACGCGGCCGAGAAGCTGCGTGCCGCACTCGCCGAACGACTACCGCGCGGCGGCGACCCCGACCTGACGGCATGTCTGCGCATCCTGGCCGAACCGCACACCCGCGTCGTCGCCATCGGCGGCGCGCACGAACCGGGCAGTGAGATCCGGCTGCTGGCCTGCACGGTCTTCGACCGCGCGGTGCTCGCCGTCCAGGAACCGGGCACGCGACCGGATTTCGGTGGGACGGTTCGCATCTCGATCGGGCACAGCGCCAAACTCGGCGCCAGGGTGGCCGCGCTGCTGCCCAAGGCGCCGGCGGGGCGGTATCCGGCGCGCACCGCGGACGCCGAGACGGTGCGCGACAGCGAGACGGTCGCGCGCGTCCCGGCGGCGGCCCCGATACGCAAACTGCTGCTGAAACCGCATACCGCGGAAGGACATATCCGTATCGAACCGCGCCTGGACCGGTCCGAGCCGACACCGCCGATCCACTACACCTGGATCGACGTCGCGGGGGACGGTCGCTACCTGATCAAGGCGGGCGATATGGTGCACGTGGTACCGGCCTCGGTCGAGCAGATCGGGGTGCAATTGCAGAAACGTATTCCGGCACAAGCCCGCTGAGCGTCACATGAGCGCGGCTATTGCTGACTGCGGACACACCTTGCGGTTACGCTGAGGCGGACCGACCGATCCCGGGGGTGCGCATGACTATCGAGAACAGCCGTGCCGATATCGCACGGTTCAAGCAGGACGCGCAAGCGGGCACCATCAAGTTCGACCCCGACGCGGCGCGACGTTGCGCCCAGGAGTACGAGAATCAGGCCGACCGACTGCTGACCCTGCGTCAGAAACTGGAATCGGCGGCCGAACTCGACGGCTTCGGCGGATTCGTCTCCGCCCAGCAACTCCAGGCGGGATTCGCGCACAAGGCACGCGACGCCGCCGCCCTGCTCGATCACTACATCGAGGCCGCCTACCGCATGAAGGAGGCGTTCCTGATCAGTGCCGGACTCTACGAAGAGGCCGACGCCGCCAACGCCGCCGCGCTGCGGGCGGTCGAGTCGCGGGTAGTGCGGTCGTGACCGGGAACGATCCTGACTACATCGGCGCCATGGAGCATTTCGAGTCCATGCCGCACGAGGAGATCTACGCCAAGGCGCAGCAGATCGACGCCGCGGCGATCGTGCGTGCCTCCGCAACCTGGTTGGAAGTCGCGGGCACGCTGGCCGCCACCTTCCCGCTGACCCGCGGCAATGCCGATCGCGTCATGAACGGCATGGCGTGGGAGGGCGCCGCGGCCGAGGCCGCCTACGCCTGCACCCGCAGTTACGCCGCCTCGGTGGACGAGCTGTCGGCGGTACTCGGCGAGGTCGGCGCGCGTCTCGGCGCGGTCGCCGCCGCCGCCGAGGCCACCAAGGTCGCCGTCGCGCCGCCCGGCGGCGTCGGGCCGATCGGCACGATCGCGCAGTTGCTCGAGGCGGCCCATGTCATCGACGCGCAGATGGCGCAGGAGGCACTGCGCCAAGAGGCCGTCATGGCCATGAACATGATCTACAAGCCTGCCTACCGCGCGGCGGGCACCGCGGTACCCGCCCTGCCCGAAAGTCCGCGGTCCGCGCCCGGGGACAACGGTTCGGCCCCCGCGGCCCCGCGGCACGGCTACGGCGCGACGCCACAGCAGTCGCCGGTCCCGCCGGACAACGCCGCACCGCGGGACATTCCGCACGAGCAGCCGCCCTCGGCACTCGAAACGCCCACGCCCGCACCGGAAGCCGCCCCGCGCACCGTCGAGCCGTCCCCTGCGCCGCCGACGACATCCGAAGCGCCACCGACAGTGACGCCCGCGCCGTCGACCACGCAAGCGCCACCGCCGGTTACTGATTCGCCGCCGAGCACATCGCAGGCACCGTCGACCACCCAGGCCCCGCCGACGACAACCCAAGCACCGCCGACGACAACGCAGGCACCGCCCACAACGACGGAAGCCCCACCGACCACACAGCAAGCCCCGCCGACCACACAGCAGCAGCCGCCGACACAGCAGGCGCCGCCGCCGACGACACAGGACGCGCCACCGCCCGCACCCACCACCAACCAGCCGCCGCCCACCACCAACCAGCCGCCGCCCACGTCGACCCAGGCCCCGCCGCCACCGGCCCCGCCGCCCCAACCCGCCCCGGGCGCGCCGCTGCCCGACCCGGGCGGACAGCCGGGCGTCACCGGTCCGATCCCCGAGCAGGGCCAGACACCGGCCGCCGAGTCCACCACCAACCAGCCGGGCGTCGTCCCCCAGCCCGGCCCGTAGCGGAATGGCCGCCGGATCGGCAGCAGCGACGCGCCGCGCCTTCGTGGCTGGACTCGGCATTTCACCGAGTCCCCGGCGCAGTTCGCCTCCGACGTCCCGGTAACGACCGCCGAACCGATGTCGGTGACGCGGCGCCCGGTCGCCTATCCGATCACGCGCGCGGTGCGGTAGTCGACTTCGGCTTGACCTGGAGCGCACTCCAGCTCATAGCGTGGTGCCACACGGATGTGTCGACACAGGAGGAAAGCATCCATGCAGCTCGGATTTCACATTCCGATCTTCGATATCGACGGCGGCACCGCGGCGATCGCCGGCGAACTCGCCCGAGTTGGACGGGCCGCCGAGGCCGCCGGGGCGACCTGGCTGTCGTTCATGGATCACTATTTCCAGATCGAGCCCACCGGCCTACCGGCCGAGGCGAATATGCTCGAGGGCTACTCCACCCTCGGCTACCTCGCCGCGCACACCTCCAGCATCGAGCTCGGTCTGCTCGTCACCGGCGTGACCTACCGGCATCCCGGTCTGCTCGCCAAGATCGTCACCACCCTGGACGTGCTCTCCGGCGGACGCGCGGCGCTCGGCATCGGCGCGGCCTGGTTCGAACGCGAACACCTCGGCCTCGGCGTGCCGTACCCGCCCATCTCCGAACGCTTCGAGCGGCTGGAGGAGGCGCTGCGCATCTGCACGCAGATGTGGGATCCGAACGACAACGGGCCTTTCGAGGGCAAGCACTACCAGCTCGCCGAAACCCTCAACTCGCCGCAGCCCCTGCACCGCCCGAACATCCTCATCGGCGGAGGCGGGGAACGCAAGACCCTGCGCCTGGTGGCCCGCTACGGCGACGCCTGCAATATCTTCGGCGTCTCACCCGCCGACGTCGAACACAAACTCGACGTGCTGCGCCGTCACTGCGACGAGGCCGACCGCGACTTCGACACGTTGCGCATCACCATGATGGCCAACAACCCCCGCCCCACACCCGATACCCGCGACGAATTCGTCCGCGCCATGGCCGATTACGCCGAACTGGGCGTACACCAGGTCATCGTCGTCCCCACCACCGGCAGCCCCGCCGCCTGGATCGAGGACATGGCGCCCGCCGTCGCCCAACTGGCCGACCTCGGCTGACATCGCGTCGCTGCTCCCGCCGCGCCACGGAATCGACCGCGGCGCGGCGGCGGTCGCGAACGCGTACCCTCGTCGCACCGGGTTCCGCACGGGAACCGGATCGCCCTCGGCGCGATCGAATCGCGGCGGACCGGCGACTACTGGACGCTGACCAGGTCGTCGGCGTGGATCACGGGGCGCTGCATGGTGTCGGGTAGTTCCCTGGTGGAGCGGCCGAGCATGCCCGCGAGTTCCGTGCTGTCGTATTCGACGACGCCACGGGCGACCACGGAGTCGTCCGGCGCGACCAGATCGACCACGTCACCGCCGTGGAATCGGCCGCGCACCCCGACAATTCCGGCCGCGAGCAGCGACCGGCGGCGCTGGGCCACCGCGCGCACCGCCCCCTCGTCCAGGAGCACCGCGCCACGGCTGTCGGCGGCGTGACGAACCCAGAACTTCCTGGCCGACAGCCGAACCGGTCGCGCGGCGAAGGCGGTGCCGACCTCGCCGCTCGCGAGGGCGACCGCGGCGTCGGCGGCGGCGGCCAACAGCACCGGCACGCCCGCGTCGGCCGCCAGCCGGGCGGCCGACAGTTTCGAGGCCATACCACCGGTGCCGAGCGCGCCGCCGGTGCCGGCGATGACCCCGTCCAGATCAGCGCTGCTGCGCACCTCGGGAATGAAGGCGGCCCCGCCTTTGCGCGGATCGCCGTCGTAGAGTCCGGCCACATCGGAGAGCAGCACCAGCGCGTCCGCGCCGACCAGATGCGCGACAAGGGCCGCGAGCCGGTCGTTGTCGCCGAAACGGATCTCCTCGGTGGCGACGGTGTCGTTCTCGTTCACCACCGCTACCGCCCCGAGCGCGCGCAATCGGTCCAGGGTGCGCTGGGCGTTGCGGTGATGTTCGCGCCGGGAGAAATCGTCGGCGCTCAGCAGCACCTGCCCCACCGTGCGCCCGTAGCGGGCGAAGGATGTGCCCCAGGCGTGCGCCAGCGCCAGCTGGCCGACACTGGCGGCCGCCTGTTTGGTCGCCAGATCCCGCGGTCGCGCCGACAGACCGAGGGGCGCGATGCCCGCCCCGATGGCGCCCGAGGACACCACCACAACATCCGCGCCCGCCCGCATCCTGGCCTCGACGGCGTCGGCGAGCCGGTCCAGCCGCGCGGTGTCGAGCCCGCCCTTCAGACTGGTCAGCGCCGACGAGCCGATCTTCACCACGACGCTGCGCGCGCCCGCGATGGCCGCGCGCGCCGGACTGATCTCGGCGGACGTCATATCGGTCGACGAATTAATCTGGGTCACAATACAACTCCCTGCACCACATCCGAACCGATCACCGGAGCCCCGCGCGGCTCGCGTTGCGCCGACACGACCTCCGGTTCGCCCGGCATCCGGTGCGCGCCACGGCCTCGATGCCACGCACGCGCCCGAATGCCGTGTGACACACGACTATTCCTCGTCCTCGCGCACCAGACCGCGCCGCACGCGCGAAGCGTGCTTGCGTTCCGCGGCGCTGACCCGATCGTTGCGTTCCAGTCTGATATCGGTGCCGCGACCGGTGGGCACCCGGTCGATGCCCGCCGTGATCTGCGGTTCCCACTCGAAGGTGACATCGCCGATGGTCACCGGGGCGCCCGGTTCGGCGCCCAACCTGACCAGTTCGTCCTCCACGCCCAGCCGCGCCAGACGGTCCGCGAGATAGCCGACGGCCTCGTCGTTGTCGAACTGGGTCTGGTGCACCCACCGCTCAGGACGCGGACCGCGCACGATGAACCCGCCGGGCTCCTGCGGATCGGCGATCACACTGAAACCGGTCTCGTCCACCGCGATCGGGCGGATCACCTGACGCTTGGGCGCCGCCTTCGGATGGTCCTCCCGATACCGACGCACCATCTCGGCGAGCGCGAAGGTCAAGGGACGCAGGCCCGCCCGGCTCACCGCCGAGATCGCGAATACCGGCCAGCCGCGTTCGGTGAATTCGGGGGTCACCATCTCGGCCAACTCGGCGGCATCGGGCAGATCGGTCTTGTTGAGGATGACCACGCGCGGGCGGTCGGCCAGATCGCCGAGTCCGGCCTCGCGCAGCGCGGGCTTGTATGCCGCGAGTTCGGCCTCGAGCGCGTCGACATCGGAGACCGGATCGCGTCCCGGCTCCAGCGTCGCGCAGTCGACCACGTGGGCGAGCACCGCGCAGCGTTCCAGATGGCGCAGGAAATCCAAGCCGAGACCGCGGCCCTCGCTGGCCCCGGGAATCAGCCCCGGCACATCGGCGACGGTGAAGGTGGTGTCGCCGCCTGCGACGACCCCGAGATTGGGCACCAGCGTGGTGAACGGATAGTCCGCGATCTTCGGCTTCGCCGCCGACAGCACCGAGACCAGGGAGGATTTTCCGGCCGAGGGGAATCCGACCAGGCCGACATCGGCCACCGACTTCAGTTCGAGGACGAGATCACGTTCCTCGCCCTCTTCGCCGAGCAGCGCGAATCCGGGTGCCTTGCGCGCCTTCGAAGCCAGCGCCGCGTTCCCGAGTCCGCCGCGGCCGCCCCGCGCGGCGGTGAAGCTATTGCCCGCGCCGACCAGGTCGGCCAGTATCTCGCCGTCGGTGTCGAGTACGACGGTGCCGTCGGGCACCTTCAGCAGCAGCGGGCCACCCTGCTTGCCGTCGCGGTTGCTGCCCTCGCCGGGTTTGCCGTTACCCGCCTTGGCGTGCGGGTGGAAGTGGAAGTCCAAGAGGGTGTGCACATTCGGGTCGACTTCGAGGACGACATCGCCCCCGTTGCCGCCATTGCCGCCGTCGGGCCCGCCGAGCGGCTTGAACTTCTCGCGATGCACCGAGGCGCAGCCGTGGCCGCCCTTACCCGCACGCACGTGAAGTACGACACGGTCGATGAATTTGGACATGCGCCGAATCATCCTCCTTCTCGGTTTCGCGCTCCGCGAGGCGGGCGGGGCGGGTACGCGGGTCGAACGGTGCGTGTGCGAACACGAAAACGGGCCAGGGTCCTGCGACCCTGACCCGCTCTACGCTGTCGAAGTGATTCAGGCGGTCAGGCCTGAACCGGTTCGGGAACAACGATGTTGATGGTCTTGCGTCCACGCTTGACGCCGAACTCGACCGCGCCCGCCGCGAGGGCGAACAGGGTGTCGTCACCGCCACGGCCGACGTTCACGCCGGGGTGGAAGTGGGTGCCGCGCTGACGAACCAGGATCTCGCCGGCCTTGACCGACTGACCGCCGAAGCGCTTGACGCCGAGTCGCTGGGCGTTGGAATCGCGACCGTTCCGCGAGCTGGACGCGCCCTTCTTGTGTGCCATAGCAGTTTCTCCTCGGATGCCTTACTTGATGCCGGTGACCTTGAGGACCGTCAGCGGCTGACGGTGACCCTGACGCTTGTGGTAGCCGGTCTTGTTCTTGAACTTGTGGATGCGGATCTTCGGACCCTTGGTCTGCTCGACGACCTCGGCCGCCACGGATACCTTGGCCAGCGCGGCCGCATCGGTGGTCAGTTCGGCGCCGTTCACCACGAGAACCGGGGACAGGGCCACGGACGCGCCGGGCTCACCCTCGATCTTCTCGACCTTCACCAGGTCACCGACCGCGACCTTGTACTGCTTTCCGCCGGTCTTGACGATCGCGTACGTTGCCATCGGTCGGCTTCCTCCACTCGATGTCTACTCGTGCTTGGTCACGTCGCGGGTTGCGACGTGACCTTACCCTGACTGAATTACTGTCTTGGCTGGTTGCTGCGACTGGGGGCATCAAGTAGTGCCCATCGCCAGGCAGCGACCGTCCAAGGCTACCAGACCCCTACTCCACAACCCAATTCGCTGCTCGGCGGCTATCCGGCTACCGAGCAGCGAACCGGGGTTGCGGTCACTCAGTCCTCGACCGGCGGACCCGCCGGACGCCCGACGGCCCGGCGGCGCGGCCTGCGCGTCACCAGTTCGGCGGGCACCGGCTCGTCGAAGTCGACGACCGGCGCGGACGGCTGATCGTCGCCCGACACCACGAACACCGCAGCGCTGCTGTCCGCGGCCGTCACCGTTGCCGAACGCGCCACCCTGCGGCGTCGCGCGGGCCTGGCCGCCTCGACGCCATTGCTCGCGGCAGCCGCCGCCACGGCCTCGGGTTCCTCGGCCCGCGCGGCGATATCGACCCGCGCGCCACCGTCGGTCCCTGCCTCCGCCGCATCGGCGGTGTCGGTGATGACGACCGCGGTCGTACCGGAACTCAGCGCATCCGCGGCAATCTCGGCGACCACCGTGTCCTCGGCCTCCGCCGGGACCCGGACGACCCGCGCCCCGGCCTCGGTGTCACCGGACTCCGGCGACCGCGGCGCGAGCACGGAATCCACGGTCTCCGCGACGGATTCGACCACCGCCGACTCCACCGTGGCCGCCTCGTCGGCGGCGGCGAGATCCTCGTCGGTGTGCTGGTGCGCGGCCATCGCCAATGCCACCGGATGGGCCCGCTTCACGGCCGCGTCGTCCTCGGTCGGTTCCGGGGCGGGCGCGGTGCCGTTGCTCGCGGATGCGGTCGCTGTCACGGGCGCGGGCGCGGGCGCGGGCTGGGCGGCGCTCTTGTCCCGGCCGCGCCGCCTGCGCGTACCCGGCTCCTTGCGGCTGCCGTCCTCCGAAGCGGTCGGTTCCACCGGGTAGGCGTGCACGACGATGCCGCGCCCGTGGCAGTGCTCACAGGTGCTGGAGAACGCCTCGACCAGTCCGGTGCCCAGCTTCTTGCGTGTCATCTGGACCAAGCCCAGCGAGGTCACCTCTGAGACCTGGTGGCGGGTACGGTCGCGGCCGAGCGCCTCGGTGAGGCGGCGCAGCACCAGATCCCGGTTCGACTCGAGCACCATGTCGATGAAGTCGACGACGATCATGCCGCCGATATCGCGCAATCGCATCTGGCGCACGATCTCCTCGGCCGCCTCCAGGTTGTTCCTGGTGACCGTCTCCTCCAGATTGCTGCCGCCCGCACCGGTGAACTTCCCGGTGTTGACGTCGATGACCGTCATGGCTTCGGTGCGGTCGATGACAAGGGTGCCGCCCGAGGGCAGCCACACCTTGCGGTCGAGCGCCTTGGCCAGCTGTTCGTCGATGCGGTAGGTCTCGAAGACGTCCGCACCGCCGCTGTCGTGGCGGGAAACACGCGCGAGCAGATCCGGCGCAACGGTGCCGATGTACTTCTCGACCGTGCTCCAGGCCCGCTCGCCCTCGATGACGAGTCGGGAGAAGTCCTCGTTGAACAGGTCGCGGATGACCTTGACCAGCAGATCCGGTTCCTCGTAGAGGCTCTTGGGCGCGCCGTTCTCCTTGGCGGCCTGCTCCTCGATGGTGCGCCAGGTGGCCTGGAGCCGTTCCACGTCGCGGGCCAATTCGGCCTCGGCAACGCCCTCGGAGGCGGTGCGGATGATCACGCCCGCGTCGGCGGGCACGATATCGCGCAGTATCTCCTTGAGACGTTTGCGCTCGGTATCGGGCAGCTTGCGGCTGATACCGGTGGAGGTGCCGCCCGGCACGTACACCAGGAAGCGCCCGGCCAGGCTGATCTGAGTGGTCAGTCGCGCGCCCTTGTGCCCGACCGGATCCTTGGAGACCTGGACCAGCACCTGATCGCCGGGCCGGAGCGCCTGCTCGATCTTGCGTTCCTTGCCGCCGAGTCCGGCGGCCTCCCAGTTCACCTCACCCGCGTACAGCACGCCGTTACGGCCGCGGCCGATATCGACGAAGGCGGCCTCCATGCTCGGCAGCACGTTCTGCACGCGACCGAGGTAGACGTTGCCCACCATCGACGCCGATCCGGTGCTGGTGACGAAGTGCTCGACCAGGATGTTGTCCTCCAGCACCGCGACCTGGGTGGCGGTGGGGTGGTCCGGGACGGTCTTCTCACGCACGACCATCACGCGGTCGACCGACTCGCGCCGGGCCAGGAACTCCGACTCGGTGAGGATCGGCGGGCGGCGGCGGCCGGCCTCGCGGCCGTCGCGGCGGCGCTGACGCTTGGCCTCGAGCCGGGTGGATCCGGTGATGCCCTGCACCTCGTCGGCGCCCGCGCGGCCGCGGCTCTTGTTCCTCGGTTCGCGCTCGTGCACGACGGTGTTGGGCGGATCGTCCTCGGCGGCGGCCTCGGACTCCGAACCCTCGCCCGCGACCTTGCGGCGGCGGCGACGACGCCTGCGACGGCTTGACCCCTCCGGCGCGGTCGACTCGTCCTCGTCCTCACCGTCGTCGGCATTCGACTCGTCGGACTCCGCGGACTCGGCCGTCTCGCCGTCCTCTTCGTGCTCGGCGTAGGTGTGATCTTCGTCGCTCTCACCCTCGCCATCGGCGTGTTGTTCGCCGCGCCCCCGGCCGCGACCGCGCCTGCCCCGGCGGCGACGGCGCGGCTGACCGTCCACGTCACCGGACTGCTCGGCCGAATCGTCGTCGGAGGTCTCGGTGTCGTCCTCGGACTCGATCTCGGGCTCGACCCGGGCCTCCTCGACCCGGGCCTCCTCGACCCGGGCCTCCTCGACCCGGGCCTCCTCGGCCCGGCGCGCCTCGCGCTCGGCACGGCGCTGTTTGCGCACTTCCTCGACGGCCGTGGCATCCGGCGGGAGAAACAGCGGCGCGGCCACCGCGGACTCGAACACCACGGGCACCGCGGCCTGCGGCTCCTCGGTGACGGCATGCGTGAACAGCCGCACCGGCGACTGCGGGGCCGGTGGGGGTTCGGCCACGCCCGCGTGGACGGAATCCGAGGACGAGAAGATCAGCCCCGGCTGGGAAGTGGGCTCGGGCTCGGGCTCGGCGACCGGCGCCGCCACGGACGCGGTGTCCTCGGCAGCAGGCGCACCCGCGGTGGCGGGCTGGGATGCGGCGTCGGCGCCTTCCGCGGTGCCGAGCGCGTCGCGCACCGATTCGGCGACCGCCCGATCCACGTTCGACTGCGCGCTGCGCGCGTCGGCTCCCAATTCGGTCAGCTTGGCCAGGATTCGCTTGCTCGTCACTCCCAGCCGCTTGGCAAGCGCGTGAACTCGGATTCGCTCCGGCAATTGATCGGCATCCTGTGATGTTGTTTCCGGCGGCTCTTGATCGGCCACGAAGTCTCCTCGGGCCCCCGGGCGCGTCCCTCCCGGTACGGAGTGACGCGGCCAACGCGAGGGCGCTGTCCGTACACCTCACGCCCGCGGCGCAAGGTCTTGTGGTCTCGCGTCGCGCACCCGGTCGATACCCTGTTATCTCGTCCTTCGGGCCCAACTGGTCACGCGGCGCCTGGCTGTTGGCTGAACTCCTCGGATCGAGCGCCTCATCCAGCGTGCCGACGCGGGCATCCGCGCCCCCGAAAGCGGGCGCCGATATCCGTGGCAGCGATGATCGGCATCGAACCGCGGTGTCATCCGGTTGCCTCGGTAACCCGATAGTCCGCGTACCTGCGCGAACAGTCGGAACCGTTGGTAACCATCCCCAGTATCCCACATCGTGCGCCGACGATTCTCCATCGGCACTCGACGAGACCTCGGCTGCGTCTCGGCGCGGACTCGCTCGCGCGGGATCGGGCAGCGGCCCTGCCACGGCCGAATCCGTCCTGTCAAGGGTCGGCCGGGACGGGAGCGGAACGAGGTCAGGCGGGGAATTCCGGGAACCAGAGGGTGATCTCGCGCTTGGCGGATTCGGGGGAATCGGAGCCGTGGACGAGGTTGAACTGGGTCTCGAGGCCGAAGTCGCCGCGGATGGAGCCGGGGACGGCCTTCTCGACCGGATCGGTGCCGCCCGCGATCTGGCGGAAGGCGGCGATGGCGCGCGGCCCCTCGAGGACGGCGGCGACGACGGGGCCGGAGGTGATGAACTCGATCAGGGAACCGAAGAACGGCTTCTCGACATGTTCGGCGTAGTGCTCGGCGGCCAACTGTTCGGAAACCTGCTTCAGCTCGAGGGCGGCGATCTTCAGGCCCTTGCGCTCGATGCGGGCCAGCACCTCGCCGACCAGTCCGCGGGCCACGCCGTCGGGCTTGATGAGTACCAACGTCTGCTCAGTCACGGCGCACAGCCTATCGGGCACCCCCGCCGGGTACGAACCAGAGCCCGCGGTCCGGGCCGGACACGCCGTGCGGCCCCGGCTACTCGCGCGGATCGACCCGCTGGCTCGGCAGCAGTCCGGCGTCCATGCGCCTGCGCACGTCGTGGCGCAGCACCAGGATGAAGCCCCATACGACGGCGAAGACGACGCCGATGATGCCGATCGAGAGGTGGATGAACGCGCCGAGGATCAGCAGCACCTGCAAGCCCAGATCGAACGACAGCGCCCACGACCGGCCCTGCATACCCGCGCCGAGCACCATGACCAGCGCCAATGCCACCAGATAACAACCGGACAGCCAGGTGATCCCGCCGCCGACATCGGCGACCACCGGCAGCGCGAGCAGCACCACGATGGCCTCGAGGACCAGGGTGCCCGCCATCACACCGCGCAGGCCCTTCCACGGATCGGGGACCTGGGGACGTGGCGGCTGCTCGTCGGGCCGATCGGTCATGCTCGGTTCCTTTCCGCCGCGGCGGGACTCACGCCGGGTCCTTGCCGAACAGGGCGCGGGCCGCGCCCGCGGTCGCCACCGATCCGGTCACCACCACGCCCGCGCCGGAGACCATCTCGTCGCCGTCACCCGCCTCCTCGGCAATGGCGATGGCGGTCTCGATGGCGTCGGCCAGGGTCGGCGCGGTCACCACGCGTTCGTCGCCGAAGCGCTGCACCGCCAGATCGGCCAGCCGGTCGACATCGAGGGCGCGGGCGGCTCCGTTGGTCGTCACGACGATCTCGTCGAGGACCGGTTCCAGCGCCTCGAGTATGCCCGCGGCGTCCTTGTCCGCGAACACCGAGATCACGCCGACCAATTTGCGGAAGTCGAATTCCGAGGTCAGGGTGGCGGCCAGGGCCCGAGCGCCCGCCGGATTGTGCGCGGCGTCGACGAAGATGGTCGGCGCGCTGCGCATGCGTTCCATCCGGCCGGGACTGGTTGTCCCGGCGAACCCGGCGCGCACGGCGTCGACATCGAGTTGCCGGGACGCGCCCGCGCCGAAGAACGCCTCCACCGCGGCCAGCGCGAGTGCCGCGTTGCGAGCCTGGTGCTCACCGTGCAGGGGCAGGAAGATGTCGTCGTATACCCCGCCGAGGCCCTGCAAGCTCAGCTGCTGACCGCCGACGGCGACCTGACGAGTCAGTACCCGGAATTCCGAGCCCGCACGTGCCACCGCGGCGTCGACCTCGATCGTTCGCCGCAGCAGCACGTCCATGGCCTGCGGATCCTGTTCGGCGATCACCGCGACGGTGTCGCGCGGGATCAGACTCTCCGGCGCGCGTTTGATGATCCCGGCCTTCTCCCCCGCGATGGAGGCGAGATCGTCGCCGAGGTATTCGACGTGGTCGATGCCGATCGGGGTGATGACCGCGACCTGGCCGTCGATCACATTGGTCGCGTCCCAAGTGCCGCCCATTCCGGTCTCGACCACCGCGACGTCGACGGGTGCCTCGGCGAAGGCCGCGTATGCCATCGCGGTGAGCACCTCGAATTTGCTCAGCGCGGGGCCACCCGCCGCGACCGACTGCCGGTCGACCATCTCCACGTAGGGCTGGAGCTCCCGGTAGATGTCGACGTATTGCGCCGGACTCACCGGCCGGTTGTCGATGCTGATCCGCTCGGAGGCCAATTGCAGATGCGGGCTCGATATCCGACCGGTGCGCCGGTGCAGCGCGGTGAGCAGGGCGTCGATCATCCTGGCCACCGAGGTCTTGCCGTTGGTGCCCGCGACGTGGATCGCCGGATAGCTGTGCTGCGGGGACCCGAGCAGATCCATCAGCGCCGCGATCCTGGTCAGCGACGGCTCGATGTCGGTCTCCGGCCGACGCCGGTCGAGTTCGGCCTCCACCAGCGCCATCTCGGCCAGATCCACCGGGGACGGACCGGACCCGAGCCGGGTGGACCCGCGCTCGTCCCGGTACTGACGCTCCGGCTCGTCGTTCATCGGCTCGCCAGCTCCGCCAGCCGCGCGCCGATGCGCTCGACATCGGCGGCGGCCGCCTCGCGGCGGGCCTTGATCTTGTCGACCACGTTCTCCGGTGCCTTGGCCAGGAATGCCTCGTTGCCGAGTTTGGCGTCGGTGCCCGCGAGTTCCTTCTCGGCGGCGGCCAGATCCTTTTCCAGGCGACGGCGTTCGGCGTCGAGATCGACCGCGCCCTCGGTGTTCAGGCCGACCACCACGGTGCCGCGGCTCAAGCGCACCTCCACCGAGGCGCTGGGCTGCCGGTCGGCCTCGAGCTCGGTCAGCCGCGCGAGACTGGCGATCTCCTCGGCCAATTCGGCGATACCGGCCTCGGCCAGACCCGTCAGACGGGCGCGCACCTTCTGCTTGTCGGCGAGTCCCTGATCGCTGCGGAACCGGCGGACCTCGGTGATCAGCAACTGCGCGTCGGCGATGCGGCGCGCCGACTCCGCGTCGGCGGGCACACCCGAGGGCCGCGGCCACGCCGCGATCACCACGGACTCGCCACCGGTCAGTGCCTGCCACAGCGCCTCGGTGACGAACGGGATGACCGGATGCAGCAGTCGCAGCACCGCGTCGAGCACCGTGCCGAGCACAACGCGGGTGGATTCCACCCGCGCGTCGTCGGCGGCGAACTGCACCTTGGCCAGTTCCAGGTACCAGTCGCACAGTTCGTCCCACACGTAGTGGTACAGCGCCTCGCACGCCTTGCCGAATTCGTATGCGTCGAAGGCGGAATCCACCTCCGTCAGGACCTCTTCGAACCGATCGAGAATCCACCGGTCCGCATCGGTCAGCGTCGCGCGCTCGGGCAGGTCGCCCGGACGCGCGCCGTTCATCAGGGCGAACTTGGCCAGATTGAACAGCTTGGTCACGAAGTTGCGCGAGGCAAGCGCGTGCGCCTCGCCGACCGACAGGTCACCGCCCGGATGCGCGCCGCGGGCCAGCGTGAAGCGCAGCGCGTCCGCGCCGTGTTCGGTGATCCAGTCGAGCGGATCGATGCCGTTGCCGCGCGACTTCGACATCTTCTTGCCGTACTGATCGCGAATCAGGCCGTGCAGGAAGACATCCCGGAACGGCACCTGCGCCGCGTCCGCCGATTTGCCCGCGGTGATCGCGGCGTCCTCGGAGACGAACATGCCGAACATCATCATCCGGGCGACCCAGAAGAACAGGATGTCGTAGCCGGTCACCAGAACGCTGGTCGGGTAGAACTTGGCCAGTTCGGCGGTGCTGTCGGGCCAGCCCATGGTGGAGAAGGGCCACAGTCCCGAGGAGAACCAGGTGTCGAGCACGTCCGGGTCCTGCACCCAGCCCTCGGGCGCGGTCTCGTCCGGACCGACGCACACCACTTCGCCCTCGGGGCCGTACCAGATCGGAATGCGGTGACCCCACCACAGCTGCCGGGAGATGCACCAGTCGTGCATGTTGTCGACCCAGTCGAACCAGCGCGGTTCCTGACTCGGCGGGTGGATCACGGTGTCGCCGTTGCGCACCGCGTCACCCGCGGCCTCGGCCAGCGCCTCCACCTTGACCCACCACTGCATGGACAGCCGCGGTTCGATCGCCTCGCCGCTGCGCTCGGAGTGACCGACGCTGTGCGGATACGGGCGCTTCTCGGCCACAACGCGACCCTCGCGCGCCAGCCGCTCGCGCACCGCCCGCCTGGCCTCGAACCGGTCCATACCGTCGAATTCGGTTCCGGTACCCGCGATTCGGCCGCGCTCGTCCATGATGCTCGGCATCGGCAGGTTGTGCCGCAGCCCCATCTCGAAGTCGTTGTGGTCGTGCGCGGGGGTGATCTTGACCGCGCCGGTACCGAATTCGGGATCGACGTAGTCGTCGGCGATGACCGGGATCCGGCGCCCGGTGATCGGATGTTCGAGTGTGGTGCCGACGAGCGCGCGGTAGCGCGGGTCCTGCGGATGCACCGCAACGGCGGTGTCGCCGAGCATCGTCTCCACGCGCGTGGTGGCCACCACCACATGCGGCTGGTCGTCGTCGAGCGACCCGTAGCGCAGCGAGACGAGCTCGCCGTCGACGTCCTCGAACTTCACCTCGATATCGGAGATCGCGGTGCGCAATTCGGGCGACCAGTTGACCAGTCGCTCCGCGCGGTAGATCAGTCCGGCGTCGTAGAGGCGTTTGAAGATGGTCTGCACCGCGCGGGACAGGCCCTCGTCCATGGTGAACCGGTCGCGGCTCCAGTCGACGCCGTCGCCGAGGGCGCGCATCTGCCACTGGATCGCACCGCCGGATTCGCGCTTCCAGTCCCAGACCTTTTCGATGAACAGCTCGCGGCCGAAATCCTCTTTGGTCTTGCCGTCGACCGCGAGTTGCTTCTCCACGATGTTCTGCGTGGCGATGCCCGCGTGGTCCATACCTGGCAGCCACAGCACCTCGTAGCCCTGCATGCGCTTGCGTCGCGAGAGGGTGTCCATCAGGGTGTGGTCGAGGGCGTGGCCCATGTGCAGACTGCCGGTCACATTCGGCGGCGGCAGCACGATCGAGTATCCGGGCTTGTCGGAGGAGACGTCGGCGGCGAAGTACCCCGCGGCTACCCAGCGCTCGTACATCTCGGCCTCCACCTCGCCGGGGTTCCAGCTCTTGGGGAGGGCATCGGCACGATTACGCGAGTTGTCAGGGGCTGTGCTGGTCACCCCGGCATTCTAGTGGCCGGTGCCGCACGGGGCCTAAAAGGGCCTACGGACAAAATAAGGCGGAGCCTTCGGTGGATGAGGGACACCGAACACTCCGCCTATGCACACAGCTTACCGGGGATCGTGGGGCAGGTTCGGAATCCATAAGTAATTCTCAGCTTCCGGCATGGTGGTGCCTATCGTCGCTCCGCACGGGCCGTCGCGGCATCACCATGAGCCGGGTCCGCTCGGGCCGAGTGTGTCGTCCGTCGCATCGGGCGGGCTACCCGGCGTTCGGCCGCCGCCGCCGCGGATCTGGGCGACGGACGCCGGTTTCCGCTGTGAATTCAGGGTTTTCCCGGTTGCCGAAGAAACGGACAATGTGGACTCTGGATAGGATGAGCCCCCCGTTGAACGCACTGTCCGCCGACTCCGACGCACTCTCCGCCGAATCCACGGAACCGCGTATTCCCGCCGCACCCGAACGAATCATGCGGCCGACCGCCGTCCACGATCTCCGCGGCGATCCGGTCGACGAATTGCGCTATCCCGCCACCGCCGCCCTCGTGGTCGCGGGCGTGCCCGGTGCGGGCAAGAGCACCGCGCTGTCGAAGTTCTTCGGCGCGCGCCCGGAAGACGAGAACCCGAGCGCCGCGAACGGCGCGCTGGTGCTCGACTCCCATCAGGCGCGAAATCGCTGGCGGCACAGACTCGGACGGCTGCCGTATCCGCTGTGGCGACCGGTCGTGCACGTCGTGCACTACGCGGCCGTCAAGACGGCCCTGCGCGATACGCGCGGACCGGTGGTCATCCACGACTGCGCGACCTTCGGCTGGGTGCGCACCATGATCGGCCGCTGGGCCGCGGGGTGCGGGCGCGAGGTGCACCTGGTCATGCTCGATGTGCCCGCAACCGATGCCATGGCCGGACAGCGCGCTCGCGGGCGGCGGGTGAACGGGGTGTCCTTCCGCCTGCACGTGCGCCGGTGGCGGCGGCTGATGGGTTCGCCCGCCCGGCTCGGCCCGACTCCGGTCTCGGTGGTGCTGGTCGACCGGCCCGCCGTCAACGCGATCCGCCGCATCACCTTCGCCGGGTGAACCCGCTCGAGTACGCGCGGGATCTGCTCGAGTACGCGCGGGACCTGCTCGAGTACGCGCGGGACCTGCTCGAGTACGCGGGAGACCTGCTCGAGTACGCCGGGTGACCCGCTCAGCCACACCGGGCAGACCAGCTCAACCACACCGGGCAGACCAGCTCAACCACACCGAGCGAACCAGCTCAACCACACCGAGCGAACCAGCTCAGCGAGCCAGTACGACGAGCGCCCCGGGGACGGCGCGCAGGGTCGCGGGCAGCATGCCCGCGGGTTCGCCGTCCGCGGTGGCGGGTGCGCCGGGCGCGCTCAGCGTGACCTGCCGCACCCGATAGCGCCGGGTCGCCGGATGGTCGATGCGCTTGCCCGCCGACAGCGCGGGCAGCAGTCGCAGCATCTCCCACCGGGAGACCTTGCCGACCACGGTCAGATCGAGCAGGCCGTCGTCCATCTCGGCGTCGGGACAGATCAGCATGCCGCCGCCGTAGGTGCGCGAATTGCCGACCGCGACCATGACCGCCTCGGTCTCGATCACGGTGTCACCCGGTGGATTGTCCAGCGCGCCCGGCGCGACACCCGACAGTTCGATGCGGTACGGCACCGCGAGACCGCCCGCGAGTTCGGCGAGCGCGGCAACGCTGTAGCGCGCGGGCCCCTTCGGCCTGCGCATGGCATTGGCGCGCAGGGTGACCCGCGCGTCGAAGCCGGTGCCGGTGACCGTGGCGAACCACATCGGTTCGACCCCGGTGGCCTCGATACGGCCGAGGTCGACCACGCGCGCGCGGCCCGCGAGCACCAGGTCGGCCGCCGCCACCGGATCGTCGGTGGGCACGCCGAGTGCGCGGGCCAGGTCGTTGCCGGTGCCGCTGGGTATCAGCCCGAGCGGCACACCGGACTCGGCCAGTGCGGGAAGCACCACGCTGACCAGTCCGTCGCCCCCGACACAGATCACCGCGTCGGGTCGCAGCGCCGGATCGGCGAGCGCGTCGCTCACCAGCCGTACCGATTCCGCGGCCGACGGCGCGCGTATCTCGATGACCTCGACGCCGCGTTCGGCCAGCCTGCCCACGGCCGCGGCGGCGGCGTCGTGACCGCGGCCCGCGCCGGAGAGCCGGTTGGTCACCACGAGCGCGGTGCGCGGGGGATGTGCGGATCGCGTCGTCATCGGACCAATTTCCCGGGATTCATGATGCCGACGGGGTCGAGTTCGCGTTTGACCGCGCGCAGCACGCGCAGTCCGAGATCACCGACCTCAGCGGGCAGCCACGGACGGTGATCGGTGCCGACCGCGTGGTGATGGGTGATGGTGGCCCCCGCGGCCACGATGGCCGCGCCCGCGGCGCGTTTCGCGATGCCCCACTGGGTGATCGGATCGTCTGCCTGCTTGGCGACCACGGTGAAGTACAGCGAGGCGCCGGTGGGATAGGTGTGCGATATGTGGCACATCACCACCGGCGGAGTGCCCTGCCCGGCCAGCGAATCGGTCAGCGCGGCGGTGACTTCGGCTTTGACCGCGGCCAGCGCCGACCACGTCGTCGCGGTCTCCAGCGTCTCGCAGAGCACCCCGATATCCAGCAGCGCGTCGCGCAGATAGGGTGCGGCGAACCGGCCGTGTTCCCACTGTTCGGCCGGAGCCGATCCCAGCGCCGTCCCGCCCGCGGCGAGCAACAGCGCGTTCGCCTCGGCGACTCGCGCCCGCACGTGGGCGTGGGTGCCCTCGTAGGTGGTGACCGCGAGGCATCCGGTGACCGCCTCGCCGCCGATATCGCCCGCGCGCGCCAGATTCAGACCGGTCTCGGCCTCGTCGGACAGCCGCAGCACGGTCGGGGCCGCGCCGGTCTGCACGACCGTGCGCAGCGCCGCCGCGCCGGTGGCGAAATCCGGGAACGACCATGCCTGGCGCACAACGGTTTCCGGGCTCGGGTGGACACGGACGGTGACCTCGGTGATCACTCCGAAGGCGCCCTCCGAGCCGACGAACAGCTCACGCAGGTCGGGCCCGGCCGCCGAAGCGGGCGCCCGGCCCAGATTCAATTCTCCACTGGGCGTGGCGATTCGCACTCGCTGCACCATGTCGTCGAACCGGCCGTACCCCGCCGACGCCTGCCCGGAGGATCGGGTGGCCGCGAATCCGCCGATACTCGCGAATTCGAAACTCTGCGGGTAGTGGCCGAGCGAAAGTCCGTGCGCGCCCAGCAATTCCTCGGCCCGCGGGCCGGTGACGCCCGCACCGAGGGTGGCGGTGCCGCTGACCGGGTCGACCTCGCGCAATCCGTCGAGACGGCTCAGGTCGAGGGCGATGACGCAGGCGAATCGGCCGCGCTCGGGCTCGACCCCGCCGACCACGCTGGTGCCGCCGCCGAAGGGCACCATGGCGACGGCATTGTCGGCGCAGTAGGCCAGCACCGCGAGCACTTGGGCGTGATCGGCCGGGAAGACCACGGCGTCGGGGGCGTCCTGCGGACCGTCGAGACGGCGTCGCAGCAGGTCGGGGGTGCTTTTTCCACCCGCGCGCAGCAACCGGTCGTGGTGGTCGGTCCGTACGTGCTCCACACCGACCACCGCGATCAAACCGTCTCGTTGAGCCGTCGTCAGCGTCGACTCGCGGAGTGGCACGTCACCCTCATCGCGACGCGCCACCGGGGTACCGGATACGCCGAAGACCTGCGCGAGCAAGCCACGGATCTGTGCCGAAAGCGGCTGGTGTCCGGCCGGAATTCCCCAGGCGTCCCACACCATACTCGCTGCCGACGCCACCGCGCCCGGATTTTCGAGGGCGGATTCACCGCCGCTGTGCTGCGTCTCGACCATGCGTTACAGTTTGACATAGATTGTCAAGCAGTAATACACCACGCGGTAATGCACCACGCAGCAATGCACCCCTCGGACCAACGCACCGCTCGGCTCGCGGGCGTTCGGGGTCGGTGCGTCGCGCATACCGGACGCACGGAAGGCGGATGAGTCGATGGGCGCCGAACCAACCCCTCGCACCACGGGAGCCCGGCGGTGACCGTGTCGAGCGCCGCATCGGCCGGTACGGACGACGCCGCGCCCGCGCCCACCGATCTGGCGATCTTCGACGCCGCCCGCGCCTGCGTCGAGGAGTTCGGGGTGCGCCGGACAACCCTCACCGAGGTCGCCCGGCGTGCGGGCGTGAGCAGGCCGACGGTGTACCGACGCTGGCCCGACACCGGCGCGCTCATCGCCGAACTCCTTGTGCGCGAATTGCGCGCGATACTGGCCGACACCATGCCCGCCACCGGAGCCGCCCGCACGCGACTGGTGCGCGGAATCGTGACCGGTGCCGCCGAGATCCGCTCGAATGCCCTGTTCGGCAAGATTTTCCGCACCGACACCGATCTCATGCTCACCTATGTGTTCGGTCGGCTCGGCCGCAATCAGCGCACGCTCATCGACTTGTTCGCCGCGACGATCGGCGAGGGTCAGCGCGACGGCTCCATCCGCCCGGGCGATCCCGTCCAGCTGGCCACGATGCTGCTGCTGATCGCGCAGTCGGCGGTGCAGTCCGCGGGCACCGTCGCCGCACTGCTGCCCGGCCCCGAACTCGACACCGAACTCGCTTACGCGATCGAGGGCTATCTGCGTCCGCACACCGGAAGGGATCTGTGATGACCTCGAATTCGGCGACGAACGGCGGTTCGGCGCTCGACGCGAATCGCCGCGAACGCGACCTACGCGCACTCGGGGACAGCCCGGATATCGATGTGCTGGTCATCGGCGGCGGCGTCACCGGAACCGGTGTCGCACTCGATGCCGTGAGCCGCGGACTTCGCACCGTACTGGTCGAACGCCACGACCTGGCCTTCGGAACCAGCCGCTGGAGTTCCAAACTCGTGCACGGCGGCCTGCGCTATCTGGCGAGCGGGCGCATCGGCATCGCACACGAGAGCGCGGTGGAGCGCGGCGTCATGATCGCCTCCACCGCACCGCATCTGGTGCACGCACTGCCGCAGATCGTGCCGCTGCTGCCCGATATCGGCGCCGCCGAGCAGTGCCTGATCCGCGCGGGCTTCACGGCGGGCGACGCGTTGCGCCGCGCCGCGGGCACCCCCGCCGCGCTGCTGCCGCGGTCGCGCCGGGTGGCCGCCGCCGAGGCGCTGCGGTTGGCGCCGACGGTCCGCCGCGCCGAGCTGCGCGGCGGCCTGCTGGCCTGGGACGGGCAGCTCGTCGACGACGCCCGCCTCGTGGTGACCTTGGCCCGCACCGCCGCCGCGCACGGCGCGACCGTCCTGACCCGGGTGGAAGCCGCGGAGGTGACCGGCGATTCGGCCGTACTTCGCGACACCCGCACGGGGCAGAGTCTGGCCATGCGCGCGCGGGCCGTGGTGAATGCCACCGGCGTATGGGCCGATCAGGTGGATCCGAGTATCGATCTGCGCCCCTCCCGAGGCACCCACCTGGTCTTCGACGCCGCGGCCTTCGGCGGGCTCACGGCCGCGCTGACCGTCCCCGTCCCCGGCCGCGTCGGCCGCTTCGTCTTCGCCTTACCCGCCGCGCACGGCCGCGTATACCTGGGTCTCACCGACGAGGACGCGCCCGGTCCGGTCCCCGACGTGCCCGAGCCGACCGACGCCGAGATCGACTTCCTCCTCGACACCATCAACACCGTGTTGCGAGAACCGCTGAACCGCGGCGATATCCGCGGTTCCTTCGCGGGCCTGCGCCCCCTCCTGCGCACCGCCGACGGCAGTACCGCCGACATCTCCCGCGAACACGCCGTGCTGCGCGCCCCCAATGGCGTGATCACGGTGGTCGGCGGCAAACTCACCACCTACCGCCGCATGGCCGAGGACGCCGTCGACGCCGCGATCGCGGCCGCCGGACTGATCGCCCGCCCCTGCGCGACCCGCCATCTTCCCCTGGTCGGCGCGGTGTCCGGCGCGGCGCGTGACCGTCTCGACGCCCCCGCCATCCTGATCGAACGCTACGGCTCGCACGCCGCGGCTATCGTCGCCGCCATCCGCCGCGACCCCGCGCTCGCCGCACCGGTCGCGCCCGGAATCGACGTCACCGCGGCCGAATTCGCCTTCGCCCGGACCCACGAGGCCGCACTCGAGCCCGACGATCTCCTGGACCGCCGCACCCGGATCGGCCTCGTCCCCGACGACCGCCGAGCCGCCCTACCGGCCGCCGAAGCCGCATTCGCCGCCCACGGCTGAGCCGCGATCCTCCCGCTCCGCACCGGGATCGCCCGTCGCGGACCCGTCCGCGGCGACCGACCCGGCCACGACGACCCGTGCCGAATCGATCACCACCGCCGGCGGCGCGCTCATGGCCGCACGGGGCCATCGGTCGAGCCCGTGCGCGGCCTCGGCGGCGCGGACGGCACGCATCTGCTCGGACAGGTCCGCGTCCGGTATACGACGGAATCCGAGACGCTCGTAGTAGGGACCGTTCCACGCGACCTCGGTGAAGGTCGTCAGGGTGATGGCGTCCATCCCGTGGTCGAGCGCCCACCGCGCGGCGTGCGCGATCAGGCGTGCACCGATCCGGCGACCCGCGTGATCGGGATGTACCGAGACCTGGTCGATGTGCGCCAGGCCATCGACGATGCCGAGTATCAGGTATCCGACGGGCCGGTCATGGTCATCGGCCCACACCCACGCCCGCCCGGCGACGGCGAAACCTCGTAGCTGCTCGAGCGAGGGCGCCTCGTCCTCGGCGACCTCGGTCATGCCCACGGCCGCGAAGGGTGCGCCCGTGGCGTCCTCGATATCGCGCAGGATCGGCAGGTCGGCCTCTGTGGCCGCACGTATGTGCTGCATCCGCGCAGTATCGCGGGCTCAGCCCGCCGGTGTCGACAGAATTCCGTCGATGAGCACCCGCAGCGACCACCGCGCGCGGGCCTTCTCCTCGGCCACTCCGGTCCGATGACCCGACACCTCGGCCAAGCGCGCGGCGGTGACCGCGTCGAGTCCGTCGCGGTCGGCCGCGGAGGCCGCGAGATGCAGATACAGCAGTTCCACCGCCCACTGCGCGGTGCGGTCGTCCACCCCGCCCTCGGCCAGCAGCCCCCGCATCCGGTCCATGAGCCGGAAACGCACGGTGTCGGTGGGTGTCGACGCCAGCGCCACCAGGGCCAGACCCTGATGCCTGTTGATGGCGGCGACGGTGTCCTCGACCAGAGTCGTCAGCCGATCGCGCCAGCTGCCGCCGACCGGTTCGGGCACCGCGCCGATCACGTCGTCGAGCATGGCGGCCATCAGATCGTCGCGATTGGCGACGTAGACATAGAGTGAGGCCGCACCGGTGTCCAGTTCCTGAGCGACCCGCCGCATGGTCAGGGCGGCCGAGCCGTCGGTGTCGAGAATTCGCAATCCGGTCTCGATGATCACCTCGCGGCTCAAGGGCGCCTTGGCGGGTCTGGCTCTGCGGCTGACCGGCGCGGCACTCATAGCTCGGCGTCCTTCCGCACTGCCGCGACATCAGGACCGGTGGGTCGCTCACTGCGCTCTGCCATGCGGCCGAGACTACGCAGCCGCGAACGTCGTTTGACACGAACCGCGTTCGACATTCCGGGCGGGTGCGCCGCGCGAGGGCCGACCGCGCGTTATCGCGACCGGGAATGGCCGCGACGACCCGCCACTATGCTGGACGCCGATACGCGCGGGAAGGAGGCCGGGTGCGCACGAACCCGTCGACCGTAGGGATCGCGCCGGGCGATGGTCTGATCGCCCGTTTCGACGCGGTAGTCGTCTATCTGGCCGGGGAAACCGCCTCCACCGACCGAATTCTCGGCGCCATCGAAGCCGTCGCGGACGCCGACCATCCCGGTGCGGCCATCGCACAGCGCCTCGCCGCGGTGGTTTTCGCCGGCGGGTCGGAGCCGCCGCCGTTCGGTGTGCTCGCCCCCACCTCCGACGGCACCGTCATCCTGCTGCGCGGTCCGGTGATCGCCGAGATTCACGGCGCCGAGGGCGTGCGCACGATCTCCGGCGCACGCGCCTTCACGTGGGTCGACGAGATCGTGCGCGAACCCGTGCGCCGCATCGCCATCGGCTCCGACACCGGCGCGGCGCTCACCGTGCACCCGCGCACCGACCTGCGCGCGGGTGTGGTGCCCGGCGGCGGATTCGAATTGCGGATCGCCGCGCGCAGATCGGGTAAGTCCTCCCGTGGCAACCGCCCCGACCTGGTGAAATCGGTGGATGGCGCGGACGAGCCCGCGCCCACCGCCCCCGCGGGCTTCGAGGTGATCGACGACGCCGCGGACGAGCGCCCGCCGCGCGCGAACGAAGCCGGCCACGCGCGGTCGGCCGGGCACGCACCCCTCGAACGCACGCGAACCGACCACTCGATACCCGAGGTCGAGCGGTCGAGCGCCGATCGCTCGGGCACTCCGCGCACCGCGGGCAAACCCGCGCAGCCGCGCCGGATCTCCGAGGGCGGCAGCGCGGCGACGCCGCGTACCGCCGAACCGGTCGGCACCAAGGCCATGTCACAGCCGTGGCCGCACACCCCCGCCGCGAGCCGCTCCTCGGCCTTCCACACCGAGGTGCCCCCGGACGATTCCCGCACCCGCCCGGCCCGCCCGAGCGGGGTGATCGCCAAGAGCGACGGCACCACCGCCCCCGGCGCACTCGTCTACGACGAGACCGCCTACCCCCTGGACCGCCCGTATGTCATCGGCCGCGCTCCCGCCGGCGACGAGTCGGTCCGCACCGCCGTCGCCGCGCCGCTGTCGGTTCCCCGCGACCGCCACGTCTCGCGCATCCACGCCTTCGTCACCGTGGAACGCGGCAAGGTCTACGTCTGCGACGCGGGCACCCCCGCGGGCACCTACATCGCGGCGCCCGGCGCGGACTCCTGGACCCGGATCGGTACCTCGGCCAGCGAACTCGCCCCCGGCTGGAGTATCCGCATCGGCGAGAAGGTCCTGATCACCTACCGTGCCGAGGACATCTCCGATGGCCCGACGGCCTCCGTCAAGTAGCGTCGCGCCCGGCGGCGACCCGTGCGCCCGGTCCGGCGACCGGCCACGGTCCTACGATGCGGACGGGGCCTTTCGGGCGCCACCGCCGGTTTGGAGAGGACACTTGGGATATGCACCGGAACGGGCCGACCGAGGACATCGATGAATCCGCGCTGACCGTGACCGCGCCGAAGATCGAGGCCGCGGGCGTCACGGCGGTGGCAGTGGCGCTGAAGCGCTCCGTCGAGGAGATGGGCGTGGTGCGCACCGCGCGCACGCTGGCCAGGGTCAACCAGGTGCACGGATTCGACTGTCCCGGCTGCGCCTGGCCCGAGCCCACCGGGCACCGGCGGCCCGCCGAATTCTGCGAGAACGGGGCCAAGGCCGTCGCCGAGGAGGCGACGCTGCGCACGGTCACCCCGGAATTCTTCGCCACCCATTCGATCGAGGATCTGGCGGGTCGGTCGGGCTACTGGCTCGGACAGCAGGGCCGCCTGACCCATCCGATGGTGCTGCGCCCCGGTGCGACCCACTACACACCGATCGAATGGGACGAGGCATACCGCGTCGTCGCCGACGAACTGCGCGCCCTGGCCTCACCCGACGAAGCGGTCTTCTACACCTCCGGCCGCACCGCGAACGAGACCGCCTTCCTCTATCAGCTGCTCGTGCGCAGCTTCGGCACCAACAACCTGCCCGATTGCAGCAATATGTGCCACGAGTCCTCGGGCGCGGCGCTGACCGCATCCATCGGCATCGGCAAGGGTTCGGTGACGATCGATGATTTCGAGGCCGCCGATCTGATCATCGTGGCGGGCCAGAATCCCGGCACAAACCATCCGCGCATGCTCAGCGCGCTCGCCCATGCCAAGCGCAAGGGCGCGCGCATCGTCGCGGTCAATCCGCTGCCCGAGACCGGACTCCTCGGATTCCGCGATCCGCAGACGCTCGCGGGCCTCACCGGCGGCGTCCCCATCGCCGACGACTTCCTACAGATCCGCCTCGGCGGCGATATGGCGTTGTTCCGCGGCCTGGGCCGGCTACTGTTCGAAGCCGAGGATCGCGCACCGGGCACGGTCGTGGACCGCGCGTTCGTCGACGAATACTGCGCGGGCTTCGAGCAGTACGAAAAGCAGACCCGCGCCGTCGATTTCGACACCGTTGTCGATGCCACCGGATTGTCGCGCACGGACATCGAGCGCACCGCCGCCCTGTTCGCCGAGGCGAACAACATCATCATCTGCTGGGCGATGGGCCTTACCCAGCAGCGGCACGGCGTGGCCACGATCGAGGAAGCCACCAATCTGCTGCTGATGCGCGGCATGATCGGCAAACCCGGCGCGGGCGTGTGCCCGGTGCGCGGCCACTCGAATGTGCAGGGCGACCGCACGATGGGCATCTGGGAGCAGATGCCCGACACGTTCCTCGACGCGCTCGACCGCGAATTCGGCATCACCAGCCCGCGCGAGCACGGCTACGACACCGTTTCTGCCATCCGGGCCATGCGGGACGGCCGGGCCACGGTATTCGTCGGAATGGGCGGCAATTTCGTGTCCGCCACCCCGGATACCGAGGTCACCGAGGCCGCACTGCGCGGGTGCGCGCTCACGGTGCAGATCTCCACCAAACTCAATCGCAGCCACGTCGTACACGGGCGCACCGCGCTCATCCTGCCGACCCTCGGGCGCACCGACAAGGATGTCCGGGGCGGGCTGAAACAGCAGGTGTCGGTGGAGGATTCGATGTCGATGGTGCATCTGTCCACCGGGCGCCTCGACCCGGTCAGCGACGAACTGCGCAGCGAGATCGCCATCGTGTGCGACCTCGCGCTGACCCTGTTCGGCCCGGATCATCCGGTGCCATGGGCGCGGCTGCGCGACGACTACGACCTGATCCGTGACGCCATCGCCCGGGTCGTGCCCGGATGCGCCGATTACAACACCCGCGTGCGGACCCGCAACGGCTTCGTCCTGCCGCATCCCCCGCGCGACGCCCGCGAGTTCCGCACCGGCACGGGTCGAGCCAATTTCGCGGTGAACGAGTTGAGCTGGGTCCCGGTGCCACCGGGCAGGCTCATCCTGCAAACCCTGCGCAGCCACGACCAGTACAACACCACCATCTACGGTCAGGAGGATCGCTACCGCGGCGTGCGCGGCGGACGCCGGGTGATCCTGATGAACGCCGCCGATGTCGCCGAATTCGGCTTCGCCGACGGCGACGCGGTCGACCTGGTCTCGGAGTGGACCGACGGCGTACAGCGCCGGGTCGAAGGATTCCGTATCGTGATCTACCCGACCCCGCGCGGCAACGCCGCCGCCTACTATCCCGAGGCCAATCCGCTGGTCCCCCTGGATCACGTTGCGGCGCGGTCGAATACACCGGTGTCCAAGGCGGTGCCGATCCGCCTGGAACGCCATGTCCATCGCTCGGCGCAGTCGTGAGCCGGGTCACGGCGCGTCGCCGCACCATCCGCGTCTCCCCGCACGGCGAGCTCACCCGGCCCGACACCCTCGCGGTGGAGGAACCGCTCGAGATCCGGCTACACGGCCGCTCGTTGACCGTGACCATGCGCACCCCGGGCGCCGATATCGATCTCGTGCACGGATTCCTGTTGAGCGAGAACATCATCGGTGTCGCCGACGATATCGTCAGCGCCCGCTATTGCGCGGGCGTCGACGCCGAGGGACACAATACCTACAACGTCCTCGACATCACCCTGCGCAATCCGGCCGCCACCCGGCCGCGCGCCTTCCTCACCACCGGCGCGTGCGGGGTGTGCGGCAAGACCGCGCTCGACGAGGTGCGCACCACCACCCGGTATCCGCTGCGCGCCGACGGCCCGCGGGTTCGCGCGGAGGTCCTGGCGGGGATGCCCGACACGCTGCGTGCCGCGCAGTCGGTGTTCGACGCCACCGGCGGCCTGCACGCGGCGGGCCTGTTCACCCCCGACGGCGCGGCGCTCGCCGTGCGCGAGGACATCGGCCGCCACAATGCCGTGGACAAGGTCATCGGGTGGGCGCTGCGCGAAAACCGTATTCCCGCACACGATCTCGTGCTCATCGTCAGCGGTCGGGCCTCGTTCGAACTGGTCCAGAAGGCGGTCATGGCGGGCATACCCCTGCTCGGCGCCGTATCCGCGCCGAGTTCGCTGGCCGTCGACCTCGCCGTGGAGTCCGGCGCGACCCTGGTGGGCTTCCTGCGCGGGGACACTATGAACGTCTACGCGGGAGCCGAACGCCTCGCACTGCCCCGGCCCGCGGCGGCGCACCCCGTCTGACCGGATCGCGGACCCGGCGGCCGCCCATTGCCCGCCGCGTGACCGCGAACTACGGTGGAGGCACCATCGGCGCGGGAATGGAGCCGTCATGCGTATCTCGCTGGAAGGTAATACCGGGGGCGTGCGGGTGCGCATGCGCTACGAACAGCATCGGTGGCGGTGGCTCGCGGTGCGGATCATGCTGGGAATCCTCGCCGTTCAGGGCATTGTCGTCGGCCTGTGGGCGTTGTTCGCGCCGCATTCGTGGTATTCCGATTTCCCGGGGTTCGGTATGCGGTGGGTTGGACTCGACGGCCCCTTCAACCACCATCTCGCCGCCGATGTCGGCGCGTTCTTCCTGGCGCTCGGCGCGGTGTCGCTGTTCGCGCTGCTGCGTGGCGAGAATGTGCCTGCGCGGGCCGCGGGCATCGGCTGGACGGTGATGGCGCTGCCGCATCTGATTTACCACCTCGCGCACCGCCCCGCCGAGATGACCACGGTGAGCTACGTGCTGAGCCTGATCGCCGCGGCCGCGCTGGCGGCACTCGGACTCGCCCTGATCTTCGTCACCCCGCCCGTGGACCGGATCGCCGATCCGGATCCCATCGAATTCCGGTTCCCGCGCGGGCGCGCCCGCAATGGCTAGGCCGCGAGTGAGGGACTCCAGTCCCATCCACCGACCGCGGTCAGATGGTGCAGTGCGCGCTGGACGGCCGGGGCGCAGCGTGGCAGGTCATCCGGTCCGAACCAGGCCATCTCCGCGATCTCCGCGGCCGGAGCGGGCGTGCCGCGCCCGGGTGCGCGGAAACAGTGCATTTCGACGAGCACGCCCGGGCGACCGTGAGCCGCAGCCGTGATGGTCACCTCGGGCGTGATGCCGTTCTCGTCGATGTCGACGCCGAGTTCCTCGCGGACCTCGCGGACGAGCGCTCGCGCCAGTGTTTCCCCCGACTCCGGTTTGCCGCCGGGCAGGTAGAACGCGTCTCGGCCCTCGGTGCGGACCGCGAGCACCCTGCCGTTCTCGACGCACAACCACGCGACCGACGTGAGCGTTCGTTCCGAGGTCATGATCTGTAGACGGTACCCGT
The DNA here is from genome assembly GCF_001310275.1 of Nocardia arizonensis. Lineage (GTDB taxonomy): Bacteria > Actinomycetota > Actinomycetes > Mycobacteriales > Mycobacteriaceae > Nocardia > Nocardia arizonensis. The sequence goes on from NZ_LGYZ01000067.1 coordinate 167,553, forward strand.
GACTCAGGCGTCCAGCGCTTCGAGCAGCGCGGCGCGCTGCCGGGCGCCAAGGCCGCCGATGCGGCGGTCCTCCGGGATCTCGGCCTGGTCCATCAACTTGGCCGCCTTCACCGGCCCGACGCCGGGCAGCGCCTTGATGACCGCCGCGACCTTGGTCTTCTTCACCAGATCGTCGGACTCGGCCTTCTTCAGCAGATCCGCGACCGAAACCTTGCCCGCCTTCACCTTGCCGATCAGTTCGGAGCGCGCCTTGCGCACCGCGGCCGCTTTGGCCAACGCCTCGGTGCGTTGCTCGGCGGTCATCGTGGGCAGTGCCATGTCTCCTCCGCTTTCACTCGTCACTCGAACATCTGGTTGACCGGACCGAGTAAACAGCACGGCATCGACAGCACCCTGCCGACACACCGGGTGAAGGTAGCGATGAGTTTTCCGAAGCCGCGCCGTCGTAACCGGTGAGGCGCCCGCCCGGAGCGGGCGAATCGGACGAAAGGAATCCGGTCATGGAATTATCGATCCCCTGATTTACACCATAGACCGCATTCCTCCGACTCGTGACCGGGGGTGGTAACGCGACGACCTCGGTGAACGACAGGAAGTACAGAGAGCAACCACCACGGGGGCCAATTGGCTCGACGGGCAACGGTTCAATGGCGAACCAAGGAAGATCAATGGCGATCCCCGGGCCGGGCATCGGTTGGCCGAATCGTTGCCCGCCCCCGTGGCCCCTCCGATACCGAAGATCCGGCGGTGGAACACTGCTAGTCTCAGAACTAGAACAGGTTCCAATCCGTCAGGAGTTCCGATGGCACAGATCCGCGATGTGGTCGAGCAGTACGTCAAACTGGTCGGCTCGGGTCCGACCGAGCAGATCGTCGATCTCTACGCCCCCGACGCCGTCGTCGAAGACCCCATCGGCACCGAGCCACGCCGCGGCCACGCCGCCATCCGCGAGTTCTACGAGGTCATCGCCAACCTCGAGCGCGAAACCGAACTGCGCCCGGAGACCGTGCGGATCGCGGGCAACCACGCCGCCTTCATGTTCAGCCTGGTCACGAAATTCGGCGACAACCGCCTGACCATCACACCGATCGACGTCATGGAATTCGACGACGAGGGCCGGATCACGAGTATGCGCGCCTACTGGGGCCAGGACGACATGGTCACCGAAACCGTCTGATACGCCTCGCTCAGGCCGTATCCAGCACCGCCGCCGCGAGATCGGGCACCCGCTCGAAGACCGCCGCATCGTCGGCGACCTCGAGCACCCGGTCGACACACAGCGGACCGGCCACCAACCACAGCCGTCGACCGGTGCGTCCGACTCGCTCGCGGGCCTCGATCAGCACGTGCAGTCCGGCGACGCCGAAGAACAGCACACCCGACAGATCGAGCACGACGGTCGGGGCCCCGGCATGGACCGCTACGGACAAAGCCCTGCGCAATACGTCCGCGGTGTAGAGATCGACCTCCCCCGCGACGGCGCACAGGGTCACCCTGCTGCCCGGGGCGGTGACGGAAACCTGTAGCCGGTCATGCGGGCCGAATCGTCGTTCGGTGCGAGGGAGTCGAGTGGTGGTGCTGACGGTCGACATGAGGACCCCGGTCCTGTCGCGCGCAGCCCGGAGATGACCGGTACCGGCGAGAAATGGCGGGCTGGCTACTCAACCCTCGATAAGGCATACCCGTTTCTCGGCCCGCTACACACATCGACCGTGTCCGACGCGACACACCCCGGAACGGCCCGCGGCCCGGCGGGTCCGAGAACACACCGGGCCGAGATCCGAAGGACAGCCGTGCTAGGCGGACTTCTCGCGGCGCTCCGTGCGCTGCGCCTTGCGCGGCACGATGGTCGGCAGCACGTTCTCGGTCACCGTGTCGGCGTTCACGACCACCTTGGCGACATCGTCGCGGCTGGGGATGTCGTACATCACCGGCAGCAGGACTTCCTCCATGATGGCGCGCAGACCGCGCGCGCCCGTACCACGCAGAATGGCCTGGTCCGCGATGGCCTCGAGCGCGTCCTGGGTGAACTCGAGTTCGACCCCGTCCATCTCGAACAGCCTGATGTACTGCTTGACCAGGGCGTTCTTGGGCTCCGACAGGATCTTGACCAGTGAATCCTTGTCCAGATTGGTCACCGAGGCCACGACCGGCAGGCGGCCGATGAATTCGGGGATAAGACCGAACTTGATCAGATCCTCGGGCATGACGTCGGCGAAGTGGTCGGTGGTGTCGATCTCGGCCTTGGAGCGCACCTCCGCGCCGAAACCGATGCCGCGGTGGCCGGTACGGTCGGAGATGATCTTCTCGAGTCCGGCGAACGCGCCCGCCACGATGAACAGCACGTTCGTGGTGTCGATCTGGATGAACTCCTGGTGCGGATGCTTGCGCCCGCCCTGCGGCGGCACACTCGCCTGGGTGCCCTCCAGGATCTTCAGCAGCGCCTGCTGCACACCCTCCCCGGAGACGTCGCGGGTAATCGACGGGTTCTCGCTCTTGCGCGCGATCTTGTCGACCTCATCGATGTAGATGATGCCGGTTTCGGCGCGCTTGACGTCGTAGTCGGCGGCCTGGATCAGCTTGAGCAGGATGTTCTCGACATCCTCGCCGACATAGCCCGCCTCGGTGAGCGCGGTGGCGTCCGCGATGGCGAACGGAACGTTGAGCATCTTCGCCAGCGTCTGCGCGAGATAGGTCTTACCGCAGCCGGTGGGGCCGAGCATGAGGATATTGGACTTCGTCAGCTCGACTGTCTCACCGCGACTGTCACGGCCCTTGTCACCGGCCTGAATGCGCTTGTAGTGGTTGTAGACGGCCACGGCGAGCGTGCGCTTGGCGGTGTCCTGCCCGATGACGTAGTTCTCCAGGAAGTCCCGGATCTCCGCGGGCTTGGGCAGCTCGTCGAGTTTGACCTCGCTGGACTCGGCGAGCTCCTCCTCGATGATCTCGTTGCATAGATCGATGCACTCGTCGCAGATGTACACCCCAGGTCCCGCAATGAGCTTCTTGACCTGCTTCTGACTCTTTCCACAGAACGAGCACTTGAGCAGATCGCCGCCATCTCCGATGCGCGCCATCTCGTGGGTCCCTACTTCCTTGTCCGCGTGCAACCATCCGTCCAGGTCACAGGCTATCCGCCGCACCCGGGTGTATTAACGAACACTTCGAGCTTGTCGGGCGGGTCGAGCTACGCCGTCAACCGGGAGCAAAAGGTTCCTAGGTCGACCGTACCCGGTGAGGTCGACGGAGGTCGACAACTCGAGCATGTTTCTCGCCCGCGTTGTGCGAGTTCTCACCGCGCGGCGCCACGCCTACCGTGAGAAACGACCGTGTCGTGAGATCCGGCCGGACGGCTCGTCGGCGACGAAACGCCCGGCCGGATCTCCCTGACATAAAGCAACTTAGGAGTTCCCGCCGCCGCGCGACAGCGGAATCGCGCCTTACTTCTGCGCGCTGAGCTTACGGTAGCCGAACACCTGGTCGATGATCCCGTACTCCTTGGCGTCCTCGGCCGTCAGGATCTTGTCGCGATCGGTGTCCTTGCGGATCTCCTCGGCGCTGCGCCCGGTGTGGTTGGCGAGCGTGGATTCCATGAGCCTGCGCATGCGCTCGATCTCGGCCGCCTGGATCTCGAGATCGGAGACCTGCCCCTGGATACCCGAGAGCGCGGGCTGGTGGATGAGCACCCGGGCGTTGGGCAGGCAGGCCCGCTTGCCCGGCGCGCCGGCCGCCAGCAGGATGGCCGCGGCGGAGGCGGCCTGTCCGAGGCAGACGGTGACGACGTCGGCGCGGACGTACTGCATGGTGTCGTAGATCGCCATCAGCGCGGTGAACGAGCCGCCGGGCGAATTGATGTACATGGTGATGTCGCGATCGGGATCCTGCGACTCGAGCACCAGCAACTGGGCCATGATGTCGTTGGCCGAGACATCGTCCACCTGGTTGCCGAGGAAGATGATGCGCTCCTCGAACAGCTTGTTGTACGGGTCGGAGGTCTTGACGCCGTAGGTGGTCTGCTCGGTGAACTGGGGCAGGATGTAGCGCGCGTGCGGCCCCTGCGCGATCGGATTGGCCATCTTCGTCTCCAAAGTCTGTGTGAGTGAACGGGTTCGAGCGATTCGTCGCCGGGCCGGCTGCTAGCTGCCCGAACCGTTCGCCTGATTCGCGTGGCTCACCACGTGGTCGATGAAGCCGTACTCCAGCGCCTGCGCCGCGGTGAACCAGCGGTCGCGGTCGGCATCGGCGGTGACCTGCTCGATGGACTTGCCCGTGTGCTGCGCCTGCAATTCGTTCAACTCACGCTTGGTGTGGGCGAACTGCTCGGCCATGATCGCGATGTCCGCGGCCGAGCCGCCGATACCCGCCGAGGGCTGGTGCATCATGATGCGGGCGTGCGGCAGCGCGTAGCGCTTGCCCTTGGTGCCCGCGGTGAGCAGGAACTGCCCCATCGAGGCCGCCAGACCCATACCGACGGTGCGGATGTCGCATTCGGCGAACTGCATCGTGTCGTAGATCGCCATACCCGCCGTCACCGAACCGCCGGGCGAGTTGATGTACAGGGAGATGTCGCGGGTCGGGTCCTCCGCCGAGAGCAGCAGGATCTGCGCGCACAGCTTGTTGGCGATGTCGTCGTCGACCTGGGTGCCGAGGAAGATGATGCGCTCACGCAGCAGGCGCTCGTAGACCGAATCACTGAGGTTGAGGCCAGCAGTGGGGGAACTCATGACGACCCCTGCCTTGTTCATTGTCACGGATACCTGCCTTCTCTTCTCACCGGCTCGTGGTTACAAGCAAAGCGTTCATTGCCACGTTCATTGCCACACAGCCCTGACTCTTCGCTCTCTTCGTTGTCACAAACAGTAACGAAGCAGGGCGGTGCCGAACTCCCGGCACCGCCCTTCTTCGCTCACAGCGCAAATTCACTCGCGTCGACCTGCGCTGCGTGCGAGGACGCGGTGTGCGCAATGTTCACCGGCCACGTCCCCGCGCTGATCCTCCGCGGATCCCGGCGGCGCTTCTATTCGGCCGAAACGGCTGCCGACTCGTCGGCGATCTCGGCGTCCGCCTCGGAATCGTCACGGCCACCGAACATTTCGGCGGTGTCGACGACCTCGCCATTGGAGTCGACGACCTTGACCTGCCCGACCACACCCGCCAGCGCCTTGCCGCGGCGCACGTCGGCGAAGATGGCGCCGAGCTGGCCCGCCTGCTGGACCTGCTGGATGAACTGCTCCGGCGACAGTCCGTAGCGCTGGGACTGGAACAGGATGCGCTCGGTGAGCTCGTCCTGACCGACCTGGGTGTTCTCCGCCTCGGCGATCGCGTCGAGCAGCAGCTGGGTCTTGACCGACTTCTCCGCGGCTTCCTTGGTGTCGCGGTCGAACTCCTCGCGGCTGCTGCCCTGTGCCTCGAGCGCCTCGGCCAGTTTGGCGTCGTCGTGGTCGAATCCGTGCACCGCGTCATGGGTCACGGCTTCGATCTCGGCCTGCACCACGGCTTCGGGCAGCGGCACCTCGACCTTTTCCAGCAGGGTCTCGAGCACCTTGTCGCGGATGGCGCCCGCCTGCTCGACCTTCTTGACCCGCTCGACGCGGCTCTTGAGATCGTCCTTCAGCTCCTCGAGGGTGTCGAATTCCGAAGCCAGCTGGGCGAATTCGTCATCGGCCTCGGGCAGCTCACGCTCCTTGACGCTCTGCACGGTGACGGTGATGACGGCATCCTTGCCCGCGTGCTCGCCCGCGACCAGGTTCGAGGTGAACTCCGCGGACTCGCCCGCGGACAGTCCGACCACCGCCTCGTCCAGGCCCTCGATGAGCTGACCCGAGCCGACCTCGTGCGACAGACCGGTGGTGGACGCGTCGGCCACCTCCTCGCCGTCGACCGTCGCGGACAGGTCGATGGAGACGAAATCGCCGTTCCGTACGGCGCGTTCGACACCGGTCAGGGTGCCGAAGCGCTGGCGCAGCGACTCGAGCTGGTCGTCGATATCGGAATCCTCGACGGTGTACGCGTCGACGGTGATCTCGATGTCGTCGTAGGAGGGCAGCGTGATCTCCGGCCGCACGTCCACCTCGGCGGTGAAGGCGAGCTCCTGGCCGTCCTCGATCTTGGTGATCTCGATCTCCGGCTGCCCGATGACCTTCACCTCGGAGGTGGTCACGGCCTCGCTGTAGCGGCCCGGCAGCGCGTCGTTGACGACCTGCTCGAGGATGGCGCCGCGGCCGAGACGGGCCTCGAGGAGTTTGGCCGGCGCCTTGCCCGGACGGAAGCCCGGGATGCGAACCTGCTTGGCGAGCGCCTTGTAGGCGCGATCGAAGTCCGGCTTCAGTTCCTCGAAGGGCACCTCGACATTGATCCTGACCCGGGTCGGGCTCAGCTGCTCGACGGTGCTCTTCACGGACATGCTCCTTGTTCGTCGTTCGGTTCGGTATTCGTGCTTGTCGTCATTCGTGCTGGTCATCCGGGTAGTCGCCATTCGGCGGGCGCCGACCGCGCACCCCGGACCCGGAATGTGGGGCGAACGCCGCTACGTGCCGACCGGGCGGCGGGCATTCGTGGCCCGCGCACCCTGATGTACGCATCCCGACCAGGGTAGTTGACCGGCGGGGAGGCGCTGCAATCGGCCGTGCTCAGTTGCCGACGGCCACCGCGTCGGTCACGAAGACCAGCGTCTCGTTGGGTTTGATGCCATTTCCGCCCTTGCCGTAGCCAAGGTCGGGCGGGATGATCAGCAGCCGCCTGGTGCCCTTTTGCACGCCGTCGAGCCCCTGTTCCCAGCCGGGGATGACCTGGCCGGCCCCCAGGGTGAGCGGGAACGGCTTGCCTCGGTCGAAGGAACTGTCGAGTTTCTTGCCGTCCGACCACGTCACCAGGCTGTAGTTCATGGTGAGCTGCTGTCCGGCCGCCGCGCCGGGCCCGCTGCCGGTGACGAGATCCTTGACCACGAGTTTCGTGGGCGGATCGCAGTCGGTGGGCAGTTCGATCTTCGGGTTCTCGCCGAATCCGCCGGTAACCTTGACGTCCTCGGCGGCGCACGCACGGCCGTGTGACTTCGTGGCGGGGGCCGCCGACGAGGCGGCGGCGGCGGCCGCGCTCGACCGCGTCGAGGACGGCGTCGAGGAGGTCGAATCGTCGCTCGATCCGCAGGCGCTCAGTGCGACCGCCACCGCGACGACAGCGCCGACTCCCATGATCCTGCCGAGTTTTCGCATGCGGCGCACCCTAGGCCAAGCCGGCGCGCCGCGACCCACCCGCCCCGGCTCGGTAGGCTTGCGCAGGATTCCTCATCGGACGTACCCGAGCGCGGCCAGGGCCGATCGCGAGCGGGGCGACCGCGACATATCCCGGCGTGAGGAGAAGTGGGCAGATGACCCAGACCACTCGGATGGCGAGCGCCGGGGGCGACACCTCGGCCGATAACGTGAACAGCAGCGGTGGCCGGACCATCGCGCCCGAATCCTATGTGCTGGCCGATGTCCCCGGTCCGCTCGAACTCGCGCAACTCGCGACCGTGGACGCCTGGTGGCGCGCGGCGAACTATCTCGCGGTGGGCCAGATCTACCTCATGGCCAATCCGCTGCTGCGCGAACCGTTGCGCCCCGAGCACATCAAGCCGCGGCTGCTCGGCCACTTCGGCACGGTGCCCGGACTGAACCTGGTGTGGGTGCACGCCAACCGCGCGATCCGGCAGCGCGATCTGAACGCGGTCTTCGTGGCGGGCCCGGGGCACGGCGGCCCCGGGCCGAACGCCTGCGCGTGGCTGGAGGGCACCTACTCGGAGCTCTATAGCCATATCCCGCGCGACGCCGACGGCATGGGCGCGCTGTTCGCCCAGTTCTCCTTCCCCGGCGGTGTGCCGAGCCACTGCGCGCCAGAGACCCCCGGCTCCTTCCACGAGGGCGGCGAACTGGGTTACTCACTGCTGCACGCCTACGGCGCGGCGCTGGACAATCCCGATCTCACCGTGTTCTGCGTGATCGGCGACGGCGAGGCGGAAACCGGTCCGCTTGCGGCCAGTTGGCACGCCAACAAGTTTCTCAATCCTCGCCGCGACGGCGCGGTGCTGCCGATTCTGGCGCTCAACGAGTACAAGATCGCCAATCCGACCCTGCTCGCGCGCATCCCCGAGACCGACCTGCTCTCGCTGCTGCGCGGCTACGGCTACGAACCGGTCCTGGTCGCGGGCGACGATCCGTCCCGCGTGCACCAGGCCATGGCCGCGGCGGTCGACACCTGCCTGGATCGCATACACACGATCCAGGCCACCGCCCGCGACGGCGGCGATATCGTCTGTCCCCGCTGGCCGATGATCGTGCTGCGCACGCCCAAGGGCTGGACCTGCCCGCCCGTGGTGGACGGCGACCGGGTCGAGGGCACCTTCCGCGCGCACCAGGTTCCGCTGCCCGCCGCGCGCACCGACGACAGCCACCGCGCGGTGCTGGAACAGTGGCTGCGTTCGTACCGGCCGGAGGAACTGTTCGACGAATCCGGCGCCCCGGTCGGGGAACTGATCGATCTGGTGCCCGTCGGCACCCGGCGGATGAGCGCCAATCCGATCGCCAACGGCGGCACCGTGGTCCGTGACCTGCGCCTGCCGGACTGGCGCGACCACGGCGTCGAGGTCGACGCGCCCGGGGCGGCCGATCACGAGGCGACCCGGGTGCTCGGCGGCTGGCTGCGCGAGGTCACCCGGGCCAATGCCGACAACTTCCTCACCTTCGCCCCCGACGAATTGGCCAGCAATCGGCTACAGGACATCCTCGAGGTGACCGGACGCGACTGGCAGGCCGAAATCGATCCTCGCGACGTGAAACTCGATCGCGCGGGTCGGGTGATCGAGGTGCTGTCCGAGCACATGTGCCAGGGTCTGCTGGAGGGCTATCTGCTCACCGGCAGACACGGCGTGTTCACCTGCTACGAGGCGTTCATCCACATCGTCGACGCCATGTTCAACCAGCACGCCAAATGGCTCGACGCCAGCGCGGGCGTACCGTGGCGGGCCCCCATACCCAGCCTCAACTATCTGCTGTCCTCCCACGTGTGGCGGCAGGACCACAATGGGTTCACCCATCAGGATCCGGGTTTCCTCGATGTGGTGCTGAACAAGAAGCCCGAGATCGTCCGGGTCTATCTGCCGCCGGACGCCAATACGTTGCTGTCCACCTACGACCACTGTCTGCGGTCGCGCCACCATGTCAATGTGGTGGTCGCGGGCAAACAGCCGCAGCCGGACTGGCTTTCGGTATCCGATGCGGCGGCGCACTGCGCGCGCGGCGTCGGTATCTGGGACTGGGCCTGTAACAACGACGAGGCGGGCACGAGTCCGGATGTCGTGCTGGCCTGCGCGGGCGACGTGCCGACCCTCGAGACGCTGGCCGCCGCGGCGATACTGCGCGATCGACTGCCCGACCTGCGGGTCCGGGTGGTCAATGTGATCGACCTGATGCGACTGCTGCCCGCCGAGGAACATCCGCACGGTCTGCCCGACCGGGAATTCGACACCCTGTTCACCCGCGACCGCCCGGTGATCTTCGCCTTCCACGGCTATCCGTGGTTGGTGCACCGGCTGACCTACCGGCGCACCAACCACTCCGAGATCCACGTGCGTGGTTACAAGGAGAACGGCACCACCACAACGCCGTTCGACATGGTCATGCTCAACGACCTTGATCGGTACCACCTGGTCATGGATGTGATCGACCGGGTGCCGACCCTGCGCGAGAAGGCCGCGGGGCTGCGCCAGGAGATGGTCGACGCGCGCTGGACCGCGCGCGCGTGGACCCGCGAGTACGGCGCGGACATCCCGGTCGTCGCGGACTGGCGCTGGCCCGATCCCGCGCGGGGGTGACCGGGCGGGAGCCAGCGGCGGACGGCCGAGAACCGCGACCGCCGGGTGAATGGCACTGCTAGACTGCCGTGCTTCGAGGACTTTGGTGTCGACCAGGATCGAGGGGGCCGAAACCGGTGCGACCCGACGAGGCGCGAGGTGCGGAGGCCGGAGTGTACGACGCGGCGGCGGCAGGCGAGTTCAGCATGCCGGAGGGGGCGGCGCGCCGTCTGGCGGCGGCCTGTGACGCACTCGTCGACGGCCTGCGCCGGGCCAGGGCGAGCGGGACCGAACTCACCGAGGTCACCGGGTTCGCGCAACTGCCGTCGGGGCAGGCGCTGGCCCGCGGCTTCGGGGCGAAGGGGGCGCAGTACCGCGAGGTGCTGGCCGGATTGCAGGAGGCGGCTTTGCGTTTGAAGGCGGGATATCTCGCGGCGGCGGAACTGTTCGAGGAGGCCGACGCGGCCAATCGCGCGGCCATGCGGCTCACGGCCGACGAACTGGATGGCCGACTATGAAGCCAGAATGGCAGGAGGGCACCGACCCGCCGTACGTGCCCGACCGCGAGGCGTTCGACGCCTACACCCACGACGAGATCTGGCAGTCGGTGCGCGAGGCGCTCGACCCGGCCGCGCTCGGCCGCACCGCGGAGGGCTGGCAGGCAGGGGCGGCCACGCTGGAGCAGTTGTTCGAGACCTTCGCGGCGGCGGTGCGCCAGGAATTCGCGGACTGGCACGGGCAGGCCGCGGAGGCGGCGCGCGAGGCCACCGAATCCTTCGTGCGCGAGGGAACCGCCGCCCAGGACGTCTGCGCCGCGGTGCACCGACTGATGGAGACCAATGCCGTGGCGGCGCAGACGGTCCGCGACGCGATCCCGCCGCCACCGCAGCCGTACGTCCCGGATCCCGACCCCGTTCGAGAGGCCGTGGACGGCGGGCCACGCAAGATGGCGCACGATATCGCGGCCGCGACGGCCCTGGCCGACGCGCAGGACACGCTGACCTTTCTCTACAACTCGACACTCGTGGCCTCGGGTGACGCCGTACCGGCGTTCGAGGTGCGGGTCCGAGGAGAGTATGCGCCGTGAAATGGGTCTTCAGCCCGGACGAATTCACCTACGTCTGGTCCGTGGAAACCGGACTCGACCGCCGTCCCTATCCGATCAACATGGCCCACCGCGGCACCGTCCGCAGTGAGAACGATTGGGAGAAGCTGAAACTCGCCGAGCGCTTCCGGCGCAACCGCGATCCCGACCTGACCGGGGCGCTGACTCTGTGCGCGCGCGGTGACGTCACCACGATCACGGTGTCGGGGGATCGCTTCGGTCCCGACGGCCGCGCCGATGAGCCGATCCTGGCCTTCGGCGCGACCCATCTGGTCTGGGGCACGGTCATCGTCGCCGGATCCTGTGACGTCACCGTCATCGCCTGTCACGCCCGCCGCGTGCCGCACCATCTGGTCGCCGCCATCGGTCCGGCCCCCGCGGGCAGACTCGCCCCGATGCGGGAGCCACGCGAGGCCGTACTCCAGGGCGATCCGCCCGCCTGGGACCATTCCGAGCAGGCCGACCGCGCGGCCGTCTTCCGCCGCACCCTGCACCGCCCGATCGACGCGCGCGGCTTCATCACCGTGACGGTGGCCCCCGACGATCCGATGTCACCGCCGACCCGACATCGCACCTGGCTCGATTTCACCGACGACGGCAGGTACCTGCTGACCACGAACACCAACCTCAGTCTGATGCCGGTGAGCGACAGCGCCTTCGACAGCCAACTCACCCGCCTGGCCGCGATTCGTTGACCGAAGTGCGTAGTTACCGGTCGGTAGCGAAAACGATGGGCACAACCACATTTTCCCGGGCCCGACTATGACCGCCGCGCGGCCCACCCGCCCTCGGCGACCGCTCGCCCCCGCGCTCCGATATACCCGTCATCCCTCCGTAATCGCCCTGAACTGGGTCGAAACCTCTTCGGCGAGTACGAACCGAACGCGATTGCGTGAACATGACATGACCGCGAATCGAATTGGCCGGTGGCGTGTCGCCCGCGCCACGCCGAGATCAATCGACCTAGAAGCTATTCCACAGTTTCGCGGGTGGCGGTCCATCGACTATGAATGGCATGTGCCGTTCCCATGTGTGATCACCTGCCAGCCCTCGAGCCTCCCTCGGAGGGAGTCGAGGTGACGATCGAGCATCCCCTCGAGGACGATGTCAGTCAGCTGGCGAGGCGGGTCGAGAAGGCCCGAGGTCGACTGGCATACCAGTTCGACCCGGCGCTGACCGAGGCGCTGTCCGAGGACGAACTGCACGCCGAACGCGAGCTCGCCGAGAAGATCCGCGGACAGGATCGCGCACAGCGCTGGAAACAGGCGCAGGCCGCCGCCGCGGCCGCCGACCGAGCTCGTCAGACCACCGAAGAGATCGAGAAGGCAGACATCAGAGATCTACTGGTCGCGCGCAAGGCGATCGCCGCACAGCGGCGGGAATCGAGCCCGCACGCCAAACTGGCGTCGCTGTACCGTCACCGATCCTGGTCGCTGCGCGCCCTCGCGGGCGTGGTCGGCGCAGGCATGCTCTGGTCGGCGGTCAATGTCCAGCACAACATCGCCCCCGGCGGCCCGGGCGACCCGCTGTACTGGTTCAGCTACCTCATCGAGGCGATGATCAGCGTCTGTTTGATCATCATCATGATCGGCACCAACAAGGTCTCCGAATGGGGGGTCGTCGACAACCGCGGTCAGGTCGTCGCCGCCGAAATCGCCCTGCTGACGCTGACCGTCGGCCTGAACACCTACCCGTATGTGCGCGGGGGCCATTGGTTCGACGTCGGTGTCCACGCGGTGGCTCCCGTCATGATCGGCGTTTCGCTGCTCATCCACGACGCGGCCAGCGCCCGCTACGGCCTCGCCATCGCGCGCGCGACCGAGCAGGTGCGCGAGCTGCCCGACCCGGCGGAGGTGATCCGCAGTAGGCTGCCCGATCTCGCGTCCTACCGCCCGATCGCGATGGAGCTGGGCGCCAACCAGTCCGTGGTGATCGAGGCCGAGCCGGAACCCGATTTCGAGCCGGCCGTGGAACTGTACGAAACCGACGAGGCCGACGGCGGCGTCGAGGCCGAGGCCGAGGATTCCGACGCGCCCACCGAGACGCCGCGCGAGGAACGGGAACCCGCCGAGGCCCCGCTGCCGGAGCAGCGCCGTCCGGCTGAGCAGCCCGCCGCACGCGAGACGAACGGCACGACCGCCGGCGTGAACGCTCCCGCGACGGAACCCTTGCCCACGAGGGCAACCGCGCCCGCGGCCAAGGCCACCGCACCGGCCAAGGCCACCGCACCCGCCAAAACCACCGCGCCCGCCAAAACCACCGCGCCCGCCAAGAACGCCGCGCCCGCCAAGAACGCCGCGCCCGCCAAGAACGCCGCGCCCGCCAAGAACGCCGCACCGGCCAAGAACGCCGCACCCGCCAAAACCACCGCACCGGCCAAGAACGCCGCACCGGTCAGGACCGAAGCGCCCGCACCGGTGCAGCGCCCGGCCCCCGTGCCCGCGGAGAAGCCCGCCATCGCGGCGGTGGTCGAGCCGCAGCCGGTCAAGGCCGTGCCCGCACCGACCGAGAAGCCCGCGGCGACCAAGGCCGCGGCACCGGCCAAGAGCGGCATCAGGAAGGTCGTGCCCGCCAAGTCCAGGTCCAACGGCTCGACGGCGGGCGAGGACTCCCGATCGGCCAAGAACGGCAAGGAGACCCCGGCGATTCCGGCCAAACCGGATCTCCAGGTCGTGCCCGCCCCGGACCCGATTCACGACACCGGCCAGTTCCGCATCGCCGAACTCCTCGAACAGGAGCTCGCCGAACTTCAGGCCGAACGCCGTCGCGCCCGCAGCAGCAGGCAGCGCTGATCCACCACCCGATCGATGGGCCCGCCGCCGAGAGCACGGGCCCATCGGCATTTTCACCCCACCGCCGACAGCGAACGGGCGCGCGCCCGGCGGCCTGATTCGTCAGCCTGCCGCGCCTTCCGATACCGTGGATCGGTCCTCCGGCGGTTCGGGCGTCTCGACGTCGGCGGCCCGCACCGTCCGCGCGCGACCGAACGGTGTCCACCAGTTCGCCTCGCCCATGAGGGTGACCAGCGCGGGTACCAGCAGCATGCGCACGACGGTGGCGTCGATGAGGATGGCCAGCGTCATACCGAGCGCGGCCACCTTGATCAGGGTGACATCGGACAGCGCGGCCGCGGCGGTGACGATCATGAACAGGACAGCGGCCGTGGTGATGATCCGCCCGGTCTTCGAAACACCCTCGCGCACGGCCTCTTCGGTGCTCGCGCCGCGATCGCGCGCCTCGATCATGCGCGACATGAGGAATACCTCGTAGTCGGTGGACAGGCCGAATACCGCCACCACCACGACGATGAGCGCGGGTGTCGGCAGCGGCGCCGCCTCCGCGCCGAAGACCGACGCGCCGTGGCCGTCGACGAAAATCCAGGTCAGCACACCGAAAGTGGCGGTGAGGCTGACCACCGCCATGACGACGGCCTTGATGGGCAGCACGATCGAACGGAAGGCCACGGCCATCACCACCAGGGTCGCAACGACCACGATCGTCAGCGCCAGCGGTATCGCGTCGAGGATGGAATCGCTGCTGTCGGCACGAATGGCGTTGACGCCACCGACGAGGACGCTCGTCCCCGGCGGTGCGGCGATCTCGCGCAACGCCCCGACCGCGTCCTCGGATCCGGGCGAGAAATCCGGACTCGTCAGCAGCGCGCGCAACAGAACCAGATCCTTGTCCTCGCCGAGTCGCACGACGGTGCGCACCCCGTCGGTCTGTTGTGCGGCGGCCACGATCTGCGATACCGAGGCCGAAGCGGGGGCCGTGCCGCCGTCCCCGCGGACGAGGATGGTCGCGCCCTCGGCCGCGTTCGGGAAGTCAGCGGCCAGATGTTGCTGAGCCACCCGGACCGGATCGTCGGCGGGCAGCACATTCGGGTTGATGCCGCCGAGTCCGATGCCGAGGAACGGTGCGCTCAGCGCCAACAGCGCGACAACGATGGCCAGCGTGACCGCCACGGGTCGGCGCATGACCCAGTTGGCGAGATCGGCCCACCGGGTCCGGGCGCGCGCCTCCCCCCGCTGGGCCGCGCCGCGCCGCCACGGCAGGGCGTTGATGCGCTCGCCGAGCAGCGACAGCGCGGCGGGTAGCGCGGTCACCGAGACGGCCGCCGCGATCACGATGGCGGCGATGGCGCCGAAACCGAGTGAGCGCAGCATCGACGGCGGGAACACCATGGTGCCCGCGAAGGCGCAGATCAGCAGAACACCGGAAAATGCGATGGTGCGGCCGGCGGTCCGCACCGCACGCTGAGCCGCCTCGACCGGCGTGTGCCCCGCGCCCAACTCCTCGCGGAATCGGCTCACCATGAACAGTCCGTAGTCGATCGCGAGACCGAGCCCGAGGATCGAGGCGATATTGAGGGCGAACGCGCTGACATCGGTGACCATACTGAGTGCGCGCAGCGCGCCGAGCGCGCCGATCATGGCAAGTCCGCCGACGATCACCGGCACCGAGGCCGCGACGAAGCCGCCGAACACGATCACCAGCAGGGCGAGCATCAGCGGGATCGCCACCGATTCGGCGATCACCACGCTCTTCTTCGACTTCTCGTTGTAGGCGTCCACGACCGGGATGAGACCGGCGAAGCGGGTGTCGACCCCGGCGACGGTGACCGCGGAGCGAAGGTCGTGATAGACCTTCAGCTGGTCGCTCATCGACCCGTCGAGGCTGATGGCCGCCAGCGCCGTGCGGCGATCGGTGGAAACCATCGCCAACTGCCGGACACCGGTCGCGCTCCAATAGGATTCGACCGGTTTGGCGAGCACGTCCTCATCGATCGCGCCGAGTCGTTCCAGCACCTGCGGCCGGATATCATCGATCGTCCTGCCCTCCGGCGCCGTGTAGATGGCGACCACATCGGGTGTCTGCCGCCCGAACGCCTTCGCGGTCAACTCGTCCGCGTGCGCCGACTGACTCGCCGGATCCTCGTATCCCGCCAGATTGAGCCGGTCGAGTACCCCGAGCCCCCACAGGCCGCTCAGGAGTATCACCACCACGGTCACCCAGACGACCGCTCGTGGATTCCCGGTGACGAACCGTGCCCACCGCTGCATTCTCACCCCTAGATCACTTCCGCGGGGCGAACCACAGCATCGCCCGCGCTTGCCTCGTCAGGAGATCAAATTCGCGGCTCCGGCCGCCGACTGTCAACGCATCGTTGCACCGATCAACTACTCATTGTCGCCCGTTCGCGAACCGGGTAACGTTGACCATCCGTCACCATCGATTCCCTTGTGACAGAGCACAATTCCGCCACCGTCCACCGCGTGAATCGCCAGACGCGCCGAATATGATCACCCGAGGAGTCGAAATGGACCATCGGACAGACCATCCCACCGGGACGATGGCAGACGGAGAATCGCCGCTCGGACTCACGGGACGCGCCCCTCGCACGCTGCGGGACTTGCGGGCCGGACAGAAGTCCGCGAATGATGGTCGGGGTGACAGGATTTGAACCTGCGACCCTCCGCTCCCAAAGCGGATGCGCTACCAAGCTGCGCTACACCCCGTGGCCTCGTCGCGGAAGAGTCGACGTCGAGGATGAAAACCTACTCGGAGCGGGTGACGGGAATCGAACCCGCACCATCAGCTTGGAAGGCTGAGGTTCTACCATTGAACTACACCCGCAGGCATACGACACCGATGGGATCGCCACGATGTCGTGTGCGCACCGACTGTACCGAACCAACCGCTGAAAAAGCCAATCGCCCCCCGGTCGGAGGATGTGGCACGAGTCACTACCCGCCCCGAGGGGGATTCCGGTCACGGCCGTGGGGTACCCAGCCCGGAATGGACACGCTCCCATCGCGCGCCACGGGCGCGGAATCAGGCCACGGACGGCGGACGGATCCACCCCGGTTACGGCAACTTCACGGCGTGTCATCACGCGACTCTCCAGCGAACCGATACCGATCTGTAACGCCGAGACCTGCGGAACGATCACACATCCGATCGCCGCTCACCAGGCGTCGAAAACTCGTTGTAAAACGCCGTTTTTCAGTGCCGAGTGGCTTGCTAGGATCCTTTTTGCCGGACGGGGGTATCTGGAAAGGGGGCGGTGAACGTGCACCTGACATGGTGGACCCAACCGCATAGCAGTAGTGATCGGGGTGATACCGGCTCCTGTGCGCGCACAGGGCACCCGGGTACCGACGTCGACCCCGCGGGGTGAGCGCCATGTCTGCCGACACCGAGCCACCCGTCAGCGCGATGGCGCGCGCCTGGGCACGTGCGGTCTGCGCGGAGCCCGGCTCGCACACGACTCCGCAGCAGCTGGAACCGGTTCTCATCCAGATCGTGCAGCGCCTACTGGAACTCGCCCGCTTCGAGCCGTTTCCGGTCGATGAAGCCAGGGCGCTCGGCGCACTGCTGGCCGAACCGCCCTTCGAGCGAACCAGGATGCTGGCGCAGGCCAGCCGGTGGCTACTCGGCTTCCCGTCGGGCAGACCCAAATCGCTGGTCGCCACCCGGTGGCCCTTCATCGCCAGCCAGGCCATCGACAGCTACGCCCAGGCCCTCCAGGAACGCGCGCTCGACCAACAGAAGCAGAACATGACCGCCGCGGTGTCACTGCGCGTGCAGGAGATCGCCGCGCTCCAGCACCGGCTGCGCCACGAGGCCACCCACGACGCGCTCACCGATCTGGCCAACCGCACCCTGTTGCAGGACAAGGTGCGCCGCATGGCGGCCGACCCGAACAGCAATGTCGGTCTGCTGCTGATCGATCTCGACCGGTTCAAGCAGATCAACGACGGCTACGGCCACGCGGTCGGCGACGAGGTCCTGGTGGAACTGGCCAACCGGCTGCGCAAGGTCTGCCCGCCCGACACCGTGATATGCCGCTACGGTGGCGACGAATTCGTGCTCGCGGTCAATCGCGACTTCCACTCGCTGCGCGACATCGCCAACCGTATCGTGCACGCGCTGCGCGATCCGGTGTGGTCGACGGCCGGACCGGTCCCGGTGTCGGCGAGCGTGGGCACCGCGCACAATCCGCCCGGTGCGCCGTGCGACTTCACGGATCTGCTGCGCCGGGCCGACCGCGCGATGTACTCGGCGAAGACGGCGGGTGGGCGTCGCTTCGCCTTCGCGGATTCCGACGAACCGGAGATCGACGCCGCTGTCGCGGGCTGAGATCCCGCGGTTTCGACCGCAATGAAGTTTCGACCGCGATGAACCCGCGGTTTCGACCGCGACGCCCTCGGGCCGTGCGTGGCACTCGGCGGCGCGCCGTGTCCCGCGTGTCGGCTAGTCCGGTTGACAGCCGGGGCACCAGAACAGATTTCGTCCCTCCATGACCGCGTGCGCCACCGTCGCGCCGCAGATCCGGCAGGCCGCGCCCGACCGCCGGTAGACATAGGTCCGCGGACGGTCCGGTGCATAGGACGGCTCGCCGTGATCGTGTTCGGGACGAACCACGTGCATGCGGCCGGTCATGACGCCCACCGGCATCAACTCGACCAGATCCGCCCAGATCGCCTGCCGCTGTTCGGCACTCACCGCCGCACCCTCCCGGTACGGCGAGACACCGTGTCGGAACAGCACTTCGGCGCGGTAGACATTGCCGACTCCCGCGATCACGGACTGGTCCATCAACAGTGCGCCGATCGGCCTGCGCGAGCGTGCGATCCGGCACAGCGCGCGGTCAGGATCGGCGTCCCGGCGCAGCGGGTCGGCGCCAAGCCGACCGGTCAGCGCCTCGACCTCCGGCGGGGTAAGCACCTCGCAGGCGCTCGGACCGCGTAGATCGGTGCCGAAGCCGACACCCGCGCCGCCCGCGCCGATCATGCGCATCCTGACCTGGCCGACCGGCGCTCCCATCGGTAGTTCGGAATCGTGAAAGTTGCCGTAGAGACCGAGGTGGACGTGCACGGCCAACCCGGATTCGTAGTGGTGCAGCAGATGTTTCCCGTACGCCTCCGAGCGCACCAGCACCTGTCCGTCGACCAGTGCGGCGCCCTCGGCGAAGCGACCCTGCGGACTCGACACCCGAACCACGCCGCCGACGAACCGTTCCCGGTGCTGCCGCGCCAGCCGGTGCAGCGTATGCCCTTCGGGCATGGATGCGTACCTACCTCACACGGCCGGGGGCACGCCCGTCTTCTCGTACTCCGAGAGGATGTCGATGCGACGCTGGTGACGTTCCTCACCGGACCACGGAGTCGATACGAAAGCGTCGACGATCGCGAGCGCCTCCTCGGTGCTGTGCATACGGCCGCCGATGCCGATCAGCTGAGCATTGTTGTGTTCGCGGGCCAGCCGTGCGGTCTCCGTACTCCAGGCAAGCGCGCAGCGAGCGCCGGGCACCTTGTTGGCGGCGATCTGCTCGCCGTTGCCGCTGCCGCCGAACACGAGTCCGAGACTGCCGGGATCGGCGACGGTGCGCCGCGCCGCGTCGATGCAGAAGGCAGGGTAGTCGTCGAGTGCGTCGTATTCGAGAGCGCCACAGTCGACGACCTCGTGGCCCGCCTGCTCCAGATGGGTCTTGACGTGATTCTTCAACTCGAAACCGGCATGGTCGGCACCCAGGTATACGCGCATGGCAGCGATTGTGTCAGGCCCGCCACGGACGACGCCGCCGGGGGAATGCCTAGAGTTCATATCATGCAGTCCGATGCTCAACGGCAGTCTTTCCCGTCGGTGACCGAATCCGGTGCCGAACCGGCGGTGTCGAACCTCGCGGGATGGAATCCTGCCGTCGGACCGCCCGGATGGATATCCGGTTACCAGTCACCCGCGACCGCGAGTGCTCCGCGACCGCCCACCGTTCCCGTCCAGCAGACCCGCGGACTGTCCCCGTTCGGCATGCCCGCCCGCCACATACTCGAGATTCCGCTGCTGGCGGTGATCGTGGTGCTGACGGCCATGTTCTTCGTGCTCGGCCTGCTGCTGACCCTGGCCGGCTGGATACCGATCGAGATCTCCGGCCCGCTGCTGCTCGCACCGCTGGTGCTGGTGATGCAGCGTGGCCTGCTCTACGCGACACTGCGCACGGGCGGAATCAAGATCACCCCGACCCAGTTCCCCGACGCCCATCGCATGGTGGTGGAGGCCGCGGCCCGCTTCGGCATGGCGAAGGTGCCGGAGGCGTACGTGGTACTCGGCAACGGCGCGATCAACGCCTTCGCCTCGGGACACGGCTTCCGCCGCTTCGTCGCGGTCAACAGCGACCTGTTCGAAATCGGCGGCGCGGCGCGCGATCCCGACGCGCTGGCGTTCATCATCGGCCACGAAGTCGGCCACATCGCCGCGGGCCACGCCTCCTACTGGCGCTGGCTGGGCATGTACACGGTGCCGTACCTGCCGATACTGGGCGGATCGTTGCAGCGCGCGCAGGAGTACACCGCCGACAACCACGGCTACTGCTACAACCACGAGGGCGCGCGCGGCGCGATGCGGACCCTGGCCGGGGGCAAATACCTCAACGCACTGGTCGGATTCGACGAGATGGCCGATCGGGCCCCCGCCGAGGGCGGCTTCTTCGTCTGGCTCTACAACGGCCTGGTCAGCCATCCGGTCCTGACCTGGCGCATGTGGGCCCTGCGCGACCGCGGCAGACACGGCCGGCTGCTGTGGCGTCCCAAACCGCCGCTCGCTCCGCCGAACCAGTTCCCGCCCGGCGGCTATCCGCTGCCCAGCGGGCACTACGGGACCTTCCCCGGCGCGCAGTACTCGCACACCGACGGCTACCGGTATCCGATCGCCGGATATCCGTCCTCACCGCCCGGCGACGTGTTCTACGGCGTGCCGGGAACCCACACCCCGCCACCGGGATATCGGCAGGCGCCGACCGACACCCCACGGTACTGACCGACCCGCGGTGCGGCGTTCGCGCCGTACCGCGGGATGAGCTCAGTCGAAGGCCGGCGCTTCGGTCCTGGTCCGCTTCAGCTCGAAGAAGTGCGGGTAGGAGGCGAGGGCGACCGCGCCGTCCCACACCTTGCCCGCCTCCTCGCCGCGCGGTATCCGCGACAGCACCGGGCCGAAGAAGGCTACGCCGTTGACGTGGATGGTGGGCGTGCCTACATCCTTGCCGACCTTGTCCATGCCCGCGTGGTGACTCTCGCGCAGCGCGGCGTCGAATTCGGTGCTCTGGGCGGCGCTCGCCAATTCGGCGGGCAATCCGACCTCGGCGAGGGAATCGGCGATGACCGCGGCCAGCGAGGCGGCGCGGTCCTCGCGCTCGTACTCGTCGCGGCGATCGTGGATACGGGTACCCATGGCGGTGTAGAGCGGCGACAGGATCTTGTCGCCGTGCGCTTGGGCGGCGGCGATGGCGACCCGCACCGGGCCCCATCCCACGGCCATCAGTTCCTGGTACTGCGGCGGCAGGTCGCGGCCCTCGTTGAGCACCGCGAGGCTCATGACGTGGAAGTTGGCCTGGATATCGCGGACCTTCTCGACCTCGAGGATCCAGCGGGAGGTGATCCAGCACCACGGGCACAGCGGGTCGAACCAGAAGTCGGCAACGTCTTTTCCGGCCGTGTCGGTCACGGTTTGCGTTCCTCTCGATTTCGCGAAACTCGCGTACGTCGGGGTGGCGGCGGGGACGCCGTCAGTGAAAGCAACCACATCGCGGCGCCATTCGTTCCCGGTCCGCTCGATCCGCGTTCGGGCGGGGCGGCTCCCAGTACGCTCGGGTGGCAGGAATCCGTTATCCGTCAGAGAAGGAGTCCGCAATGACCTCGCAGCGTCGTTTTGTCATCGTCGGTGGCGGCCTGGCCGCGGCCAAACTCGCGGAAGCACTGCGGGACAACGATTTCGACGGAACCGTCACCTTGATCGGCGCCGAGGAGCACCTGCCCTACGAGCGACCTCCGCTGTCCAAGGAACACCTGCTCGGTAAGAAGAGCCTGGCGGAGTTCACCGTCGATCCCGCGCAGTGGTACCGCGACCACCATATCGACCTGCGACTCGGCACCGAGGTCACCGCCATCGACCCCGCGGCCAAGACCGTCACCCTGCCCGACGGCTCCACGCTGCCCTACGACAAATTGGCGCTGGCCACCGGGTCGAGCCCGAATCGCCTGCCGCTGCCCGGCGCGGACGCGCCCAATGTCTACACCCTGCGCACCATCGACGATTCCGACACCCTCATCGAATTGTTCGGTCAGGACACCAGCCTGGCGGTGATCGGCGCGGGCTGGATCGGCCTCGAGGTCGCCGCCGCGGCGCGCGGGGCCGGGCTGCGCGTCACCGTCGTCGAATCCGCCGAACAGCCGCTGCTCGGCGCGCTCGGCCCGGAGATGGGCGCGGTCTTCGCCGACCTGCACCGGGCCAATGGCGTCGACCTGCGACTCGGCGCGAAGGTCGAGGAGATCACCACCCGCGACGGTGGCGAAGCCATCCTCGCGACCGGCCTGCGCCTCGGCGATGACAGCACCGTCGAAGCGGACGCGGTTCTCATGGCGGTCGGCGCGCGGCCGAATGTCGAACTGGCCGCCGCGGCCGGACTGGACGTGGACGGCGGCGTGCTGGTCGACGAGTCGCTGGCGACCAGCGATCCGAATATCGTCGCGGTCGGCGATATCGCCGAACAACGCCATCCGATCCTGAACCGCCGAATCCGAGTGGAGCACTGGGCGAACGCGCTGAACCAGCCCGCGGTGGCCGCGGCAACCATGCTCGGCCGACCCGCGACCTACGACCGGCTCCCCTACTTCTTCACCGATCAGTACGACCTCGGTATGGAATACACCGGATACGCCGCACCGGGCGATTACGCGCGGGTGGTGGTGCGCGGCGACCGCGACGGCCGCGAATTCGTGGCTTTCTGGCTCGACGCCGACAACCGGGTGCTGGCGGGGATGAACGTCAATGTCTGGGATGTCACCGACCGGATCAAGGAGCTGGTCGTCGCGGGCGAACCGGTCGATCCACACCGGCTGGCGGACGCCTCGACGCCGCTGTGAACCCGCGTCGAATCGCGGAGAATTCGGCCGACCGGATATGTCGAGACCGCGCGCTCGGTTCCGACCTATCCCCGAGAGCGCCGCGTGGGCGCGCCGACCGGCAAGGAGCCGAATCATGAAATACATGCTGCTGAAGACCTATGGGGCGACCGCCAACTGCGACACCCCGATTACCGAGTGGGCACCCGAGGACATCGTGGCGCACATCGAATTCCAGAAGGCCCTCGGCGCGCAACTGGCGGCGAGCGGTGAACTCGTCGACGCGCAGGGACTGGCGGGCCCGGAGGAGGCGCGGGTGGTGAATTGCGACGGCCGGTCGGCGCCGGTGGTCACCGACGGTCCGTTTCCCGAGACCAAGGAATTCCTGGCCGGATATTGGCTTGTCGATGTAGACAGCCCGGAGCGGGCGCTCGAGATCGCCGCACTCGCCTCGGCCGCCCCCGGTCCCGGCGGCGCGCCGATCGGAGAGCACATCGAGGTACGGGCGGTCATGAGCGCGCCCGCCCCCCGGTAGTGATCGACACCGCCGCGACTGCCGACGACCTGCTGCGCGCACTCGCGCCGCAGGTCCTCGGCGCGCTCGTACGACGGTTCGGCGATTTCGACACCGCCGAGGACGCGCTCCAGGAGGCGATGTTGGCGGCGGCCACCCAATGGCCCGCCGAGGGGATGCCGGACAATCCGCGCGGCTGGCTGATCCAGGTGGCGCAGCGGCGGATGGCCGACACCGTGCGCACCGAGGTCGCCCGTCGCCGCCGTGAGACCGCGGTATTCGACCGCGAGGTGCGCGACGCGGAGACCGTCGACCGCGACGACACCTTGTCGCTGTACTTCCTGTGCTGCCATCCGGCCCTGTCGACGGCCAGTTCCATCGCATTGACCCTGCGCGCGGTTGGCGGCCTGACCACCGCGGAGATCGCGCACGCCTTCCTGCTGCCGGAAGCGACGATGGCACAACGCATCTCCCGCGCCAAGAAACGGCTGGCCGCCCTGGACCGGCCCTTCGCCGCCACCCTCGAGGACGGCGCGGACCTGCGCAGGCGGCTCGGTCCGGTACTGCACGTGCTGTATCTGATCTTCACCGAGGGCCACACCAGTTCCGCGGGCCCCGACCTGCACCGCACCGATCTGTCCGGTGAGGCCATCCGCCTGACCCGCGCCGTGCACGCCCTCGTCCCCGAGGACACCGAGGCCACGGGTCTGCTCGCGCTCATGCTGCTGACCGACGCCCGCCGCGCGGCGCGCACCGGACCGCACGGCGAACTCGTCCCGCTCGCCGAACAGGACCGCAGGCTGTGGAACCGCGCGCTCATCACCGAGGGCATCCGGCTCACCACCGCGACCTTGGCGCGCGGGCTGACCGGGCCCTATCAGGTGCAGGCCGCCATCGCCGCGGTGCACGCCCAGGCGCTGCGCCCGCAGGACACCGATTGGGCCTCGATCCTGCGGCTGTACGAGGTGCTCGAACGACTCGCGGGCACACCGCTGGTGACCTTGAACCGTTCGGTCGCCCTCGCCATGGTCGAGGGTCCGGCCGCGGGTCTGGCGCTGACCGATACCGTTGAGCCGGATCTCGCGGGCAGCCACCGGCTCGCCGCGGTGCGCGGACACCTGTACGAGATGGCGGGCGACAATCCGGCCGCCGTCGCCGCCTACACGGCCGCCGCCGCGCGCACCACCAGCACGCCCGAACGCGACTACCTCACCATCCGCGCCGCCCAACTGCGCGACCGTGCGGACGCGGACTGAGTCGTCGCCCGGTCGGCGGTCCCCCGCGGATCGCGGCCGGGCAGACTGCACGACGTGGCAGACAAAACCAGTGCGGGCGTCCTGCTGTTCCGGCGGACCACCGGCAACGGCACCGAGGTGCTTCTCGGGCATATGGGCGGACCGTACTTCGCGAAGAAGGACGACGGCGCGTGGTCCATCCCCAAGGGCGAGTACAACCCCGAGGAGGACGCGCGCGCCGCGGCCGGCCGGGAGTTCACCGAGGAACTGGGCCTGCCGGTGCCGGATGGGGAATGGCTGCCGCTCGGCGAGGTCCGCTACGGGTCCGGCGCGGGTCACAAGACGGTGCTGGTATGGGCGGTCGAAGGTGACCTCGACCCGGAGGCGGTGGTCCCGGGCACCTTCGAGATGGAATGGCCGCCGCGCTCGGGGCGCATGGCCGAATTCCCGGAGCTCGACCGCGCCGCCTGGTTCGACCTGGCCACCGCGCACGACAAACTCGGCAAGGGTCAACGGCCCTATCTGGACCGGCTGTCCGATCTGCTCGACAACCGGTAGGGCGGCACGGCTACCGTCGGCAACCGTCGAGCAGTAGGCGGATGGTGAGACGCACGTCGTAGTTCGGATCGGCTATCTCCGCGCCCGCGCAGATGTCGCCGACGGATACGGCCCGACCCTAGGGCCGCGTCCAGGCGCGACCGGTGATGCGCTCGTATGCCTCGACGTATTTGCCCCGGGTCGCCGCGACGACCTCGGCCGGAATCTCCGGGCCGGGCGGTTCCTTGTCCCAGCCGGTCGAGGTCGCCCAGTCGCGGACGAACTGCTTGTCGAAGGAGGGCTGGGCGTGGCCGGGCTCCCACTCGTCGGCGGGCCAGAAGCGCGAGGAATCCGAGGTGAGCACCTCGTCACCGAGGGTGAAAACATCACCGTCCCAGCCGAACTCGACCTTGGTGTCGGCGATGATGACCCCGTTGCGCGCCGCGTGCTCGGCCCCGCGCACGTACAGGTCGAGGGTGGTGTCGCGCAGTTTCTCGGCGACCTCGCACCCCTCCTGACGCACCACGTCATCGAAGGTGATCGGTTCGTCGTGGCCCTCGGCGGCCTTGGTCGACGGGGTGAAGATCGGTTCGGGCAGCTTGTCACCGTCGCGCAGCCCCGGCGGCAACGCGATGCCGGAGACCGTGCCGGTCCTGCGGTACTCCTGGAGTCCGCCGCCGGTCAGATAGCCGCGGGCGATGCATTCCACCTGGATCATCCGCAGCGGTTTCACCCTGATCCCGCGGCCCGCGAATTCGGCGGGCACATCGGTCGTGGAGAGCACGTGATTGGGGATATCGGCGAAGAAGTCGAACCACCAGTTCGACAGCTGGGTCAGCAGCGCGCCCTTGTCAGGAATCGGCGTCGGCAACACGACGTCGTAGACCGAGACCCGGTCCGAGGCGACCAGCAGCAGGCTGTCGCCGTCCTCGTACAGGTCGCGCACCTTTCCGGCGTGCACATGCTTCAACGTCGAGCCTCCGAATCCTCACTGGTGTAGCCGCGCCGAACGGCAACGATACCGCCGCCGCGCGGGCCCGCTCGCGGCGCGGCGCACGGGCGATGCGGCGAGGCGACACGAGTACGCCGCGCACCGATAGGGTTGGCGGGAAACTTCCGCGCGCGCCGCACCGCGCTGGTGGCAGTATGCGTGGCGCCCGCGCCGTTCTTCGACCACGAAGGAGCCTCATGTCCGCACCCAACCTGACTCGCGAACAGGCGATAGAACGCGCCGCCACGGTGCAGGTCGAGAACTACCGCATCGAACTCGACCTGACCGACGGGTCGGGGAAACCGGGTGAGCAGACCTTCTTCTCACGCAGCACGGTCGCCTTCACGGCGACACCGGGGGCGAGCACCTTCATCGACATCGTCGCCCGCGGGGTGCGCTCGGCCGTGCTCAACGGCGTCGCGCTCGATGTGTCGGACTACGACGAGTCGACCGGCATCCCCCTGGACGACCTTGCCGGGCGCAACGAACTCGTGGTCGAGGCCGACTGCGAGTACTCCCACACCGGCGAAGGTCTGCACCGGTTCGTAGACCCCGCCGACGGCGCGGTCTACCTGTACTCGCAGTTCGAAACCGCCGACGCCAAGCGCATGTTCGCCTGCTTCGACCAGCCCGACCTCAAGGCCACCTTCGACATATCGGTCACCGCCGACCCGACCTGGCATGTCATCTCCAACGGCGCGGTGGTCGAGACCGTGCGCGCCGAACCCGGCCACCACCTGTTCCGCACCACCCCGCGCATGAGCACCTATCTGGTCGCGCTGATCGCGGGACCCTACGCGCAGTGGACCGACGCCTATACCGACGACCACGGCACCATTCCGCTCGGCATCTACTGCCGCGCCTCGCTGGCCGAGCACATGGACGCCGGTCGGCTGTTCACCGAGACCAAACAGGGTTTCGGCTTCTACCACGCGAAGTTCGGCGTGCCATACGCCTTCGGCAAATACGACCAGCTGTTCGTGCCGGAATTCAACGCGGGCGCGATGGAGAACGCGGGCGCGGTGACCTTTCTCGAGGACTACGTCTTCCGCTCCAAGGTCACCAGGGCCTCCTACGAGCGCCGCGCCGAGACCGTCCTGCACGAGATGGCGCACATGTGGTTCGGCGATCTCGTCACCATGAAGTGGTGGGACGATCTGTGGCTCAACGAGTCCTTCGCCACCTTCGCCTCGGTGCTGTGCCAGTCCGAGGCCACCGAGTACACCAATGCCTGGACCACCTTCGCCAATGTCGAGAAGTCGTGGGCCTACCGCCAGGACCAGCTGCCCTCCACCCACCCCATCGCCGCCGACATCCCCGACTTGGCGGCGGTCGAGGTGAACTTCGACGGAATCACCTACGCCAAGGGCGCTTCGGTGCTCAAGCAACTGGTGGCCTACGTCGGGCTCGACCCGTTCCTCGCGGGACTGCGCGCGTACTTCGCCGACCACGCCTACGGCAACGCGACCTTCGACGACCTGCTGGCCGCGCTGGAGAAGTCCTCCGGTCGCGACCTGTCCGACTGGGGGGCGCAGTGGCTCAAGACCACCGGCCTGAACATCCTGCGCCCCGATTTCGAGGTCGATCCCGGCGGACGCTTCACCCGATTCGCCGTCGTCCAGGAGGGCGCGCGGCCCGGCGCCGGGGAGTACCGCGTGCACCGGCTCGCCATCGGCATCTACGGTGAGCGCGACGGAAAGCTGGTACGCACCCACCGCGTCGAACTCGACCTCGAGGCGGCCGAACGCACCGAGGTGCCCGAGCTGGTCGGAGTCGAGAACGGCCAGTTCGTGCTCGTCAACGACGGCGACCTCACCTACTGCTCGGTCCGGCTCGACCCGGATTCCCTCGACGTGGTGCTGCACCGCATCCACCAGATCGTCGAACCGCTGCCGCGCACCCTGGCGTGGTCGGCGGCATGGGAGATGACCCGCCAGGCCGAGATGCGCGCCCGCGATTTCGTCGGCCTCGTCCAGCGCGGAATCGAGGCGGAATCGGAGATCGGCGTGGTACAGCGGCTGCTCATGCAGGCGCATACCGCCATCGGCAGCTACGCCGATCCGAGCTGGGCGACCGAGACCGGCTGGCCCGCATTCGCCGACCGGCTGCTCGAACTCGCCCGCGCCGCCGAGCCCGGTTCGGACCGTCAACTGGCCTTCGTCAACGCCCTGACCGGCGCGAAACTCGAACCGCGGCACCTCGACACGCTGGCGGCGCTGCGCGAGGGCGAGCCCGCCGGACTCGACGGGCTCGTGGTCGACACCGACCTGCGCTGGCGCATCGTCGCCGCGCTGGCCGCCGCGGGCCGCATAGACGCCGACGGCCTCGACACCCCCGTCATCGACGGCGAACTCGCCAACGACAACACCGCCGCGGGCAAGCGCCAAGCCGCCGCGGCGGCCACCGCGCGTCCGATAGCGGAGGTCAAGGAAAAGGCATGGGCGACGGTCATGGGCGACGACACCGTGCCCAACATCACCGCGCGCGCCATCGTCGGCGGCTTCGCTCCCGCCGGACAGGCCGAATTGCTCGGTTCCTTCGTCGAACGGTATTTCGCCGATATCCCGGGTGTGTGGGAGCGGCGTTCCAGCGAAGTCGCCCAGACCGTGGTCGTCGGTCTGTATCCCGCGTGGGCCATCAGCGAGGAGGCGGTCGCCATCGCCGACAAGTTCCTCGCGGGCGACCACCCGCCCGCGCTGCGCCGCCTGGTCAGCGAGGGTAAGGCCGGTATCGAACGCGCACTGCGGGCCCGCGCCTTCGACGCCCGGTAAGAGCGAAACGGGGTGGATCGGCTCCCACGAGCCGATCCACCCCGAACGCTATCCTTCGCTCAGCGCCCGATCGCGGCCGCCATGACGCGAATCGCCGAGACGAGTCCGTCGATCATCTCGCCCTGCCGGAACGAGCTCAGCGCGGCGGTGACGCCCAGCTGGCAGACGCGGTCGTTGGCGCGGTCGGCCACCTCGCTGCCGGAGCGGACCTCGATGACCTTCTCGTTCGGCGACACGGCGAGGAGCACCGAACGGGCCGCCTCCGGGGTCGCGGGGAAGATGGCGTCCACACCCGCGGCCGGATCGGCCCCCAGGTCGCCGATGTAGACGTTGAACCGCACCTTGGTGGCCCTGGTGGCCTCGGTGAGCACATTGTCCATGGCGAGCCGCTCGTCGTCGCTGAACGGCACCTCCTTGAACACATCGCCCGCCTCGTGCACCCCCGAGACCCGACCGCTGCTGGTCAGTGCGTATCCGTGCGGCAGGTCGGATTCGACCACCGCGGGCCAATTAGAACTTGCCACTTGCCCGGCCTCCGATCAGATCCGCCGCGGACGCTTCGATGGCGGCGTGGTCGCCGTGCGCCCCGGCACTACCGTGGTGGCCGTGTCCGGTCACCTCGTCGGTCGCACTCCACAGGACCGGCGGCTGAGTCCACTTCTGACCGAGGTCGAAATGGGTCGGCTTGTCACCGGCCAGTGGCTTACCGAGATACGACAATCCGGCGATGGCGCCGTAGACCACGAGTGGAATGCCGCCGAAAATCAGCACTGTCTCGAGAATGCTCACGAAGCAACGGTATCCGATCGGCTGTAGTAGATCATCCACCCGGTCGAACCGGGAGCGATCCGTGTCGAGGATCAGGTCAGCCAGGCGGCCGCGTCCGGCGGCAGCTGACCCTCCACCAAGGCCGCGCTGGCCAGCAGCACATCACCCGGCGGCAGCGGAATCGGCCCCGCGGTGGTGTTGAGTACACAGATCAACCCGCCCGGACGGCGGAAGGCCAGACATCCCTTCGGGCTGCCGTACCACTCCACGCTCGCGCCGGAGAACTCGCGCCGAGCGCCGCGCAGTTCGATCGCCATGCGATACAGCGACACCGTGGAGCCGAGTTCCTCCAACTGCGACTCCACCGTGAGCGCGGCCCATTCCGGCGGTGCGGGCAGCCACGAGGTCGCCGCCGAGGTGAAGCCGAACGGCGGGGTGTCGCCCTCCCACGGCAGCGGCACCCGGCAGCCGTCACGGCCGCGATCGGTGTGTCCCGAGCGCTCCCACACCGGGTCCTGGAGCACCTCTTCGGGCAGATCGTCCACATTCGGCAATCCGAGTTCGGAGCCGTTGTAGAGGAACACCGTGCCGGGCAGTGCCAATTCGACCATCATCATGGCCTTGGCGCGGGCAACACCGCGCGGGCCACCGCCGTAGCGGGTGACCTCGCGCGCGATGTCGTGATTGGACAGCGTCCAGGTCGGCGTCGCCCCGACCGGCGCCACCGCGTCCAGCGAATTGTCGATGGCCGAACGCACGGCCTCGGCGTCGAACGGGGTCTCGGCGAGGCGGAAATTGAAGGCCAGATGCAGTTCGTCGGAACGCACGTACTCGCCGAAACGGGTGTTGTCGTCGACCCACACCTCGCCGATGGACACCGCGTGCGGATATTCGTCGAGAACCTTGCGGAAACGTCGGTGGATCTCGTGTACGCCGGGATTGTTGAACCGCGGATCGTCGTCGTCGTGCACCAGCATCTTGGTCGACACCGCGGCCATATCGGGCAGTCCCGACGGCTTGGCCATACCGTGCGCGACGTCGATGCGGAAACCGTCGACGCCGCGGTCGAGCCAGAACCGCAGCGTCTGCTCGAAATCGGCGATGACCTCGGGATTCTCCCAGTTCAGATCGGGCTGCTCGGAAGCGAAGATGTGCAGGTACCACTGACCGGGCGTGCCGTCGGGTTCGGTGACGCGCGTCCAGGCCGGGCCGCCGAAGATGCTGGGCCAGTTGTTGGGCGGTTCGGAACCGTCGGGGCCGCGGCCGTCGCGGAAGATGTAGCGGGCGCGTTCGCCGCTGCCGGGCGGGGACTGCACGGCGGCCGCGAACCACGGGTGCTGATCACTGGTGTGGTTGGGCACCAGATCCATGGTGACCTTGATGCCGCGCCCGTGCGCGTCGGCGATCAGGGCGTCCATCGCGGCCATCCCGCCGAACAGCGGATCGATATCGCGCGGGTCGGCCACGTCGTAACCGCCGTCGGCCATCGGGGAGCGCATGACCGGGCAGATCCACAGCGCGTCGATACCGAGCAGTTCCAGATACCCCAGCTTCTCTCTGACACCGCCGAGGTCGCCGACGCCGTCGCCGTCGGAGTCCGCGAAGGATCGGGGGTAGACCTGGTAGAACACGGCCGAACGCCACCACGGTTGTCCTTGGCCGTCAACCGGCGCGTTGCCCTCCACCGGCGCGGCTGGTGATTCTGTCACGTCCGCAATAGTGCCAAAGAATTTCACCGAATTCTCTCAGGCAACGCCATAACATCGAAATCCCGCAAACCGTCAGCGTCGCCGCGCTCGCACAGCAGGTAGCCGGGTCACACCCGCCGCACCACCGCAACCCCCCTCGACGCAGCGCCGGATCCCATATATCAGCGAATTCACCGCCACCGCGAAATCGCGATATGCGTCACGTTCTGCGCGGTGTCGTCCGCCCGCTTTGCGGCCCTCAGAACGGGGAGTTCACCAGGGAATGGGCCGCCATCTCCAGATAGTCGAGCAGCGCCTTGCGGTGTTCGTCGTCGAGGACCTCGGGCTCGATCTCGGCAACGCCGACGCGCATGCACCGCAACCACGCGTCGCGCTCGATCGGACCGACCTTGAACGGCATGTGCCGCATCCGCAGCCGCGGATGCCCGCGTTCGTCGGAATAGGTGCGCGGACCGCCCCAGTACTGTTCGAGGAACATGCGCAACCGCCGCTCGGCCGGGCCGAGATCCTGCTCGGGATACAGCGGACGCAGCACCTCGTCGGCGGCCACCTCGCGGTAGAACGCGGCGACGATTCGCCGGAAGGTCTCCGCACCGCCGACCGCGTCGTAGAACGAAGTCGCCGTCTGCTCGCCCGTGCTCATCTGATCCTCTCCCTCGCCGAATCCACCGACGTCCATTGTGCCCGCTCGCCCGCACTTGGCCTCGCGGCGGCGCTTCAGCAGCAGTTAACCGAACATTGTGCGAAATCACCGTGCAATCGGCCGGTTTCCGTGGTCAACTGGGGAGCAGTCCCAGCGGAGGTCCCCATGAAGCAGCGGCACGGCCGATCACACGAGGTCAGGGCACACCGACAACTCCAGCCCGCCGACGTCCACAGTCGTGGGTCGGGGGCCACTCCGCTGCACATTTTGTCCGACCATCATCCGGGGGCGCATCGCCCCGCCGAGACCGTCCATCACGGTCCGCACCTGACTTCGATTCCCACCGAGACCGTCAACTGGTTGAAGCGCCGGGTGTTGCTTCTGAACGCCACCTACGAGCCGCTCACCGCATTGTCCGCTCGTCGCGCGGTCATCCTGCTGATCTGCGACAAAGCCGACGCCGTCCATCACAACGACGAGGGTCCGGTAGTCCATTCCGCCGCGGCCGAGGTCGCGATTCCATCCGTCATCCGACTGCGCAACTACGTGCACGTCCCCTATCGCGCCCGCGTTCCCATGACGCGAGCCGCCCTCATGCACCGTGACCGCTACCGCTGCGGTTACTGCGGCGGCAAGGCCGAGACCATCGACCACGTCATTCCGCGCAGCCGCGGCGGCGAGCACTCCTGGGAGAACTGCGTCGCCAGCTGCGCACCGTGCAACCACCGCAAGGCCGACAAACTGCTCAGCGAACTGGGCTGGACCCTGCGGGCGCCCCTGGTCTCGCCCAAGGGTCCGCACTGGCGGCTGCTGTCCACCACCGCCGAACTCGACCCGGTGTGGTTGCAGTACCTCGGCGAGGGCGCGGCCTGACACTCAGGTGTACTCGACGACCAGCGTCGCCCAGGTCCCGGCGGCCAGCGCCTCGAAGAGGTGCGGCGCGTCGCCGGGATAGGCGATGTAGTCGCCCGGCTCGAGTTCCACCGGGGCCGCACTCGGGCCGACCAGCGCCCGCCCCGCCGCGAGCAGCACATGTTCGACGACCCCCGTGATGTGCGGATCGGATTCGCGAGCATGGCCGGGTGGCCAAGCGGCCGTGGCCGCGGCCGCGATCACGGCACTCCTGCGCCTACTCGGCGCCTCGTGAGTCGCCGGGAGGTTCGGTGCTCGGCGGGTTATGCCACGTCAGCGAAATCCGGGTCGCGAATGCCCGCGTGACTCCACCGGTCGGGTTCTTCGCCGTATCCGCACCGAGGCAATGCGCCGCTCCCGTGCCCGCACCGCCGGTTCGGGCGGCGAGGGATTGCACCTCGCGGTGGCGAGGTGCCCGATACCGGCAAATGCCTACCGGTCAGTTCGGGGTCAGGGGGATGGCGCCGCCTCGGCGGCGGGCCACCGATCCATAGCGCGCGTCGAGACGCAGCCAGGTCGCGGTGGCGCGGACCCGGACTATCTCGGTGGGCGGGATGCGCCGGGCCTCGGTCTTGTCGCCCGAATGGGGGATGAAATCCATTGCGGTGAGCGCGAACACGACTCGCATGGGGACTTCCACCGAGGCATTGTCCGCCGTGGCGGTCAGGACCGTCTGGTCCAGCAGGGATGCGGGCGGGCCGTGCGAACTGCCGTGTTCCTTGGCCAACTCGGCGCCGCGTTCGGCCAATTCCACCAGGGAGCGGGCAGGCACGTCATCGATGTGGGCGAAGCCATCGGCGGGCGGCAGGGCACCACGCCAGGCCGAATCCATCGAATAGCCCAGGTCGATCGGGCTGCCCGAGCCGAGACCCGCCAGCACCAGATCCGCACCGATGGTCACGTCGTCGACGCCGAGTTCGGCCAGTACCGTGCGCACCGCCAGCGCCTCGAATCCGGTGCCGACCCAGGCCGAGACGTACCGGTCGCCCCGTCTGCGCAACCGCACTACCACGGCGGGGTCGAGCCGGATGGCACGGGTCAGGAAGGTGGCCAGATTTTCGCGTTCGGCCGGATCGGTCACGTACAGCACGCGCTGCTCGGACACCATCTAGAACGGTCCTGTCATCGTCACGCCAGTAGGTTCAGCGCTGTTCCGCGGCCTCGTTCAGCGATCCATCCATTCGGCCAGGTACCCGCGCTCGGCGTCGGAGAGCCTGCGCAGTCGCTGGGTCTTGATATCGAAGGCGGCGATCTGGGTGGAAGCGAGCACCGCGGGTGCGGACTCCTCGGCGGCGCCGTTGGCGCGCACCTCGTAGCCGACGGTGAAGTCGACCGCCCGGATCTGCTCGATCCACATGGCGATATCGAGCGGGGTGTCTTCGTGGCGCAACTGGCCCCGGTAGCGCACCCGCAGATCGGCGAGTACGCAGCCCTCACGCAGCGAGGCGGTGGGTCTGCCATCCTCGAACAACCAGGGAATGCGGGCCTCCTCCAACAGTGTCACCATGCGGGCGTGATTGACGTGCTGGAACACGTCCATATCCGACCACCGGATCTCGACCTTGGCGTGAAAGCGCCTGGGCAGCACGCCGGCTCCCCCTTCGCCGCTCCCCCTACCGTTCACAGAACTCGTCACCGTGACACCTCCGATTGGGCGCCCGACCCACCCCGCGTCGCGGCCGCCACATTGCGGCCGTACAGCGGAGCGAGACCGTGGTCGCCGGACTCGATCACCGACCAGTATGGCAACGTCCGGCGGGTCGATCACCGCGGGGCACGCCCGCACCATCAGCCCTGTGCGGTACGGCTCGGCGATCGGGCCGAGCCGTACCGCGGTCCGGTTCAGCGTTCGGACTGCGCCCCCACACCGCTGACCATGCTGCGCACCTGCCGCGCCGCCACCGACAGCGTCGCCAGATCATGGGCCCCGGATTCGAACAGCTCCGACAGTGCCGCGCGGGCACGGCCGAGGCGGGACTGGTTCTTGGACTCCCAGTAGGCGATCTTCTCGTCGGCGGTCTCCTCGGGATCACCGGCGGAGAGCACGTCGAGGGTCAGCGACCGCAACGAGCTGTACATGTCGTCGCGCAGCGCCAACCGGGCCAGCGCATGCCAGCGGTCGCCACGTTCGAGGTGGGTGACGGCCTCGAGCAGCCAGTCGATCTTGAGGTGATCGTTGAGCGCGTAGTACAGCGCGCCCACCTCGTCACCGTCACGATCGGTGATGTCGGCGATATCGAGCACGTCGAGCAGTGGGAACTGGTTCAGCAGCGCGAAGACCTCCGTGGCCAGATCCGTCGGCGCGCCCTGGGCGATCAGTTCCGAGGCGTGATCGGTGACGGTTGCGACATGGTGCACGCGCAACCAGCCCGGCACCTTCGGCGCCAACTCCCGCACGCCTCGGCTGTACCGATTGATCTCCGCGCCGACCGCGATCGGCTGGGGGCGGTTGCTCAACAGCCAGCGCGAGGCTCGGTCCAGGGTGCGTTTGGTCTCGAATTCCAATGCGTCGCGCACCGACGTGGAGGTGTCGGACTCACGAATCCTTGCCCACATGGTGTGCAGGTCGAAGATCGAGCCCGCCGCAGCGAAGGCACGCACCGCGTCGGAGGCGCTGGCGCCGATCTCCTCGTTGAGCCGATGGGCGTAGGTGATCCCGCCGTAGTCGACCATCTCGTTGACGATCATCGTGGTAACGATCTCCCGGCGCAGCCGGTGCTTCTTGATGGCCGCGCCGAAACGGGTCCGAATCGCGGAGGGGAAGTAGTCCGGCAACCGGCTGGCGAAGTACGACATGTCCGGCAATTCGGAGTCGAGCAGATCGGTCTTGAGCGAAAGTTTCACGTGCGCCATCAGATTGGCCAGCTCCGGTGAGGTCAGGCCGGTACCCTCCTCGTGCCGCCGCTTGATCGCGGCGTCGGACGGCAGCGCCTCCAGCTCGCGGTCGAGGCCGCGCCGCTGTTCCAGATCCTCGATGACACGCTGGCTGACATTGAGCATGCGCGGCGCCTCGTACCGGGAGATGCCCATGAGGAAGTTCTGGGACACGTTGTCGCGCAACACCATCCGCGCGACCTCGTCGGTCATGGAAGCCAGCAGCGGATTGCGCTCGGGTTCGGGCAGCAGACCACTGCTGACCACACCGTCGAGGAGCACCTTGATATTGACCTCGTGGTCGGAGCAGTCCACACCGGCCGAATTGTCGAGCGCGTCGGTATTCATCTTGCCGCCGTGACGGCAGAACTCGATACGGCCGAGCGCGGTGGCGCCCAGGTTGCCGCCCTCACCGATCACCTTGACCCGCAACTGGTTTCCGTCCACACGGACCGGGTCGTTGGACTTGTCGCCGACCTCCGCGTTGGTCTCGGTCGACGCCTTGATATAGGTGCCGATACCGCCGTTCCACAGCAGACCCACCGGCGCGAGCAGGATGGCGCGCACCAGTTCCGGGGGCGACAGGGAGGTGACGTCGTCGGCCAGTCCGAGCGCCGCCCGCGCCTGCGCGCTGATCGGCACCGACTTCACCGTGCGATCCCAGACGCCGCCGCCCTCGCTGATCAGCGAGGTATCGTAATCGGCCCAGGACGAGCGGGGCAGGGCGAACATGCGCTGCCGTTCGACGAAGGAGCTCGCCGCATCCGGATTCGGGTCCAGGAAGATGTGCCGGTGGTCGAAGGCGGCGACCAGGCGGATGTGTTCGGAGAGCAGCATGCCGTTGCCGAAGACATCACCGCTCATGTCGCCGATGCCGACGACGGTGAAATCCTGGCTCTGGGTGTCGACGTTCATCTCGGCGAAGTGACGTTTGACGCTCTCCCACGCACCCTTGGCCGTGATACCCATCGCCTTGTGGTCGTATCCCGCCGAACCGCCGGAAGCGAAGGCGTCGCCCAGCCAGAAGCCGTAGCGCTTCGCGACCTCGTTGGCGGTGTCGGAGAAGGTGGCCGTGCCCTTGTCGGCGGCGACGACCAGATAGGTGTCGTCGCCGTCGCGGCGCACCACGCGGGCGGGCGGCAGCACCGCGCCGGTGACCCGGTCGACATTGTCGGTGAGATCGAGCAGACCCGAGATGAAGGTGCGATAGCAGGCCACGCCCTCGGCGCCGAGCGCCTGCCGGTCGGCTACCGGGTCACCGGTAGCCGCGGGCGGCTGTTTCACCACGAAACCGCCTTTGGCGCCGACCGGAACGATGACCGCGTTCTTGACCGCCTGCGCCTTGACCAGGCCGAGGATTTCGGTGCGGAAATCCTCAAGGCGATCCGACCAGCGCAGTCCGCCACGAGCGACGGCGCCGAACCGCAGGTGCACGCCCTCCACCCGGGGCGAGTATACGAATATCTCGAATTGCGGCCGGGGCCTGGGCAATTCGACGATCTCGCGAGGTTCGACCTTGATCGAGATGTGCTCGCGCGACACGCCCTCGGGGTCGGTGACGTAGTAGTTGGTGCGCAGGGTGGCCTTGATCAGGCCGAGTATGGCGCGCAGGATGCGGTCGGCATCCAGACTCACCACCTCATCGATACGAGCGCGCACATGGGATTCCAGATCCTCGGCGTGCTCGGCCGAGGAGGTGTCGGGATCGAACCGGGCGGTGAACAATTCGACGAACAGCCGGGCCGCGTCCGGGTAGGTGAGCAGTACGCGAGAGATATTGGCCTGGCTGTACGGGAAATCGGCCTGCTGAAGGTATTTCGCGTAGGTACGCAGGATCGACACCGCCCGCCACGACAACCGCGCCCGCAGCACCAGTTCGTTGAGTCCGTCGGCCTCGGCGTGCCCGTACCACATGGCCTCGAATGCCTCGGTGAAGCGCTCGCGCAGACCGCGGACCTCCGCCTCGAGCGTATCCGCGCGGGCCGAGGATTCGAGCAGTTCGGCGTCGAGGTCCCGGTCCAGGGAACTGCGCAGCAATTCCGGGCGCGCGAGCACGCCGAAGTCGTAGATCCATTGTTCGACGGCCGGTTCACCCGGCGAATCCAGCAGGATGCGGTACGGCCGCTCGTCGACGACCTCGACGCCGAGACTCTGCAATACCGGCAGCACCTGGCTCAGTGAGATTCCGGTGCCGCCGATGAAGAGACTGAACCGCCAGGAACCGGGCGCCGCTCCCGGTCTGCGGTATAGGTGCTGCACGATCGAACCCTCGGACAGCCGCTCGAGGCGGGCGATGTCGCCGAGCGCGCGCGCGGGTTCGAAATCCTGCTTGTAGCCCTCGGGAAACGCCTCGGCATAGCGGCGCACCGCCGCCGGATCGACGACCGGCGCGAGGTTGTGCTGATCGTTGAGGTGGTCGTCCCAGGTAGTGCTCGCCTCGGCGAGCAGGCGTTGGATACGCAGCCGGTTGGGTTCGGAGGTGTCGGCGGGAGCGGGTGTCTCACGCGGGCCGCGCAGATCGGCATCGGGCAGCCGCACCGTGAAATAGACGCTGGCGAGCTCACTCTCGCTGACCCTCGCCGAATAATCGATGGAGACGCCGCCGAGTTCGCGAACCAGGATGTCCTGCATCTCGAGTCGCACCCGAGTGGTGTAGCGGTCACGCGGCAGATACACGAGGCAGGCCACGAAGCGGCCGTAGCGGTCGGCGCGCATGAACAGCTTGACCTGTCTGCGCAGGCCCACATTGAGTACCGCCGTCGCGGTGCGGCGCATGGTCTCGGCATCGGAGGAGAACAGTTCGGTCCGCGGGAAGGACTGGATGACCTCGAGCATCGCCTGGCCGGAGAACGAGTCGAGATCGAAACCGCTCTGTTCGATGGCCGCACGCACCCGGCGGGCGATCACCGGGATGTCGAGGACGTTCTCGTGCACGGCGGTGACGGTGAACACGCCGATGAACAGGTGGTCGCCGACGACCGCGCCGGATTCGTCGAAGTCGGCGACACCGATGAAGTACGGATACACCGAACGGTGCACCGTCGCCGGTACCAGGCCCTGGGTGAGCATGAGCAGCGGACGTTTACCGTCGTGGATGGGCACCCGGAAGTCCGTGCCGACATCGGGGCGCAACACGCCGAGGCAGGTGCCGGGCAGCGCGTTGCAGACGGTCTGCCCGGTGTCGTCGTCGAGTCGGTAGCGCGCGTAGCCGAGTACGGTGAAGTTGCCGCTGGCGAGCCAGCGCAGCAGATTCGCGGTGTCCTCGAGATCGGCGGCGGAGAACGGCGCGCCACCCGATTCGGCGGCCCGATCGAGCTGGTCGGCGAGGGTGCTCTGCACCGACTTCATGGCGACGGTATCGCTGTTGACCTGGCGGACGTCGGTGACGACGACGGGCATCGCCTGTTCGATCCGATCGAGGAGTTGGTCGGTGGTGGAGGGGTGTAGTTGCAGATGCATCCACGATTCACGCGTGCCCATCTCGCCGTTGCCGTCCACTTCGTGCGGCGCGGCCCGCACGAGCCGCGCCTCCTCGTCGCGTTCGACCTCGAAGATCGGGTGGATGATCTCGCTGATGCCGACCCCCATGCGGGTCAGCGACGAGGTCACAGATTCCACCAGCAACGCCATGTCGTCGGTGACGAGTTGAACGGCGGCGCCGAGTCCGGAACCGTCGTCCGGGTGATACACCCGGACGAGTGCCCGTCCACTCGGACGCGCCATCGCCAATTCCAGGTGTCGCCGAAAGATCTGGGTGATCCCGGTGATCGCG
Source organism: Nocardia arizonensis (assembly GCF_001310275.1). Classification (GTDB taxonomy): domain Bacteria; phylum Actinomycetota; class Actinomycetes; order Mycobacteriales; family Mycobacteriaceae; genus Nocardia; species Nocardia arizonensis. Next base: position 207,110 of record NZ_LGYZ01000067.1, read on the forward strand.
CAGTCCACATCGCCCGCGTCGACGTGGCGGAAATACGCCTCCTCGAGCGTCGCGAGATCGCCGCGCAGTGACTGCGGCAGTCCCGCGGCCCACGCCGCGCTGGACAATTCGGACGAGACCGTCATTTTTCGCCAACTCCCTCGGATTCGGTTCCGTAACAAAGCGACGCCGGTCCGAGGGTAGCTGCGCGTCGGAAACCAAGGGGTGAAATCCCTTTGAATGCCAGGGTGTTCACCACGATTTCGGAGTTCGCCACAGAGTAGCCAAGTCCACGCGCTCGACCCAGCATCCTTCGGATCCGACAACTGTCATGACGGCGAGTCGGAAGTGGGAACCACCCACTGCCCGGACCGCGCCTGCGCATGCACGTAACCCACCCTATCCAGTACCCACGGGTAGTGGAGGATGTCCGCGTAACCCTGCCGCGGCGAGTCCGATGCACCCCCTCGGCCGCACATCACATCGGTGGTGCGTGGCCGGTCGGCCCGGGGCGTCGCACGCGCGACGCCCCGGCCTCCGACGATCAGTCGCGCGTCAGCTTTCGATGCGTAACCCGGTGCGGGCGCGCCGCTTCCGGGCCGAGACGGTCGATCTTGTTCGCCTCGTACGCCTCGAAGTTGCCCTCGAACCAGAACCATTTGGCCTCGTTGTCCACATCGCCTTCCCACGCGAGAATGTGGGTGCAGGTGCGGTCGAGGAACCAGCGGTCGTGGGAGATGACCACAGCGCAGCCGGGGAACTGCTCGAGCGCGTTCTCCAGCGAACCGAGCGTCTCGACGTCGAGGTCGTTGGTCGGCTCATCGAGCAGGATCAGATTACCGCCCTGCTTGAGGGTGAGCGCGAGGTTGAGGCGGTTGCGCTCACCGCCGGACAGCACGCCCGCCGGCTTCTGCTGATCCGGGCCCTTGAAGCCGAAGGCGCTGACGTAGGCGCGCGAGGGCATCTCCTGATTTCCGACCTCGATGAAATCGAGCCCGTCGGAGACGACCTGCCAGACGTTCTTCTTCGGGTCGATTCCCGCGCGGTTCTGGTCGACGTAGCTGAGCTTGACCGTCTCACCGACCTTGACCTCGCCGCTGTCGGGCTGTTCGAGGCCGACGATGGTCTTGAACAGCGTGGTCTTACCGACACCGTTCGGGCCGATCACGCCGACGATGCCATTGCGCGGGAGGGTGAACGACAGGTCCTTGATGAGCTGACGATCGCCGAAGCCCTTGTCCAGATGCGAGACCTCGACGACCACGCTGCCCAGACGGGGACCCGCCGGGATCTGTATCTCCTCGAAGTCCAACTTGCGGTGCTTCTCGGCCTCGGCCGCCATCTCCTCGTACCGACCCAGACGCGCCTTGTTCTTGGCCTGACGCGCCTTGGCGCCCGAGCGCACCCAGGCGAGTTCTTCCTTGAGTCGCTTCTGGAGTTTCTGGTCCTTCTTACCCTGCACCTCGAGCCGCTCGGCCTTCTTCTCCAGGTAGGTGGAGTAGTTGCCCTCGTAGGGGTAGGCCCGGCCACGGTCGAGTTCGAGAATCCAGCCCGCGACGTTGTCCAGGAAGTACCGGTCGTGGGTGACCGCGAGGACCGCGCCCTGATACTGCGCCAAATGCTGTTCCAGCCAGTTCACCGACTCGGCGTCGAGGTGGTTGGTCGGCTCGTCGAGCAGTAGCAGATCGGGTTTGCTCAGCAGCAGCTTGCACAGTGCGACCCGTCGGCGCTCACCACCGGAGAGCTTGGTGACCGGCTCGTCCGGCGGCGGGCAGCGCAAGGCGTCCATGGCCTGCTCGAGCTGGGAGTCGATATCCCAGGCATCGGCGTGGTCGAGATCCTCCTGGAGCTTGCCCATCTCCTCCATGAGCTCATCGGAGTAGTCCGTGGCCATCAATTCGGCGATCTCGTTGAAGCGATCCAGCTTCACCTTGATCTCGCCGAGGCCCTCCTCGACATTGCCGCGGACCGTCTTCTCCTCGTTGAGCGGCGGCTCCTGCTGGAGGATGCCGACCGTGGCGCCCGGCGCCAGGAAGGCGTCACCGTTGTTCGGCTGGTCCAATCCGGCCATGATCCTCAGCACGGTGGATTTACCCGCGCCGTTCGGGCCGACAACACCGATCTTGGCGCCGGGAAGGAAGTTCAAGGTGACATCGTCGAGCACGACCTTGTCGCCGTGCGCCTTGCGAACCTTCTTCATTTGGTAGATGAACTCAGCCATACACAGAAGCCTATCGGTCTGGGGAACGGTGGACTCGGGCAGCGCCACCCACCGCGCCGGGGTCGATTCGGGCCGGGCGCCTGAGTGCCGCCGGGCGATATCCGCGCTGTTCACGGTGCTTGTTTCCCGTGATTCAGGCGTCCACCGGCTCCGGTTCGGCGCTCCGGGTAGATGCGGAAGGCACGGTCGCTGCGGTCTCCCCCAGGCCACGTCCGACGCGTGCACCGTGTTCAGCGCTCGATCCGTCACAAGTATTCCGTATGACGCCGCCCGCCTCGGCGGCGGTCTCCGATGACCGGATCACCCGCGCGGTGCACCGAGTGAGATCAGGACCGACGGCACTGGCCCGCATCTCCAGGTCGCGGCGCTCGACGCCGTCCCTGGTGCGGTACTCGTGCGAACGCAACTGCCCGTAGACCACGATCGGATCGCCGCGCCGGATGGACGCCTCGACCCCGTCCACCAGGCGCCGCCAGCAGGTGACCGTGAGGAACAACGTCCCGTTGTCGACCCATTGCCCGCTGGCCTGGTCGAACCGGCGCGAATTGCTCGCCATGCGGAAGGTCAGCACCTGCTCGCCCGAATTGAGCTCCCGCTTGGTCGGATGGGTGACCACGGTGCCGATCACTGTCGCCATTGCTTCGTACATGATTGCGCCCCTTCACATCCGCACCGGCGCCCGCGGCGCCGGTGCTGTCCGCCCCTGTTCGCGAGGTCCTTCCAGCCTGACCTGTCCGGCGCCCGAGCGGGGGCCGGGCGCGCGGAATGTGCACAACCTCCCGCATGTGGACAGCGCCCGCTTCGATCACCGGCTCAGGGCGCGGCGACCTCGGTGTTCGCACTGCACAGCACCACCACCGGACGCTCCCCCGGCGGCGGGACGTACACGCCACTGTGGATCGCGGCCAGCGCCGTCGCCCCGGTGGGCTCGACGACGATACGGAATTCCCGCCACAGATAGTCGCGCGCGCTGACGACCGCGTCATCGCTGACCAGCAGCGAGCGCACACCGTGATGACGCGCGATACCGAGGCTCACCGCGCCGATCCGATCGGCCGTGAGCGCATCGGCGCTCGGCAGCGCGACGGGACGGTCGACGCCGAGCGCGGTGTGCAGCGCGGGCAGTCCCGCCGGCTCCACCCCGATGACCTGTCGCCGGCGTCCGAGCGCCGCCGCGACACCCGCGACCAGCCCACCGCCACCCACCGCGATCAGCACCGGCGGCCTGCCGCGCACCTGATCCTCGAGTTCGAGCCCAACCACGCCCACGCCCGCGACGACCGCGGGAAGATCCTCGGCGTGCAGTTGCGTCGACCCGCGCTCGGCCGCGAAATCACCGGCGTATCGGTACGCCTCGGCATAGGTCGCGCCGTGCCAGAGCACCTCCGCACCGTGCGACCACATGGCGGCCACCTTGTGATGTGGCGCCGACTCCGGCACCACGACCGTGCACGCGATACCGAGCTGTGCGGTCGACACGGCCGCGGCGATCCCGGCATTCCCGCCGGAGGCGATGACGACGCGCTCGGTCACCACCGCAGACCCGAGCAGCGTGTTGTAGCTGCCCCGGACCTTGTAGGTGCCACCGTGCTGGAGGTATTCGAGTTTCAGCGTCACCGGCACCGGGCCGTTCGGCCCGACGACGGAGGTATGGAAGACCGGTGTCTTGCGGATGCGGCCTGCCAGCCGTTTGCGCGCGGCCCGTACGTCCGTACGCGACACCCGTGCGCTCGCCTCCGGTTCGACCGGATCCGAGTCGACCGCACCACGTTCGTTCACCACGTGTGCCCGCTCGCTCACGACGATTCCGCGCGGCGGGAGCCGCATCCGATGCCGTGGTCGGCGCCGGTGCCTGGTTCAGATACAGCCAAATTTCCGCTCACTCACGATCGACGATCCGCCGACATCTCGGGTCTCGGTTCCATCGTGCCCGAGGACGACCCGATCCGCTCAACACCCGTCGACCCGAATTCCTCCGCTTGCGGTTTGCCCGCAATTCACTTGCGCACCTCGCGATCTCGTTTCGCCAGTTCGGCGAACATGGCGTTGTGCGCGGCGAGGTCGGCGTCATTGTCGCGGTCGGCGGCGCGATCGGTGCGCTTGGCCAGCCGGGCGTCGCTGCGAGACCACTGGATGAGTAAAGCGAGCATCACCACGACCAAGGGCACCTCGCCGCTTGCCCAGGCGAAGCTGCCCCCGGTGCGCTGATCCCCGAGCAGATCGGAGTTCCAGCCGAGTCCGAGTCCACGGAAGAACCAACCGCCCATCACGGTCGTCATGCTCATCAACGCGATGCCGAAGAATGCGTGGAAGGGCAGCGAGCCGAAGACCATCGCCAGTTTGGTGAGCGGCTGCACCGGGCGCGGTTTCGGGTCGATGCCGATGACCACCCAGTAGAAGAGGTATCCGCTGAGCAGGAAGTGGATGTTCATCAGCAGGTGCGCGGCGTGCGAATCCACGAACGAGTCGTAGATGCCGCCCATGTACAGCGCGTAGAACCCGCCGACGAAGATGATCGACGCGACCAGCGGATGGGTCAGGAAGCGCGAGACTGGATTGTGCACCGCGGCCAGTATCCATTCGCGAGGTCCGGGCGCCGCGCCGCGTCCGGCGGGTGGCAGTGCGCGCAGTGCCAGGGTCACCGCGCCGCCGAGGGCGAACAGGATCGGCGCGAGCATGGACAGCGCCATGTGCTGGCCCATGTGCACGCTGAATACCGCGGGCGAGTACCGACCGATCCCGGAGGATGTCGCCAGCAGCAGTACCGCGCATCCTGAGAGCCAGGCCAGAGTGCGACCGAGCGGCCAGGCATCGCCGCGGGCGCGCAGCCGCCACACCCCGAGCAGGTAGAGTGCCGCGGCGACGATGGCAAGGGTGCCGAAGATCAGATCGAAACGCCAGTCGAACAGCAGGCGAGCCGCCGTCGGTGGTCCGGCGAGGTCGTATCCGAGTTCGACCGCGGCGGGTGTCGGCACCGAGCGCGGCGCGGGCGGCGGGGTGCGCCCGAGGCCGACCGCGAGGCCCATGGTCGCGGCGAAGACGAGTGCCTCGACCCCGCCGAAGCGAATGAGCGCGCCGCGGTCGCGCGGGTCGGCGGCCAGGGCGGGTAGTGCCGCGCGGCGCTGGAGATAACCGATGACGCCGAGCACGATCAGCGCGGCGGCCTTCGCCAGGACCAGCCGGCCGTAGGTCGTGACGAACAGATCGTCGAGGGGCACACGCACCCAGGAGTTGATCACGCCGCTGACGCCGATGACCGCGAAGGCGACGGTCGCGGTGAACGAGAACCGCCGGGCGGCGAGTCCGGTGTGCGCGCCGCCGCGGATCGCGTAGGCCAGCAGCGCGAACAGTCCGCCCACCCAGACCGCGGCCGCGACCAGATGCAGGATGAGGCTGTTGGTGGCGATGTCGTGGGAGCCGCCCGCGGAGGAATGTCCGGTGAGCGCCAGCGGCATCATGGTGATGATCGACGCGCCGAAGAGCACCGGCGTCCAGCGCCAGCGCAGGGCGAGACGACATCCGATCGCGACGATCAGCGCGAAGACCACGGTGGTCCGCCACGCCTCGGCGAGTTCGACCTGGCCGATCGCCCGCCATAACCGCTCGGGTCGCCAGATCTGACCGACCGGCTGCCCGGTCGTGTCCGATATCGTCAGCGGTACCAGAACTGCCGCGCAACACGCCCAGGTCAGGGCGAAATACGACGCGCGCCGCACCGCGCGGTAGCCGCCGACGTCGAGGAGTCCACTCCGCTGCGGCGGCACCAGGAAGGCCGCGAAAAGCAACGCGCCGACGGTCAGGGCCGCGGACAGATCGGCGAGTGCCCGCAGCGCGGGCAGACCGTAGGTGGTGAGCGGACCCGGATCGGGAATCCCGAGCAGACTCAGCGCCTGCGCCGCCGACAATCCGACCACCAGGGCCGCTACCACCGCGGCGATCGCCCCGGCGAGGGCCGTCAGCGCGGCGTGACTACCCGCGGGACCCGGCCGGGCCGCATCAGATGCGACGGTTTCGGCGGGCGGGTCCTGCGACGACATACGACCCAGCGTAGTTGCCGCGATATGGCGTGGCCCGTTCGGCCTCGCGGCGCTACTGTGTCTATCAGCCGACCGTCACGGTCGGCCCGCCCCACTCCAACCGAGGTACCGAAACGTTGCTGACGCATAGAACCTAACTACCTGGACGGTCGCTATACTTGCCCGTGCTGGACAGCATGGCCGTTGTCGGCCAAGGTGGAACGCGTTGCCTCCGTAGCTCAGTTGGATAGAGCAAGGGCCTTCTAATCCCTAGGTCGCAGGTTCGATTCCTGCCGGGGGCGCATCCGAACATGGCAGCATCACCGTCGCGCGTTGAACGGCGTGGCGGTGTCGTGTCGCGTTGTGCCGGTGACGCGGTAGGTCACGCGGTGCCGGGTTTTGTCGTACCGAACCTCCAGTCGCAACGCTTCGAACGTAGTTCGAACGAGGTGATCGGGCCACTGCTTCACGGTTGTGTACCCAATCGGCAACGATTCAATCAGGGAGTGGTTCGGTGCCGACGGCTCCTCGGCTTCCAGTTTCATCGATCGGTCCCGTGACCGGATCTGCCGACGGCACGGTTCGCCGCGGCGGGTGTCGATGTCGCCGGGCGGGCGCTCCCGCCATGCGAGCGGACGGACGCATCGTCGAAGGCCACCCCCGCACCGAACACCCTCGGCCACAACGTCACCCGAGGGCAATGTCCGCAACGCCGAGCCGCCCGGATACCCGAGTCACCGGGCGGAACACTCCCGTCCGGAAAGACGCTCGCGCGCGCCGACTGCCGAAGCAGCGAGAGGCCGACGTCGGCGACCACGCCAGTTTCCCGGTCGGACCGTGTTTCATACCGGAAGTCGGATTTCGGACTGGTGGATCGCGGCAAAATTCCCAATCTGGGCCGATTCTCACCCGAGGCGAAACGAATACACCTACAGTGCGATGTCGCGGCTGTAGCAAATTTTCAGCATCGCCCAATGGTGGGCAGTGCGCCGCACTGCCGAGCGGGCCATGACGCGCCGACGCGGTGTGTTGATTTCGGCCACACATGAGTTGAACTGGCTTTTGGCGACCACCCGATTGCGCTGATCTCGCTCGATCGGACCGGCGCGGTGCACTGAACAGCGAACCCGTCAGATTTTGCGATGTGGAGCCAACGATGACAGTTACCATTCAGCGAATTGACGCCAGCGAGGTCACAACCGATTTCGAGACTCCGCGCCGGCGTCACCTGGGCGAACTGCTCACCGCCACCGCGGCCGGAGACCGGATCGCCTTCACCGAGTTCTATCGCGCCACCAATCGACGGGTATTCGGTCTCGCGGTCCGCATCGCGCGAAGCCCGACGATGGCCGAGGAGATCACCCAGGAGGTGTTCCTCCAGGCATGGAGCAATGCCGACCGCTACGACGGCAACCAGTCGGCCCCGATGACCTGGCTGATGATGCTCACCCACCGGCGCGCGGTGGATCTGGTCCGGGCCGAACAGGCCAGCTCCGACCGGGACTCCGCGTACGGGACCGCCGATTTCCAGCCGGGGCACGACATGGTCACCGAACAGGTCGACACCCGTTTCGACCACCAGTCGGTGCGCGATCATCTGCGCAGGCTGACCGCGCTCGAACGTGAGTCGATCGCGCTCGCCTTCTACGGCGACCGCACCTATCGCGAGGTGGCCGAGCTGCTGGGCATACCGTTGCCGACGGTCAAGAGCCGCATCCGCTGCGGCCTCAAACATCTGGAGTACCGACTACGCGGCGACCTCGACTGGTCCAACCAGTTGACCAATTGACCTCCAGGGTCGCACACTGACCGCATGGAATTCACCGCGGTCGGTCGAACCGCCGTCTCCGATGTCGTCTTCGGCCAGCTCGTCGACGCCATCCTGACCGGGCGGATCGCACCGGAACAGACGCTGCCCGGTGAACGGGAACTGGCCGAGACCTTCCAGGTGAACCGGCACGCGGTGCGCGAAGCGGTCAAGCGACTGCAACAGAGCGGACTCGTACGGGTCAGCCAGGGCGGCAGGACCCGGGTACTGGAATGGCGTACCAGCGCGGGGCTGGACATCCTGTCCGCGCTGGCCCGATCGGGCGCGGTACCCGCACAGCGAATCCTGCACGACATCGCGGTCATGCGGCGCTCCATCGCCGCCGACGCCGCGCGGCTGTGCGCGCGGCACGCCGACGACGCACAGCGCGCGGCGGTCTCGGCCGCGGCGCGGGACTACCCGGACGCCACCGAGGACTTCGACACCGTCGTCGCGGGCGATATCGCGTTCTGGGTGGCCATCCTCGACGGCTCGGGCAACCTCGCCTACCGGCTCGGGCTCAACACCCTGGTCGCGGGCTATGTGGGGATCGGCATGCGGCGCGTCGCCGAGCTGGGGCTCGGCAAGGAGTACGTCGACCCGGACGCGCACCGACGGCTGGCGAGCGCCATCGCCGACGGCGCGGCCGACACCGCCTACGAACTGGCATACGCGCTGCTGAGCGGCCTGGTCGAGGCACAGGCAGAAGCGAGATCGTGACGACATGTTCGACCTGATCGCCCACGCCATCCCCGTATTCGTGCTCTGCCTGGCGCTGGAGGCCGTGTCCTTCCGCTTGCGCCCCGACGAGGACCAACGCGGCTACCAGTTCCGCGACGCGCGCACGAGCGTGCTCATGGGACTGGGCAGCGTGGTGGTCAACCTCGGCTGGAAACTGGTGGTGGTCGCGGTGTACGCGGGCGCTTACCTGATCACCCCGCTGCATCTGCCGACCGGCAATCCGCTGACCTGGGTCGCGCTCTTCTTCGCCGACGAGATCGCCTACTACTGGTATCACCGCACCCATCACACCGTGCGGGTGCTGTGGGCCAGCCATGTCGTGCACCATTCGAGCGAGTTCTACAACCTGTCCACCGCGCTGCGACAACCGTGGACGCCGTTCAGTTCGCTGCCCTACTGGCTGCCATTGGCCCTGGTCGGCTTCCCGCCGTGGATGATCCTGCTGCAACAGTCGGTCAGCCTGGTGTACCAGTTCTTCATCCACACCGAGCGGGTCGGAAAGCTCTGGCGGCCCATCGAATTCGTGTTCAACACGCCCGCACACCACCGCGTGCACCACGGGGCCAACGAGCGGTATCTCGACACCAACTACGGCGGCATCCTGATCATCTGGGATCGGCTGTTCGGCACCTTCCGCCCCGAGACCGAACCCGTGCGCTACGGACTGACGAAGAACATCGCCACCTACAACCCGCTCCGGGTCGCCACCCACGAGTTCGGCGCGATCTGGGCGGATCTGCGGGCCGCGCCGACCTGGCGGGTGCGCGCTGGTCATCTACTGCGCGGACCCGGCTGGACCCCGCTCGACGGGGCCGCCCGCTGACCGGCTCAGCCGCGCGCCCGCCTGCGGGTGAGCAAGCCGACGGCCCAGCCGATCAGGAACATCGTCAGCAGGATCAGCCACATCGGGGCGGTGATGTTGATCAGCAGGATCTCGATCGAGACCTGCGCGCGATTCTCGAGGACGAACACCACCGCCAGCACGGTAAGACCGAGCGCCAGCCATCGGGTCGGGGAGATCCGCGCCAGCACGGAGCGCTTCTTCGTCTCGGTCATATCCACTCCCGTCGGTGCGGTTGCGCGTTCATCGTGGGTCACCGTGCGAGGATGGGCATCACCCGCGGCGGGTGATCCGCCGTTCGACGGCAACCTCACGTACCCCGGGGGTACACCTTCGGTTTGCCTGATATGCGCTCATTGGGGCATGGTTGCGGAAGTTCGCTGAGAAATCTGGTCGGCACATCCGGTTCGAACCGCGAGTCGGGTGCTAACGGCGGGAGTCACGGGTGTTCGCACAGACATCGCCTTCGACGGTCGCGCGGCAATCCGACGCGACCCGTCGCGACGACCTCGACGGCCTGCGCGGCATAGCGATCGCACTGGTCGTGGGGTTCCACATCTGGATGGGCCGGGTCTCCGGCGGCGTCGATGTCTTCCTCACGCTGTCAGGATTCTTCTTCACCGCCATGCTGCTGCGGCGGGTGGAGGCGACCGGCGGGGTGCCGATCGGCCGGACCCTGCGCCGCACGACGCGCCGATTGCTGCCCGCCCTGTTCGTGGTGCTGGCCGCGGTGATGGTCGGCACGGTGGTGACCCGTCCCTATACCCAGTGGGGCGACATCTCCGCGCAGACCCTCGCCTCGGCGCTGTGCTACCAGAACTGGTATCTGGCGAACGCCGAACTCACCTACGCCGCCGCCGACCCGTCGGTGAGTCCGATGCAACACCTGTGGTCGATGGCCATCCAAGGTCAGTTCTACCTGGCCATGCTCGCGCTGGTCGCGGTGTGGGCGTTCGTGAGTCGCGGACTGGCGCCGACCGTGCGCCGGGCGAGTCTGCTGGTGGTCATCGCGGTGCTGGGCGGACTGTCGTTCTGGTACGCCGCCGCCGGATCGGACCGCTATCAGGCGTGGAACTACTACGACAGCGGGGCGCGCGCCTGGGAGTTGGCGGTGGGCGCGGCGGTGGCGGTGCTCATCGCCCGGATTCGGCTGCCCGGGCTCGTGCGCACCGCGCTCGCGATATTCGGGCTGGGCGCGGTGCTCTCGTGCGGGCTGCTGATCGACGGGGCCAACCGCTTTCCCGGCCCGGCCGCGCTGTTCCCGGTCTCGGCCGCCGTGGCGCTCATCCTCGCGGGCACGGGGTCGGGGCGGGCACCGTGGCCGAATCGAATACTGGCCGGACGGGTGTGTACCGAACTGGGCGGTCTGGCCTATGCGCTGTACCTGTGGCACTGGCCGCTGCTCATCTTCTATCTGGCCGAGAACGGCGCGGTCGCCCCCGGAATCAGCGGCGGTGTCCTGATCGTCGGCACGGCGCTGGCGCTCGCCGTACTCACCCGGCGACTGGTGGAATCACCCCTGCGACTGCGCGGCGAACACAGCCCCGCCGGGTCGCCGCGGTACCGACGCGCGGTCGGACTCGTCGTGGTCGCGACCGCCGCGGCCGTATTCGTCGGCGCGGCGGGCTGGCAGATGTTGTTGCGGGCCAATCCCGCCCATCCGCCGCAGGCATTGGACACCACCAGCTATCCCGGTGCCGCGACCCTGCTCGACGACGGGATCGAACAGCGTCAGGCGGCCATGCGGCCGACGGTGTTCGAAGCGGCGGCCGACGCCCCCGCTCCCACCTACGACGGCTGCATCACGCCCGATCGCGAGGTCAGGGTGTGTACCTACGGTGACGCACAGGCCGAGCGGGCCATAGCGGTGGTCGGCGGATCGCATTCGGAGCACTGGCTGCCCGCCTTCGAACCGCTCGCCCTCGAACATCACTTCCGCATCGTCACCTATCTGAAGGAAGGCTGTCCGCTGACGCTGTCGGATCAGCCCTCCTACGCCGAGTACCCGTTCCCGGAATGCCGGGAATGGACCGAGGAAGTATTGGGCCGGCTCGCCGAGACCCGCCCCGACTGGGTGTTCACCACGGCCACCCGCAACCGCATGCACGCCGACGGCGACGAGGTGCCGCCGGAATACCTCGACGTGTGGTCGGCGCTGTCGGACCGCGGCCTTCGAGTGCTCGCCATCCGAGACACCCCGCGCCTGCGCCGTGGCGGCGTGCTCTACCGAGCGGCGGACTGTCTGGCCCACCGCGGTACGGCCTTCAGTTGCGGTGTCGAACGCGGCACCGCGCTCGACCCGCGCAATCCGGCCGAGGATCTCGCCTCGGCCTACCCCAATGTCTTTCCCTTCGACATGTCCGACGCCATCTGCCGACCGGACCGCTGCCGCGTGGTCGAGGGCAATATCCTCATCTACCGCGACGAACACCACCTCACCGCCAGCTACGCCCGGTCGCTCGCGTCCGAACTCGGCACGCGAGTCGGCGCGCTGACCCAGTGGTGGTGAACGCGATTCGACGACTTCGTTCGCGCGACGAATGCACCGGCCCGCGGTGGGTAATGTCGATCGAGTGATTGTGCGATTGCGCCGGAACTTTCGCCGGGTGGGTCATGTGGACAAAGCGATCAGCGGTGCGGTGGCGGGCATTCCGGTCACCGCGGTCGACGCGGGCATGCTGCGGCTGACCCACACCGCCGACTACGGACTGCTGTGGGGCGTCGTCGCCGCGGCGCTGGCCACCCGCCCTGGCGCGACGCGGCGGGCCGCGCTGCGCGGGATGGTGTCGGTCGGCGGGGCCAGTTTCGTGGTCAACGTGATACTGAAGTCGCTGGTCGCGCGGCGGCGTCCGGCCGCGGAACTGCTCCCGGTGCAACGGAGGCTGGTCAATGTGCCGACCTCGTCCTCCTTCCCGTCCGGGCACAGCGCCGCGGCGGCGGCCTTCGCCACGGCGGTGGCCCTGGAAAGTCCTCGCACGGGGCTGGTGGTGGCGCCGCTGGCGGCGACCGTCGCCTACTCACGGGTGCACACCGGGGTGCACTGGGCCACCGATGTCGCGGTGGGCGCGGCGGTCGGCAGCGGGGTCGCCCTGGCGACGAGCCGATGGTGGCCGGTGCGCGAATCCGACGAGGCCGAGGCGCATATCGTGCGGGACGTGGCGGTCCTGGCCGAGGGAAAGGGGCTGGTGCTGCTGGTGAATCCGGTGTCGGGCTCCCCCGGCTACGATCCGACCGACGACGTCGCGGCCGCGCTGCCCGCCGCGACCGTATTGCGCACCGAACCCGGTCGCGACTGCGTCGAACAGTTGACCGAGGCGCTGGCCAAGCGCACCGATCCCCCGCTGGCGGTGGGCGCGGCGGGCGGCGACGGCACCATCGCGGCCGCGGCCACCGTCGCGCTGCGCCACGGCCTGCCGCTGGCGGTCATTCCCACCGGCACCCTCAATCATTTCGCCCGCGACCTCGGGGTATACGACCTGCTCGAGATCGTGGACGCCACCGGCGCGGGCGAGGCCGTCGGCGTCGACATCGCCGGACTCGAACTCGGCACCCCCGACGGAGACCGCGTCCACCACTGGATCAACACCGCCAGTCTCGGCGCGTATCCGGATCTCGTTCGGCTGCGGGAGAAGTGGCAGGACCGCTGGGGCAAGTGGCCCGCGTTCGTCGCGGCGCTGGTGGTCACCCTGCGTCGCTCCGAACCGATCCGGGTGCGTCTGAATCAGGAATGGCACGACGTGTGGTTCGTGTTCGTCGGCAACGGCGTCTACCACCCGCGCGGCGCGATTCCGGCATTCCGGGCCCGCATCGACGACGGCCTGCTCGACGTGCGCTGGTTGCGCGCGGACCTGAAGTTCTCCCGGATCAGGGCGGTGGCGGCGCTGCTGCTGGCGGCCATCGGGCGCAGCAAGGTCTACAGCGAGAAGCAGGTGCGCGAACTGATCGTGCACCTGGACGATCCGCAGGCCGTGGCCGCCGACGGCGAGGTGCTCGGCGAGGCGACCCGGTTGCGGTTCACGGTGGCCGGACAGGTCACCGCCTACCGCCGCGACGAGGACAATCCGCGCTGGGCCGATCGCGCGCGCCCGCATCACCGCCGACCGCTGAGCCGGCTGTGGGCGGCGCGGACCGGCGGCTCGCGCGCCTGATTTGTCGGAATTCTCGTCGCCCACCGCCCTACACTGGGTCGTGTGCTTGTTCGACGGTTGATCGCCCCATCCCTTTTCGCCCTGCTCGCCCCGTTCGGGTTGGGCGCGTGCACCGTCGAGGGGCCGGGCAGCAGAACCGACTGCCACGTCGACGGATGCACGATCGTCTTCGACCGCGGGGTCGACGCGCGGGCCAGCGTGCTCGGCGTCGACGCCAAACTGGTCGCGGTGAACGGTAATACGGTCACCATCGAGGTCGCGGGACAGCAGGTGCTCGTTCCGGTCGGCGAGAGCAGACCCGCCGACGGAATGGACGTGTCCGTGCGGGAGGTCACCGATCAGCAGGTCGTGGTGCGGATATCCACCGGGATCGTCACCACCAACTGATCAGCCGGGCGACCCGAGAAGCCCGGTTCGCACCCTGTGACTCAGTCCTGCACCGCGAGCGCCTGCCGCATGGTCATCCGCCCGCTGGTCTGCATGAGCGACCGGCGGTAGACCTTCTCCGCGACCAGCACGACACCGTACGCGGCCAGGGCCGTGAGCGGCAGCGAAACCAGCGGCTCCCACCACCGCGCCGTGCCGTCGGCCAGACGGCCCGGCATGGCCACGATCGAGACCACGGGCACATACGAGGCCGCCACGCGCCAGCTACCCGAGAGGAATATCCCCGCGAGCAGCACCAGGATGATGACGATCGACAGCGGTGTCGCGGTGGACTGGAGATCCTCGCTGCGCGTCGCCAGCGACCCCGCCACCGCCCACAGACTCGCCAACGCCAGGAATCCCACGACGAAGAAGACGATGAACCATCCGGCCGCGCCGCCGATGCGGGCGACCTGATCGCCGCGCCCGGTGGCAGCCAAACCGATCAGCCCCGCGCCGACGAACAGCGCGAGCTGCGCCAGCGCCATCACGGCATTGCCCGCGATCTTGCCGATCAGCAACTGCCGCAGGGGAATCGCACTGGCGAGTATCTCGACGATGCGGTTCTGCTTCTCCTCGACCACGCTCTGCGCGATGGACATGCCGAACAGGAACGAGGCCATATAGAACAGGAAGGCGAAGACGAAGGCCACCGCGGTCGCGAGGCCGGGATCGACGGCGCCCGGTTCCAGCAGGTCGTAGACGATTCCGCCGCCGCGGCCCAACTGTTGCATCGACACCCCCGCGGCGGCGGCGTTGCGCTCCACCGCGATCTGGCGGGCGGCCGCACCGAGATAGGCTGCGGCATCGTCGTTCTCGGAATCCTTGCCGACCAGCCGCCACCCCGACTCGACGGGCACGAGTCCGACGTCGGCCCGTCCATCGCGCACCTGCTGCTCTGCCGCTGCGGCGTCTGCGACCGGACGCGCGGTGAAGGTGATCTTCTCGTCGTCGGCCGCGCCGAGCCGTCCGGCGGCGGCGACCACCTGTTCGGCGTCGGACCCGACCGCGGCGACCTCGATGGTCTGCGTGCGACCCGAGACGAATCCGCCGATCACCAACGACGCCATGATCGCGATCACCGTGACGAGGGTCGAGATCAGGAAATTGCGGTCGCGCAGTTTCACCGCGATCTCACGCAGGGCGACGATCCGCCACACGCCGTGCGGTGCGGGCTCGGGCGCGCTCACGCGGTGACCTCCCGGTAGATGTCGGCCACCGATGGACGCACTTCGGCCAACTCGCGCACCGAACCACGCGACAGGGCGGCGCGAAGTAGATCGTCGGTGCTCACCGAGTGGAGTTCCAGCAGCGCCGTGGCGCCGTCGATATCGAGGACCCGCACGCCGGATTCGGCGGTGAGCCAGCTCGCGTCCGCGTCGAGGACCAGCCGGTATCTGGTGCTGCCGCCCGACCGTAACCGCGCCACCGACCCCGCGCCCACCACCCGGCCCGCCGCCAGGATCACCAGGTCGTCGCACAGTCGCTCGACCAGGTCGAGCTGATGGGAGGAGAACAGCACCGGCACACCCTGTGCGGCGTAGTCGCGCAGCAGCGCGGTCATGGCGTCGACCGCACCCGGATCCAATCCGGAGAAGGGCTCGTCCAGGACGAGCAGGGTCGGCCGGGCGATCACCGCGGCGGCGATCTGCACCCGCTGCTGATTGCCGAGCGACAGCGATTCGAGTTTGTCCTTGCCGCGATCGGCCAAATCGAAGCGGTCAAGCAGTTCGTCGGCGCGCTGCCGGGCGTCGGCGGCGGTGAGTCCGCGCAACCGCGCCAGATATACCAGTTGTTCGCGCACCGGCTGTTTCGGATACAGTCCGCGCTCCTCGGGCATGTAGCCGAAACAGCGCCTATCCGCCGCGGTGACCGGGCCGCCGCGCCAGCGGATCTCGCCGCCGTGCACGGCGAGCACGCCCATGATCATGCGCATCGTCGTGGTCTTGCCCGCTCCGTTGCCGCCGACGAATCCGGTCAGCGTGCCGGGCGCCACGGTGAACGACACCGCGTCCACCGCCACGTGTTTCCCGAACCGTCGCGTGAGATCCGCGACCTCCAGCATCGGTCCCCCTCTCGTCGTCGCACCCACCCTACCGACGGGCGATGCGATTCGAGGTGGGCGCTCACCCTGTGTCAGGTAGAAAGTGAGGTAAAGTAAAGGTAATGTGCGGTTAAGCGTTAGGCTGTGGGGGTGGACGTAGAGGTGACACCGCTGCCGGGTATCGGTGTCCGCAAGGACTTTTCGGTACAGAACGACCGTCGCCGAATCGGTGTGGTCGATCACCGCGACGGAACGATGGACCTGATCTTCACCAAGGACACCGATCCCGACACAACCGTACAGATCCCCCTCTCCGGGACCGAGGCCAGAGTGCTGGCCAACCTGCTCGGCGCACCGCAACTGGTGGCGCAACTGCGCGAGGAACACCGCGACATCGAAGGCGTGCACACCCGCACCCTGCCGATCCTGCCCGGCGCGCCCTACGACGGCCGCACCCTCGGCGATACCGAAATGCGCACCAGGACGAGCGTATCCATAGTCGCGGTGATGCGGGCGGGCCAGGTGCACGGTTCTCCCGCACCCGAGTTCCTGTTCACCGCGGGGGATCTGCTGGTGGCCGTCGGCACCGCGCCGGGCCTGGCATCCGCCGCCGAGCTACTCACCGACGGCTGAACGCATGGAGCTGGACGAAACCGCCCTGGCTTTGATCCAATTGGGCGCGGTCTTCTTCGGCCTCGGTGTCCTCGGCCGTGTCGCGGCCAAGATCGGCCTCTCACCGATTCCGCTCTACCTCCTCGGCGGACTCGTCTTCGGCGAGGGCGGCTTGGTCGAACTGCACGCCGTCGACGAATTCATCCACCTGGCCAGCGAAATCGGCGTCGTGCTGCTCCTGCTGCTGCTCGGCTTGGAGTACACCGCCGCGGAACTCGTCACCGGCATGCGAAGATCCTGGCCCGCCGGGCTGCTCGACATGGCGTTGAACGCCACGCCCGGCGTCATCGTCGCACTCATGCTCGGACTCGGACTCACCGGCGCCATCGCACTCGCGGGCGTCACCTACATCTCCTCCTCCGGCATCGTCGCCAAGGTCCTCAACGACCTCGGCAGACTCGGCAACCGGGAGACACCTGTCATCCTGTCCATCCTCGTCTTCGAGGATCTGGCGATGGCGGCCTATCTGCCCACGCTCACCGCGGTACTCGCGGGCGTCGGATTCATCGCCGGACTCACCACACTCACCATCGCCATGGTCGCGGTCACCGTCGTCCTCGTGGTCGCGCTGCGCTACGGCAGATACGTCTCCGCCGTGGTCGCGAGCGACGACCGGGAGATATTCCTGCTCAAACTGCTCGGCGCGGCTCTGCTCGTGGCCGGACTCGCCTCCGCGGTACAGGTGTCCGCGGCCGTCGGCGCGTTCCTGCTCGGCATCGCGATCTCCGATTCCACCGCGCACAACGCGACCAAGATCTTGGAACCGCTGCGCGACCTGTTCGCCGCCATGTTCTTCGTCCTGTTCGGGTTGAGCACCGATCCGGCCGGTATTCCGCCGGTTCTCGCGTGGGCGGTGCTGCTCGCGGTGGTGACCACGATCACCAAGATCGCGACCGGCTGGTGGGCGGCCAAACGCACCGGAGCGAGTCCGCTCGGACGGGCCCGAGCCGGCACCGCGCTCGTCGCGCGCGGCGAATTCTCCATCGTCATCGCCGGTCTTGCCGTCACCGCGGGCGCGCTGCCGTCCGAATTCGCCGCACTCGCCACCACCTACGTGCTGCTCATGGCGATCCTCGGTCCCATCGCGGCCCGCGTGGTCGAACCCATCACTCGCGCGCTGCTGGAGCGTCCGGCCAAACCCCGGCCGGAGCCGGTTCCCGAGTGAGCGGCGCGCGTCCGGCCGCCCGATCGGACACGGTTCGTCTCGACCGGTTCGCGGTGAATTGCGTTGACCCGCACCGCGACTGCACCGACCCTGGTCGGCGCACGACAGGGAATAGCCCTCAGCCCGCCGCGATCGAGGTGATCAGGGTGCGATTGCCGATGGTCGCGGTGGTGACCAACTGGGTGAAGGTCGTGGCCTGTTCGCCGGGAACCTGCTGGGTCAGGCGCACCCGCCAGCTCGGCGGGCTACCCTCGCCGCTCTCCGCGCGGGTGATCTCCACGCAGTACAACGTGCCCAACGGCACCTGGTTGATGCCGCGCTGGATCTGTTCGGCGGCGGGCACCGCGGAGTTCTCCGCGACCACCGCACGCGCCGCGAAACCCGAACGCTGCACGTAATAGGCCCGTTCGAACGCCAGAATGGCCGAAGGGCCGTCGGTGGTACCGCCCGGATCGGTGCCCGAGACGATATCCGGGGTGCGCCGCTGCTCACATCCCGGCGTGGCGATGACCGCGGGCTCCCCCTGTGACGGCGAGGACTTGGCCGTCGCGCCCTGCGCGGGCGCCGGAGTCGCGGTCGCCGCGGCGGCCGGACGTTTCCGCTCGTCGGAACCGCCGAGCGCGATCATCACCACCGCGACCACCGCGACCACGATGCCGACCCCGATCAGCACCCCCATCATGCGGTTCCCGCCGCCGCTCTGCTCCGTCGCACCCGCGGGCCGCGGACGCCGCAGCGCCAACCCGGGATTCCCACCGGTCCGGTCCACGATGCCCGGAACCCGCACCGGCTCATCGGAACCCGGCTCCTGCTCCTCCACCCGCCGCGGCAGTGGGCGAGGCCGATCCGTCACCCGCTCAGGCACGAGCTTTTCCATTCGGGGGGCCTGTTCCAACCACTGCTCCCAATGCCCCGAGCGCTCGGTTGGCTCGTCCACATCCGGCAAGGACGGTTCGGCGAACGGGAACAGACCGGCAGGTGGAGTCGCGGGGGCGGCTTCCCGCGTGTCCGGGAAGTCTGTGTCCCGGCCGTCGTCACCGGACGCCGCGTCGGTGCGATTCCGCGCGCCGTCGGCCGGCACCCACTCATCCTCGAATGAACTCGACCCGCCGTGGAACGAATCCGGCTCAGCCTCGGACGCATCGCGCTGGTCATCGAACGAATCCATCTCGCCTTCGGCCGCAATCCACACACCGTCGACTGAATTCTGCTCGACACCGGGCGAATTCGGCTCCCCGTCCCGCTCACTCACCGCGTGAACCCGATCGCTCGGATCCCACTCACCATCGGTCCGGCTCCCCTCCCCCTCGTCGGCGCCCGGGTCATCACCGGTGGGACCAGCGGCCACCTCGGCCGAATCGCGCTCCGGTCCAGCCGGACTCGACTCGCCGCCGAACGAATCCGGCTCGTCATCGGCCGGATCGGGCTCATCCTCGGATGAATCCCACTCCCGCTCGGATACTGCCCGATCCAGGTCGAACGAGTTCTGCTCGCCGTCGAGAGAACTCCGCTCCCGATCCGATGTGCTCCACTCGTCGGCGCGATCGTGATCGCCGTCATCGGGGTCCGGCTCGTCGTCCGCTACCGGGGCTCCGCCTGTGGGCGCCCATGCGCCGACCTTCTCGTCCGGGATTTCCTCGCCGTTTCCCCATGGCCCCAAACCACCCGCGTGGAGTGCGGTCCTGTCGGCCTCGAACGCGCTACTGGATTCGGCCAGCGGAGCCCACGTTCCCGACTCGTCTCCTGGCAGAACGTCCCACCCGCGGTCGTCGGAGTCCGGCAGGCCGTCGTCGGCCCGCAGCACCGAATCGTCCTGATCGCCCGGGACATCGCACTGGCCCTCGGGCAATCTCGTCGCGGATCGCGTATCCGAAGGATCGCTCGCTTCGGTGACCGACACGTCCCGCTCCCCCGCGTCGGCATCGGCCCCTACCCGGTCGGGCGTCGCGTCATCCGCGAGACGATCCGCCGACCCGACGGCGGCGTCGCCCGGCGCCGTCGAGGTCTGGGATGCGCATTTGTCTACCGAAGTCGATTCTCCTGTGGCACCGCCACTCTCGATGCCGGGTCGCGTCTCGTTCGACGGCGGGGGCGAGATGTCCGTCACCGCGGGAGCCTCACGCTCCTCCTCGAACAGCGTGAAGCCGATATCGGGGGATTCCTCGACTTCGATATCGGTCCGCTCCGCTGCTATCGCGGTGTCGGCTTCGCCGGCATTTGGATCGGGGGACACCGGATCCTCCGCGCGGCCGGCGACTCGCGCGCCGTAAGCGGTTCCCGAGGGATCGGCGAAAGGCTCGTCCCGCTCCGTCGAATCGGACGCCACCGTAGCTGAGGTCTCGAACCCATTTCCGGCAGTGGCCTTTTCACCTTCACCGTCGACTGCCGAATCGCGCGAATCCCGGAACTGTTCGGTACGCGGCGGAACAATCGCCGCGGGCTCCGGCCTTCGCACCCGCGCGGGCGGGGCCGGAGCCGCGGTGACCGGCGGTTGCGGAGTATTCGTCGACTCGACGGGTGCGCGCGGCTGGGTTCGACGTGGGGCGCCGCGCCGGCGTTTGGGTTTGCGCGCGGGCTGGCGGAGCATGGGCAACCCCATGTCGAAAGGATTGTTCGGCTTGGGGGTTTCCGAATCAGACGAAGTCATCGCCGAAATCGCCGATGACCGCGGCGGGCACGGTCATGGGATCGGGGTCGAGCGTGGCCGGGACCGTCACGCCGAGCTGACCTTCACGCGACTTGTGCTCCTGATCGCCCGAGCCGATCTGCGGCGGCATCGCGACCCCGCCCGTCGGGCCGTGCTGCTGGGCGGGCTCGGGCGCGACGGCGCGCGGGGCCGCCGCCGCACCGGAACCACCGGAACCGCCCGTGCCGCCTGACCCGTTCGGCGACGCGCCCGCGAAGGGGACCTGCGGCATGGGGGCGGGTTTGGGATCGATCGTGGGCGAATCGCTCTGCGCCGAGGACGGCGGATTGCCGTTGCGGTTGCCGTTCGGGGCGGCGGTCTGCCCCGTGCCGCCGCCGAAATCGAATTGCCCGGCACCGGGTTTGGCTCCGCTGCCGCTGGTGTTTCCGTCCCCGGTGGTGCTGCCGGGGTGGATGAGTTCCGGTATCGCCTTGTCGATCACCTTGTCCACCGACGCCGCGACGGTGTCCATGGCGTGCGTGCCGACCTCGACGAACTTGTCGATGAGGTGGGTGCCGATGTCGACGCCCGCGCTGATGGCGGCGGTGCCGACCTGCACGCCCGCGGAGATGAGCTGCTGCTGCAACTGGAACTGCGCCGCGACGACCGGATCGAGTTGCTGCGCGGTGGTGCCCGCGCCGGGCACGGTGGCGCCGGGGACGTACTGGGTACCGTTGCCGGGGCTCGGATAGTCCGTGCCCGCGGCGGCCTGGGTCGTGCCGATGCCGGCGGGCGAGGACACGGTGAGCGGCCCCATGGCATCCAGGCGACGGGTGTGGTCGTTCATCTCCGACCGCGTGGACTCGACCGTCGAGATGGCGTCGCGCAGGGCCTGCGCGCCGCGTTCGATGACGGCGTCGGTGTCGGGGGACGCGGTGGCCACGCCGAGGATGCGACGAGCGTCTCGGCGGAAGTCGGCGATGATCTGGTCGACCTTCTGCGCACCGCGCGAGGTGGTGGTCTGCGCGTCGGAGAGGACTTCGAGGTAGGCGGGGCCACGGTCGGAGATCTCGCCGAGTTCGGTCTGTGTCGTGCGCAGCGACGGCACCGCGAGATCGGCGGCGTTGGAGGTCCACGACGACTCCAGGGCGTGCAGCCCGCGCCGGTGCGGTTCCTCGGTGTCGGCCGCCCGCGTCGAGGCGGCCGACAACGCGTCGGTGATGGCGCTGTCGGGGGCGCCCGCTCCGGTGCCGAGCGAGGCGCGCAACGTCAGGATCGGCTCGACGAGCGCGGCGACGATCGGCGGGTCGACATTCGGGTCGAGGGTCTTTGCGGAGGCGGCGTCCTCGGTATTCCCGCGCCTGCGAAGCCTTTTCATACCAATTCCTCCCCTGTCCGGCTCAGATCGCCCGCGGTGTCGGCGTCCACGGCCTGCGCCCGGGTGCTGTAGTCGCGCAGCACCTCGCCGTAGGCGGCGACGAGCTGACCGGCCGTCGAGAGCGCCTGCGAGTGTTCGGCGACGGCGGCGGTGAAGCGCGCGGCGAATTCGGCGCCGACCAATCCGAGGTCGGCCGCCAACCGGTCGGCGCGCACCGCGTCGGCGGCGACGGCGGCCGCCGAGGCCAGCTGCCGCGACACGGTGTCCGCGGTCGCGGTGTAGGCGGTCATCGCCGCCGGGTCGAGCTTCAGCGCGTCCACTTGTTCCCCCTCATGGAAACCAATAGTTCGATGTCGCGGCATGATTCGACACAGCGAGCGTACCCGGGCGTGCCCCTTCCGCGCTTCCGATCCCTCGACTCCGCCGATGTTTTCCCAGCTCGACCGGCGCCGATTCGGGCGCGTCGGTGGTGTCGGAGTTGTGGGAGGCGTCGGAAATCCTCGGACTCAGTCGAGCACCGAGGACACCCGCGCGAGCGCGGCGAGGTACTGCGCGCAGGTCGGACCGTGTCCGGCATGCTGGGACAGCACGAACGGGGCGCGCGCGAAATCCATGACGCGCGGCTGACGGTCACAATCCTGATGTTCGATCGCCCACTCGTCGTAGGCATTCGACTGGCTCACGGCGACACCTCCCCTTCACGTACTCACCCGAGTGCCCGCCATCGAGACCGATCCGCCTCGAGTGCCGGATTCGTCCGAGTCTGCCCGTGAGCGCGCGCTCGCGACAGACCGAAAAGGTATGGAATACGCGAAAAACGGGAAATTCGACCGCCGGTTCCGCACTGGAACTCGGCCGTCGGCTCGCCCCCGACACCCGTGACGAAGCCGGATTCAGTGCGCTGACGTGGCCGTTCGGCGATCGAGTGCGAAGTGGTCGGCGAGTGCGGTGAGTATGTCGGAGCAGCCCGCGTCGACTGTCGCGGTGACCAATTCGTCGGCCTTGGTGCGACCCCGGTTGACGATGACGACCGGCCTGCCCCGTTTGGCGCAGTGCCGAACGAAACGCAGACCCGACATGACGGTGAGCGAGGAGCCCGCGACCAGCAACACCTCGGCGGCGTCCACCATCGCGAAGGCCGCCTCGACCCGTTCGCGCGGCACGTTCTCGCCGAAGTAGACGATGTCGGGTTTGAGCATGCCGCCGCAGTTTTCGCAGTCCACCACGCGGAAATCGGCGGTGTCGTGGACGATCGCGTCGGCGTCGGGCGCGACCTCGACGCCGGTGACCGCGATCCGCGCGCCGAATCCCGGATTGGCCGCCTCGAGCCGGTCGGCCAGCGACATCCGGGAGATGAGCGCCGGACAACCAAGACAGCGCACCCTCGCGTAGCTGCCGTGCAGATCGAGCACCCGGCGGTGCCCGGCCTTGGTGTGCAGCAGATCGACGTTCTGGGTGATGAGCCCGGTGACCACGCCCGCGCGTTCCAGCCGGGCCAGCGCGCGATGTCCCGGATTGGGCCGCGCGGCGTCCATATGCCGCCAACCCACGTGGTTGCGCGCCCAGTAGCGCTGCCGGAAGACCGGATCCCCGACGAATTGCCGATAGGTCATCGGGGTGCGCGGCGGGGTGGCGGGACCGCGGTAGTCGGGTATGCCACTGTCGGTGGACACGCCCGCACCGGTCAGCACCGCGACCCGGCGACCCTCGACCAGCGCGACGATTCGCGCGATGTCGGGTTCCGCGGACTGCGCCATGTCCCCAGCCTACGGCGGCCGTCCCCCCGGACCGCCGCGGCGAGCGCCCCGCAACCCGTGGCCGGTGGTGGACATCACATCTACCTCGCACACTGCACAGCCGACATCCGCCTCGAGAGTCCGCGATCGCACACTTTGCACAGCGTGATCCGCATCGGTTGCACATATCGCGCTCCAGGTCCACGATGGCGAAAAATAATGCTCAACTAGCGAGGCGTCCCACCGGACGCGGAGCGGATGGGTGGATTCGCATGACCGAGCTCGCCGATCGCGAACTGATCCGAACCCCCTATGACCTGGCCGACCGCTACCGGGTCGGCTCGGGCCCGGTCGTACTGACCGGCGTCGGGGCCATCGCCCGGCTGCTGGTGGAACAGCATGTGCGCGACCTGCGCGCCGGACGCCGCGTCGGCACCTTCGTGTCCGGCTACCAGGGCAGCCCGCTGGGCGGCGTGGACAAGATGCTGGCCGCCATGCCCGAGGTGCTGGCCGAACACGACATCGCCTTCGTGCCCGGACTCAACGAGGAACTGGCCGCGACCTCGGTGTGGGGCAGTCAGGCGCAACTGCCGCCGGAGGCCGCGACCCACGACGGCGTGGTCGGCGTCTGGTACGGCAAGGGCCCCGGCCTCGACCGCGCCACCGACGCGCTGCGCCACGCCACCATGTACGGCGTGTCCCCGCGCGGCGGCGTCCTCCTGCTGGTCGGCGACGATCCGGCCTCGAAATCCTCCACGGTGCCCGCGGTGAGCGAGCGGTCGCTGGCGGCCATGCACATACCGGTGCTGTTCCCGCGCAATGCCCGCGAGATCGTCACGCTCGGACTGCACGGCATCGCGCTGTCGCGGCTCAGCGGATGTCCGGTGGCGCTGAAGATCGTGGCCGATGTCGCCGACGGCGCGTGGACGGTGCCGGGCTCGGTCGGCGACATCGATGTCGTCATACCCGAGATCACCTGGGAAGGAAAGCCTTTCACCTATCGGCAACGGCCGATGGCCGCGCCCGCGGACAGTGTGCTCGCCGAGGCGGATCTCTACGGTCCGCGCCGCGCGCTGATCGAGGCGTACGGGCTGCGCAACGATCTGGACGTGGTCGAGGTCGACCCGGTCGGCGCCGAGATCGGCATCGTCGCGAGCGGAACCACCTTCGACGCCGTGCGCCAGGCCCTGCTCGACCTCGGCGTCGACGACGCGGCTTTGATGCGCGCCGGTGTCCGTCTGCTGCGCATCGGCATGCCCTTCCCGCTTGTCGGCGCGCGAATCAGGGATTTCGCTGCCGGATTGCGCCGCGTCATCGTCGTCGAGGACAAGACGGCGTTCCTGGAGACCCGGATCCGGGAGATCCTCTACGGCACCGAGGCCGCCCCGCGCATTCTCGGCAAATTCGATGCCGAGGGTCGGCCGCTGTTCCCGCACGACGGCGAACTCACCGCGGGCCGCGTCGCCGCGGGACTGCGCCGCGCGCTCGGGTCCGCCGTGCCGACCAAACGTCCACTGCCGTCACCGCTTCCGCTGTCGGTACTGCCCGCCCGCAAGGCGTACTTCTGTAGCGGCTGTCCGCACAACCGATCCACCGCGGTGCCGGAGGGGTCGCTGGCGGGCGGCGGCATCGGCTGCCACACCCTGGTCACCATGTCGGGGCGCGCCGACAGCGCGGTGCTCGGACTCACCCAGATGGGCGGCGAGGGGGCGCAGTGGATCGGGCAGGCCCCGTTCACCCGGGTGCCGCATCTGTTCCAGAACATCGGCGACGGAACGTATTTCCACTCCGGGCAGCTCGCCGTGCAGGCATGCGTGGCGGCCGGGGTGAACATCACCTTCAAACTGCTCTACAACGATGTCGTCGCCATGACCGGGGCGCAGGACGCCGAGGGCGCGCTGCGGGTGCCCGCGCTGACCCGCAAACTCGCCGTCGAGGGTGTCGCGCGCATCGTCGTCTGCGCCGACGACCCGTCCCGCTACCGGCGCCGCGACCTCGCCCCGGGCACTCTGCTGTGGCATCGCGACCGCCTCGACGAGGCGCAGCGGCTGCTGCGCGAAACCCCCGGCGTGACCGTGCTGATCTACGACCAGCACTGTGCCGCCGATGCCCGCCGCAGGCGCAAGCGCGGCGCACTGCCGCCCCGCAGGACCAGGGTGGTCGTCAACGAGATGGTGTGCGAGGGCTGCGGCGACTGCGGGGTCAAGAGCAACTGCCTTTCGGTGCGGCCGGTGTCCACCGAATTCGGCGACAAGACCCGTATCGACCAGACGTCGTGCAATTCCGACTACAGCTGTCTGGACGGTGACTGCCCGGCATTCGTCACGGTCGAACTCCCCGAACGGCATTCGGCCCGCGAGCGCGTTCCGACACCGCCCGCGCTGCCGGACCCGGAACTCACCGAACCCGTCGGAACGCAGAACGTCGTGCTGGCCGGGATCGGCGGCACCGGCATCGTCACGGTGAACCAGGTGCTGGCCACCGCGGCGCTGCGGGCGGGATACGACGTGGCGAGTCTGGATCAGACCGGTCTGAGCCAGAAGGCGGGTCCGGTGATCTCGCATCTGCGCTTCGCCGCGGGTCGGCTGGAACCGGCGAATCGGCTCACGCCCGGTTCGGCGGACTGCCTGATCGCCTTCGATCTGCTCGTGGCCACCGAGGCGCGCAATCTGGCCTACGGGTCGGCCGCGTCCACCCTCGCGGTCGCCTGCACGGGTGCGACACCGACCGGCGATATGGTCTACGACCGCGGTATCGCCTATCCCGATATCGCGGAGCTGCTCGCCCGACTCGACGGCGTCTCGCGAACCCGGCACGCCTTCGACGCACTCGCCGCGGCCGATGAGCTGTTCGGCGCCACCACGGCCGCGAATTTCCTGCTCGTCGGCGCGGCGTACCAGCTCGGCGGACTCCGGCTGCCCGCCGCCGCCATCGAGGAGGCCATCGAGATCAACGGCGTGGCGGTGGCGGCCAATGTCGCGGCCTTCCGCTGGGGTCGCGCCGCCGTGGCCCACCCCGCGGCATTCGCCGCCGCCACGACCGGCCCGATTCGCCGCCGGGCCGCGATCGAGGTTCCGCCCGAGCTGTTCGCCGATCTGACCGCGACCGGCGAGACCCGCCGTCGGGTGGAGATCCGCGCCCGGGAGCTCATCGGCTTCCAGGGTGTGCGCACGGCCCGCGACTACGTGCGCGCCGTCGAAGGCGTGTGGCGGGCCGAGCGCCGGGTCACCGACCGCACCGAGTTCAGCGCGGCGGTGGCCTTCGGCCTCTACAAGTTCACCGCCTACAAGGACGAATACGAGGTGGCCCGCAGGCTCACCGATCCCGAGTTCCGCGCCGAGGTCGCCGAGCAGGTGCCCGGCGGCGCCCGGCTCACCTACCGTCTGCATCCGCCCGTGCTGCGCGCGTCGGGCATGCGGCACAAGATCGGCGTCGGCCCGCGCGGACATCTCGGGCTGCGGATGCTCGCCGCGGGGAAGAAGTTGCGCGGCACCGCATTCGACCCGTTCGGGTATACGCGAATGCGGCGGCTCGAACGCGCGCTGCTCGCCCACTACGGCGCGATGGTGACCGCACTCGCCGACGACCTCGACGCCGCGAACTACGACCGCGCGGTCGAGGCGGCGGGGCTGGCCGATCTGGTGCGCGGCTACGAGGAGGTGAAACTCGCGGCCGTGGCGCGCTACTCGGATCGATTGCGCGCCCTCGGCATCGAGGCGCCTCCGGTGTGAGGTTCAGCGCGCGCAGATGGCCTCGACCGCCGAGGCGAGCACGGTCAGTCCGTGCGTGATCTCGTCGTCGGAGATGGTGAGCGCGGGCATGACCTTGATGACCTCGTCCTCGGCGCCCGAGGTCTCCACCAGCAGTCCGCGTTCGAAGGCCAGGCGACACACCTTGGCGGCCCTGGACCCGTCCTCGAACACCAGGCCCTGCACGAGACCGCGGCCGCGCGTGGACAGCCCCGCGACTTCGCTCGCCAACTCCGCGAGCGCGGCCGCTACGCGCTCACCCTTGGCGAGGGTCGAGATCTCGAGCGCGTCGTCGGACCAGTACCGCTCGAGCGCGACCCGCGCGGTCACGAAGGCGGCGTTGTTCCCCCGGAAGGTGCCGTTGTGCTCACCCGGCGCCCACTGGTCGAGGTCGGGGCGCAACAGCACCAGCGCCATCGGCAGTCCGTAGCCGCCGATCGATTTCGAGAGGGTGACGATGTCGGGTGTTATGCCCGCGATCTCGAAGGAGAAGAACGGACCGGTGCGGCCGCAACCCATCTGGATGTCGTCGACGATGAGCAGAATGCCGCGCGCCGCGCACAACTGCGCCAATTCGCGCAGCCACGAGGCGCGCGCGACATTGACACCGCCCTCGCCCTGCACCGTCTCCACGATGACGGCGGCGGGCTTGTCCAGGCCGGAGGACGAGTCGTCGAGTGCGCGGCGCATCCAGCGCAACTCGTTGTCGCCGTCGAGGTAGCCGTCGTAGGGCATCGGCGCGACGTGCACCAGCGGCACGCCCGCGCCCGCGCGCTTGGCGGCATTGCCGGTGACCGCGAGCGCGCCGAGTGACATGCCGTGAAAGGCGTTGGTGAAGTTCAGCACGGTTTGCCGACCGGTCACCTTGCGCGCGAGTTTGAGCGCGGCCTCGACCGCGTTGGCGCCGGTTGGCCCCGGGAACTGCACCTTGTAGTCGAGTCCGCGCGGTGCGAGCACCACCTCGCGCAGCGTCTCAAGCAGTCGGCGTTTGGCGACGGTCGACATGTCGAGCGCGTGGGTGATGCCGTCACCGGCGATGTATTCCAGCAGCGCCTGTTTGAGCAGCGGATTGTTGTGCCCGTAGTTCAATGAACCCGCGCCGGCGAAGAAATCCAGGTATTCGCGGCCGTGCTCGTCGCGCAACCAGCTGCCGCGCGCGGTGTCGAACACGGTCGGCCAGGATCGGCAGTAGCCGCGAACATTCGATTCGAATGCCTCGAAAACGGTCATGTCGACGACAGTCATCGGCGATCCTTCCTGTCGCGCAAATGCGGTCCGGCCCACTCCGCACGGTGCGATCACCGATCTGAAGTGACTGTGTTTCTAACATCCGCGTGTCGATTATGCGGCACTTTCCGCAGAATCGCATGGAATCCTCCCGACCCACCGGCGCCGCCACTAAAGTTGACTGCTTGTGCGCGGCGGTGCAGAGGGGGCGGTTCGACCAGCCGCGGCCGTGCGCGCGTGGCGCGCCACCCGGGTCTATCGACAACTCGCCGTCGCGGGATTCCGGCGGCAGACGCAATACCTGCTCGCCATGTTCGCCGGACTGTTCACCAACTGCGTGTTCGGGCTGGTCCGGGCCGCGGTGATGCTCGCGGCCGTGCGTGCGGCAGGCGACTTCGGCGGCTACGACGAGGGTTCGATCGGAGCGTACGTCTGGCTGTCGCAGGCGCTGCTCGGCGCGACGCAGTTCATGGGCCCGCCACTGGAATTGGTGGACCGGATCAAGAACGGCGACATCGCGGTCGACCTACTGCGTCCGGTCGACATCCAATTCGGCTACCTGGCGGCCGATCTCGGCCGCGCCGCCTGCACGCTGATTCCGCGTGGGATACCGAGTGTGGTGTTCGGATATCTCACCTTCGGTCTGGAGCTGCCGCATACCGCATGGCCGTATCTGCTCGGCGCGTTCTCGGTGTTGTTCGCGCTGACGCTGTCGTTCCTGTCGTTATTCGCTGTTGGCCTGATCGGGTTCTGGGTGGTGGAAACCCGTGGCATACGAGTGCTATACCAGATTTGCGGCACGTTTCTGGCCGGGCTGTTCGTGCCGGTGCATATGTTCCCGGACCGGCTGCGCACCTTCGCGCAAGCCACACCGTTTCCGTCGATCCTCCAGGCGCCGATCGATATCCTCTCCGGTCGCGTGCTCGGCATCGACGCGGTGACGGTCGTTGCCACGCAGGCGATGTGGGTCGTGCTGGTGGGCATGGCGGGGCGGGCGCTACTGGCGGCCGGGCGGCGCAGGCTGGAGGTGCAGGGTGGTTGAGGCGCCGCATGCCGCCGTACCGGCGGGCACCTGGCTCACCCCCTACGTCGCGGTGCTGCGCTCGCGCATGCGCGCCCAGCAGGCCTATCGACTGTCCTTCGTCAGTGAGGTCTTCAGCGCCTTCCTCATCGGGGTCGTCGAATTCGCGGAGGTCTGGGTCATCTTCCACACGGTCGATGAACTCGGCGGACTCGACCTCGACGGCGCGCTGCTGCTGTTCGGCCTGAGCAACACCTCCTTCGCCCTGGCCCAGGTGATCGCGGGTCACCTCGACACGCTGCCGACCATGATCCGACTCGGCACCCTCGACGCCTTCCACCTGCGACCGCAACCGCTGCTGCTGCAACTGATCACCAGCGACATCTCCCTGCGCCGTTTCGCGCGCGCCGCCGTCGCCGTCGTCGTGCTCGCTCTCGGACTCGTGCGCAACGACATCGACTGGGGTCCGGCCACCCTCGCCCTGCTCGTCATCTCGCTGCTCGGCGGCATCGCCCTGTTCGGCGGTCTGTTCGTATGCGCGGCCGGACTCCAGTTCTTCCTGATCGACGGCGCCGAACTGACCAACAGCTTCACCTACGGCGGGTCCTTCGCCGCCATGCAACCCGCCTCGGTATTCCCCACCCCGCTGAAAATCCTGTTCGGCATGGCGATTCCGGTGTCGTTCACCGCCTATCTGCCCACCATCGCCCTGCTCGGACTCCCCGGCCCCGCACTGCTGCCGTCCTGGTTGGCCTGGTGCATCCCGGTGGCGACGCTGTGGGTCTGGACACTCGCGCTCTGTCTGTGGCGAATCGGCACACGGCACTACCAGGGAAGCGGCGGATAGACATGGCGGACAGCGACTTATCGGACGCGATCATCGACATCGATGATCTGACCCGGCAGTTCATCCTCTACCGCAGGACCGGGAGCCGCTGGCGACGCCAACGCGACATCCTCACCGCTGTGGACCACATGACATTTCGCGTCGAACGCGGCGCGGCGGTCGGGTACATCGGGGCCAACGGCGCGGGCAAGTCCACCACCATCAAGATGCTCACCGGCATTCTCGTCCCCACCTCGGGCACCGTGCGCACCTGCGGACTCGAACCGGTGCGCCAACGCCGCAGGCTCGCCTCCCGAATCGGCGTGGTCTTCGGCCAGCGTTCACAGCTGTGGTGGGATCTGCCGCTGCGCGAATCCTTCTCGATCCTGGCCGCCATCCACCGCCTCGATCCCGACATCACCCGCAAGCGCACCTACGAATTGGTCGAGCAGTTGGAGATGGCCGAAACCCTCGACACCCCGGTCCGGCAACTGTCGCTTGGGCAGCGCATGCGGGCGGAGGTGGCCGCGGCTTTGCTGCACTCCCCCGAACTGGTGATCCTGGACGAGCCGACCATAGGACTCGACGTGCTCTCCAAACAGCGGCTGCGCGAGTTCCTGCGCGCCGAACGCACGGACCGAGGCACCACCCTGTTGCTCACCACCCACGACATGGGCGATGTGGAGCGGCTGTGCGACCGCGTGCTCGTCGTCGACCACGGCACGCTGGTGTACGACGGGTCGCTGCCCGGCCTCGGCGCCACGGTGGGCGCACGGCGGGTCCTCGTGGTGGATCTGGCCGATCCGACACCCGACCTCGTCGACCTGCCGTGCGCCGCGGAATTCCTCCACAGCGAGGGCAACGGTATGCGCCAGCGATTGGCTTTCGACGCCGAGACGACGACCGCGGCGCGACTACTCGCCGCGGTTTCCGACCGCGCGCGGGTCCGTGATCTCTCCATCGAGGAACCGGAGATCGAGGATATCGTGCGACGCATATACGAATCCGCCCGTTGAACGATCAACGGGCGGATTCGCTATTCGGAGGCGGTGCGGCGGACGATCAGTAATTCAGAAGTCCCGCGGGCCCTGGTCGAGCCGGAACGGCGGATATTCGTCACGCAGCAGTCCGGCGTAGGCCGACACTCGCAGCATCCAGCGATTGGCGCCCATCGAGAAATCGAACAGACCTTTCGGGTACACGCCGGTGAAGAGGAGCCCCACCACCGCGATGAGGGCCAGGATGGCAAGCAGCGAGGGCCAGGACACCGCGTAGTCCTCGGAGACGGTGTTGTAGCCGCCGACGAAGACCATGATCACCAGGTAGTGCGGAATCGCCAACAACCACCACTTGACCAGCACGAGCCCGCGGTGCAGGCGCTCCGGGTAGTCGATCTCGAGATCGGCCGGGTAGTCCGGGTCGGACCGGAGGCGGAACGGCGGGTACTTGTCGGTGCCGAGCGGCGACCAGGCGTAGAAGCCGACCCGCCAACCCCACCGCAGCACGCCGACCGAGTAATCGAACAGACCGCGCGGGTATTTTCCGGTGAACAAGATCGCGAAGAACGCGATCACCGTGACAACGAACCATCCGATGTGCAGGAAGAACAGCACAATGTAATGGGGAATTGCCAGCAACCATTTGACCAGCCACAGCCATCGGGACAGCGCCGGGTCCAGATCACCTCGCACGCGGATGGGACTGGCGGGGGTGACCGGTTTTTCGAGTTCCATTTCCATGATCGACGCTCCTTCCGAGCTTCGACGCGGCGGCTAGCCGTAATGCGGTACTCGTCGAATTGTCCCGCAACGAATGGACGCGGCGACCACGATCCGATACCGACACGCCAACGAATTCGGGATCGCGCGCACCGCGAATTCTTCCACACGTCATCCCGCCGACGACCGTCCGGTGTACACCTGTACCGAATCGGATCAGCCCGGGGCGCGCCCCGTCGCCGAGTACAGGCTCACCTCGCCCTCCTCGCTGAGAAAGGCGTTGACCAGCATGACACCGCCCGCCGCCAACTCGCGCGAGTCCGGCGCCTCGGTGGTGATGGATATCTGCGGAATCGCCGCCCAGTTCACCACATAGCGTTCCGGTGGGCCGTCGTCGTCGGAGAGCCGGGCCAGGCGGAACACCGATACGGTCCTGCGGATGACGAGGTTTCGCACGACTTCGGCGATTCGCTCCGTATCTTCCAGTGCGAACATGAATCCGAATGTCAGTTCGGGCGAGGACACGTAGGCGGGCACGAATATCGAGGCTAGCCGACCGCGCGCGGGTCCGCAGCCGCCGCGCCGCACCGGTAGCCGGCCATACGCCACACGAGGGGCGCGCCGTATCGAGTACCGATCCTCATGAAATACTCTCCGCGCGTGCATAAATCGGGGGTCCGCGACGCGTTCCGATGACCGATCCATAACGGACCATAACGATTTCCGTCGGCACGCGGATTTCTACAGCATATGGTTGCGCCGCCGTGATCGCCGCGCTTTCCTGAAAGAGCCCCGATATCTCGGGCGCCTTCTTCATCGCACCGTCGCGGAAATTCCCGGTCGCCACCGCCGTGCGCCGGCCGGGTCGGGGGCGTCCGGGCTCGGGGCCGCGCCGGAGCCGCGGGGAGCATCGCCCCCGGAACCCCCTCGGTTCGGGCACACCACGTACGGATCATCACCGCGAAGGGGGCGCCCATGCCTGCCGACCACGCCGGAAACCGCGTCGCGACCGGCGATCTGCCACCGCGATCGGCGCTGCTGCGCGCATTCGAGGCGAGCGAGGACGGGGATCATTCGATCCTCGAGGTCGCGCGCGCACTCGCCGATTGCCACCTACGCCGCCATCGGGCCGTGCAGGCCGCCCGCGTGCCGGGCGCTTCGAGCGGGATGATCGCGGCGTGCGCCCATCTGCTCGACGACATCGACCGCCGCCGCGCCGAACTCGTCGACCGCATCGACCGCTGGGTCGCCGAGAATGTCGCGCACCGTTCGGGCGCCTCGCTGCACACCGAGACCCTTGGCGCGGTCATCGACCGGATGGCGGCGAAATGGACTGTGGCGCAACAGGCTCTGCACGCGAATGGGAACGGGCGGGCGCCCCGCACACCGCGCGCGCAGGGCGAGGCGCATCTGCACTGGACCCGACTGGCCGAATTGGCCGACGGCTACCAGGATCTGATCACCGATGTGACCGAACACCGTCGGCGACTGCCGGTCTGGTGATCGGTCACCCGACGGTTCAGCGGCGGTCGTCGAGGTCGGCCTCGACCACCTCGGCGTCGACGACGTGTGGCTCCGCGCTCGGCGCGGCCGTGGTCTCGGCCGGTTCGGGCGCGTCGGCGTCGACATCCACCTCCGCGTCCTCCCGCGCGGCGGCGTCACGCCGCGCGGCCGCCGCCGCCTCGTTCATCTCGATGGCGTCGGTGATCCACTCGCCGATCTCGCGCGTCACCTCGGCCACGGTTCCGGTGATGATGGCGGCAATATTGCCGACATGCCGGGCGCCGGAGGACGTTAATTCCTGAATCAAATCCTTGTTGCTTTCGAATTTTCCGATCATTACACGCCCACTTCGGTCGCCTTCCGCTGTCGCATCACGATAACACCGGGCGCGGCCTTCAAACGGAGCGCCGCGGGCAGGAATCGGGCGAAGCGGGATTCGTGGAGTGCGGGCGGGAGGGCGAGCGAGAAGATTTTCAGCCAGACCGAGCCGATCTGTTTGCCGAGCGGTCCGGTGTTGTAGGGCAGGCCGTACTTGCGGCACAGTTCCCGGACCTCCGGCGCCATCTCCGGGTAGCGGTTGGCGGGCAGGTCCGGGAACAGGTGGTGTTCGATCTGATGCGACAGATTCCCGGACATGATGTGGAACAGCGGAGAGCCGGTGATGTTGGCCGAACCGAGCATCTGCCGGACGTACCATTCGCCGCGGGTCTCCTCGGCGGTCTCCTCCTCGGTGAACGTCTGTACGCCCGAGGGGAAGTGGCCGCAGAAGATGATGGAGTAGGCCCAGATATTGCGCACCACGTTGGCGGTGGCATTGCCCGCGAGCGTGATCGGGAACAGCGGACCCGACAGCATCGGGAAGATCACGTAGTCCTTGAGCACCTGCCTGCCCGCCTTGCGCCACTGGCCGCGCAGCAGATGTTTCACCTCAGACCACGAGCGCTTGCCGCTGACGACATTCTCGATCTCGAGGTCGTGCGCCATCACCCCCCACTCGAACAGCATCATGAGCGCGAAGGCGAAGACCGGATTGCCCAGTCGCAGCGGATTCCACTCCTGCGCCTCGTCGATGCGCAGGATGCCGTAGCCGATATCGCGGTCGCGGCCGTGGATATTGGTGAAGGTGTGGTGCATGTAGTTGTGCGAATGCTTCCACTGATCGGCCGGGCAGACCGTGTCCCACTCGAATTCGCGCGAGTTCAGATCGGGTTCGCGCATCCAGTCGTACTGGCCGTGCATGACATTGTGGCCGATCTCCATGTTGTCGAGGATCTTCGACACGCTGAGCGCGCCGACCGCGGCCAGCCAGAACGGCGGCAGGAAGCCGAGATACATCAGGCCGCGCCCGGCGATCTCGAATCCGCGCTGCGCCTTGATGATCGAGTAGATGTAGGCACGATCGCGTTCGCCGAGATCGGCGACGACGCGGGCGCGCAGCTCATCGAGCGCCTTGCCGAGTTCTTCGACCTGGTCGGCGCTCAGAACCAGCGGGCCTTCCTCGGTTTCGGTCAGTATGGTCATCGTTTCACTCCTTCAGATCGCGATGTCGACATCGCCGACGGGTGCGTTGATACACAGTTGGATGGGCTGATCCGTATCGCTGTCGGTATCGCCGGTGCGCAGATTGCGGGTGCATCCGCTGCGACGAACCGCCGTGCAGGAGAAGCAGATTCCCATCCGGCAGCCGTATTCCGGCGTCAGCCCCGCGGCCTCGGCCTGTTCGAGCAGACTCGCGCCGGAGTTGGCCGCACTGACCCCGCTGGTGGTGAAATGCACCGTGCCGTGCGCCTGTTCGGTCACGGCGGGCGCGGCCGCGAGGGTGAACTCCTCGGTGTGCAGCCGGTCCGACAATTGCTCGGCCTCGAAGATCGTGCGGACGGCGTCCATCAGCGGCCGCGGACCGCAGACGAAGGTCTGCGCCCGCGCGAACCAGGGCGCCACGCGCTCGAGTTCGTCGTAATCGAAATGTCCGCCGCCACTGATCTCGGTGCAGGCGCCCGGCGTATCCGCCGCGGTGGCGCGGCGACCCGGGTACCGCAGCTCGACCCGCATATTGCCGTGCGCGCGAGCGATGGCCTCGAGTTCGTCGCGGTGCGGCACCAGCACCGGCGACCGCGCGTAGTGCAGGAACACCAGTTCACCCGAATAGCCCTCGGCCGCGAGAGTGCGCAGCATGGACAACACCGGGGTGATCCCGCTGCCCCCGCTGATCAGCAGCATGCGCTCGGGCCGGACCTCGGGCAGCCGGAATACGCCCGCGGCGGGCGCGAGGTCGACCACCATGCCGGGTTCGGCCTTGTGGTGCAGGTACTGCGAGACCAACCCGCCGCGGTGCGCCTTGACCGTCAACTGGATGTGGCGTGATCGCCCCTTCTCCGCGTTGACCGGCGAATAGCAGCGGGTGTGGCGGACACCGTCGATGACCACGCCGATACTCACGTACTGTCCGGCCGCGTGCCCGCGCCAGTGCCGGGTCGGGCGCAGGGTCAGTGTCACCGATCCCGGGGTGCTGCGGCGCACGTGCACGATCTCGGCGCGCATCCGCCGCGCGGTCAGGGTCGGACGGACCAGTTCGAGATAGCGATCCAGCGGGTGCGGCGTGGTCAGGGTCTGCACCAGATCGATGAGATCCACCATGAGGTTTCTCCGTACCTGTCGTCGGACTGCAACGGGCGAATTTTTCAGTGCACATATGTACACTCAACAAGTGTGACCGATGGACCGCACCCGGTGTCAACCGGCAACTTATGTGACGCGACTAACAACCCAGGATCAGGCGAATGGTGAACGAATGTATGCTCACCGCGATGACCGATCAGGCGGAGACCCGACACGAGCGCAAGGAGCGCACCCGGCAGGCGCTGCTGGACAGCACCCTCGCGCTGGCCGCCGACCGCGGATTCGCAGCTCTGAGCCTGCGTGAGATCGCCCGCGCGGCGGGCATCGTGCCGACCGCCTTCTACCGGCATTTCGCCTCGCTGGAAGACCTCGGCGCGACCTTGGTGGACGAGGGTGTCACCGCGCTGCGCCTCGCCCTGCGTGAGGTACGTCGCAATACGGACGCGGGCGTGGAAGATACCGTTCGGTTTGTTTTCGACCGAGTCGGACCCCTCCGCGAACTGTTCGGCTTCCTGACCCGCGAACGCCACGGCGGCTCCGCCGCACTGCGCACCGCCATCGCCCTGGAGATGCAGCTCATCGTGCGCGAACTCGTCGCCGACCTGTCCCGCATCCGCGCACTCGACGAGTGGAGCCCGCGCGATCTGGAAATCGCGGCCGACCTACTGGTCTCTACCGTCGCCGACGGCATCGCGGCCTACATATCCGCCGCACCCCGCGAAGCCGCCGCCATCATCGACCGCACCGTCATGCAGATGCGCCTCATCGCCCTCGGCATGGGCGCCTGGAGACCGCGGCAGCGCTAGAGCGCCGACCTGGATTCGGGTCCGCGCACGGGAACGAGTACGGCGAGGCCGACCCCGAGGACCAGCAGCAGGCCGATGATGCCCGCTCGTTCGGCGTCGAATACCCAGACGAAGAAGCCGAACAGAGCCGGTGAGAGGAAGGACGCGGCGCGACCGGTGGTGGTGTAGAGGCCGAACATCTGGCCCTCGCGGCCGGGTGGCGCCAGCCGGGCCAGGAACGAGCGGGCCGATGACTGCGCCGGGCCCACCGAGATGGTCAGCAGCAGACCGAAGATCCAGAACAGCACCGGTCCGGAGACGAACAGCAGCACCACGCCCCAGACCAGCATCGATCCCAGCGACACCACGATGACCGCCTTCGGTCCGATCCGGTCGTCGAAGCGGCCCGCCACCAGCGCGCCGAGTGCCGCGACGACATTGGCGGCGACCCCGAACAACAGGACGTCGGCGTCGGCGATCCCGTACACGCGCACCGCCAGCACCGCACCGAAGGTGAACACGCCCGCGAGCCCGTCCCGGAAGACCGCGCTGGCCAGCAGGAACCCGACCGTGCGCCGGTCCACCGCCCACAGTTCGCGCAGATCCCGCCACAGCACCCGGTACGACCCGAGGAAGCCCGCGCTCGCCGCCCCGGGATCGGCGTCGGTGCACGGCATCTCGGGCACGGCGAGCAGCACCGGCAGCGCGAAGACCGCGAACCACACCGCGGCAAGCAATGCCACCAGCCGGATGTTCAGGCCGTCGTCGACGGGCACACCGAGCAGCCCGCGATTGTCGCCGTCACCGGCGATGAATCCGAAGTAGCAGATCAACAGCAGCACGATCCCGCCGAAATAGCCCATGGCCCAACCGAAGCCGGAGACGCGGCCGACGGTCTCGGGCGTGGACACCTGGCGCAGCATGGCGTTGTACGGCACGCCCGCGAGTTCGAACACCGTCGAGCCGACCGCGAGCAGCGTGAGGCCGAGCCACAGGTCGCGATAGTCGTCGTGCACGAAGAACAGTCCGGCCATCGACGCGACCGTGAGTGCGGTGAGCACGCCGAGCGCCCGTTTGCGACGCGCGGAGGCGTCGAAGTACTGGCCGCTGACGGGTGCGGTCAGCGCCACGATCACTCCGGCGATGGCGATGGCCCAGCCGAGCCAGGCGCTCGCGCTCACCCCGCCGGGCAGATCGTCGCCGACCTTGTCGGTGAGATACACCGAGAAGACGAAGGTCAGCACGACGGCCTGGAATGCCGAGGACCCCCAGTCCCACAGCCCCCACGCCACTACCCGCCCGCGCCCGGCGGCCTGCCCAATGGTCGCCTCGGCGTTCACCTCGGTCATGCCGCGCAGCCTAATGCGGATTCGGCGGCGTCCGCACGGGTCGAAGCGCCAATCATGCCGTATATATGCACCCAGTTGCATAGTACCGAGCGTTCCGTCTATTCTGTCCGCCATGGCACTCGAACACGCGCTGCTGGTTTCGCTGACCGAACGCGCGGGCTCGGGCTACGAATTGGCGCGCCGATTCGACAAATCCATCGGCTACTTCTGGAGCGCAAGCCACCAGCAGATCTACCGCGTCCTCAAGCGGATGGAGGACGCGGGCTGGCTGAACAGCGAAACCGTGGCCCAGGAGGGCAAACCCGACAAGAAGGTGTACTCGGTGAACGCCGCGGGCCGCGCCGAACTCTCGCGCTGGATCGCCGAACCCACCGACACCGAGAGTCCCCGCAGCGAACTCGGCGTCAAGATCCGCGCCGCCGCCCACGGTGATATCGACGCGCTGCGCGCGGAGGTCGCCCGGCACCGCGACCGGCACTCTCAGCGCCTCGGGGTATTCCGCCTCATCGAGAAACGCGACTTCCCCGTACCGGACCGGCTCACCGGCACGGCACTGCACCAGTACCTGGTCCTGCGCGGCGGTATCCGCGTGGAAACCGGATTCGTCGACTGGTGCGAGGAGATCCTGCAAGCACTACGACCGGATGCGCCTGCCCCGCATACGAAGTGACGGAGACAATCGTATGAGTTCCTACCCCCGCCTGTTCGAACCGCTCGACCTCGGATTCACCACCCTGCGCAATCGCGTGGTGATGGGATCGATGCACACCGGGCTCGAAGACCGCTCCTGGGACACCAACAAATTGGCCGCCTACTTCGCCGAACGCGCCAGGGGCGGTGTCGGACTCGTCATCACCGGCGGCTACTCCCCCAATCGCACCGGCCGGCTGCTTCCCTTCGGCGCAAAACTCACCACCAGGACCGAGGCGTACCGCCACCGCGCCATCACCCGCGCCGTGCACGATGCGGGCGGCAAGATCGCCATTCAGATCCTGCACGCGGGCCGCTATTCCTATATGCCCGGCAGCGTCTCGGCCTCGGCGATCAAGGCGCCCATCAACCCGTTCAAGCCCCGCGCGCTGTCGGCCGATGGCATCGAACGCACCATCGGCGACTATGTCCACTGCGCCGAGCTCGCGAAGCTCGCAGGCTACGACGGCTGCGAGATCATGGGCGGCGAAGGCTATTTCATCAATCAGTTCCTCGCACCGCGCACCAACAAGCGCACCGACGAATGGGGCGGCACACCGGCCCGGCGCCGCCGCCTCGCGGTGGAGATCGTGCGCCGCACCCGCGCGGCCGTCGGCCCCGAGTTCATCATCGTCTTCCGGCTGTCCATGGCCGAACTGGTCGACAACGGCCAGACCTTCGAGGAGATCCTCGCGCTCGCACGGGAACTCGAAGCCGCGGGCGCGAGCATTCTCAATACCGATATCGGCTGGCACGAGGCCCGCGTCCCGACCATCGTCACCTCGGTGCCGCGCGCGGCCTTCGTGGAGTTCACCGCCAAGATCACCCGGGCGGTGACGATTCCCGTCTGCGCCTCGAACCGGATCAACATGCCCGAGACCGCCGAGGAGATCCTCACCCGCGGTGACGCCCAACTGATCTCGCTGGCCCGACCGCTGCTCGCCGACCCGGAATGGGTCAACAAGGCGGCGGGGAACCGCGTGGACGAGATCAACACCTGTATCGCCTGCAATCAGGCATGTCTCGACCACGCCTTCGCCCACAAGACCGTCTCGTGTCTGCTGAATCCGCGCGCGGGCCACGAGACCGAACTGAAATTGCTGCCGACGCGGCGTGGCAAGCGGATCGCGGTGGTCGGCGCGGGTCCGGCGGGTCTGTCGGCCGCGATCACCCTGGCCGAACGCGGACACCGGGTCGAACTGTTCGAGGCCGACGACAAGATCGGCGGCCAATTCGACATCGCGCGTCGCATTCCCGGCAAGGAGGAGTTCGACGAATCCCTGCGGTACTTCACGCGCATGCTCGAGATCACCGGCGTCACGGTGCGTCTGAACCATCGCGCGACCGCGTCGGAACTGATCACGGGCGGCTACGACGAAGTGGTGCTCGCCACCGGGGTGACCCCGCGTATCCCGAACATCCCCGGCATCGACCATCCCATGGTGCTGACCTACGCCGAACTCGTGCGCGAGGGCAGACCGGTCGGCCGGCGGGTCGCGGTGATCGGCGCGGGCGGCATCGGCTACGACGTGAGCGAATTCCTCACCGTCGAAGGCCATCCCACCCTCAAACTCGACGAGTGGAAACAGGAGTGGGGCGTCGACGCCGACGACGAGCGGTCCCGCGGCCAGCTCGGCACACCTCGTCCGGCGCCCGCGGCGCGTGAAGTCGTTCTGCTGCAACGCAAGTCGGGCTCTTTCGGCAAGAGCCTCGGCAAGACCTCAGGATGGGTGCACCGGGCCGCGGTGCGGGCCAAGGGCGTCGAACAGGTCGGCGGGGTCAACTACGAGCGCATCGACGACAGCGGACTGCACATCAGCTTCGGTGACAAACGCACCCGCCCGCGACTGATCCCGGTCGACAACGTGATCGTGTGCGCGGGTCAGGAGTCCGTGCGCGAACTGGTCGAACCGCTGCGGGCCGCGGGGCTGAACCCACACCTCATCGGCGGAGCCGACCTCGCCGCCGAACTCGACGCCAAACGCGCCATCGACCAGGGCACCCGCCTGGCCGCGCGGCTGTGAGGCCATCGCCTAGGCTCGCAGCGTGAGCCTGCCAGCCCCCACTTCCGACAATCGCGCGGTCGTCACCGGCGCGTCCTCCGGCATCGGAACCGCCCTCGCCGCCGAACTCGCGGCGCGCGGATATTCGCTGATCCTCGTCGCCCGCCGCGGCGAACTGCTCGCCGAATTGGCGCAGCGGCTCACCGCACGGCACGGGATCACCGCGGAGGTGCGCGCGGTCGACCTCGCCGACCGCGCGCGGCGCGCGACGC
This sequence comes from Nocardia arizonensis, assembly GCF_001310275.1. Classification (GTDB taxonomy): domain Bacteria; phylum Actinomycetota; class Actinomycetes; order Mycobacteriales; family Mycobacteriaceae; genus Nocardia; species Nocardia arizonensis. The sequence continues at coordinate 248,672 of NZ_LGYZ01000067.1, forward strand.
TGGCCCAGGAGTTGGCTACCCGCGATATCGCGATCCTGTGCAATAACGCGGGCGTGGCGACCTTCGGCGCGGTCGCCGACCTCGATCCCGAGGTGGAGCGGTCGGTCATGGAGCTCAACGCGGTCGCGGTGCACGATCTGACCCTGGCCGCGCTGCCCGGCATGCTCGCCCGCGGCGGGGGCGGCATACTGGTCACCGGATCCGCCGCGGGCAACATGCCGATCCCCAACAACGCCACCTACGCCGCGAGCAAGGCGTTCACCAACAGCTTCGCCGAATCGCTGCGCGGTGAACTGCGCGGGCGCGGCGTGCACGTCACGCTGCTCGCGCCCGGCCCGGTGCGCACCGACAACCCGGAACAGACCGAGGCATTCGTGGCCGACAACAAGGTGCCCGAATTCATCTGGGTCTCGGCCGAGCACACCGCCAAGATCTCGCTGGACGCGCTCGCGCGCAACAAGATGCGAGTCGTTCCGGGCCTGCTCGGCAAGGGCATGAGCGCGGCGGGCCAGTACGCTCCGCGCGCACTGTCCGCCCCCCTCGCGGGGGCGCTGTACCGGCGTCTCGGATCCTGACCCGAATACGGTCAACAATTCGTCAAGATCGGATCACCGCGGGTCATGAACCCGCAAACGTAGCGTTCACGCCGCGGCATCCGGCGTATTCCTGACAGCGACCCCGCGTACCGAACAGCGGGGGACGCCACACAGGAGACACCGTGACGCTGCTCGAAATCTTTCCGTCGCTGCGGCCGAGCGTATCCGCGCGCCTCGACCCCGCGGTCTGGCCGCGCGACACCCACTACGACGACACGGGCCGGGTGACGATCGGCGGTGTCGCGCTCGCCGATATCGCCGACCGGTACCGAACCCCGAGCTACGTCTTGGACGAGGCCGAGGTCAGGGGCCGCTGCCGCGACTACCGGGCCGCATTCCCTGAGGCCGAGATCATCTACGCGGGCAAGGCGCTGATGATCCGCGCCGTCGCCGACTGGGTCAGCCAGGAGGGACTGTCGGTGGACGTGTGCTCGGCGGGCGAACTGGCCATCGCCCTGGCGGCGGGCGTACCCGCGCAGCGCATCGTCATGCACGGCAACGGCAAGACCTCCGACGAACTGCGGGCCGCGGTCGCCGCGGGCGTCGGCCGGATAGTGGTCGACTCGCTCGCGGAGATCACGTTGCTCTCCGCGCTGGTCACCCGGCGCCAGCGGGTGCTGCTGCGGCTGTCGCCCGGAATCGACGTGCACGGGCATCCGGCCGTGCGTACCGGCGTGCTCGATCAGAAATTCGGCTTCCCGATGGGCAGCGAGGCCGCGGCCGAGGCCGTGACGCGCATCCTGCGGCAACCCGCTCTCGAACTCATCGGCCTGCATTGCCATCTCGGCTCGCAGATCCACGATCCCGACCACTACGGCGAGGCCGTGCGCAAACTCGTCGCCGAAATGGCCGCCATCCGCCGCGACCACGGCCTGCTGCTCACCCACCTCGATCTCGGCGGCGGACACGCGGTCGCCTATCGGGGCGGCGAGGCGCAGATGAACCTCACCGAACTCGCCGAGGTACTGGAGGACGCGCTCGACGCCGCCTGCGCCCGACAGCGTTTCCCGCGCCCGCGAATCGCCATGGAGCCAGGCCGGGCCATCGTCGCCCGCGCCGGGGTCACGGTGTACCGCGTGGTGTCGGTCAAACGCATCGACGGCGGGCACACCTATGTGACCGTCGACGGCGGTATGGGCGACAACGCGCGGGTCGCGCTGTACGGCGCGCGCCACAGCGCAGTGGTCGCGAACCGGCATCCGGCGGGTCCGCTGATTACCGCGACGGTCGCGGGCAGGTTCTGCGAAGCGGGCGATGTCATCGCCGCCGACGTACGCCTGCCGGTGGACCTGCGCCCCGGCGAGGTGCTCGCGGTGCCGTGCACCGGCGCGTATCACCACAGCCTCGCCTCCTGCTACAACAGTGTGGGACGACCGCCCATCATCGCGGTCGCGCGCGGTCGCGATCGTGAACTCGTGCGCCGCGAAACCGTGGATGACCTGCTGCGCCGCGATATCGGCCGGTAGCGCTCGGACCGTCGAACACCGGTCACGGCCCGCGGCCGCGGGCGCGGCCGTAGCTGCGCCCGTCGGCGTCGTAGTGCCGTGCCTGCGCGATCTTCTCGCACGCGCCGCGCGGCGATGCATTCATCTACCGTTCCGAGCGCCGCCGTGAATCCAGCCCTACGCCAGGACGACTCGCACGCGGCTAGCGGCGACGGCGGGTGCCGAACAGGCTGCGGGTGATCTCACGGCCCGCCGCGCTCGCCGCCGAACGCAGGAAGCTCTTCACCGCGGGGTTGTTCATGATGCGGTCGGCGGCGGTGTCCTGCTCCCGCGCGCGAGGCGACCGTCCCGGCACGGGCGGCGGCTGATCCGGGGGCGGGGCGGCGGCCTCGATCTTCGCGGTCAGGATCTCGTAGGCCGATTCCCGGTCCATGGTCTGCCCGTATTTCGCCGCGAGCGCGCTGGACGATGCCGCGGACCGGATGGCGTCCGCGCCGATGGTGTCCATGAGCGAACGCGGCGGTTGAATCCTGGTCCACGCCACGGGGGTCGGCGCGCCGCGCTCCGACAGCACGGTCACGATCGCCTCCCCGGTGCCAAGCGAGGTCAGCGCCTGCTCCAGGTCGTATACCGCGGTCTTTGGATAGGTGCGCACGGTCTTGGCCAGCGCCTTCTGATCATCCGGCGTGAAGGCGCGCAGCGCGTGCTGGATACGCGCGCCCAACTGGGACAGCACCGGATTCGGGATATCGGTCGGCAGCTGGGTGCAGAAGAACACCCCGACCCCCTTGGAGCGAATGAGTTTGACGGTCTGCTCGACTTGGTCGAGAAATGCCTTGGACGCGTCGGCGAACAGCAGATGCGCCTCGTCGAAGATGAACACCAGCTTCGGCCGGTCGATATCGCCCACCTCGGGCAGGGTGCGGAACAGGTTGGCGAGTACCCACATGAGGAAGGTGGAGAACATCACCGGCCGCGCCGCCTGATCCCCCAACTCGAACAGCGTCACCACACCCTGGCCGCCCGCGGTGCGCACCAGATCGGCCGGGTCGAGTTCCGGTTCGCCGAAGAAGGTGTCGCCGCCGTCGGCCTCCAGATTGACCAGTGCGCGCAGGATGACCCCGGCCGTCGCGGCCGAGACCCCGCCGACCCCCTCGAGATCGGCCTTGCCCTCGGGGCTGGTCAGATGGGTGATGATCGCGCGCAGATCCTTCAGATCCAGCAGCGCCAGCCCCTGTTGGCCGGCCCAGTGGAAGATCAGCCCGAGCGTGGATTCCTGGGTCTCGTTGAGCCCGAGCACCTTGCTGAGCAACACGGCCCCGAAAGCGGTGACGGTCGCGCGGATGGGCACGCCGATACCCTCGGTGCCGAGCGAGACGAATTCCACCGGGAACGCGCCCGGGGTCCATTGCGCCGCACCGGTTTCCGCGGCACGCGCCAGGATCTCGGCCCCCGACGCACCTGGCCGCGCCAACCCCGACAGGTCGCCCTTGACGTCGGCGAGCACCACGGGAACCCCCGCGCGCGAGAGCTGTTCGGCGATCCCCTGCAAGGTCTTGGTCTTGCCCGTGCCGGTCGCGCCCGCCACCAGACCGTGCCGATTCATCGTGCGCAGCGGGATCCGCACCCGCGCCGCGGGGTCGACCCGGCCGTCGACCATCACGGCGCCCAACTCCAGCGCCGCGCCCTCCACCTCGTACCCGGCGGCGATCTCCCGCGCTTGTGTCACCGCCGTGGCCGCCACCGCCGCCTCCGCCGCGGCCTGACGCCGCGCGGCGGCCCCCGCCACCTCTTCGACGTGATCGGCCTCGGCTACGGCCTCGGCGGCCGCGCCCACCGCCGAGGCCGCCCCTGCCGCCGCGACCGCCGCCTCCTCGATCTCCAGTTCCCGCTCGGCCGCCTCGGCCGCGGCCCGCGCCTGCGCTGCCAATCGAGCGGCTTCCTCGGCCGCCGCGCGGGCGGCGGCCGCCTTCTCCCGTGGGGTCGGCGCGTCGGCCGGTCGATCGCCGTCCGCCGGATCGCTTCCCGATGCATCGTTCATCGCAGGTCCTCCGTCGTGGTCTGACTCCCGCGCGCGGGGTTTGCCGCCGTACCGAAAACGCCTGTACCGAACTCTGCCGAAAGCCTATCCCCGCGGTCGCGCATTCGGCCGATTCCGCCCCCGCCGACTCCGCGCGACAACCTGCCTCGTCCGGCAAATCGAACACAGTAAGGTTGCCGGGGTGTCGGACAAACTTGTGGTGTGGATGGATTGCGAAATGACCGGGCTGCGACTCGACAGCGACAAACTGATCGAGGTGGCCGCGCTCGTCACCGACAGCGACCTCAATATTCTCGGTGACGGCGTGGATATCGTGATCCACGCCGACGAGGAGGCGCTGGCGGCCATGCCCGCGGTGGTCGCCGACATGCACGCCCGCTCGGGCCTCACCGACGAGGTTCGCCATTCGACCGTCACACTGGCCGAGGCCGAACAGCAGGTGCTCGACTACGTCCGGGAATTCGCGCCGACCGCGGGAACGGTTCCGCTGGCGGGCAATTCGATCGCCACCGATCGTGGATTCATCGCCCGCGATATGCCCGCCCTCGACAGCCATCTGCACTACCGGATGATCGATGTGAGTTCCATCAAGGAGCTGTGTCGCCGCTGGTATCCGCGCATCTATTTCGGTCAGCCGGAAAAGGGCCTGACGCATCGCGCGCTGGCCGATATCAAGGAATCCATCCGCGAACTCGAGTACTACCGCCGAACCGCGTTCGTCGCCGCGCCCGGCCCGTCCACGGCCGAGATCGCCGCGGTCGCGACCGAACTGAGCGGTGCGCCCGCGGGCGCGGAAACCGCGCTGACGTCACACGACGCCGCCGCGCCGGAAGCCGATTAGGGCCTGACGGGGATAACACGCTACTATCGAGCGCGCCGGTAGTTCACGGCGATGGTGAGTGTAGTTCAGTTGGTAGAGCACCAGGTTGTGATCCTGGCTGTCGCGGGTTCGAGTCCCGTCACTCACCCCGAAGGGCCCAGGTCGAGGACAATCTTCGACCTGGGCCTTACTCGTTTGGTCCATATCACGGACGCGACACCCGGCGACTGTGCTGTGAAATGCATCTTCTCCTGATCGTGGTACAGATCGCCCCCCGGTCCGTAGACTGCCATCACCGGGGCGGAGCGTATCGCCCGGTCAACGCCGGTCGACCAGAAAGACAGAGAGTTCGTGATGCGTTCCGCGGTAATCGCCGCCTTCGTCGGGGCTACCCTCGTCACCCCCACCGCCGCGACGGCCTCGGCCGCGGCGGCGGCGCCCGTCGACTCCTCGGGATCCTCCTCGGCCAGCACCGGCTTCTGGGCGGGCTCCTCCGGCGGCGCGACCACGACCGGCTCCGGCGACTCGGGATCGGCGGGCGGGCTGGAGAAGCTGCTGTTCGGAGGTCCGCTGCTGTGCGCCGCCATCGGCAGCGCCCTCAACGCCAACGTGACCTGCCCCGGTACCGCGGGACCGAACATCCCCTGAATCGCACGCCGAACGACAGCCGCATACGACGACAAAGGCTCCCCGCGCACCCGCGCGAGGAGCCTTTCGTCCGTCGGGATCAGCGGGCGTCGGCGTTGCCCGCCTTCCACTCCGGCCACGGGATATTCCAGTCGCCGAGACCGTCCACACCGGACAAGGTGCCGCCCACCGTGTTCTTCACGATGGTGATGTCACCGCGCTTGGCGTTCTGGAACACCCACTGCGCGTTCGCCGGACTGAGGTTCAGGCAGCCGTGACTGGTGTTGGTATTGCCCTGCGCGCCCACCGACCACGGGGCCGAGTGGAAGAAGATGCCGCTGTAGGACAGGCGCGTGGCGAAATCCACCGGAGTCTTGTAGCCGTCGGGCGAATTCACCGCGACACCGTAGGTCGAGGAGTCCATGATGATCTTCTCGTGCTTGTCGGCCACGATGTAGATCCCATTGTCGGTCGGGGTGCCGTTCTTGCCCATCGAGGTCGGCATGGTCTTGATCACCACACCGTTCTGTTCGACCACCACTTCCTTGGTGTTGTCGTCGGCGGTGAAGATCATGGAGTCGCCGATCGTGAAGTACGAGTGCAGATTGTCCTGACCGAACAGTCCCTTGCCGAGATCCTTGCCGTAGACGTTGACGTCGATCGTGACCTTGGTCCCCGGCTTCCAGAAATTCTCCGGCCGCCACCGCACCTCGCGGTTGTTCACCCAGTAGAACGCGCCCTCCACCGGCGGATCGGTGGTGATCTTGATGGCGTCCTGCGCGGCCTTGCGGTTGGGGATGTTCTCGTCGAACTGCACCGCCACCGGCTGGCCGATGCCGACCACCTCCCCTTCACCGGGAATCAGGTAGGGGTGGGTCTGATTGTCCGGGGAGCTGGTGGTGAAGCGCAGCGCGGTGGAGTTGGCGCCGCCGAGTCCGATGGCGTCGGCGGTCAGGGTGTAGGTCTTGCCGTAGCCGAGAACCTCGGTGGTCTCCCAACTGCGGCCGTCGGTGCCCAACTTGCCCGCGACCGGACGGTCCTGCGCATTGGTCAACTTCACGTTCGTGAACTGGCCGTCATCGACCGTGAAGGTCATCGGCACGCCGGGCGACACTCCGACGTCGCCGTCCTTGACCGGAGAGGTGAGTTTGGGCTTGATCAACTCGGTGATCGGATTACGGTCTATCGCCACGGTCGCCGCGGCCGTGCTCTGCGACGACGACGAACAGGCCGACAACCCGAGTGCGACCACTGCGAGCAGGGCCACCGGTCCGGCAAGCATCCGCATCGAGCGGCGATGTCTGCCTCGACCAACGCTCATATTCAACCCCGTTTCAAGTCACGACGCCCCCACCTTGGGGCACCGATGGCTTCGGATCCAACCGAAAGAGATGCGCTCAACCCACCGCGCCGACGGGACCGGTCGAGACCACGACCGCTATTGTGCCGGCCCGAACCGACCCGTTCCACCAGTGCACACCGGAGGGGCCGTCGGGTTACACCGGGTAGATCATCGTCGCCCCGGCCGGTGTTAACACCGCGGCGACCCACGAGTGAACAGTGCCGGACACCTGCCCTCAACAGGCGATTTCACTTATCCGGCCGCAGCCTGTTACTGTTTGTCCCGCACCGGAACACGGCGCAGGCGCCATTAGCTCAATTGGCAGAGCAGCTGACTCTTAATCAGCGGGTTCGGGGTTCGAGTCCCTGATGGCGCACTTAAATTACCAGGTCAGGCCCTGTTTCAGGTGGCAAACTAGCCTGCTGTGTCAGACCTTGACCAAAGCTATACCAAAGTCTCTTCACCGAAATTTCCAGCTCATCATGCAGCCATCCCCCGGCACGGCCGATCGGTTCGCGCTGTCGGCTACGGACGTTCTTCCGGTATGTGTAATTCGTCACATCTTCGCACTGGGTACTTCGCGTCGCCGCTGCCAGTGTGGCCACGCCGCACGGCGACGCGGCGCCTGTCCGGTGAAGGCGAGATGGTGCGCGATCCACGATGGGCGGCTACTAGCCGCGCCCTCGGTCACCTCGTGGCCGACCATATCGACGCCGACGCGGTCACAAACGTCATCGAGCAGGTCGTCGGCACGCGCTGCGGGCAGGTCGTCGGCACGATACCCGGATTTCGGTGATTCGGTGTCCCGATGGACGGGGACCGGGTCGATGAACGCTCCTCGTCAACTGTTCTCTCGCACAACATTTCCCACGCTGACCTGAGTTTCCATTTGCCTAATCGGCGAGATCGCGTCTCCGGCTGAGCCCGGCATGCGTGGTCCGTGACGCTTCCAATCGCCTGTCGGCAAGACCGCGTACTCGACTCCGGGAGGTGTTCGAGCAGCTCTACCCCGCGCTGACGTTTCCATTCGCCTGTCGGCGAGACCGCGTGCCCGACACAACAGACCGCCGCTGACCAGCGCCGTCGGACCGGATGTGTGACCCGCGACGATTCCCGCGCGCATATTGCCGACATCGGGACCCGCCTGACCGACCATCAGTTCGGCCGCCGCGACGCGACCGAGGTTTCCATTCGCCTATCGGCGAGACCTCATCGGCAACCCTACCTACTATTCACCGTCTTTCACCTGCACAGTTGGGAACTCGTTGCACAGACCTCGCCAAACGCGCCCAGAGCAGGTCTCGACGCTGACCAGAAACGCCTTTCTCCGCTGGTAGCGGGCATGCACAGACCTCGACCCTCCAAACTCCCCGCTCACCACCCCAATGTGATCCACGCCACTGACATATGGCCGTGGGCCGCCCTGCCGCACCGACGATGCCTCGGCCGAGAGTGTCGAGGTCGACTACCGTCGCCCCCACTTGACCCCAATCCGAGCCAACGCACCCGACATCCGCGAAACCCTCACCCTCACCTTCCAAATCACCGAGTACGCCGGCCAACCCGACATCCTCGCCATTACCGACACACCAGACCTACCACCTGACAGCCCCGCCCCGACAGGAAGCGTCTTCGAGCCGCCGGAGCCGATCATCTCCGGCGGCTCGATTACATGAGATCAGTCGTCGTCCTCCCGGCTGTCGACTTCGTGACGATCAGCAGCGGCATCCGCACGGTCGGCGAATCCGCTTGTCGCTGTGTCCGAGTCAGGATCACGTTCGGCCGCTGCCGCGATACGGTCAGCGGACTCGCGGTCCATCGGCGAGTACTTGGACATGCGTATCTCCATCCTGGGCATGAGGGCGCGCAACACGGCAAGAGCACGTGGCGACGCGCCCTCGAACGAGTTGGTTGACATTCCGACACAAGAAACTCGTGCGCGGCCCCGGCACCGCAAGGCAGTGCTGGGTACTCATGCCCAGTTGGCCCGACTGGCGGTCCCGCTCGATACGGGCAAAGCCCTGTCTATTCGCACTCGAGCGGCCACCACTAACAATACTCGTCGGCCAGCTTCAATGAGCCCCTATTCGATGATGATTCAGCTCTCGGCCTCGTCGCATCCGCCTGACCAGCAGACCCTCATCCACCGCGCCGACCTCGCTCGACATCGCCACGGCCACAGGCCACGACGTTCCACACCGCGCAGCTATGCTGCTTTGACGTGCGGTATGGGCGAATATCGGCTCATGGCGATCGATCCGAACAGAGATTGTGCACCGGGGTTCACTCAACGGTTGACCGCGGCACGACGCGATCTCGATCGCCGTGGTGCTGTGCTGGTCTCATGGCTGGTACCGGCAGCAGTTCGGTATGCGGTTGCGGTCGAGGCCGTTCAGTTGGCGGAACAGGCGGGAGTTCGCCGGGACCTCACATTCGCCGAGACGGACTTCACCCCTCGCCGATTGACGAACGTGAGGCAAGACCAGATCGTGAAGCAGGGCGATACCATCCGCCGCGTCTATGAATCGGGTGCGGTAGCCAAGGCTATTGCCGCGGTCACAGGTCAGTCCGTGTACCCGTGTCCATACGAACCCGAACAGTTCGTGATCACTCAACTGGATCGGCCCGGTGACACGCATGGATGGCACTGGGACGATTACAGTTTCGCGCTGGTGTGGGTGGCCGAAACTCCGGACCCGACCGATGGCGGCTTCGTCGAGTGCGTGCCGAACACGGTGTGGGACAAGCGGCGTCCGGGCATCGAGCAGATACTTCGGGAGCGAACCATTCACCGGCTGGCAGCCAAGCCTGGGGCGGTCTACCTTATGCGGACAACGACGACATTGCATCGGGTGTACCCGATACGGCGGGGCGGAAGATGTCAACCTTTGTGGGGCGGGTTGTTCAGTGGTTCATTGAAT
>NZ_LGYZ01000072.1 GCF_001310275.1 Nocardia arizonensis
TGCTTCGGGTAAGTTGGATCGTAAGGCGTTGCCCGCGCCGGTGTTCGAGGTCAAGGTCTTCCGCGCGCCCTCGACGCCCATCGAGGAGATCGTGGCGCAGATCTTCGGCGAGGTGCTCGGGATCAGCCGGATCGGCGTCGACGACGACTTCTTCGAACTCGGCGGCAACTCCCTCATCGCCACCCAGGTGGCCTCGCGGCTCGGTCTCGCGCTCGACACCCGCGTGCCGGTGCGCATGCTGTTCGACGCCTCCACCGTCGGCGCGCTCGCCGCCCGCGTGGAATCGCGCGCCGGTGACGGCGCGCGCAAGGCATTGGTGGCGCGGGAGCGGCCCGACGAGGTGCCGCTGTCGCTGGCACAGCAGCGCATGTGGTTCCTCAACCGGTTCGACACCGAATCGGCGGTGAACAACATCCCGGTCGCCATTCGCCTGTCCGGCGAATTGGATGTCGCCGCATTGCAGGTCGCGGTGATCGACGTGATCGACCGGCACGAGTCGCTGCGCACGGTCTTCCCGGAGACCGCGACCGGACCCGTCCAGGTCGTCCTCGACGCCGCGCAGATCGTGCCGGACCTGACCCCGTACCGGGTCACCGAGGCCACGCTGTTCGACCATCTCATCGACCTGGCGTCGATGGCCTTCGACGTGACCAGCGAAGTGCCGCTGCACGCAAGGCTTTTCGAGATCAGCGAGACCGAGTACGTGCTCGGCATGGTGATGCACCACATCTCCGCCGACGGCTGGTCCATGGGCCCGCTGGCCCGCGACGTCATGGTGGCCTACGCGGCCCGCACGCTGTGGGAGCCGCCCGCCTGGACCGCGCTGCCGGTGCAGTACGCCGACTACTCGCTGTGGCAGCGCGAGGTACTCGGATCCGAGGACGATCCGAGTTCGCTCATCTCCAACCAGATCGCCTTCTGGACACGCGAACTCGCCGACCTGCCCGACGAGCTCGTACTGCCGTCGGATCGCCCGCGCCCGGCCTCGGCCAGCTACCGCGGCGGCACCTACCCGTTCGTCATCTCGGGACAGACCCAGCACGCGCTGGTGGAACTCGGCCGCCGCTACAACGCCTCGCCCTTCATGGTCATGCACAGCGCGCTCGCGGTACTGCTGGCGCGCCTGTCGGGCAGCAGCGACATCGCCATCGGCACACCGGTCGCGGGCCGCGGCGAGGCCGCGCTGGACGACCTCATCGGCATGTTCGTCAACACCCTTGTGCTGCGCACCGAGATCGACCCGAGCGTGAGTTTCGCCGATCTGCTCGCCACCGCGCGCGAGAAGGATCTGCACGCCTTCGCCAATGCCGACGTGCCATTCGAGCGCCTGGTCGAGGTACTGAATCCGGCCCGCTCACAGGCCAGGCATCCGCTGTTCCAGGTCATGCTGGCCTTCCAGAACACCAAGCAGGCCAATCTCGAACTGCCCGGCCTGTCCATCAACGGCATCGACTACGACGCGGGCCTGGCGAAATTCGACCTGCAACTGACCTTGCAGGAGATTCAGGACGAGCACGGCGAACCGTCCGGCATGTCGGCCGAATTCTCCTACGCGCTCGACCTTTTCGACGAGGAGACGGTCGCGGGCTTCGCGCGCAGGCTCGATCGCGTTCTGGCGGCGATCATCGCCGATCCGGATGTTCCGGTCGGCGATATCGACCTGCTGGACCGCGTCGAATCCGAACTCGCGCTGCGTGGTTGGAATGCCACGGATCGGGTGTTGGATTCGAGCGGGACTCTGGTGGGTGATTTCGCTCGGCAGGTGGTGGCGACGCCGGACGCGGTCGCGGTGGTGGATCCGGGTTCGGGTGTGGAGCTCACCTATGCGGAGTTCGCTTCTCGGGTACGTCGTTTGGCGCGTTGTCTGATCGAAGCGGGTGTGGGTCCCGAGTCGTTGGTGGCTTTGGGTATGCGTCGTTCGATCGATCTCGTGGTCGCCGCTTACGCCGTGCAAGAAGCCGGTGGTGGTTATGTGCCGCTGGATCTCGATCAGCCCGCCGAGCGTGTCGGCTATGTGTTGGAGTCGGCCGCTCCGGTGTGTGTGTTGACCACTACGCGTGATGGTTTCACGGGTTCGGGTGTCGATACCGTGGTGATCGACGAATTGGACCTGTCGGGTTATTCCGATGGGGTTGTGGTCGATGCCGAGCGCGTGGCGCCGTTGCGTTCGCCGCATCCGGCGTATGTGATCTTCACGTCGGGTTCGACGGGTCGTCCGAAGGGTGTGGCGTTGCCGCATTCGGCGGTTGTGAACCAGATCCGTTGGATTACAGGTGAGTTCGGTGTCGGTGTCGATGATGTGGTGTTGTTCAAGACGCCTGCGACGTTCGATGTGTCGGTGTGGGAGTTGTTCGGGGCGCTGTCGGTCGGTGGTCGGATCGTGGTGGCGAGTCAGGATGGTCATCGGGATCCGCAGTATCTGGCGGAGGTGATCGCCGGGTACGGGGTGACGATGACCTCGTTCGTGCCGTCGATGTTGACCGTGTTCGCGGGCAGTATCGATGCCTCGGCGGCGGGCGGGAATGCGCTGTCGTCGGTGCGGGCGTTGTTGATCGCCGGTGAGGCGCTGACCGGGGACGCGGTGCGGGCGTTCCGTCGGGTGGGTTCGGCGGAGTTGTTCAATCTGTACGGTCCGACGGAGTTCGCGGTGCATGCCACGCATGCCGCGGTGGCCGCGGATGTCTCCGGTGCCGTGCCGATCGGTTCGCCCGTCTGGAACGCGCGGGCGTATGTGCTCGATTCCCGGTTGCATCCGGTTCCGGTCGGGGTCGCGGGTGAGTTGTATCTGGCCGGTGATCAGCTTGCCCGTGGCTACTACGGTCGTGCTGATCTGACGGCGGATCGGTTCGTGGCGAATCCGTTCGGTGATGCGGGTGCTCGCATGTATCGCACGGGCGACCTGGTCACTCGGACCGCCGATGGTTCGATCGTGTATCTGGGTCGGACGGATTTCCAGGTGAAGGTGCGTGGTCTGCGTATCGAGCTCGGTGAGATCGAGAACGCGCTGACCGGGCACGGGTCGGTGTCGCAGGCGGTGGCGATGGTGCGGTCGGACGCGCGCACGGGCGATCAGCTGGTGGCCTATGTGGTGCCCGCTGCCGATGCCGGGATCGATGTGGACGAGCTCAGGACGCATCTGGGTGGTGTGTTGCCGTCGTATATGGTGCCCGCCGCTTTCGTGGTGCTGGAGGAGATGCCGCTGAGCGCGAACGGCAAACTCGACCGACGGGCGTTGCCGGAGCCGGTGTTCGAGGTGCGGGAGTTCCGTGCGCCGTCGACGCCGATCGAGGAGATCGTGGCGAATACGTTCGCCGAGGTGTTGGGTATTTCGGGTGAGCGTCCGGTGGGCCTGGACGATGATTTCTTCGATCTGGGCGGTAACTCACTCATCGCCACCCAGGTGGTCGCGCGGCTCAGCGCCGCGCTCGACAGCACGGTGCCGGTGCGCTTGCTGTTCGAGGCGCCCACCGTCGCGGCACTGGCCGCTCGCATGGAAGCACACGCGGGCACCGGCGGCCGTATCGCGCTGGCCGCCCGCACGCGGCCGGAATACCCGCCGCTCTCGCCGGCGCAGCAGCGCATGTGGTTCCTCAACCGCTTCGACACCGATTCGGCCGCGAGCAATATCCCGGTCGCGGTGCGACTGCGCGGCCAACTCGACCTCGAGGCGCTGCGCGGCGCGCTCGCCGACGTCATCGCCCGGCACGAATCGCTGCGCACTATCTACCCCTCGCACGAGGGCATCGCATACCAGCAGGTGCTCCCCATGGCGCGCGCGGTCCCCGAGATCGCCGTGCACGCCCTGTCCGAGGACGAGATCGCCGGCGCGCTCTACGAATTCGTGATCGGCGGCTTCGACGTCACCGTCGAGCCGCCGGTGCGGGTGTGCGTCTACCAACTCGAGGGCAACAACGGTAAGCGTTGGCGCGACACCACCCAGGACTTCGTACTCGCGGTGGTGGTCCACCACATCGCGGCGGACGGCTTCTCCATGCGCCCGCTCGTGCGCGACCTGATGACGGCCTATGTCGCGCGCCGCTCGGATGCCGCGCCGAACTGGTCGCCGCTGCCGGTGCAGTACATCGACTACGCCATCTGGCAGCGCGAAACCCTCGGCGCTGAGGACGACCCGGCCTCGCTGATCGCGGCGCAGCTGAACTACTGGCGCACCGCACTGGCCGAACTGCCCGACGAACTGCGCCTGTCGCAGCGTCCGCGGCCCGCCGTCGCGTCCTATCGCGCGGGTACACACCGCTTCCGGGTGCCCGGCGAACTGGTCGACACCCTCAACCGGGTCGCCCAGTCGAGTGGCACCACCCTGTTCATGGTCGTGCACGGCGCGTTCGCCGCACTGCTGTCGCGCCTGTCGGGCACCGACGACATCGCCGTCGGCGTCCCCGCCGCCGGACGCGGTGAACAAGGCCTCGACGAGCTGGTCGGCATGTTCGTCAACACTCTGGTGCTCCGATCGCGGATCGATCCCGCGGACTCCTTCGCCGATCTGCTCGCCCAAATCCGCGAGCGCGACCTGCAAGCCTTCGCGCACACGGACGTGCCGTTCGAGCGGCTGGTCGAGGTGCTGAATCCGGCGCGTTCGCAGGCGCGCCATCCCCTGTTCCAGGTGATGCTGTCGTTCCAGAACCTGGGCCGCACCAGTCTGGAACTGCCCGGACTGCGCGTGTCCGAACTCGAGATCGACCAGCCCACCGCGAAATTCGATCTCCAGCTCACCCTCGGCGAGGTGCCGGGCGCACCGGGCCGCGACGCGGGCGCCGCCCCGATGGACGCCGAACTGCTCTACGCCACCGACCTTTTCGACGACCGGTACGCCGACGCCTTCGCCGAGCGGTTCCTGCGGGTGCTGCGCGCGGTCGCCGCCGATCCCGCGGTGACCGTCGGCGATATCGACCTGCTCGACGACGCCGAGCGCACCCAGGTCCTGGAACGGTGGAACGACAGCGAATTCCCGGTCGACGCGGCGCTCACTTCCTCGGTGGGCGATGCCGTCGGCACGCTGGTCTCGATGTTCGAGGCGCAGGCGCTGCGCACCCCCGACTCGACCGCGCTGACCTACGAGGGGACGAGTCTGACCTACGCCGAGTTCGCGAGCCGGGTACACCGCCTCGCGCGCTGGCTCAAGCAGGCGGGCGTGGGCCCGGAATCGTATGTGGGCGTCGCCATGCGGCGTTCGCTCGACCTGCTCGTCGGTCTCTACGCGATCAATGCCGCGGGCGGCGCGTACGTGCCGCTCGACCCGGATCATCCGGCCGAGCGCATCGAGCACATTCTGCGCACCGCGGGACCGGTGTGCGTCCTGACCTCCGGCGCCGATCTGACGACCACGGTGACCCGTCAGGTCCGCATCGATCGTCTCGACCTGTCCGCGTTCTCCGACGAACCGCTCACCGACGCCGACCGCCATCGCGCGCTGCGTCCGCGGAACACCGCATACGTCATCTTCACCTCCGGTTCCACCGGCCGCCCCAAGGGCGTCGCGGTCTCGCACGAGGCCATCGTCAACCGCCTGGTGTGGATGCACGCCCAATACGGGCTGTCCGCGGAGGACGTGGTATTGCAGAAGACCCCCGCGACCTTCGACGTGTCGGTGTGGGAGTTCTTCTGGCCCTTGCAGGTCGGCGCGCGGCTGGTGATCGCCAAGCCCGACGGCCACCGCGATCCGGCGTATCTGGTGCGCACGATCGTGGACCAGCGGGTCACCACGGCGCACTTCGTGCCGTCGATGCTGTCGGTCTTCGTCGCCGAGGCCGGCGCGCGGGCGTGCTCGACGCTGCGCAATGTCTTCGCCTCCGGCGAGGCGCTGCCCGCGACGACGGCGCAGCGCCTGCGCGAGCTGACCGGTGCGCGCTTGCACAACCTGTACGGCCCGACCGAGGCCGCGGTCGACGTGACCTTCCACGAGGTCACCGACGCCGACACCGTGACCGTGCCGATCGGCGCGCCGGTGTTCAACACCCGTGTCCTGGTGCTGGATTCGCGTCTGCATCCGGTGCCGGTGGGTGTCGCCGGTGAGCTGTACCTGACCGGCGCGCAGTTGGCGCACGGTTACGTCGGTCGCCCCGACCTCACCGCCGACCGCTTCGTGGCCAATCCCTTCGCCGCCGACGGCGAACGCGCCTACCGCACCGGCGATCTCGTGGTGTGGACTCCCGACGGTGAACTGGAGTATCTGGGCCGCACCGACTTCCAGGTCAAGCTGCGCGGCCTGCGCATCGAACTCGGCGAGATCGAAACCGCGCTCACCGCACAGGAATCGGTCGCGCAGGCGGTGGTGCTGGTCCGCGGTGACGAGCGCACCGGCGATCATCTGGTCGCCTACCTGGTCGCCGACCCCGACCGGGTCGTCGACCTCGACGCGGTGAAATCGGCGCTCGGCGCGCAACTGCCGACCTACATGGTGCCCACCGCCTACGTCGTACTGGACGAGTTCCCGCTCAACGCCTCCGGCAAGCTGGACCGTAAGGCGCTGCCGGACCCGGTGTTCGAAGCACGCGAGTACCGCGCGCCCGGCACGCCGGTGCAGCAGATCGTGGCGAGCACCTTCGCCGAGGTGCTCGACGTGGAGCGCATCGGCCTCGACGACGACTTCTTCGAACTCGGCGGCAATTCGCTCATCGCGACCCAGGTCGTGGCCCGTCTCGGCGCGGCACTCGACACCAAGGTGCCGGTGCGGCTGCTGTTCGAGGCGTCCACGGTGGAATCGCTGGCCGTGCGGGTGGAATCGGCCGCCGGACAGGGCGGACGCGTCCCGCTGACCGCGCGTTCGCGGCCCGCGCCGACGATACTGCCCGACGGCGCCGAAGCGCAGCTGATCCCGCTGTCGGCGGCACAGCAGCGCATGTGGTTCCTCAACCGCTTCGACAGCAGCACCGCTGTCAACAACATCCCGGTGGCGATCCGACTCACCGGCGCGCTCGACGTCGCCGCGCTCGACGCCGCCCTCGGTGACGTGCTGGCCCGCCACGAGGCGCTGCGCACGGTCTACCCGGAGGTGGACGGCGTCGGCTACCAGCGGATCCTGCACACCGACGAGGTGCGCGCGGAACTGGTCGCCGAACCGGTGACCCTGCCCGAACTCTCGGCACGCATCGTGGAACTGGCGAGCACGCATTTCGACGTGACCGCCGAGATCCCGTTCCGCGCGACGCTGCTTCGCCTCGACGCGCGCAGCCACGTCGTCGTGCTGGTCATGCACCACATCAGCGGTGACGGATTCTCGCTGCGCCCGCTGCTGCGCGACGTGGTTGCCGCCTATACCCAGCGCGCCCGGGGCGAGGTCCCGGCGTGGGCGCCGCTCGAGGTGCAGTACGCCGACTACACCCTGTGGCAGAACGAGGTGCTCGGCTCCGAAGCCGATGAGGAATCGGTCGCCGCGGCCCAACTCGCGTACTGGAGTACGCAACTGCGCGATCTGCCCGATCAGATCGAACTCCCCGCGGACCGGCCGCGTCCGGAAATAGCTTCCAATGCCGGTGGGCTGCACAGCTTCTCGGTCGACGCCGAACTGCACCGCGCGCTCGCCGACGTGGCGCGCGCGCACGGGGTCACGCTGTTCATGGTGATGCACGCGGCACTGGCGACCTGGGCCGCGCGACTGTCGCGCAGCACCGATATCGCCATCGGCACCCCGGTCGCCGGACGCGGTGAGCGCGCACTCGACGACCTGGTCGGCATGTTCGTCAACACCCTCGTGCTGCGCAGCGAGATCGACCTCGGCGCGAGCTTCGCCGATCTGCTCGAACAGGTCCGCCGCACCGACCTGGCCGCCTTCGCCAATGCCGACGTGCCCTTCGAGCGGCTCGTTGACGTGCTGAGCCCGGCCCGCTCGCAGGCCCACCATCCGCTGTTCCAGGTCGCGCTGACCTTCGAGGCCGCCTCCGCCGCGGAGGCGCCCTCGATGGCGCTGCCCGGCGGGCTGCACCTGGATATCGTCGAATTCGACGCGGGCACCGCGAAATTCGATGTCCAGCTGACCGTCGGCCAGTCCGTGGACGGCGCGCTGTCGCTGTCGTGGAACTACGCGAGCGAACTGTTCGACCCGGAGACCGTCGCGGGCTTCGCCGACCGACTGGTGCGCATCCTGCGCGCCGTCGCCGAGGACTCCTCGGTCGTCGTCGGCGATATCGACCTGCTCGGCGAGAGCGAACAGCTCGACGTGGCGCGGCGCTGGGTCCGCTCGGGCGCCGACACCGACACCGGCCGGTTCGCGGCCGAGCACACGCTGGTGTCGCTGTTCGACGAGACGGTGGCGGCGCATCCGTACCGCACCGCCGCCAAGTTCGGCGCGGATTCGCTGACCTATTCCGAACTGGACAAGCGCGCGAATATCGTGGCGCGCAGGCTCGTCGACGACGGCGCGGGCCCCGAGTCGCTGGTCGCGGTGATCCTGCCGCGTTCGCTCGACCTGGTCGTGGCGCTGCTGGCCGTGGTGAAGACCGGCGCGGGCTACGTTCCGATCGACCCGACCTATCCGGCCGAGCGCATCGCCTACGTGCTCTCCGACGCGCGGCCCTCCAGCGTGATCCTGGACTCCACCGTGGAGATCACCGTCCCGGACGGCGTCGCGACCGTGGTGCTGGACGGATTCGCCGTCGAGACCGGCAATGTCGTGGACGCCGACGACGCGCCGGTGACCGACGCCGACCGGCGCGCGCCGCTGCGGCCCGAGCACGTCGCCTACGTCATCTACACCTCCGGTTCCACCGGCCGTCCCAAGGGCGTCGCGGTCGCGCACCGGAATGTGACGCGCCTGTTCGCCAATACCGATCGCGACTTCGGTTTCGGACCCGACGACGTGTGGACCCTGTTCCACTCCTACGCCTTCGACTTCTCGGTATGGGAGCTGTGGGGTCCGCTGCTGTTCGGCGGCACGGTCGTCGTCGTCGACTACTACACCTCGCGTTCGCCCGAACAGTTCCTCGAACTGTTGCGCGCGGAGCGCGTGACCGTGCTCAACCAGACGCCGTCGGCCTTCTACCAATTGGCCGAGGCCGATCGCAACGCGGGGTCGGCGGTGACGCCGCTGGCGCTGCGCTACGTCGTCTTCGGCGGTGAGGCGCTGGAACCGCGCCGTCTGTCGGACTGGATCGAACGCCACGGTGACGGCGTGCTCGCCGGTTCGGCGGGTTCGGGTCCGGTGCTGGTCAATATGTACGGCATCACCGAGACCACGGTGCACGTGTCCTACCGCGCCCTCGACGCGGCAACCGTCGCCGCGGCCTCCGGCAGCGTCGTCGGCCGGGCCATCGCGGGCCTGCGCGTTTACGTCCTCGACGCGCGCATGCGACCGGTCCCGGTGGGTGTCGCGGGTGAGATGTACGTGGCCGGACCGCAATTGGCGCGCGGCTACCTCGGCAGGCCGGATCTCACCGCGACCCGTTTCGTGGCCGATCCGCTGGGCGAGGCCGGATCGCGGCTGTACCGCTCCGGCGACCTGGCGCGCTGGAACCGCTCCGGCGAACTCGAATACCTGGGCCGCGCCGACGATCAGGTGAAGGTCCGCGGCTTCCGCATCGAACTCGGCGAGATCGAGGCCGCCGTACTGGCCCAGCCGGGTATCGCGCAGGCCGCGGTCATCGTGCGCGAGGACCAGCCCGGCGATCAGCGCATCGTGGCCTACGTGGTCTCCGAGGCCGACGCCGCACCGGATCTGGACGCGGTCCGCCGCGGCGCGGCACAACGCCTGCCGTCCTACATGGTCCCGGCGGCACTGGTGCGCCTCGAATGGATTCCGTTGACCGTCAACGGAAAACTGGACCGCAAGGCGCTGCCCGCGCCCGCGGCGCAGTCGCGTGCCTTCCGCGCGCCGGTCACCCCGGTGCAGGAGACCGTGGCCGCGGTCTTCGCCGAGGTGCTCGATGTGCCCCGGTTCGGCGTGGACGACGATTTCTTCGACCTCGGCGGCAACTCGCTCATCGCGACCCGCGTCGTCGCGCGGATCGGCGCGGCGCTTGGCGCGTCGATTCCGGTGCGCGCCCTGTTCGAGGCATCGACCGTGGAGGCGCTCGCCGCACGGGTGGAATCGCATACCGATGGCGCGGCGCGCGCCCGTCTGGTCGCGCGGGCGCGGCCCGCGGGCGAGCTGGTGCCGTTGTCCTACGCGCAGCAGCGCATGTGGTTCCTCAACAAGTACGACACCGCCTCGGCGGCCTACAATCTGCCGCTCGCCATCCGGCTCACCGGCACGCTCGATATCGAGGCGCTGCGGCTCGCGGTCGCCGATGTCGTGCGCCGACACGAATCGTTGCGCACCCGGTACCCGCTGCACGGCGGTACCCCGGTGCAGGCGATCGTGCCCGCCGAGAACGTCGTGCTCGACCTGCGCCCGATCGAGGTCGACCCCGTGGGGGTCGGCGCGGCGGTCGCCGAATTCGCTTCGCTCGGATTCGACGTGGCCGAACAGGTTCCGCTGCGCGCCCGGCTGTACGTGCTCGGCTCGGACGAATACGTGCTGGTCGTGGTCGTGCACCACATCGCGGGCGACGGCTTCTCGATGGGCCCGCTGGCGCGCGACGTGATGACCGCCTACACCGCGCGCAGTCAGGGCAGCGATCCCGGCTGGGCCCCGCTGCCCGTCCAGTACGCCGACTTCGCGATCTGGCAGCGCGAAGTCCTCGGCGCCGAGGACGATCCGCGCTCGCTGCTGGCCCGTCAGGTCGACTACTGGCAGCGCGCGCTCGACGGCGTGCCCGACGAGTTGACCCTGCCCGCGGACCGCCCGCGCCCGCCGGTCGCCTCGCTGCGCGGACAGACCCTGCACGAGCGACTGCCCGAGGAACTGGTCACCGCGCTGGACGCGGTCGCCCGTCGCCGCGGCGCGTCGCTGTTCATGGTCATGCACGGTGCGCTGGCGGTGCTGCTGTCGCGCCTGTCCGGCACCGACGACATCGCGATCGGCTCGCCCATCGCGGGCCGTGGCGAACAGGCGCTCGATGATCTGGTCGGCATGTTCGTCAACACGCTGGTGCTGCGCACCGCCGTGACGGCATCGGAATCCTTCGCCGATCTGCTCGACCGGGTGCGCACCACCGACCTGGACGCCTACGGCAATGCCGACGTGCCGTTCGAACGGTTGGTGGAACTGCTCGCGCCGGAGCGTTCGCAGTCGCGCAATCCGCTGTTCCAGGTCGCCCTCGCCTTCCAGAACCTGGAAAGCACCGCGCTGGAACTGCCGGGTCTGCGGGTGGCCGCACTGGACCTGGACGAATCCGTCGCCCGCTTCGATCTCCAGTTCACGCTGTCCGAACAGCCGGACGCGACGGGCATGTCGCTCGCGCTCACCTACGCGACCGATCTGTTCGACGCCGCCACCGCCGCCGAATTCGTGGTGCGCTGGCGCCGGGTGCTCGAGGCCGTCGCCGCCGACCCGTCGGTGCAGGTCGGCGCGATCGACCTGCTCGACGCCGGCGAACGCGCCGACTTGGTCGCGCGCACCGGCGCGCCCGCGATCGCGCCGCGCACGCTGCCGGATCTGCTGGCCGCCGCCGCGGCACGCGATCCGCTCGCCCCCGCGGTGATCTACCGCGGCGCCACGCTGACCTACGGCGAACTCGACGAACGGTCCAACCGCCTGGCGCGACTGCTGATCGCCGAGGGCGTCGGCGCCGAGGATCTGGTGGCGGTCGGCGTGCCGCGGTCGGCCGATTCGGTGTTCGTCGCCCTGTCGGTGAGCAAGACCGGCGCGGCCTTCGTCCCGGTCGACCCGGCCTATCCGGCCGATCGCATCGCGCACATGGTCACCGATTCCGGGTCGCCGGTGGGTATCACCGTGGCCGCCGCCCGCGCGGACCTGCCGGATTCGGTGCGTTGGCTGGTGCTCGACGATCTCGATCTCGACGCCTTCGACGGCTCCCCGATCACCGACGTCGACCGGGTGCGCCCGCTGCGCCCGCAGAATCCGGCCTACGTCATCTACACCTCCGGTTCCACCGGTGTGCCCAAGGGCGTCGTGGTGTCACACACCGTGCTCGCCAACTTCGCCACCGCGCAGATCGAGCACTACGGACTCGATTCCGATTCGCGCGCAATGCATTTCGCCTCGCCCAGCTTCGACGCCTCGATTCTCGAGCTGCTGCTTGCGCTGGGTCCCGGCGGGGCGCTCGTGGTCGTGCCAACCGGCGTCTACGGCGGCGATGAGCTTTCCGAGCTCATGCGCACCGAGGGCGTCACGCACGTGTTCATCACCCCGGCCGCGCTGGCGACCTTCGACCCGACCGGCCTGGACTCACTGCGCGTGCTCGCGGTCGGCGGCGAGGCGTTCGCGCCGGAACTCGTCGCCAAGTGGGCGGTGCCGCTGCCCGACGGTTCGACGCGCCGCTTCCACAATGTGTACGGCCCGACCGAGACCGCCATGGTGGTCAACATCAGCGCGCCGCTGCTCGCGGGCGATCCCATGCCCATCGGCGCTCCGATCCGCGGTACGCAGTCGCTCATCCTGGACGCGCGGCTGCGGCCGGTACCCGTCGGCGTGGCCGGTGAGCTCTACATCTCCGGTATCCAGTTGGCGCGCGGATACCACGCCCGCGCCGCGCTGACCGCCGACCGGTTCGTCGCGAATCCGTACGCGGTGGGCCCGAACGCGGTGGGCGCGCGCATGTACCGCACCGGTGACGTGGTCCGCTGGACCCGCGACGGCGCGGTGGAATATGTCGGCCGTTCCGACTTCCAGGTCAAGGTGCGCGGGTTCCGCATCGAACTCGGCGAGATCGACAGCGCCCTGTCGGCGCACGCGGGAGTGGACTTCGCGGTCACCATCGGACACAAGAGCGCCGCGGGCGCGGTCTCGCTGGTGTCGTACGTCGTCGCCGCGCCCGGACATTCGCTCGACGTCGCGGAACTGACCGCGGCGCTCGAGGAACGGCTGCCCGCGTACATGGTGCCGTCGTCGATCATGGTGCTCGACCGCGTGCCGCTCACCCCGGTCGGCAAACTCGACCGCAAGGCGCTGCCGGAGCCGGTGTTCGCCACCGAGGTCGTCTTCCGCGCCCCGCGCACACCGGTCGAGCAGATCATCGCCGAAGTGTTCGCCGAGGTGCTCGGTGTGGAGCGGGTCGGCGTCGACGACTCCTTCTTCGCCCTCGGCGGCGACAGCATCGTCTCGATCCAGCTGGTGTCGCGCGCCAAGGCGCGCGGAGTGGTCTTCTCCCCGCGCCACGTGTTCGAACAGCGCACCGTCGCGGGACTCGCCGCGGTCGCCGAGACCGCGGACGCCGCCGAATCGGCCGTGCCCGCGCTGGCGGAGCTGCCCGGCGGCGGGGTCGGCCCCATGCCGCCGACCCCGGTGGTCCGGTTCATGGCCGAACGGGCCGGTTCCTTCGGTCGGTTCAACCAGACCCTCGCACTCGAATTGCCGCTCGGCATCGACCGCGCGGGCATCGCCGCCACCGTCGGCGCGGTCATCGATCGCCACGACATGTTGCGCGCGAGCCTGCGCCGCGAGGCGGGCGACTGGGTCGTGGAGACCGCCGAACCGGGTTCGGTCGACGCGGACGCGCTCATCGAGCGCGTGCCGCTCCCGGCCGCGGCCACCGATGCCGAACTGTTCGAGATCGCGACCGGTGCACTGGATTCCGCGCTGGAACGGCTCGATCCGGCCACCGGTGCGGTGATCGCGTTCGTCTGGCTCGACCCGTCCGAACCGGTTCGGACGGGTCGACTCGTCGTGCTGGCACACCACCTCGTGGTGGACGGCGTCTCGTGGCGAATCCTGGTGCCCGACTTCGTGACCGCGTGGGGCATGCTCACCGCGGGCCAGAAGCCGCAGCTGGTCGCGCCCGCGACGAGCATGCGGGCCTGGGCGCACGCGCTGCGGCGCGAGGCCGACAGCGTCGCGCGGGTCGCCGAACTCGACTACTGGCGCGGTGTCGCCGGATCACCCGATCCGCTGCTCACCGCGCGCCCGATGGACCCGCTGGTCGACACCTCGGGCGTCATCGACAAACTCCAGGTCGAGGTGTCCGCCGAGGTCACCAAGGCCCTGTTGACCACCGTGCCCGCCCTGTTCCACGGCGGCGTCAACGACGGTCTGCTCACCGCGCTCGCCCTGGCGACCGCGAAATGGCGGGCGCGGCGCACCACCGCGCGCCCGGACGACGCGCTGCTGATCCGCCTCGAGGGCCACGGCCGCGAAGAGGAGATCGTGCCCGGTGCGGACCTGTCCCGCACGGTCGGCTGGTTCACCGCGATCTTCCCGGTCCGCTTCGACCTCGCGGGTCTCGACATCGACGCCGCGCTCACCGGCGGACCGGCGCTGGGCCGGGTGCTCAAGGCGGTCAAGGAACAGTTGCTCGCGGTGCCGGACAAGGGCATCGGCTACGGTCTGCTGCGGTACATGAATCCGGCGACCGCGGCCGAACTGCCCGAGCGGCTGCCCGGACAGGTCAGCTTCAACTATCTGGGCCGGGTCTCCGACAGCGACGTTCCCGAGGCGCTGCGCGGCTTCGGCTGGATTCCCGCGCCCGAACTCGGCGCGCTCGCGGGCGCCTACGACGCGGATATGCCCGCGATGGCGCCGCTGGACGTCAACGCCATCGTGGTCGGCGACCGGCTCACCGCGAATATCGGCTACCCCTCGACCCTGCTGGACGCCGCGGACGTGCGCGAATTCGGCGACCTTTGGGTCGCCGCGCTGGAAGCCGTGGCGCGGCACGCGAATTCGGCGGACGCGGGCGGGCACACGCCTGCCGATTTCGCGCTCGTGCGCACCACCCAGCGCGATATCGACGGTTGGGAACGCCGCTTCCCGACCCTGACCGACGTGTGGCCGCTCTCGGCGCTGCAAGCGGGTCTGCTCTTCCACGCCCGGCTGGCCGCGACCTCGGTCGACGTATACACCGCCCAGGCGGTACTGGCCCTCACCGGCCGCGTCGACGCCACCCGATTGCGTTCGGCCGCACAGGCTCTGGTCGATCGCTACGAGAACCTGCGCACCGCGTTCGTCTCCGACCACGACGGCAATCCGGTGCAGGTCGTGCTCGACAGCGTCCGCGTCGACTGGTCGGAATACGATCGCCTCGACTCCGGCGAGGCGGCCGACCTCATCGACGTCGACCGCATGCGCCGCTTCGACCTGACCGAGCCGCCGCTGATCCGGTTCACGCTCATCCAGACCGCCGCGCACACCTGGCGTTTCGTGGTGACCAACCACCACATCCTGCTCGACGGCTGGTCCATGCCGCTGCTCATGCGGGATCTGCTGGCGCTCTACGCCCTGCGCGCCGACGCGAGCGCGCTGCCCGCCGTGCGCTCCTACCGCCACTTCCTGGAGTGGACCGCGCGCCAGGACCACGCCGCCTCGGTGGCGGCATGGGCCGCGGCGCTGCGCGGGGTGAACGAGCCGACCCTGCTCTCGCGCCCCGACGCGGGCCGCGAGATCACGGCGCTGTCGGGTGAGTACTTCTTCGACCTGGACGAGGCCGCGACCGCGCGCCTGACCGAGGTCGCCGCATCGCTCGGCGTCACGCCGAATACGGTGTTGCAGGTCGCCTGGGGTGTGCTCGTCGGACGGATGACCGGCCGCGAGGACGTGCTGTTCGGCACCACCGTGTCGGGTCGCCCGGCCCAGCTGTCCGGCGTCGAGGCGATGGTCGGCCTGTTCATCAACACGGTGCCGGTGCGTGTGCGTTTCGATCCGTCCGAATCCGCGCGCGAACTGCTCACCCGGGTCCAGGTCGAGCAGGCCGATCTGCTCGACCACCACTACGTCGGCCTGGCCGAGATCCAGTCCGCCGCGGGCATGGCCGGGCTGTTCGACACGCTGGTGGTCTTCGAGTCCTATCCGGTGGACGCCGAGGGCATCCGGGCGCAGGCCGCCGATATCGACGGCATGTCGGTCGTCGGACTCGACGCCGCCGACGCCACCCACTACCCGCTGACCCTGATCGCCCAGCTGGATTCGCGTCTGCGTGTCCGCGCGGGTTATCTGCGCGACCTGTTCGACGAGCCGACCGTGCGCCGCATCGCCGATCGCCTGGTGCGGGTACTGACCGCGATCACCGCCGATCCCGAGGTCACCGTCGGCGACATCGGCCTGGTCGACGCCGCCGAACTCGCGCTGGTGACCACGGGGTGGAACGACACCGCCCACGAGGTGGACACCGCGGCGACCCTGGCGTCGATGTTCGAGGCCCAGCGGCGCGAGACCCCCGAGGCGACCGCGCTGACCTTCGAGGGGACGAGTCTGTCCTACGACGAGTTCGGCGCGCGCGCACACCGGCTGGCGCGCTGGCTCATCCAGCGCGGCGTCGGCCCGGAATCCTATGTGGCGCTCGGCATCCGGCGTTCGGTCGAGCTGGTGGTCGGCATGTACGCGGTCACGCTCGCGGGCGGCGCTTACGTGCCGCTCGACCCCGATCATCCGGCCGAGCGCACCGAGTACATCCTCGACACCGCCGATCCGGTATGCGTGCTGACCTCCGGCAGCGATCTGGAGATCGACACCGCACAGGTCCGCATCGACCTGCTCGACCTGTCCGGGGTGTCCGAGGGCCCGATCACCGCGGCCGAACGCCGTGCGCCGCTGCGCCCGTCGAATACCGCCTACGTCATCTTCACCTCCGGTTCCACCGGCCGCCCCAAGGGCGTCGCGGTCTCGCACGCCGCGATCGTGAACCGCCTGGTGTGGATGCAGGCCGAATACGGACTCGATCCGAGCGATGCCGTCCTGCAGAAGACGCCCGCGACCTTCGACGTGTCGGTGTGGGAGTTCTTCTGGCCCTTGCAGATCGGCGCGCGGCTGGTCATCGCCCGTCCGGACGGACACCGCGATCCGGCCTACCTGGCCGAGATCATCGCCACCGAGCGGGTCACGGTCACCCACTTCGTGCCGTCGATGCTCGCGGTGTTCGTGGCCGACGCCGCGGCCACGCGCTGCCACAGCCTGCGCATGGTGTTCGCCTCCGGTGAGGCGCTGCCGCCCAAGCCCGCGCACCGGCTGCGGGAGTTGACCGGAGCGGCGCTGCACAATCTGTACGGTCCCACCGAGGCCGCGGTCGACGTGACCTACCACCGGGTCGACAAGGCCGACACCGAACTGGTCCCGATCGGCGCGCCGGTGTTCAACACCCAGGTCTACGTGCTGGACGCGCGGCTGCGGCCCGCGCCGGTTGGTGTCGCGGGCGAGTTGTATCTCGCGGGCGCGCAGTTGGCGCGCGGCTACGTGTCGCGGCCGGATCTGACCGGCGACCGATTCGTGGCGAATCCGTTCGGCGCGAACGGCTCCCGCATGTACCGCACCGGCGACCTGGTCGCCTGGAATGCCGCGGGCGAGCTGGAATACCTCGGCCGCACCGACTTCCAGGTGAAGCTGCGCGGTCTGCGCATCGAACTCGGCGAGATCGAGGCCGCCCTCACCGGAATGGACGAGATCGCGCAGGCCGTGGTCGTGGTGCGCGGTGACCAGCGCACCGGTGATCAGCTGGTGGCCTACGTGGTCGCGACGGCGAATCTGCCGGTCGACACCGATCTGATCCGCGAGGATCTGAGCAGGCAACTGCCCGCCTACATGGTGCCCGCGCTGATCGTCGTCCTCGACGAGTTCCCGCTCAACGCCTCCGGCAAGCTGGACCGCAAGGCGCTGCCCGCGCCGGTGTTCGAGGCCGCGGTGTTCCGTGCGCCGACCACACCGGTGGAGGAGATCGTCGCCGATATCTTCGCCGGCGTCCTCGGCGCCGAACGCGTCGGCTTGGACGACGATTTCTTCGCCCTCGGCGGCAACTCGCTGAGCGCGACCCAGGTCGCGGCGCGGCTGTCCGCGGCGCTCGACACCGATCTGGGCGTGCGCGAACTGTTCGAGGCGTCCACGGTGGCCGCGCTGGCCGCGCGCGTGGAGTCGCGGGCGGGCGCGGGCGCGCGTGTGCCGCTGGCGCCGCAGGCCCGCCCGGAACTGGTCCCGCTGTCACTGGCACAGCAGCGCATGTGGTTCCTCAACCGGTTCGATCCCGAATCGACGGTGGACAACATCCCGGCCGCGGTGCGGCTGTCGGGTCTGCTCGACCGGCAGGCGTTGCAGGTCGCGGTGGCCGACGTGCTGGCCCGCCACGAATCGCTGCGGACCTACTATCCCGAGGTCGACGGCGCGGCCCGGCAGCGGACCGTCGCGACCGGGCAGGTCATCCCGGATCTGGCCCCGGTCGACGTGACCGCCGACGAATTGCCTTCGCGGCTGGCCGAATTCGTGCAGACCGCCTTCGACGTCACCGTGGAGGTGCCGTTCCGGGCGCGGCTGTTCGAGGTCAGCCCGACCGAGCATGTGCTCGCGCTGGTGGTGCACCACATCTCCGCCGACGGCTTCTCGATGGGCCCGCTGACCCGCGACGTGATGATCGCCTACGGCGCGCGCGTCGAGGGCGGCGAACCGTCGTGGCGTCCGCTCGAGGTGCAGTACGCGGACTTCGCGCTGTGGCAGCGCGCGGTCCTCGGCGCGGAGGACGATCCGGATTCGGTGATCGCCGCGCAGATCGCCTACTGGACCGAGGCGCTGCGCGGGCTGCCGGAACAGCTGGACCTGCCCGCCGACCGGCCGCGTCCCGCGGTCGCCAGCGGTCGCGGCGCGACACACGCCTTCGCCATCGACGCCGAGACGCACGCCGGACTGGTCGAGGTGGCGCGGACCCGCGGCGCGACGCTGTTCATGGTCGCGCACACCGCGCTCGCGGTACTGCTGTCGCGACTTTCGGGCGCCGACGACATCGCCGTCGGCACCCCGGTCGCGGGGCGCGGTGAGCGCGCGCTGGACGACCTGATCGGCATGTTCGTCAACACCCTCGTGCTGCGCACCCCGGTGGAGAGCGCGACGAGCTTCAGCGAGATGCTGCGCGCGGTCCGCGCCACCGACATCGCCGCCTTCGGCCATGCCGACCTGCCCTTCGAGCGTTTGGTCGAGATCCTCAATCCGGCCCGTTCGCAGGCGCGGCATCCGCTGTTCCAGGTGATGCTGTCGTTCCAGAACACCGGCCAGACCGAACTGGAGCTACCCGGCCTCACGGTCAGCGCCGTTGACCTGCCCATCGAGGTCGCGAAGTTCGATCTGCAACTGGTGATGTCGGAGAATCCGGCCGACGACGGTATCGCCGCCGAGCTCATCTACGCGACGGATCTGTTCGATCCGGCCACCATGGTGGAGTTCGGACGCCGATTCGTGCGCCTGCTGCGCGCCGTGGTCGCCGATCCCGATCGGGCCGTCGGTGATATCCCGCTGCTGGACGAGCGCGAGAACTACCGCGCCCTGCGTGGGTGGAATGCCACGGATCACGTGTTGGAGACGACCGGGACTCTGGTGGGCGATTTCGCCTGTCAGGTCGCGGTGTCGCCGGATGCGGTGGCGGTGGTTGATCCGGGTTCGGGTGTCGAGCTGACGTATGCGGGGTTGGCTTCTCGGGTGCGTCGTTTGGCGCGTTGTCTGATCGAAGCGGGTGTGGGTCCTGAGTCGTTGGTGGCTCTGGGTCTGCGTCGTTCGGTCGATCTGGTGGTCGCCGCGTACGCGGTGCAAGAAGCCGGTGGTGGGTATGTGCCGCTGGATCTGGATCAACCCGCCGAGCGCGTCGGCTACGTGTTGGAGTCCGCCGCTCCGGTGTGTGTATTGACCACCGCGCGTGACGGTTTCATCGGTTCGGGTGTCGACACTCTGGTGATCGACGAGCTGGATCTGTCGCGGTATTCGGATGCGGTGGTGACCGATGCGGAGCGGATCGCGCCGTTGCGGCCGCAGCATCCGGCGTATGTGATCTTCACGTCGGGTTCGACGGGTCGTCCGAAGGGTGTGGCGGTGCCGCATTCGGCGGTGGTGAACCAGATCCGTTGGATCACCTGCGAATACGGCATCGGTGTCGACGATGTGGTGTTGTTCAAGACGCCCGCGACGTTCGACGTGTCGGTGTGGGAGTTGTTCGGTCCGTTGTCGACCGGTGGTCGGATCGTGGTGGCGAGTACGGACGGTCACCGCGACCCGCGGTATCTGGCCGAGGTCATCGCCGCGCACGGGGTGACGATGACCTCGTTCGTGCCGTCGATGTTGACGGTGTTCGCGGGCAGCGCGGACGGTGCGTCTCTCGGTACGCTGCGCGCCCTGCTCGTGGCGGGCGAGGCGTTCACCTCCGACACCGTGGCCGCTATCCGGCAGGTCAGTTCCGCTGAACTGTTCAATCTCTACGGTCCGACCGAATTCGCGGTGCACGCGACGCACGCGGCGGTGGCCGAGGATGTGTCGGGTGCCGTGCCGATCGGCCTGCCCGTCTGGAACGCGCGGGCGTATGTGCTCGACGGGCGGTTGCATCCGGTTCCCGTGGATGTCGCCGGTGAGTTGTATCTCGCGGGTGATCAGCTCGCGCGTGGCTACTACGGTCGTGCTGATCTGACGGCGGATCGGTTCGTGGCGAA
>NZ_LGYZ01000073.1 GCF_001310275.1 Nocardia arizonensis
TTGACCGGGCACGCGAGTGTGTCGCAGGCGGTGGCGGTGGTGCGGTCGGACGCGCGTACCGGCGATCGGCTGGTGGCCTATGTCGTGGCCGCGTCGGACGCGACCGTGGACGTCGAGATCTTGCGCGCCCACCTGAGCGGACTGCTGCCGTCGTATATGGTGCCCGCTGCTCTCGTGGTGCTGGAGGAGATGCCGCTGAGCGCGAACGGCAAACTCGACCGA
>NZ_LGYZ01000074.1 GCF_001310275.1 Nocardia arizonensis
ATCGTCGCCCACGCCGTGAACACCTACACCCGGCCCGGGGACCTCGTGCTGGATCCGATGTGCGGGATCGGCACCACCCTGGTCGAGTCGCTGCACTTGGGCCGCCAAGCGGTCGGTGTGGAGTACGAGAGCCGGTGGGCGGAGCTGGCGCGCACCAACATCGAGCTCGCTCGCGAGGCCGGGATCGATCTCGCCGCGGACGTCTTCCACGGCGACGCCCGCAAGCTGGGCGAGCTGATCCCGGCCGAGCTGCGCGGCCAGGCGAAGTTGGTCATCACTTCCCCGCCCTACGGCGATTCTCTGCACGGGCATGTGCGCGCCAACCGCAAAGACCCGGTGGTGAAGAAGAACCACCGCTACGGCCAGCTCCTGGACCGAGGCAATTTGGCCAACGTCGGCCTTGGCCGCCTACTGTCGGGGTTCACGAAGATCCTGGCCGGGGCCGCCGACTACCTCGCCCCGGGCGGGTATGTGGTGATCACCGCGCGGCCGTGGCGTCAGCACGCCGAACTCGTGCCGCTGCCCGCCCACCTCTACACCTGCGGTGAACTGGCCGGGATGGTGCCGGTGGAGCGGTGCGTGGCGCTGCTCGGGCGTCTCACCGAGGGTGATCTCGTCGCTCGGTCGAGCTTCTTCCAGCGCGACTTCATCGTCAAGCAGCGCGCGGCCGGGCTGCCGATGCACCTCATCGCCCACGAGGACGTCATCATCCTGCGCAAGCCCGAAGCCAGCGAGGCGACCGAAAGCCGCCGCGCGGCAGGCCGGTTCCCGTTCGGCAGCGCGGCGACGCTGCCGAACACCGAGATCACCGGCCCGGGATCGGTGGCCGCGTGAATCCCGAGCAGGGATGGCTCGGCCGGGCGCTTCTCGCGCCCGGCCGGGCCGTGGCCGACCTCCGCGAATCCCTCGAACACGCCCTCGTGTTCACCGATGCCCTGTTCCTGGTGGTGGCTGGTGTCACGGTGCTCACCGCGGTCGGGCTCGCGGGCCGGTGGCGGCGAGGCCGGCTGAGTGCGCGTGCCCGTCAAATCACCGTGCTCACCCCACCGGAGGTCGATGCCAAAGGCGCACTCTCCTTCTGGGCCCACCTCATCGGCCAGCTCCGCCCCGCGTGGGCGAGAACGCTTCTGGGGCAGCCGCATCTGGGGTTCGAGTACACCGTCACCCCCGAAGAGGGCGCGGCGATCCGGTTGTGGGTGCCCGGCGCGATCCCACCCGGACTGATCGAGCGGGCCGTCGCCTCGGCGTGGCCCGGCGCGCACACCGACACCCGCGAGCCCGCCCGGCCGCCACTGCCGAACCCGGTCAAGGGAATCCGGCGGGTCGTGGCCGGAGGCGAGCTGCGTCTCGGGCGCCACGAGGGACTCCCGTTGAGCACCGAGCATTCCGGTGATCTGGTGCGCAACCTGATCACCGCCGCCGACGATCTGGGCCCCGGCCAGGCCACCTGCGTACAGGTCCTCGCCCGACCGGTCACCGGCCGCCGCGTCGCCCGAGCCACCCGCTCCGCGGCGAGCACGGGTACCCGGGCAGGTGTCGCGGCCCGACTACTGCGCGAGGCCCTCGACCTCCTCACACCCGGCTCGAACAGCGCTCGCACCTCCCGCGCTACCGCCGGGGCAGGAACCGGCCGGGCCAGCGACCGGCAGACCTCCCTCGAATACAGCGCCGCCGCCCGCGCGGCGGCGGCCAAAGCGCGAGGGGCGCACTGGGAAACGGTCGTGCGCTATGCCGCCTCGATCCCGGTCTCCACCGACCCCTCCGAGATCGACTCGACAGCCGCAGCGACGGCGGTGGCGCGCGGTCGCGCCGATGCGCTCGCCACGACATTCGGGGCGTGCACCGATCACAACTACTACCGGCGTCGCCGTCGCCATTTCCGTCTTCAGCGGTTGATCCGGGAGCGCCGTCTCGGGCGTGGGGATGTGTTGTCGGTGCCCGAGCTGGCCACGATCGCCCATCTGCCCACCGACGACGGGCTACCGGGCCTGCAGCGTGCCGGAGCCCGAGCTCTGTCCCCGGCCCCGGAGATCCCCGTCGGTGGGGAACACACCAAGCCGTTGGGGATGTCAGACACCGGCACTCGCCGCCCAGTAGCGGTCAAAGTCAGCGACGCCCGTCATCACCTGCACATCCTCGGCCCCACCGGTGTCGGCAAGTCCACGCTGCTGGCGCGCACGATCCTCGATGACGCCGAGGCCGGGCGCGGAGTGATCGTCATCGACCCGAAGGGCGACCTGGTCACCGATGTCTTGTCGAGGCTGCCGTCGCCCATGGGTGAGCGGGTGGTGCTCTTCGACGCCGACGCCTCCAGTGCTCCGCCGTGTGTGAATCCCTTGGATATCGGCCGGATCGGACGCGCCGGAATGGATCTCGCGGTCGACAACCTGACCACGGTGTTCCGCCGGATCTTTCACCAGTGGTGGGGGCCACGCACCGACGACATCATGCGCGCGAGCCTGCTCACCCTGTGCGCACAGCCCGGCACCGCCACCCTGGCCGACCTGCCCCGCCTGCTCACCGAGCCCGCCTTCCGTTCCCGGGTCACTCGCACCACCGCTGACCCCGTCCTGCGCGGGTTCTGGGACTCCTACGAACAGCTCTCCGATACTGGGCGTGCCCAGCTCACCGGCCCGCTACTGAACAAACTGCGCGCCTTTTTGCTGCGGCCGTTCGTCCGTGCGGCCATCGCCGGTGGCCCGTCGACTGTGGACTTCGGCGATGTCCTCGACCACGGCGGCATCTGCCTCGCACGGTTGCCGAAGGGCTCACTCGGCGAGGAAACCTCACGGCTGGTCGGGTCACTGCTGGTCGCCCGGACGTGGCAAGCGGTGACCGCCAGGGCCCGGGTGCCCGCCGCCGACCGGCCTGACGCCGCGCTCGTGCTCGACGAGGCACAGAACTTCCTCAACCTGAGCACACCGATCGAGGACATGCTCGCCGAAGCCCGCGGACTCCGGCTCTCTCTGCTGCTGGCGCATCAGAACTTGGGTCAGCTCTCGCGCGAACTGCGCGACGGCATCTCAGCGAATGCGCGCAACAAGATCGTCTTCGCCGTGTCACCCGACGACGCCCGCGATCTCGCCCGGCATACCGACCCGTGGCTGTCCGAGCACGACCTGTCCCATCTCGACGCCTTCCACGCTGCCGCCCGCCTGCTGGTCGACGGCCGCAACGCCCGCCCCTTCACCCTCACCACCCGGCCGCTGGATCCACCGATCCCCGGACGCGCCCGCGAGATCGCCGCCGCCGCCCGCGCCCGCATCACCGCACCGGGCCCCTGACCGTGACGAGTGACCCGGTCACGCATAGCGCGCCTCACCAACTGCCACCGCCCGTCTTCTCTTCATCCTGAGAAAGGTTGTGCCACCGATGCTTTCCCGACCCGCCCAGCAGGCCGACAACCGCCGACCCCGACCCGACAACCGGACCCGGCCCCGCCCCCTCGATCCCACCGCGCTCGTCTCCCGGCTGACCGAGCGCGACCGCTGGATCCTGCGCATGCTCTACGAACACCGCGTCTTGACCACCAACCAGCTCACCGACCTGGCCTTCCCCACCCAGCCCATCGCCCTGCGACGGCTCAACCTGCTCCACCGCTACGGCGTCCTCGAACGGTTCCGGCCCTGGCGCGCCCGAGGCAGCGCGCCAATGCACTGGGTACTCGCACCGGCCGGAGCCGGCGTCCTCGCCGCCGAAGCCGGAATCACGGTGCGCGAGCTTGGCTACCAATACCAGCGCGCGCTCGCCATCGGGCACAGCCTGCACCTGACCCACACCCTCGGCGTTGTCGAGTGGTTCACCGCCCTGATCGCCCACCCCGCCCTCGATCAGCGTGGCGACCCCGCCCAAGTCCTGGGGTGGTGGTCCCAGACCCGCTGCGAGCGCCTGTGGGGAGACCTCGCCCGTCCCGACGCCTGGGGCCGCTACCGCCACGCCGAAGCCGTGCTCGACTTCTACCTCGAATACGACCTCGAATCCACCACGGCGCTGTCGCGGGTCGCGGCCAAGCTCACCGGCTACGCCGAGCTGGCGCGCACCACCGGGGTCGTCGCCCCCGTCCTGCTGTGGGTGCCTAGTAGCGCCCGCGAGACCAAAGCCCGTGCCGCGCTGCGCCGAACATGGGAACGGCTGCCCGACCCCGAGGCGGTGCCGGTGGCCACCGCCGC
This sequence comes from Nocardia arizonensis, assembly GCF_001310275.1. GTDB lineage: Bacteria > Actinomycetota > Actinomycetes > Mycobacteriales > Mycobacteriaceae > Nocardia > Nocardia arizonensis. The sequence goes on from NZ_LGYZ01000074.1 coordinate 4,170, forward strand.
CGCTGAACTCCTGGCCCCCACCCACGAGGCGAGCCCCGCCGACCAGGTCTGGCTGCCCTTGGAGTTTGACACCGACCGCAGGTCGCATCTGCACCAGCTGGCCACCATGTGGCCCCGGCGTACCCCGCCCGCCGCCGACAGCGAACTCGACCCCGGCTGGGTATCCCAGAGCGGCGTCGTCGCCTTGCCCCCACCCGCACCCCGGCCACCGACCTACGAGTCCTGGTGAGCTGACGATGCTGGTCAAGGCACTCGGGGCAGGATTCGCCGGGTTCGTGTTCCTCACGGTCGTCATCGCGACCGTGGTCACCACGGTCATCGTGTTCGACCAGGCGCTCACCGCACCCGCCCCGGGCGCCTCGACCGGCACCGGCTCCACCCCGAGCACCGAAGCACAGCAGGACATCCCGGCCGAGATGCTCGTGCTCTACCAGGCCGCTGCCGGGGACTGTCCCGGCCTGGACTGGAGCGTGCTCGCCGCGGTCGGCAAGATCGAGACCGACCACGGTCGCTCCACCCTGCCGGGAGTGTCCTCCGGCGAGAACAGCTCCGGGGCCGGTGGGCCGATGCAGTTCCTCGCCCCGACGTTCGACTCCGTTGTCTCCCGGCATCCCCTGCCCGCTGGTGGAGCGAACCCGCCCTCGCGCTACAACCCCTCCGACGCCATCCACGCCGCCGCGTTCTACCTCTGCGACTTCGGTGCGCCCGACGACATGTACAGCGCGATCTTCGCTTACAACCACGCCGACTGGTACGTCGACCAGGTCCTGGACCAGGCGTCCCGCTACCGCGCCACCACCCCCAACACCTCCGGCGGGGACTGCGCCAGCGCTGCACCGCCGAACTCGACAGCGGCACAGGTGATCTCGTTCGCCTGCGCGCAGCTCGGCCTGCCGTACGTGTGGGGCGGCAACGGGCCCGAGGTGAATGGCGGCTGGGACTGCTCGGGACTCACCCAGGCCGCCTACCGCGCCGCCGGGATCTCCATCCCGCGCACCACCTACGACCAAGTCCACACCGGCACACCGGTCTCCGAGGACCAGCTCGCCCCCGGAGACCTGCTGTTCTACAGCACCGGCGGCGATGTCCACCACGTCGGCATCTACCTCGGCGGCGGCCAGATGGTGCACGCACCCACCTTCAACGAACCCGTCCAGGTCTCGCCCTACCGGTGGCCCGGAGACGACTACTTCACCGCCACCCGACCCACCCCCGCCCACAACAACAACTCCCCCGCCGCGCCCTGAACATCGACTTGTGAACGGAGAACCTCCATGCGCCACAACCACTCTCGAACCGTCCGCGTCGCGCTGTGCGCGGCCGTCACCGCGACCACCATGACGGCCGGTGTCACCGCCGCAGAACCCACACCCGACCGCACCGGTTCCCAGTGCCCGCGCTGGACCGCGCTGCTGGCACCGGGCACCTACGAGACAACCTCGACCGCCGGACAGGCCACGACCGGGATCCTCACCCAGCTCGGGGAATCGCTCACCGCCCGCTACGGCTCCGACATCGAGGTTCACACCCTCGCACCTTCCGCCGGTGCGGGGTCGGTGAGCCAAGCTGACCTCACCGCGGCGGTGAAGGGGCTGTGCTCGGACACCCGAGTCGTTGTGGCCGGCTACGGCCAGGGCGCCGAGGTCGCCGGCGACCTCGCCACCACGCTCGGCAACCGAGGCGGCCCGATCCCGGCCACGCGAGTCCTGGCCGTCGCGCTGGTCTCGGACCCGCGCCGCGACCCGGCCACCGCCCAGCTCGGCACCCCGGTCTCCGGACAGGGCGTCACCGGGCCGCGCGCGCAGGGCTTCGGCGAGCTGACCGATCGGGTCCGCACGCTGTGCCTCGAGGGTGACAGCTACTGCTCGACCACCGCCGAGTCCTCGCCCGTCCTCGCCGC
>NZ_LGYZ01000075.1 GCF_001310275.1 Nocardia arizonensis
ACTCCGGCTCCTACCAGCACCACCTCGCCCACCACCACGACGAAAGCCCCGACCACGACGACGAGCACACCGACCATCAGGCTCGGCACGGGCTCAACCGGGCAGATCAGCGTGTCCCAGGTCCTGGCCCAGGTCGTCACCGTCCTGAACGGGCTCGCCAGCTTCACCGCGAACGTGCCCGCGATCGTGGCCGACCTCGCCCAGCTACCCGGACTGATTACCGCTGGAGACGTGCGCGGCGTGCACCGCGTCTCCGGGGATCTGAACAACCAGTTCGCCCCGCTGGTCGCGCTCGCCGACGGACTCGACCTGCGCCTGGTAGCGAAGGCTCTGGCGTTGGCCGCGCCGCTGGACACCACCGGCGTCGCCACGATCGCCGCCGAGATCGTCGGTGTCCTGGCCGGACTCGACATCTCCCGTATCGCCACCGACGTCGGCCGCGCGCAGGAGATCGCCTGGACCGCCGTGGAATTCCTCGCCGATGGCGACCCGGTGACGGCGGTGCTGACGCTGACCGGGCTGGCCCCGGTCGCCGCCGATCTCGTCTCGGCCACCACCGCAGCGTTCACCGGCGCGCAGTTGCCCACCCTGACCACCACCTACACCGCGACAACCACCGGAACGAGCGCGACGGGCAGCACCACCAGCACGACCCCCGCCCTTCCGGACGCCCAGGACGGGGGCGCGTCCACGTTCTACGCCAGCGCCGCCGCCGTGCTGACCGACTGGATCACGCAGACCATCGACCAAGCCAAGTAGCCCCATGCGTCCTCCGTGCACGCGCTAGCCCCTCCGCACTGAAACGGCCGGTGGTGCCGAGCAATTCGCTCGCCACCACCGGCCGCTGTCTGTGACTCGACCAGCAGTAGCTGCGATGATGACACGCAGCCAGAGTCAAGTGACGAGACGAGTTTCGTTGTAGCTGGCGGATATTCCTGCGCTTCACGAACGTGATCGAGAGCGGTGCCGCTAGCGACGGGGAGAACAGCAATGCACGCAAGTCAGGTTCAGGTTCTAAGCCTGGTCGTCGCGACTGTGGTGGCGATCTTCGCAGCGATCAGTTTGCGCATCAACTACCGGAAGCATCGGGTCGAGGAACGCGAACGAGGACGAATGTCGGTTCGGCGCTGGCGTGAGCAGGTCGAGGAATACAGCGCCGAAATCGAGCGGCTCGGCGACGCCTGCCCCCGGGCCCTACGATTGGACTACGACGTGGCTCGTCACTGGCTGGCCGCCGAATACGCCGTACGCATGACCGACACAGAACTCGACCTCCAATGGCGGGCCTTGCGCGCGGTGTCGCCTGCCCTTCTGGTTCTGCTGATCAGCTATCCGCTCCATTACGACGGCACGTGGGTCACAGCGGTCGCTGGTGTCGTGTACGTATCCGCTGTGACGAGGCTCGCGATGTCGGCGCACATCCTCTCCAGACTGACAAGGCGCGTCAAGCGGCAGAGGATGCTCTACGCCAGACTCGGTGCCCCCTCGGTACTCCCGCAAGTTCGACCAGTCACCTCGAGCAATCCGCTGCGGGCACCAGTTCCCAGTGTGATCGTCATCGACCGTTGGATAACCGAGGTCACGGGCCGACCGGTGAACTCCGCTGCCGTCCCTGCCGAGCAGGTTCGCGCGATTCAACACCGGCTCGACCGGTGGTACTCCACAAGGCCAACTCTCCGACTCCAACGAGCACTCATCCGTTTCGGACGAACGGTTCGCGATTACGCGACTGACCAGGTTCGACTTCGATGAGCCCGCCAACGAGAAGTTGCAGCTCCGCTGCGGACGCGAGGCGGGCGACACACTGGGGGGGAACGTGTGAGCAGCGCTGACACACGAACGCTCCGACTGAATTCCCGGAACAGTTCACCCTCACCTCTAGTCTGATCATCGTGGCCTCGAACACCGCGAACACCGACATGGGCACCGATCTCTGTACGAGATCGATGCTGCTCATGCTGGCGGACCAACACGATCGCGGCAAAGACTTCGGGCACCTGTGGCGGCACCATCTTGAGGGGCTCGCAGCAGCGGTCTCCGATAGCGCGTTCCTCGACCATGTCGACCTGTGCGTATTCGCACGCAGTTCCATCGCTGACAAGGTTTCGCGGCAGTGGTGGATTGCTGAGGCTCCATCATTCGATCTGGCCGCCATGCGAATCGGAGTCGTTGAGGTAGAACGCCGAACGCTGGGGGTCCCCGGCGGCATCGCCACCACCGACCTCGAGCCGTATCTCCTGCTGCCCCAGAACGCCTCATCGAGGGTCACCGAGGTGGTGACGGCGACTCTGGCGACCAACAACGCACACGAACCACAGGGGCCACAGCCGGGCCGCAACTGGGTCTCCGAGCACCGACTCAAGCGCTACAGCCCGGACAGCCCGATCAGATGGCTCCTCGGGTCGCGGACCGCACACACGCCTACCAACTCCGGAAAGTCAGCCATCGCTGACGCCCTTGCCTACGCCTACCACGCCGCGTGGCAAGCAAGACACCGCGCTCGCAGCATCACCGGCGTCGCCTACCGCGCCTTGTCAACTCGCCGTGGCCGTCAACTCGACGCCATGCGCAAGGCATGGACGAGCCTGCGGCGCAACATGTTGCGCCGCACTGCCGGTAATTGCTGCCCAGGGCAGGCCGTCACCGCCTCCCCGCGAGTGTTTCGTGGACCGAACCCGGCTCGTGAACAGCCGACTCGAATCCACCTCTGGAGCGCGCCCGCACACTGACACGGCGTCGCGCTCCGAACCCACACGGGAGTGCACGTTGCTGACCCATCTCAGCCAAGCCCACACGACCTGGGGCTTGGCCCCGATCATCATTACCGCCACGGTTCTCATACCTATAACGCTGTTCGCCCTCGTGGTTTCGCTAGCCGCTGTGGTCGCCGTCTTCGGAAACAACCGCCGAAGCGCACGCGCCATGCGAATCTTCGACGCGACGCTCGGGGCGTTGATCTCACTGATGAACGCCATCTTGCGCACCCGCTCGGCCGACCAACCTCGGCCTGCTGCTCGCAACGCTCGCCGGGGCCGTCGATGACCGGGTGCCGGAGACGCGGACGACCGCGCGTCTGCCCTGATGAGGTCCTCGCACTCGTTGTGAACATGCATCGCACAGGAATCAGCTACCGAGGCATCGTCGCCGAACTCAACGCCAGAGGAATTCCCACACCGGGCGGCGGACACCGCTGGTATCCCTCCCACGTGTCCCGGCTGTTGAACACCGCCAATGTGATCGAACAGTTCGGTCGCCCGAACACGGCTCGCCGCAACGCCGATCGCGTCATGAGCTGACCGCCACGTACGATCGCGATCCGCCGGAACTCGCCAGTAACTCGGGACTCGGTGACTCGCCGCGGGCGAACCTGGCGCGCAGTGCGCCGATCCCGCTCCCACGCCCCGCGCAGCGTCGGCGCGCGAAGACACCGACTGGATATGCCACACGGGCGCGTTCGACGCCACCGGCTACAACACCCGCCGCGCCCGTGCTGACCGACTGGATCACCCAGGCCATCGACCGCAGCAAGTAGCCCGCGCCGTCATGTCAGCTCACAGGAAACGGCCCGTGATGCCGAGCGGAATGCTCGGCACCACGGGCCGTTTCAGCGGGTAGGCGGGTCAGGAGATGAGTGGCGGCACCGCGCGCAGGCCCGGCGCGGCCGGGCCCCTGTCGTTGCGGAACCGCCACGACGGCAACGCCCTGTACACGGTCACGGTCTGCTCGTCGCCGTCGTTGCCGCTGTCACTTCCGCTGTCGCTGGTGTCTCCGCAGTCCTGTTTGGGCAGCTGGTCCAGGGTTGCCACGACCACCTCGCGGGCGGCTGTTTCGAGGTCGCCGTAGAGGGTGCCGGTCAACGGGCCGGTCATGACACGCACCGCACCGGAGTGCGGGAAGAACTCACCGTCGGTGGTCACCTGCTCGTAGCGCAACGCGATCGGCACCCACGGCACCAGCGCGGCCAGCACGGGCATCTGCAGTTCCCGCACCGCCGTCTCGGCGATGGCGATCCACAGCTCGAGGCTGTCGGGGGCGTGGCTGGAGTCGGCGTACACCCGGTACAGGGCCGCGCCCAGGATGGTGGGGGTTGGGGTGGAGTACATAGTCGAGCACCTTTCTCAGAGGTTAGGTTGAGAGGGCGGTGTCGGACTCCCCGGAGGTAGCAGCTCCGGGGATTCCGGCATCGCCCAGTTTCAGGACGCGAGGGTGAATTTCTTGGGGGCCGTGCTGGTCTGGCTCGCGGTCCCGCCGTCGGTCAACTTGACCAGGGCGTTGTGGACCGCGCCGCTGGACCGGTTCAGCGCTTTGCCGATCTGGTGTGGGGTGAACTCCTTTCCGGGGTTTTCGTGCAGGAAGTCCTCGACCTGTCCCCGCAGGGCACCGGCGGGCAGGCGTTCGACCGTCGACTCCGCGTCGCCCCCAGCGCCGTTGTGGGCCGCCGCCGGGGGTTCCGGGGCCACGGTGGCGGTTTCGTCGCCCGTGGGGGCGGCTGCCGCCGTCTCCGCCGTGGTGTCGGGCGCGGGGTCGGCCGGGGCCGCCTGTTCGGCGGGGGTGGCCGGTTCGGGCGCGGTGGGTTCGGCCACAGCGGGTTCCGGAGTCACGGGGTCGGCCGGTGCGGGCTCCGGTTCGGCGGGTGTGGTGGCCACCGATTCGGGCGCGGCCGGGGCTGGGGACGGTTCGGGTTTCGCTCCGGCGGTCCAGCTCTTCCCGGCCCGAGGCTTGCCCGGATCGGTGGCCGCCCACACGGCCCCGGCGAGTTCCCATTCCGTCAGCAGATGCCGCGCCGCATTGGTCCCGATGGCCGCAATTTCGGCCAGATCGGCGGTGGTGCTGCCGGGGTGGGTTTCCAGCGCCTTCCACAGTGCCCGAGCTTCGGCGCTGTGCAACGCGGGCACCTGCGCCGCCGACACCGTCGCGGATTCGGGTGCGGGCTCGCCGGTTTCGGGCGTCGATCCGACCGGTTCGGCCGTCTCAGGAGACACCGCGCCCGGGTCGGTGGGTTCGGCCGGATCCGCGTCGGTGTGTTCGGCCGGGCCCGAATCGGCGGGCGCGGTGGGGGCCGGGTCCGGTTCGATGGTGGCGGGTGTGCCCGTGCCCTGGGTCCAGGTCTTGGCGGCGCGGGGCGATGCGGGGTCGGTGTGGGATTGGGCGCACCCGGCGGTTTCCCACTGAGTCAGCAGCCGCCGCGCGGTGGACTGGCCGATCCCGGCGATGTCGGCCAGCGCGGCGCTGGTGTTGTCAGGGTGTGCGCGCAGCGCCGCCCACAACGCCCGGGTGCTGTCGCGGCGCGGTACCGGCACCGACCGCGAACCGTTTTCCGGGGTGGGTGCGGCCGTTTCCGTGGCCACGGCGGCGTTCTTGGTTTTCGACATGGGGGTTCCTTCCAACAAATGGGTTTGGTGAATTCGGTGATGTCCCCGGGCGGGGACGGAATGCGCACCGATCGGGGCGATTCCCCGGGCGGTCGGTGCCGTTCCGGTTTCCATGACCGCTCGATAGGGCGTGTGATGTCAAGCGGAATGTGGAAATTGGTTCCGGTCGCGAATTCCTCTCGTCCGATTCCGTAATAGCCTCGGCGCGAGCGGAATTCGAGTCGCCGGTGTTGACTCAGGGATGGCGAGGCGCCTCCCGCCGGCAGCCTCGCCGCGGGCGCGTGGCACGCGAGCCGAGGACTCGATACACGAGCCGGTCACGGGTGCACCGGTGACGGGTCGGCCGTGTCGGTGCCGGGCTCGCCGGAGTCGGCCTCGGAAGGTTCTGCGTTGCCGGTGGCGGGCTGGATGTCGAGGGCCTCGCGAAGTCGTCGCCCGCCGCCGGTCAGCTCGTAGTCCACATGGTGGTCGAGTTCCCAGCTTTCAGCGCACTCGACGCAGATGGTGTAGCCGTGGTGGCAGCGGGTCGGGTTGCGTACCACCAGGATTCGGCCGGGCGGGTCGTCGCTGTCGCGCAGCCTGACCACGACGTAGTCGTTGCCGCTGAGTTTGGCTCCCGGTTTGATGACGCCGTCCTCGTCGTGGGTGCGAGTGTCTTTCATGAGGTGCTCCTGTTCGGGTTCGGTTGGGGTGCTGGCGGGTTCATCGAGTCAGGCGCGCGTGCAGGGGGCCGGTGGTGCGGTCGAGCCACACCGTCGCGGCGTGCCCGTGCGCACCCCGGCGCAATCGGTCGGCGGCACCGGCGGCGTAGGCGGCGATGTCGTCGGGGTGCACGAGGTGGATACGCGGGGCGGCGTAGCCGCCGGTGCCGCCGGTCACGTGCGCCACGGTGTACATGCCGCGCTCGTCGTGCGGTCCGAGTCCGTAGATGACGAACTGGTCGCCGGTGACGGCGTTGGCGATCACGTAGATCGCGTCGAGCGCGGCGGTGGTGGGAATCGCGGGATCGGTCACGGTGTCTCCTGTGGTTGCCGCCCCGGGGTGCGGGGCGGGTGGGTGATGGTTGGGCCGCGCCGGTGACACCAGCGCGGCCCGGTCCGGGTGCCCGGGCGCGGTGCGCGCCCGGGGCCGGAGGTTTAGGCGGCGCGCACGGCGGCAGTGATGGCGCGGGCGATCGCGGTGGCGGT
>NZ_LGYZ01000076.1 GCF_001310275.1 Nocardia arizonensis
CGCGAGTGTCTTTCATGGGGGTGCTCCTGTTCGGGTTCGGTTGGGGTGCTAGCGGGTTCACCGGGCGAGGCGCGTGTGCAGGGGGCCGGTGGTGCGGTCGAGCCACACCGTCACCGCGTGCAGGTGCGAGCCCCGACGCAACCTTCCGGCGGCCCCGGCGGCGTAGGCGGCGATGTCGTCGGGGTGCACGAGGTGGATACGCGG
>NZ_LGYZ01000077.1 GCF_001310275.1 Nocardia arizonensis
CGACGGGCGCGTCACCGCCGTGGGCGGCGCGGAGATACTAGACCTGCGCGGCCCGCGCACCGAGGTGGTCGACCTCGACGGACGATGTCTGATGCCGGGATTCGTCGAGGCGCACGCTCATCCGACCCAGGATCAGATGCTCTACTCCGACACCGTGATCGACATCAGACCGGTCACCACCTGTCGCACCGCCGAGGACGTGCACACCACGGTCGAGCGCGCGCTCGCCGCCGCGCCGTCGGGCGAACCGGTGCTCTTCTACGGTCTGGACCTGCTGTTGCAGCGGGGATTTCCCGAACCGAATCGTGCGAGGCTGGACGAACTCGGACCGGATCGCGCCATCGTGGTCTGGCAGAATTCCGGCCATCTGGCCTGGGCGAACTCCGCGGCGCTGACGGGTGCGGGGGTGCGATCCGACACACCAGACCCGGTCGGCGGCAGCTTCGAACGTGACGAGCACGGACTGCTGACCGGGCGGGTCTACGAGGCGCCCGCCGTATCGGCCGTGGTCGCGCCGATACTGGGCGCCGAACTCGGCACACCCGATCTGCTGGCGCGCAGGCACGCCGACCTGGCCGCGCGCGGAATCACCCTGTGCAGCGATATGGCGTTCTCCGATCAGCTGCGTCCGGTCACCGCCGCGCTGTACCAGCAGGGGCGGGCCAAGGTGCGGATGCGGGTCTACGAGATGTCGACCGCCGACGGTCTCACCTATTGCCCGCTCGACAACGGCGACGACATGTTCCGCCAGATCGGCATCAAACTCTGGGTGGACGGCTCGCCCTGGGTCGGCAATATCGACACCTCCTTCCCGTATCTGAACACCGCCGCCACCGCCGCGCTCGGACTCGGACACGATCACCGCGGGCAGGCGAATTACACCGCGGACGAACTGCATTCGATCGTGCGCGCGTACTTTCCGCTCGGCTGGCAGATGGCCTGTCACGTGCACGGCGACCGCGGCGCGGACACCATCCTCGACGTCTACGAACGGGTGCTGACCACCTTCCCGCGACCGGACCACCGTCTGCGCCTGGAACATTGCGGCGCCATGACACCCGAGCAGTTCCGGCGCGCCGCCGAACTCGGGGTGACGTGCAGCCTGTTCGTCGACCACCTGTACTACTGGGGTGACGTGCTGGTCGACGATCTGTTCGGACCCGAGCACGGCGCGCACTGGATGCGCGCGAAATCGGCCGTGGACACGGGTATGCGCATCTCCTTCCACAACGACAGCCCGGTGACCGAGGAGGAGCCGCTGCGCAACATGGCGGTGGCGATGAGCCGGACCTCGCGCACGGGCCGGGTGCTGGCCCCGGAGGAGTGCGTCACCATCGACCAGGCCATTCGCGCCCAGACCGTCGACGCCGCCTATCAGCTGTTCGCCGACCACCTCACCGGATCGATCACCCCCGGCAAGTACGCCGATCTCGTTGTCCTGGAACAGGACCCGTGCGCGGTGTCACCGGGGGAGCTGCCCGACGTCGGGGTGTGCGCGACCTATCTCGGCGGCGTGCCGACGTTCACCGCATGAGTTCCGAGCAGCGCGGCGGGCGAGAATCGCGGACACGGCGGCCTCGACCTGATGGGTGGCGAGGTCTCCCATCGGCCGACCGAGGCCGGGGAAGTGGTGCGGCAGCACGCTGCGCGGACCCCGGCGGCCCGCCGGAACGTCCGGCTGGACCAGACTGCGACCGAGCGAACGGGTTCCGGCGGCGAAAGGCACGACAGTGACCGACAATCGAATTCCAGCGGGTGACCGGCCCGGGGCGTGGTACGAGAACTGGTCCGAAGGGGCGGACTCACCCTGGGCCGGACGCGGCGAACCCGAATCCGAGCACACCTATCCGACGCTGACCTACCGGGTCGACGGGCGCGTCGCGCGCATCACCTTCAACCGGCCCGACCACGGCAACTCCATCACGATGGACACTCCGCGCGATCTCGCCGACGCCGTGGAGCGCGCCGATCTCGACCCGCGCGTACACGTGATCGTGCTGTCCGGGCGCGGCAAGGGCTTCTGCGGCGGCTATGACCTGAGCATCTTCGCCGAACACGCCCTGACCGCGGGCGAGGGCGCCGAGGTCGCGGGCACCGCGGTGGATCCGGTGGCGCAGGGCCGCAACCACGATCCCCGCGCCACCTGGGACCCCATGCTCGACTACGCCATGATGAGCCGGTTCAATCGCGGATTCGCGAGTCTCATGCACGCGAACAAGCCCACGGTCGCCAAGCTGCACGGCTTCGCGGTCGCGGGCGGCAGCGATATCGCCCTGTTCGCCGACCAGATCATCTGCGCCGACGACACCAAGATCGGATATCCGCCCACCCGGGTCTGGGGGATTCCGGCCGCGGGCATGTGGGCCCACCGGCTCGGCGATCAGCGCGCCAAACGGCTGCTGTTCACCGGTGACTGCCTGACGGGCAGGCAGGCCGAGGAATGGGGACTGGCGGTGGAATCCTGTCCGGCCGCCGAACTCGACGAGCGGACCGAGGCGCTGGTGGCGCGCATCGCGCGAATGCCGGTCAACCAGCTCATGATGGCCAAGCTCGCGCTGAACTCGGCGTTGTCGGCCCAGGGGGTGGCCAACTCCGGCATGATCGGCACCGTATTCGACGGCATCTCCCGTCACACCCGGGAGGGCTACGCCTTCAGGGCGCGCGCGGCGACCGTGGGATTCCGCGAGGCGGTGCGCGAACGCGACGAACCCTTCGGCGACTACAAGAGACGGAGTACGGAGAGGTCCTGATATTTCCGCGCGGTGGTGGCGCGGCTGAGTAGGCTGACCGACATCGAGGACGAAAAGGCGAGGTCCGGGTGGACATACACGAGATCGTCGGCGCGGGACTGGTGCAACAGCGCGATCTGCTCGACGCCGGAGCGCTCTCGGTCCGGGAGCTGATCGAGGCGACCCTGACCGGAATCGACGCGGCCGAGGAACTCGGCGCGTTCACCCGGGTACTGCGCGAACAGGCCCGCGCGGAGGCCGCCGATCGCGACCGTGAGCGCGCCGAGGGCGCCGAACTCGGTCCGCTGCACGGTATCCCGGTCGCGATCAAGGACGAGATCGACGTGGCCGGTGTCGTCACCACTTTCGGCACCCGCGCCAATCGCACACCCGCCGCGGCCGACGCCGAGGTGGTGCGGCGGCTGCGCGCGGCGGGCGCGGTCGTCGTCGGTAAGACCACCATGCCCGAATTCGGGCTCTGGCCGTTCACCGAATCCAGCACCTTCGGCATGGCGCGCAATCCCTGGGATCTCGGACGCTCCACGGGCGGGTCGAGCGGCGGTTCGGCCGCGGCGGTGGCGGCCGGTCTGGTTCCGGTGGCGCTCGGCGGTGACGGTGGCGGTTCGATCCGGGTGCCCGCCGCATGCTGCGGGCTGTTCGGACTCAAACCGCAGCGCGGGCGGTCGCCGCTCGCACCGCACCCGCACCTGTGGTGGGCACTCGGTGTGGTCGGGCCGCTGACCCGGTCGGTGCGCGACAGCGCGATCGTCAACGATGTCCTGCGCGGTCCGAGCGCGACGGACCGATTCACCGCGCCCGACCCGATCATGTCGTTCGAGGAGGCGGTGCAGCGGACCGACCGGAGTATGCGTATCGGCTACAGCCTCGCCGCGCCGGTGCCGACGGTGAAACCGCATGCCGAGCACGTGCGCGCGGTGCGCGAGACCGCCGACCTGCTGACCCGGCTCGGCCACACGGTCGAGGAGATCGACCCGGACTACCCGAATCCGTCGCCCGCGTTCTTCCCGCAGTTGTTCGGCGGTGTGCGTGCCGAGGCCGCGCAGGTGGAGGATCCGCGCAAGCTGGAGCGGCGCACCCGCCAGACCCTGCGACTCGGTGTGTGGGCGAGACGCGGCGTGATCGAATGGGCGATCCGGCACGGTGAATCCCTCGCCCGCACCGTGAACCGCCTGTTCGTCGACCACGATCTGTTGCTGACCCCCACCCTCGCCATCCGCCCGCCGACCCTCGGTGTGCTCGACGGCGCGAATACCTTCCGCGCCCAACTGGCCTCGGTCCCGATGGTCGCCTACACCGGCATGTGGAACGTCACCGGCCACCCGGCGGCCTCCATCCCCGCAGGCATCGGCTCCGACGGCCTGCCGCTGGCGATCCAACTGGTCGGCCCCGAGAACGGTGAGACCACCATCCTGTCGGTTGTCGCCCAACTCGAACACGCTCGCCCGCCGGCGCGCGCGCCCTACCGCGCGCGCTGAGCCTCGCCTCGAGCGCCGCCCGCCCACCGGATATTCGGTGGGCGCGCGGTCGCCGGCGTGGTAGGTATCGGGGCGTGACAGTGGAATCAGGTGTGTTCGCGGGGCACGATGTGGTCGCGCGGATCGAAGCCGCCGAACGCACGCTCATCGAGGAGGGCGCGGCGGCAGCGCGAGTACGTGACCCGCGTGCGCCGGTGGTGATCGTGCCGATCGGCGGCGGCAGCGCGGTGTGGGCCGGGCCGGGTTCGCCGCTGACCAAGGTCGTCGGCGTCGGCATGGACGGTGACCTCGATGACGGCGAACTGACCGCCGTGGAGCGGATCTTCGCCGAACGTCGGTCACCGCTCCAGTTCGAGGTCTCCACGGTCGCGGACCCGGCGGTCGTGACGCGGCTGACCCGGCGCGGTTACGTTCTCGTGGGTTTCGAGAACGTGCTCGGGCTGCGACTCGAGCCGGATCGTGCGGTGCGCGCCGATGAAGTCGAGGTCATGCCGGTCGGATCCGATGATCTCGACACCTGGACGCGCGTGGTCGTCGACGGTTTCGCGGTCCCGGACACGCAAGGGGTCGCCTCGCACGAGGAGTTTCCCCGCGACGCCATCGAGCACGCCGAACGCGATATGGCCGCCACCACCGGCTTCGTCCCCGTGCTCGCCCGGATCGACGGCCTGCCCGCGGGCGGTGCGGGTTTGCGTCGCGACGACGGGATCGCCCAGCTGTGCGGCGCGGCCACCCTCCCGGCGTTCCGGCGTCGGGGGGTGCAGGCGGCGCTGCTGTCGTGGCGGCTGGCCGATGCCGCCGCGGCCGGATGCGATCTCGCGGTGGTCACCACACTGCCGGGGTCCAAGTCGCAGCAGAATGTGCAGAGGTTGGGTTTCCAATTGCTCTACGCCCGCGCGATCCTGGTCCGCCCGGCGCCGGACTGATCCGCTGAGCGTCAGCACCTCGGTCGCGCGAAGCGGGCCGCCCGGAATCCGCGTCTCGCGCGAGCGGACATGCAATCGCGGAAATCGTGATGCGGATCACGTCGAATATGTAGCCTGTTCCCACCCGGACTCTCGGATCTCGGATCGCGCTGGTGGTGATCCGTACGAGATGTCTTGGGCAGAAAGGCATTTCGAACATGACAACGACGTCGAACAGCGATCCGCAGGTCGCGCCAACCTTGCTCACCGGTCTGTGGCAGCGAAAGCTTCCGCACTATCCCGACACCCCCGCACGGTCCTGGTATCTGGGTGTCGTGGTCGTGGCCTCGATCGCGCTGTACTACCAGCTGTTCGTGACCGGCGCGGTCGGCAACGAGCTGATCGCGTACTTCGACCTGTCGTTCAGCTATTTCGTCTGGATCTTCATCATCGGCGCGGCCTTCGGCGCGGCGGCCTCGGTACTGGCGGGCGTGCTCGACCGGTGGGGGCGGGCCAATATCGTCGCCTACGGAGTGGTGATCTGCTCGCTGCTGACCCTGTTCGCGGTGCCCGCGACCACGACCAAAGAGGCATATCTGCTGGTCTACGTGCTGATCAGCATTGTCGAGGGCGCGGTGCTGGTCGCCACGCCCGCGCTGATCCGCGACTTCTCCCCGCAATTGGGCCGGGCTTCGGCGATGGGATTCTGGACGCTCGGGCCGGTGATCGGCGCGTTGGTGACCACCGCGGTGTCCACCCGGACGCTCGACACGCATACCGACTGGCAGTTCCACTATCGGCTGTGCGGGACGATCAGTCTGGTCATCTCGGTGGTCGCGCTGGTCGGCGTGCGTGAGCTGAGTCCGCGGTTGCGCGATCAGATCATGGTGTCGCTGCGCGACCGCGCGCTGGTCGAGGCGCGGGCGCGCGGTCTGGACGTGCGGAAGCTGGAACGCGATCAGTGGAAACAGATGCTGCACCTCGACATCGTCGGTTCGGCTCTCGGCATCAGCCTGTTCCTGGCGTTCTTCTACACCATCGTGTCGTTCCTTCCGGTGTACATGGCCACGAATTTCGGCTTCAGCCCGGCCCAGGCCAACGCGCTTGGCAACTGGTACTGGGGCGCGAACGCATTGGCCCTTGTGTTGGCGGGCATCGCGTCGGACTACCTGAAGGTGCGCAAACCGTTCATGATCGTCGGCGCGGGCGTCAGCATCATCGGCATGCTGGTGTTCATCGGCTACACCGACGAACCCGGCACCGGGTACTACACCTTCGCGTGGGTCTTCGTGATCATCGCCGTTGGCACCGGCATCGCCTACTCCACCTGGATGGCGAGCTTCACCGAGACGGTGGAGGCCCGCAATCCGGCCGCGACCGCGGTGGGCCTGGCGGTCTGGGGCGGCACGCTGCGCGGTGTCGTCACCATCGTGCTGTTCGGGCTGCTCGTCGTGGTGAACGCGGCGGGCCCGCTGGTGAACTACGGTCCGCGGCTGGCCGAGATCCAAAGCGAGCACGGCGCCGAACTCGCCACCGTCCGGACCGTCGGCACCGAGACCTTGACGGCGCTGCAACGCGATCCCGGCGACCAGGCCGCGCAGCTGGCCGCATTGACAGCGCTGACCGGCGCCTCGGCGGCCGACATCAGGACCACGATGGCGTTGAACGCGAAATATCCGCAGGAATTGCAGACCTTGCAGGCCATCGAACCCGCCACGCAGGCGGCACTGGCCGCGAATCCCGCCGACGCGAACGCCGGACTCGCCGCGATCGGACAGGTCTCGCGCAAGTTCGGGATACCCGTGGACCAGGCCATCGCCCGGCTGACCGCGACGCAGCAGGTGCCGCGCGAGGAACTGACGGTGGCGGCGAGGGTCGGCCCGAAACTCGCCGACGCCTCCGCGCGGTTGCAGGCGGTCGGCGGCATTCCGGCCGACGATGCCGCCTACCTCGCCGCGCACGGCGCCGACGTGCAGCAGGCGCGCCAGGATTCGCCGGAGCAGTGGGAGCGCTGGTGGTGGATCTGCCTGCTCGCTCAGCTGGCCTTCGTGCCGTTCGTATTCGTCATGGCCGGGTACTGGAGCCCCCGAAAGGCGGCCGCGGCGGCCAGGGAACACGACGAATTGGTCCAGCGGGAACTCGCCACGCTGACGCCATAACGAGAACGTGCTGGTCCTTGTGCCGCGGAGATGCCACCCTTAAGCGGTGACACTTCCTCCGGATAATTCGTCGAGCGCCGAGCCGACGAGCGACAAGCTGGACGCACGGGTCTTCAAGATCGCCGGTGTCGTCGTGCTCGGCGCGATCATGTCGATACTCGACATCACCGTGGTCACGGTCGCGATCCCGACCTTCCAGGTCGAATTCGAGACCAGCTACGCCATAGCCGCGTGGTCGATGACCGGCTACACGTTGGCGCTGGCGACCGTCATCCCGCTGACGGGATGGGCGGCCGACCGGTTCGGCACCAAACGCCTGTACATCATGGCGCTGACGTTCTTCGTGCTCGGCTCGCTGCTGTGCAGTACGGCGTGGAACATCGAGTCGCTCATCGCCTTCCGTGTCATCCAGGGACTCGGCGGCGGCATGTTGATGCCGCTCGGCATGACGATCATGACCCACGCGGCGGGGCCGCAGCGCGTCGGACGCGTGATGGCGGTCCTCGGCGTGCCGATGCTGCTCGGGCCGATCGGCGGCCCGATCCTGGGCGGGTGGCTGATCGATGCCTTCAGCTGGCACTGGATCTTCCTCATCAACCTGCCCATCGGCCTGCTTGCCCTGGTGTTGGCCGTCATCGTGTTGCCTTCGGACCGCCCGGAACCGTCGGAATCCTTCGACTTCCTCGGCATGCTGCTGGCCTCGCCCGGACTGGCGCTGTTCCTGTTCGGCGTCTCCTCGATCCCGGGGGAGGGCACGGTGCTCGCCGGCAGGGTGCTGATCCCGGCCGCGATCGGCGTGGTGCTGCTGGCGCTGTTCGTGCTGCACGCGCTGCGCACCGAACATCCGCTCATCGACCTGCACCTGTTCGGCAACCGGGCGCTGCGCTTCGCGGTGCTCACCATGGTGCTGTTCGCGATCGCGTTCTTCGGCGCGGCACTGCTGTTGCCCAGCTATCTCCAGCAGGTGCGCGGTGAGACCGCGTTCGCGGCCGGTCTGCTGATCGCACCGCAGGGGCTGGGCGCGATGATCACCATGCCGATCGCGGGCCGTCTGGTCGACAAGATCGGCCCCGGTCGCATCGTGCTGGTCGGTATCAGCCTGCTCACCGTTGGCATGCTGGCCTTCACCCGGCTCGCCGCCGACACGCCGTACCAGTTCCTGATGATCGCGCTGCTGGTCCAGGGCTTCGGCATGGGCTGCACGATGATGCCGATAATGACCGCGGCGATCCAGACGCTGACCCACGCGCAGGTGGCCCGCGGTACCACGCTGATGAATATCGTCAACCAGACCGCGGGCTCGATCGGCACCGCGACCATCTCGGTCGTGCTGACCAATCTGCTGAAGAATCAGCCGCTGGCCGGACCGGCCATCGCCTCGCGTTCGACGCAGACCGGATTGCCGCCCGAGGCGGTTTCCACCGGTCTCGACCAAGCCGCCTCGGCATTCGGCCACACCTACATCGTGGCGGCGGTGCTGGTCGCGCTGACGTTCATCCCGGCGTCGTTCCTGCCGCGGACGAAACCGAAGAACCCGGAACTCGTCGCCGACACCTCCACCGCGATCGCAGGGTGAATTGTCGGCCGCGACTCCGTCGCGGCGGATTCGCGGCCCCTCGCGTCCGAGGGGCCGCGGCTCGCGACCGCGCGCATGGTCGCCTCCCTCCGGCCGCGAGACGGCCGCGAACGATCGCTCGCTCGGGGGTGGGTCGGTCGGTCCACGTCGGGGCGGGTGGGGTCATGTGTGGCCGAGCTCTGGCCGGCCGGGGCTCAGCATGTGGCCGGGCCGGGACTCAGCCGTAGAGTTCGACGAAGCGATCCAGTGATCGCTCGATATCGCCCTTGACGGCACGCGCGACGCCCGCGCCGATGGGGCCGAACAGCGGCGCGCCGCCGAGTTCGATGTCGACGGTGACCTGTGACCCGCTGCCGTTGGGCGCGACCCGCATCTCCAGACCGAGTTTGGTGCCGCCCTTGCCCGCGCCGCGCAGTGCCAGTCGATGCGGGGGTTCCGCGGCCCGAACGGTCCAGGTCACCCGATTGCGCAGGCCCTTGACGGTGGCGACCCCGATCAGGGTGGTGCCGACGGTCAGTTCGGCGGGCACCTCGCCGCGCCACGCTTCGTGCATGGTCAGCCAGCGATCCAGATCGGCCAGATTGGACGTGTGCGACCATGCCTGTTCCGGGGAGATCGGCACGTCGACGGACACTTTCAGCTTTGCCATGGCCGCATGGTATCCGGTACCGCGGGTCTGGGCTTCCGTACGCGACCGGTCCCGTTCCCCGTGACCGTGTCCTCTGCCACAGTGGAAATTCGGGGGCGGCGCGTGGCGTTGATCTGGTTGCCACATCAACCAAATATGCGGCAGTCGGAAACGAGACGTGCGAACGAACGTCGGACCACACAGAGGAGTGCACTCATGACCGCTTCGACCACCCTGTCCCCGGGTACCTGGGTCATCGACCCCGCCCATTCGCTGGTCGGCTTCAGCGTGCGGCACCTGATGATCAGCAAGGTGCGCGGTCGCTTCACCGATTTCTCCGGCAAACTCGTCGTCGGCGAGGACGGCACCGCCTCCGCCGAAGCCGAGATCCGCGTCGACTCGGTGACCACCGACAACCCGCAGCGCGACGCCCACCTGCGCACCGCCGACTTCTTCCACGCCGAGGAGTTCCCCACGGCGACCTTCCGCTCGACCGGATTCCGGGTCGACGGCAAGGATTTCGTGGTCGACGGGGAGTTCACCTTCCACGGAGTCGCCAGGCCGCTCTCGCTGAAAGTCGAATTCCTCGGCGTGAATCCGGGCATGGGTAATGGGCCGGTGGCGGGATTCGAGGCCGAAACCGTCGTGAGCCGCCGCGACTTCGGAGTCGACATCGATATGCCGCTGCCCGACGGCGGCGGCGTCGTGGTCGGCGACAAGATCACCCTTACCCTCGAGATCGAGGTCGGCTTGCAGAGCTGACCTGAGCTTTTCGGTGAATCGGCCGGGGCCGCCGAATGCGGTGCGCCCCGGCCGAATTTCACGGCGGGGCATTCTCCCCGAAACAAGTTGTTTGGGTCTCGCCGGTTGCATCGTGAGTTCGCGAGTGATGCTGCTAGGGTGGGCGGGTCGTCGGGGTTCCGGGCGGTACTGACAATGTTTCGTGCGGTGGCGGTCGAATGTCTGATCGCCTGTCCCACACAGGAACTGTGCGGTTCCGGATTCGGTCGGCGACAATCGCAGCGCCGGTCGCCGCGCTTCGCGGGTTCCGGCGTCTCCGCCGGCGAGTGAGACGCCCGCGGCGGTGCGCGAAGTCGGAGAGTTCGACACGTGTTCGGAAGGTGAGACGGAGTTCGGTGGCAGCAGGCTATGGGTTTCGACGCGGACCATAGGCACTCGGTTCTCGGTACGGATCGAAGCTGGTGACAACGAGAGAACTGATGAATGTGGATATCGCCGTAGTACTGCCCTGGATCGTCGCCGTCGTCCTCGTCCTCGTGGCGGTGGGATACGCGGCCGCCGCGGGTAAACGTCAACGGGCTCATATCGAGGAGCTCACCGCACGGCAGCGCGCCTACGAGGACGCCATCGAGGCATTCGCCGTGACCACCATGCCCGCGGTGGCCGAAGCGGTCCGGCGGTTCGAGATGGCGCCTGCCGCGCCCGAATTACCGGCGGGCGTGGGGGATTCGAGATTCGGGCAGGCGCTGCGCTGGATCGGGGAACGCTACAACGACGATCTGCGCCGCGTACAGTCGGAGACCCGCGAGATGGTCGCGCACGAGGCCGAGGAACAGACCCGCCTCGTCATCGAGCACACCGAGAGCACGGTGCGCGCCGAGGTCGCTTCCAGCGCACGCGAAGCCACCAGTGGCGCGGTGCGCTCCTTCGGCACCTCGGTGGTCAGCCTGGGCGCCGACGTCAGTCAGGTGGTCAGCGCCGCGCTGCGCGAACACCGCGACGACGAGATCTACGCGACCCTGACCCGCATCGATCACACGGTGCAGCAGATGATCCGCCAGGCGCAGTCCTACGTGATCGTCTGCGGCGGTCTGCCCGGTCGCCGCTGGCCCGCCCAGCCGCTGACCGACGTGGTCGGCGGCGCGATCGGCCGGGTGCGCGACTACCTGCGCGTGCGGCCCAACCAACTCGACCGGGTGGTGATAAGCCGCGCGGTGGAGCCGCTGGTGCACACGCTGGCGACATTGCTCGACAACGCGCTGCGCTACTCGCCGCCGACCTCGTACGTCGACGTCAGCTTCCAGAGCGGACACCACGGCGTCACGGTGATCATCGATGACGCGGGCGTGCGTATGAACGCCGAACAAATGGAAGAGGCCCGGCAGATCCTCGCCAACGAGCGCCCGGTCGATATCCACCAGCTCGGTCCCGCGCCGAAGGTCGGCTTCCCCGGTATCGCCGCGCTCGCCCGCCGCTACGGTTTCACCGTCTACATCGACGGCCCGAACGCCTACGGCGGGATGCGCGCGATGGTCTACGTCCCCGAGGCGCTGCTCGCCGCGCCCGCACCCGCCGCCGAACCCGCCGAACCCGCCGAACCCGTGGTCGCGGAGCCCGCGCTCGTTCCCGCCGCGCCCCAACCGGCCAGTGAGGAGAGCGAATTCGCCGTGCACGACATCACCAGCGGAGGCCTGCCCAAACGCAGACGGCGCGTGATCGCGCCCGCGTCCTCGGCCCGCCCGCGCAGCGCCCGATCCGACGCGGCGCCCGGCTCGGCGCCCGGCAGGCCGGATATCGCCGCCGCCTGGCAGAACGGTTCCAAGAGCGGCCGCGCGGCCGCCGCGGACACCTCGCCCGATGTCATGAACACCAACGCGACCGAACACACGGAAGGGACGACCACATCGTCATGAGCACACCGAACACGGCCGTGACCGACAGCAGTAACAAGCTGGGTTGGCTACTCGAGGATCTGAACGTTCCCGGCGTTCGGTTCGCGGTGCTGCTGTCCGACGACGGTTTACGGATCGCGCATTCCTCGGGTATCTCGCGCGACGACGCCGAGCGTTTCGCCGCCGCGTCGTCCGGCCTGCGTTCACTCGGCAAGGCGCTGGGCGAGTTCTGCGGCGGACTGGAAACCGGTCTGCGCCAGAACATGACCGAATACGACGACGGGATGATCTTCATCACCGCGGCGGGCGAGGGTGCGCTGCTGGGGGTTTCGACCACGTCCGAGATCGATGTCAGCCTGATCGCGCACCGGATGAACGAACTGGCGGCCCGGGTCGGCAACGAACTAGGCAGTATGTCGCACAAGAGAGCTGATAGCGACCGGCGATGAGTAGACCACGCCGCGATCCCGACCTGGTGCGCGCCTATGTGCGCACCGGCGGTCGTTCGCGCGCCTCGCGCGAACTGGATTTGGTCACACTGGTCGTCGCCAACGCCGATCCGGCGCCGGGTGCGGCGCCGGACGCGGTGCGGGTGATGAGTCTGTGCAGCCGCCGCGGCGCGCTGTCCATCGCCGAAATCGCGGCCTATCTCGATCTGCCGCCGTCGGTGGTCATGATCGTGGTCGCCGATCTGATGGACAGCGAGCATCTGGTCAGCCCGACCCCGGCCGAGAACCTGCCGGAGATCGCCCTGTTGGAGGAGGTACTCAATGGGCTCCGTGCTCTCCCGGCCTGAGCGCACCGTCGACTATGTCCCGGAGACCGTGACCCGCTCGGTCAAATTGCTGGTGGCGGGCAATTTCGGGGTCGGCAAGACGACATTCGTCAGCAGTGTGTCCGAGATCAAGCCGCTGCGCACCGAGGAGACGATCACCGAGGCCAGCGTCGGCATCGACGACATGGCGGGTCTGCCGGGCAAGTCGCAGACCACCGTGGCCATGGACTTCGGCCGCATCACGCTCAATCCGCAACTGGCGCTGTACCTTTTCGGGACGCCCGGTCAGCAGCGCTTCGTGCCGCTGTGGGAGGAGCTGGCCCGCGGCGCGCTCGGCGCGCTGGTGCTGGTTGACACCAGACGCATCGAGAAGGCCGACGAGGTGCTCGCGGTGCTGGAGGAGCGCGGGGTGCCGTACTCCGTGGCGATCAACCAGTTCGAGGGCTCGCAACCCTATCCGCTCGCCGAGATCAGGGACGCGCTCGACCTCACTCCCGACACCCCGCTGACCGCGCTGGACGCGCGGCATCGCGGTACCTGTCTGCAATCGCTGATCACCCTGGTCGAATTCCTGTTCCACCGCGTCGAGGCCCGCCGGTAGCGTTCGGGCTGTGCCGGTCGCGGCGGCTCGCCGTGGGTGGGCGCGGGGTGTCGATTGGGAACGTCGATCGCGCCAATCGAATGGCGAGGTCGTGCGGCGACGGGCCGGGTCATGGGTCAGCGTTGAGGTGCCGGTGCGGTTGCGCGGCGGACTCGGCAGTGATCAGCAGGGAGGAAGACTTCATGACCAGCACCCAGACCAACGGCGCCGAACCCCGGGTCGCCGACGGCGTGGAAACCGAGAATGTCGACGCGGTCGACTCAGCGGTCGCCGAACTCGACGGCACCGTGGCCAAGCGGGTCGCGGAGTTGACCGAGGTGTTCGCGCGCGGACTGCGGGACAACCTCGGTGTCGGCGCGTCGCTCGGTATCCGGCTCGAGAGCGCCGGCGACGGGCGCACGCGCTACTACCTCGACCCGAATCCGGCCACCATCAACGCCATGTTCACCGTGCACGGCGGCGTGCTGGCGACACTCATGGACACCGCGATGGGCAGTGCGGTGTTCACCCGCCTCGGTGACGGAATCGCTTACACCACACTGGAGTTGAAGCTGAACTTCATCCGGTCGGTCACCCTGGACGGCAGCAGGCTCACCTGTGATGCCGAGGTCGTGCACCTGGGCAGGCGCACCGCGACCGCGGAGGGCAAGGTCGTCGACGCGAACGGCAAGCTGATCGCGCACGGCACGACCACCATCTTGGTGCTGCATCCCGGCAGCTGACGGCGGCGGCAAGACAGCGGCGACAAGACAGCGGCGACACAACAGAGGGGCTCGCGATCGACCGATCGCGAGCCCCTCGTCGTGGCGCGCCCGCCCGCCTCACGCGACGCTGCGGCACCCGTCGATGAACCGGACGAGTTCGTCGACCCGGTCGGTGCGGGCGTCCACCGCGCGATCGATCACCTTGATCAGATGTTCGTAGGCGTCGGTGTGGTCGTAGTCGGCGACATCGGCGATCTTGAGCGCCCAGCGCCAGTAGCCGCGCATGGTGTCGGCCAGCGGCATACGGAAGTGGGCGACGACATCGCGGATCGGCTCCACCACCGCGTCGCCGTGCACGCGCAGGTAGCGCCCGACGACATCGGCCATGAAGCTGAAGTGCCGCGCCTCGTCGCGGGCCAGCCGGGTCAGCACCGCCCCGAGCACCTGATCGCCGACGACGTCGCGCAGATGCTGGTAGTACATCTGCGTGGCCTTCTCCTGCACCAGGGCGTAGGCGAAGAACTGCACCGGATGGTCGTAGGGCAGATCGAAGCGCCGCTGCCCCTCCACCGCGAGTTCCGTGCGCAACTGCCCGCGTTCGGCGATCCCCGACGCCTCCTGATAGCGCGCCAGCGCGCGGGCGTGGGTGTCCTCCTCGAGCGCCCACCGCACGGTGAAGTGGTAGAGCTCGCGATTGTGCACGAACGTCGAGGAGTCCACCGTGTCGTCCACCGGGAAGTAACGGTGGTACACGTCGAAATAGCCCGGCAGATGGTCTTCGATGAGCGTGATGAACTGCACCGCCGAGCGCTGACCCTCGGTGAGCAGTCCCGCGTCGGCGCGGTCCCACTCGAAGGCCGTCTCGACGTCCCAGGCCCGGCCCGCCGGCGAGGCGGCGAGGAAGCCGTCGACGGCGTCGACCACCTCCTCGACCGGGATCAATACGGACTCGATGTCCATAACTCGTTGTCCTCCGGTGCTATCGGGAGTTGCGGCACACCAGCGCGTAGTGCTTGGTGGTGTACCCCCAGCCCGCGTTGGCGATCTCCAGGTAGTGCCGCAGTCGGGCGGCCATGCCCGCACCGTGCGCGTCGATGGTCGCCGCGTTGGCGTCCACGCCCGCGATCCAGTCCTCGATGGTGCGGTGGTAGTCCTCGGTCAGGTCATCGAGTGAGATGAGCGAGAAGCCCGCGCCCTCGGCGGCGGCGACCAGATCCGACAGCGGACGCAGATCGCCCCAGCCGAAGATGTCCTCGCGCACGAAATCCGTGCCCGCCCGGTTGGCGAAGCGCTCGTGGGTGGCCGCGTTGCGGAAACAGCTCTCCGAGACGTAGAGCGTGCCGCCGCGGCGCAGCACCGCCTTCGCGCGCCGGAAGACCTCGTCCAGATCGGGCATGTGGATGATCGAACCCAGCATCGTCACCGCGTCGAAGCCGCGTGCGGGCAGATCCATATGCTCGAAATGCCCCACCCTGGTCTCGACCAGATCGGCGACCCCGCGCGCGGCGGCCTGCTCGGCGATGTAGTCGTGCTGACGCGGCGCCGGGCTGACACCCAGTGTGCGGCAGCGCAATTCGGTAGCCATGTAGAGGATCAGCGAACCCCAGCCGCAGCCGATGTCGAGCAGCCGCTCCCCGCCGCGCAGGCCGAGGCGGTCGGCGACGAAGGCCAGCTTGTTGCGCTGGGCCTGCTCGAGGGTGTCGGTCTCGGACTTGTACAGCCCGGAACTGTACTTGCGCAACGGATCCAGGAACTGGCCGAAGATGTCGGGATCGAGATCGTAGTGCTGGTTGGTGTCGGCGACGGCGGTGACCTCGCCGCTGGTGACGGTCACGCCGCGGCCCGCAGCGCGTCGTCGACGACCGCGACGACGTCGTTCAGGGTCGCCATGCCGAAGACCTGCTCGTCCTCGAGCTCGATGTCGTAGGTCCGTTCGATCTTGGCGACCATGCGCAGCACCCGGACCGAGTCGACGCCGGCCAGGCCGCGCAGGTCGACGTCGGGGCGCAGATCGGCCTCGGCGATGCCGGTTTCGGCGACGGCGATGCCGGTGATCGTCCGCAGGATCTCGTCACGGGTGGTGGCGGTCATGGCTTGGCTCCGTTCTCGGTAAATACGGCATTCATGGTGGGAACGGGCTCGAGCAGAGCCCGCGACAGTGCGGCGACCTCGTCGTCGTCGAGGGTGATCTGATGGCGTACTTCGCGGAAGTCGAAGGGCTGGTAGGTCGCCGAGGAGCCCGCGCACAGCGCGCCGTCGGCGTCGAGGATCTCGGCGCTGCCCTGGATCAATGTCTCCGACTGTCCTTCGGAAAGGCTTGCCACACAGACATATTCGCGATCGACCAGGAGCGGGGTGACGAACCGGGTGCGCTGGGAGACGGTGAAGGCGGGTGTGCGGCGGGCCAGCACGATGAGATTGCCCATCACCTCGTCGCAGATCACCCCGGTCAGCCCGCCGTGCACGACGCCCGGATACGACTCGAACGAACGGTCGAGTCGGAAGCGGGCCTGCAAACCGTCCGGGTGGGCGGTGAAGGTCAGTCGCAGCCCGCCCGAATTGTGCGGGGAGCAGCCGAAGCAGCGGTAGTCGGGTATCACCGACCACGGCACCGTGATGTGCTGCTCCATCTCAGACCAGGACGTCGGCGAGGGCGCGGCGGACCTTGGCGTTGCTGGACAGGTCGAGGCCGGTGATGTTGGCGAAGGTGCGGCGCACCTTGTCGTGCAGCACCTCGAGTTCGCCGTCGGCGGCGACCTGCTCGAGGAACAGGTCGAATCCGGTATCGATGGTCTCGTGGTCGCCGAGTTCGGTGATACCGGCCTTGAAGGTGCTCACCGGATGCTTGATCTTGGCCTCGGAGCTGTAGACGTAGAGGGTCTCGAGCACCGAGGGCAGCTCCTCGGGGCGCTGCTCGAGCCGCTTGGTGGTGTAGTGGATGAATTCGCGCGCGTGACCGGCCTCGTCACGGCTCGCGCTGAGCAGCAGGCTCTTCAGCACCGGCTCCTCCACCCAGGCCGAGACCGCGCGGTAGATGTGGTTGACGGTGAGCTCGGAGATGATGTTGGTGGCCAACGTCGCCGACGGGGTGGTGCCGGGGGCGTATGGCTCGCGCATGGAGTCCACGGCCTTCTCGTCCACGGCCTCGCCCACCGCGCCCAGCCAGGCGCGGAAGGCGTAGTGGTGCTGGACTTCCTGGTAACCCCATACCACCGCGAAGGTGGAGAAGTCGTAGTCGTCGACGAATTCGTTCATGAATCCGTGCACGGCGGCGATCACATTGGACTCGCCCATGGTGGCGCTCTTGGCCAGCGTCACGTACTCCGGGCGGACCAGGGCGCGGTCGATGGCGTCCAGGTCCAGGTCGGCGAGTCGCCAGTGCAGCCGCTCGTAGTGGCGGAACACGTCGTAACTGTGCATCGTGGCTCCAAATCGGTGAGGGCGGTGCGCTAGCGAGTGCGGTGCGCTTATCGAGTGGTGAGCGGGGTGCGGGCGGCGAGCAGATCGCGGGCGGCGAGCCGCTGGAGTTTGCCGCTGCTGGTGCGGGGGATGCTGCGCGGGGCGACGATGTGCACCTCGACGGCGGCCAGGCCGAGTTCGGCCGCCACCCGGGCGCGGATGTCGCGGGACAGGCGTTCGGCGTCGTCGCCGGTGTGTTCGGATTCGGCGATCAGGGCGATGATGTCGGCGCCGGTGGGATCGGCGGCCGCGGTGCAGCGACCCTTGTAGATGCCCTCGACGTCGCGGACCGCGGCCTCCACGTCCTGGGCGTAGTAGTTGGCGCCGCGCACGGTGATCATATCCTTGCTGCGGCCGGTGACGTACAGTTCGCCGTCGCGCAGGTAGCCGAGATCGCCGGTGTTGAGCCAGCCGTCGGCGGAGATCAGGTGGGCCACGGCCGCCGGATCGGCGGTGAGGTAGCCCGCCGTGACCGATCCGCCGCGGATCTGGATCTCTCCGACCGCGCCATCGGGCAGTGCCACCCCGCGTTCGGCGTCGACGACGCGCAGTTCGAGGTCGGCCACCGCCGCGCCGACGCCCGCCACGGCTCGGGCCGAAGGCGACTCGGGCGCGACGTTCTCCGCGCGCGCCTCGTCCGAGAGCGCTGCGCGGTCGACCCAGTCGAAGACCGGTTCGCGGCCGAGCGGCGGGAAGGCCACCGCGAGCGTCGCCTCGGCCATGCCGTAGACACCGAACATCGTCGAGGCCGCGAAGCCGGCGGGGGCGAAGCGTTCGCAGAAGGCGGTGACGACGTCGTGGGAGATGGGTTCGGCGCCGTTGAAGGCGATGCGCCAGCGGCTCAGGTCGTAGTCGGCGACCGACTCCGCGGGCACCGCGGCCAGCAGCGCTTCGTAGCCGAAGTTCGGCATGGCGGTGATCGTCGTTCCGCTGGCGGCGAATTCGCCGAGCCAGCGCGCGGGGTCCTTGACGAACGACATCGGCGACCACACGTGGGCCGGGATGCCGCGCAGGATGGCCGACAGCGTGCCGAACAGGCCCATGTCGTGGAACAGCGGCAGCCAGAACCCGCCCTGATCGTCGAGTCCGAGCTCGATGCCGGTGCGAATCGCGGCCAGGCCGGTGCGGACATTGCGGTGGGTCAGGCGAACGCCCTTGGGGGTCGCGGTGCTGCCCGAGGTGAACTGCACGATGGCCGCGTCGTCGCCGTCGAGTTCGGGCAGCGCTTCGTCGCCCGGGTCGATGTCGGCGGAAAACGTTCCGGTGTCGAGCATTTCGACGTCGACGGCGTCGATGAGGGCAGCGCTCAGATCGGCGAAGCGGTGCGAGACGATGATGGTGCCCATGGCGGCGGCCTCGGTGATGGCCGCCAGTTTCGCGGGATAGGCGCCCGCCTGCGCGGCGCCCGCGGGCAGCGGCAGGGGAGTGGCCGCACCGCCCGCGGCGCTGACCGCGAAGAGGCTGATGAGGAATTCCGGTGCGTTGGGGCAGAGGATGCCGATCGGTTCGCCGCGTCGGATACCGCGTCGGACCAGTTCCGAGGCCATCGCGCGGGCGGCACGGTCGAGTTCGCGATAGCTCAGCGACTCGTCGACCGACCAGAACCGGGCGTGCACCAGGGGGTGGTCCACGGCGACTCGGGCCAGCAGGCCGTGCAGGGTTTCGGCCGAATCCGCAGAATTCATGATTTCCACGACAACAGTGAATTGTGACCGTCTTTTGAACACGTCGTGAATTGGCCGGTGCGATATATATCCGCGATCACGCAATTGCCGCAGGTGATCGCAGTTTTCTGCTATGGCGCGATAGAGAAGGTTGATGGTCACCACATCCGCGCCGGTAGCCGGCACGATTGGTCTCGAATGCGCTGTGCTGCAAGCGTTCCCGTACAGGCTGCGCAGCCGTGATTTCCCGTTCATTCTGGGTTCAAGGAGTTGTTGGTGATTTCCGACCATTCCGCTACCGCGGAGCCGACGCCCGTGCAAATTGCGGTCGTCGAGAGTGTCGCGCCGCATATGCGTCACAACCCATACGGCAGCTACGAGATATTGCGCGAGGCCGGGCCGTTCGTTCCGGGCCCGCACGATACGCACCTGGTGACCCGGCACCGCGAGGCGCAGGCGATCATGGGTGACCCGCGGTGGAGCCACGCCGAGGAACCCGATCTGCTGCACGGCGACAGCGATGTCGAGCTGCCCGGATCGTTCCTGTGGATGGAACCCCCGGAGCACACCCGGCTGCGCGGCCTGGTGAGCAAGGCGTTCACCGCGCGCACCGTGGCCGGTATGCGCGACTACGCGGAACGACTCGTCGAGGATCTGCTGGACAAGATGCTCGCCCAGGGCGATGTCGACCTGCTCGACGCGCTGGCCTATCCGCTGCCGCTGAGCATGGTCTGCGATCTGCTCGGCGTCCCCGCCGAGGCGCACGACCACGTCAGGAGCATGTCCACCGGTATCGCCCGCGGACTCGACCCCGACGTGCTGCTCTCCCCGGAGGAACTCGCGGCACGCAGCACCGCGGTCAACGACTTCCTGGAATTCTTCGGCGATCTGGTCGATCAGCGCCGCAGGGCGCCGCGCGAGGATCTCATCACCGCGCTGGTGCAGGCCGACGACGCCGGTGCGCGGCTGACCCGCACCGAACTGCTCGGCACCCTACTGATCCTGGTGGTCGCCGGACACGAGACCACCGTCAACCTCATCGGCAACGGCGTGCTGGCGTTGATCCGCAATCCGGCGGAGTTCGAGCGGCTGCGCGCCTTCCCGGAACTGTGCGAACCCGCCGTCGACGAGGTGCTGCGCTACGACGCGCCGGTGCACCTGACCACCCGCACCGCCCACGCCGAGATCACCGTGTCCGGGCGGACCTTCGCCGAGGGCGAGGCGGTCATCGTCCTGCTGGCCTCGGCCAACCGCGATCCGCTCGCCTTCCCCGACGCCGACCGTTTCGATATCGCCCGCTACGCGCGGGGCAGCCGGGCCGAACGGCATCTGTCGTTCGGGCTCGGCCTGCACTACTGCCTCGGCGCTCCACTGGCCCGCCTGGAGATGGCGGTGGCGTTGCGCGCCATGGCCCGCCGGGTCGGGTCGATGACCCTGCTCGAGGAACCGCCGTACCGGCCGAACGTGGTCGTGCGCGGCATGTCGCAACTTCGTGTCCGAATGGAGCCCCGATGAGCACCGCAGTACCGACCGGCGTGACCTTCGACGCCTTCGACCCGCAGCATCGCGCCGACCCCTATCCCGCCTACCGCCGGGTGCGCGACACCGCGGCGCTGTTCCCGTACACGTTCGGCGACGTGCCGGTCACGCTGGTCACCCGTTACGAGGAATGCGCCCAGGTGCTCACCGGATCGGACTGGGGCCACGGCTATTCCGCAGGCATCAGCCCCTTCCGTGACACCACCGCCGCCATTCCCGGATCCTTCGTGCGCATGGACCCGCCCGAGCACGGACGCTACCGCCGCTACGTCGCCAAGGGATTCACGCCCAAGGTGATGAGCGCCATGGCCCCGACAGCGCAGTCGGTGGTGCGCGAACTGGTCGACCGCGCGCTCGAGCGCGGGGAACTGGACATCCTCAACGATCTCGCGGTGCCATTGGCGGTGGCCATGGTGCCGGTGCGGCTGCTCGGCGCCGATCCCGCCGACGGCGCGAACTTCCGGCGCTGGCAGCTGGCCATCGCCCGCGGCAGCGACCCGGACTGGCTGCTCGACGAGCAGGCCACCACCGCCCGCACCACCGCCGCCATGGAGTGCATGGGCTACTTCGCGCGGCTGGTCGCGATCAAGAAGGAGAATCCGACCGCGGACTTGCTCGGCGACCTGATCGCGGCCTCCCGGGAGGAGGGCGGACTCACCGAAGCCGAGGTCATCGGCATCACCTTGCTCACCCTGGTCGCGGGCATGGAGACCTCGATCAACCTGATCGGCAACGGCATGCTGGCGCTGCTGCGCAATCAGGACCAGCTGGCGCTGCTGCGCGAGAACCCCGATCTGATCGCGCCCGCGCTGGACGAGATGCTGCGCTACGACGCCCCCACCCAGTTCACCATCCGCGTGGCGCTGGCCGATACGGTCGTGGGCGAGCGCGAATTCCGCCGCGGCGACGGCGTGGTGGTGCTGACCGCGTCGGGCAGCCGCGACGATCGGGTCTTCGCCGACGCCGACACCTTCGACGTCACCCGCTACGCCGGGAACCGGCCCGCGCGCAAACATCTCGGCTTCAGCCTCGGCGTCCATTTCTGCGTCGGCGCGCCGTTGGCCCGCATCGAGGCCGACAGCGCCATCCGCGCGCTGCTCGCGCGCACCTCGGAGTTGCGGCTGGTGAGCGATGAGATCGAGTACCAGCCGAGTCTGATCCACCGCGGCATCACCGCGCTGCCGGTGGCCCTGCGCTCATGAGTGGCGCCGGTACCGGGCACGCGGTCGTACTCGGCGCGGGAATCGCCGGAATGCTCAGCGCCCGTGTGCTGTCCGAGCATTTCGACCGGGTGACGATCGTCGAGCGCGACAGCCTCGACGGTGACGGCGCCCGCCGCGGCGTGCCGCAGGCCCGGCATCTGCACGGTCTGCTCGACCGGGGTCGCACTATCATCGAGGAGCTCTATCCCGGCTTCACCGAGGAGGCCGCGGCGCTGGGCGCGCCCACCGCGGAGGCGCTGGTCGGAACCCGGTGGTACCTGAGCGGTCTGCGCGTCACCCCGACCGAGACCGGGCTGACCTCGCTCATGGCGACCAGACCGCTGCTCGAATCGGTGCTGCGCCGTCGCACGTTGGCCGCGCCCGGCGTGGAACTGCTCGAAGCCACGGCGGCGCGCGGGCTGGTCGGCGATTCGCGGCGGGTGACCGGTGTGGTGGTCGCCCGCGCGGAGACCGAGCAGACCCTGGCCGCCGACCTGGTGGTCGACGCGACCGGCAAGGCGTCGCGCGCCCCGGAATGGCTGCGGGCACTGCGCGCGCTCACCCCGCGCGAGGAGCGGGTGGACGTCGATCTCGGCTACGCCTCGCGGTTCTACCGCCGCAAGCCCGGTCACCTGGACGGACAGTCCTCGGTGATCATCTCCACCGGACCCAACGGCCGCGGCGGCGGCGCGATCCGAGTGGAGGGCGATCGCTGGCACGTGACCCTGGCGGGCATGCTCGGTGACCATCCGCCGGTCGACCGGACCGGTTTCGCGGCCTTCGCCGCCACCATCGCCGCACCCGACATCCACGAGATCGTCACCTCCGCCGAACCGCTGGGCGAGGGTGTGCCGCACCGGTTCCGGCACGCGGTGCGGCGTCGCTTCGAGCGGTCGGCCGCGACGGCCCCGGAAGGTTTCCTCGCCATCGGCGACGCCGTGTGCAGCTTCAACCCGCTCTACGCGCAGGGCATGGCCGTCGCCGCCCAGCAGGTGCTGGCGCTGCGCGACTGCCTGGCCGAGGGCACGGCGGGACTGCCCGCGCGGTTCTATGTCGAAGCGGGCGCGGTGGTGGACGTGGCGTGGCAGATGTCGACCGGCTCGGATCTGAAGTATCCCGGGGTGGTCGGCAACCGCACGGCGCGAATCCGTTTGACCAATGCCTATGTCGGCGCCGCGCATCGCGCCGCGCACACCGACGCGCGAATCGCGCGCACCTTCCTGCGCGTGGCCAATCTCGTCGAGCCGCCCGCGGCGCTGCTGCGCCCCGCGATCGCGAGCCGAATTCTGCTACCCGGCAGGCGAAACCACCGATGACCAGCAACTCGATCAGGAGGCAACACCCGGTATGACTTCCGAGACAACGGTCGTCGCGCACTCGAGCGCCGCGATTCAGGATGCCATCGTCAAACTGTTCGGCCCCGACGGCCGGGCCGATCCCTACACCCCCGGCCGTGTCCTGCGCGAGGCGGGCCCGGTACACGAGACCCCGCTCGGCCACAAGGTGCTGACCCGCTACGACGATTGCGCCGCGGTGCTCTCGACCACCGCGTGGAGCCACGCCGAGGAGGCCGGGATGATGCATCCCACGGTCTCACCGGAGGACGCGCCCGAGGAACTGCCCACCTCTTTCCTCTGGATGGAGCCGCCGGACCACACCCGGCTGCGCAATCTGGTCACCAAGGGCTTCACCCCCCGCATGGTGACCCGGCTGCGCCCGCGCATCGAGCAGCTCACCGAGCAACTGGTCGACAATGCCCTGGAGGCGGGCGAATTCGACCTCATCGAGATGATCGCCTACCCGCTGCCGCTGATCATCGCCTGCGAGCTGATCGGCGTGCCCGAGGAGGCATACGGCCAGGTGCACCAGTGGTCGCAGGATCTGGCGCGTGGTTTCGACCACGACTACACCCTGCCCGAGGAGTCGCTGAAGGCGCGCAGCGCGGCCTCGCGCGGCTTCATGTCCTACTTCCGCGAGCTGCTCAACCAGCGGCGCGCGCGGCCCGCCGACGATCTGCTCAGCGTGCTGTCGCAGGTCGAGGACCGCGGTGACGTGCTCACCGAACAGGAACTGCTGGCCACCTGCATCACCACCTTCGTCGCCGGACACGAGACGACGGCGAATCTGATCGGCACCGGCATGCTGCGGCTCATGCGCAATCCCGATCAGATCGAGCTGATGCGTCAGCGGCCCGAACTCACCGAGTACGCGCCCGACGAACTGCTGCGTCTCGACCCGTCGGTGCAGATCACCACGCGCGCGGCGACGCGGCCGATCACCGTGGCGGGCCACGACTTCGAACAGGGCGAAGGCGTGGTGATCCTGATCAACTCGGCCAACCGCGACGACACCGCCTACGTCGATCCCGATCGCACGGACGTCTCGCGCTACGCCGACCGTATGAAGCCGCCGCCCAAGCACCTCGGCTTCAGCCTCGGCATCCACTACTGCCTCGGCGCGCCGCTGGCGTTGCTGGAGATGGAAGTGCTGCTGAACGTCCTGCTGCGTAAGGTGCGCACGATCGAATTGCGCAGCGAGGAACCGCCCTTCAAGCCCAATGTCGTCATTCGCGGCCTGGAGGCGCTGCCCGCCGCGTTCAAGGCCTGAGCCCGCGTCGCCTTCCGAAGAGGTCGCCTTCCGAAGGGACCGAACCGAGTCCGTACCACAGTACATTCCGCGTTGGTTGTGGTTCACCGATCCGCAACGGAGTGGGCAGGTGTTGTGCGGGCTCGGTTCATTCTCGGTTACTTGGCGAGGCTAGCGTGTCGGGTACCCGGAAGGAGTCGGCATGGAGTTCCGACATCTGGTCTCGTTCATAGCGATCGCCGAAGAGCTGCACTTCGGCCGCGCAGCGCAGCGCTTGCATCTGACGCAGCCCAGCCTCAGCACACAGTTGCAGAAGTTGGAGAAATCGCTCGGGGTTCAGCTTGTTTCACGCAACTCGCATGAGGTCAAGCTGACACCGGCGGGGTATGAGTTCGAAAGTCAGGCTCGCCTGATCGTGGCCCAGATGGATCGTGCCGCGAAATTGGCCAAGGCGACGGCCGCAGGCCGGGCGGGCACACTGAACATCGGGTACAATCTTCCGGCGAGCAGGCACGTCCTGCCTGACGCGCTGGAACGGATGACACGCCGACACCCCGATATCGTGGTGTCGCTGTGGGAGAAGCGAACCGGTCCCCAGCTGGCCGGGCTCGCCGACGGTTCACTGGATATCGCGCTGGTGTACGGGCATCCGGGCACCACCGAGTACCGGTACCGCCGTCTGCTGCACCGGGTGCCGCTGGTCGCGGTGGTCGGTCGCAGGCACCGGTGGGCCGATCGCCCGGGGGTGCCGTTCTCCGAACTCGACGCGCAGGAGTGCGTGTTGTTCGCCCGGGAGCAGTGTCCGGCGATGTACGACACCATCTTCCAGGCCGCCGCCGACAAGCGGATCTCGTTACAGGTGGTGCAGACGGCCGACGATCCGGGTGCGACGGCGCACATGGTGTCGGTGCGTCCGCTGGTGGGGTTCGCCTCGCTGCCGCGCGCGGTGTCGATGGGCATGGGCGCCCCCGACAGCAGCACGGTGGCGGTGAAACTGTTCGATCCGGTGCCGACGCTCGATCTCTACGCGGTGTGGACAGCCGCCGAGACGAATCCCGCGGTGTCGTTGTTTCTGGAATGCATAGAATCGGCAGAACCCCCACGGCTCAATATTGCGCGGGTGGCAAGCGCCTGACCACTTCGATAGGAATTGGCATTCGCGCGGTCGCCAAGGAGGCATAGCACGGGACATAAATGACGCTCGCCGAGAACAATAGGTGTTCGTGATAACTGTCTCGACCACCGAAAACGGTTCAGATTTAGCGGACGACGCCGGTTTGTACTCGGTGATATCCGATGCGGCAGCACGGCATCCGCATCGGAATTCCCTCTGTGCCGCGGGGGCTCAGGGAGCGCCCGTGACGCCGCTCACGTGCGCCGAGGTCGACGCGTCCGTGCGGGCGCTGGCCTCGGCACTGTTGTCGCGCGGCGTCGCGGCGGGCGACCGCGTGGCGGTGCTCGGGCGGACCACACTGGAGTGGGCCCTGCTCGACTGCGCGGTGCTCGCCATCGGCGCCGTGCTGGTCCCGATCTACCCGACCTCATCGGCGGTGCAGATCAAACACATCCTGTCCGACAGCGGCAGTGCGCATTTCGCCGCGGAGCTCGCCGAGGACGTCGAGCGTCTCGAGGGCGCGGGCGCCACCGGTGTCTGGACCTTCGACGAGATCGCGACGTGGACGAGCACACCGCTCGCCGCCGACCTCGCCGACCGCATCGACGCGGTCCGCGCGGACGATCTGGCGATGATCGTGTACACCAGCGGCACCACCGGAGTTGCCAAGGGCGTCATGATCACCCACCGCAACATGTTCGTGTCCTCGGCCAACACCGTGCGCCAGACCGGTGACACGTTCGACGGCGTCACCGTGCTGGCACTGCCGCTGGCACACGTCTTCGGACAGACGATCCTGTTCGCCTGCCTGGTCGGCGGTTCGCAGACGCACCTGCTGCCCGGCATTCCCGATCTGGTTCCGGCACTGCCGAGGCTGCGGCCGACCTTCCTGGCGATGATTCCGTACGGACTGGAGAAGATCCGCAAGTTCTGCCGCACGGTCATCGACGAGCAGACCGAGAAGGACGGGGTCGAGCGCGGTCTGGCCCTGCTGCGCGCGGGCACCGCTCCCGAGCTGACCGACAATCCGGTCAGCGCCGCGCTCGGGGGCCGTCTCGCCAACGTGATCTGCGGTGGCGCGTCGCTCGACGATTCGACCGCGGGCTTCTACGCGGGCTTCGGCGTGGTGATCCTGAACTGCTACGGCCTCACCGAGGCGGCCACCGCGGTCACGGTCAACGCGCCGGCCACCAATCGCCTGGCCACCACCGGCAGGCCGATTCCGGGCACCTCGGTCGGTATCGCCGAGGACGGCGAGGTGCTGGTGCGTGGTCCGCACGTCTCGCCGGGTTACTGGGGCGCGGCCAAGGATCAGCGGGTCGTCGACGACGAGGGCTGGCTGCACACCGGCGATCTCGGCGAACTCGACGCCGACGGGTACCTGGTGATCACCGGCCGCAAGAAGGAGATCCTGGTGACATCGGGCGGCAAGAACGTCGCGCCGACGCCGCTCGAGGATCGGGTGCGGCTGCATCCGCTGGTGAGCAACTGCATCGTGATCGGCGACGCCCGCCCCTTCGTCACCGCGCTGGTGACCCTCGACCCGCCCGCGGTGGAGCGCTGGCGCGCCGCCAATCCCGACGGCGATCTCGTCGAGGCGATCCAGCCCGCGGTGGACGAAGCGAATTCTCTGGTCTCCCGCGCGGAATCGATTCGGACATTTCGGATCGTGGACGGTGATTTCACCGTCGACAACGGACTTATCACCGGTTCTCGGAAGTTGCGCAGGGCCGCGATCGCCGCCGTGTATTCGGAGGATATCGATCAGCTCTACGTTGCCCGCGGGTGAATTCCGGGGAAATCCTCCGCTTGATAGCCGAGACCGATCGGCCGATGAAATAGCGCCGTCACCACTGGTTCACGCGGATCGGCGGCGACAGACTCGAATAGTAATTCGACTACGGAAAGTGATGCCACAATGTACGACGTCATTGTTGTCGGAACTCGTGTTGCCGGCGCACCGCTGGCGATGCTGCTCGCGCGGCGCGGTTACCGGGTGCTGGCGGTGGATCGGGCGACCTTCCCGAGCGACACGCCGTCCACCCACTACATCCACCAGGCGGGTCTGAGCCTGCTCAACTCGTGGGGCCTGCTGGACAAGGTGATCGCTACCGGCGTCCCGCCGATCCGCCACCTCAATTTCACATACGCGGACATCGAGATCCGCGGTATGGCGGACCCGTCGGCCGACGGCATCGACGCGGTCTACTGCCCGCGCCGCACCGTGCTCGACAAGATCCTGGTCGACGCCGCCGGTGACGCGGGCGTCGAGTTGATCGAAGGCTTCGCGGTGAGCGATCTGGTTCGCGACGGCGATCGTGTCGTCGGCATCCGCGGCCGGGTGGGTGAGGGACCCGAACGCGAATTCCGCGCCCAGCTGGTGGTCGGCGCGGACGGCTCGAATTCGACGATCGCCAAACTGGTCGGCGCGAAGGAATACGACGCCTACCCGGCGGCGGGCTTCGTCTACTACTCGTACTACACCGGCGTCGACTGGGGCATGCAGCACCGCACCGGATTCGGTGACCAGCAGTTCGCGGCCTGGCCGACCAACGACGACCAGTACCTCGTCGCGATCATCCGCCAGCGCGACCGCTTCCGCGACTTCCGCAACGATCCCGACGCGAATATGCAGGAGATCATCGACGCCATCGACCCCGAGATCGGCGCCCGCTTCCGCGACACCGCCGAACGTGTCGAGCCCTTCCGGCCGCTGCTCTATCCGCACAACTACCGTCGTCGCTCCTACGGCGAGGGCTGGGCGCTGGTCGGCGACGCCGGTTACCACAAGGACCCGTTCACCGGCTGGGGCATCACCGACGCGTTCAAGTACGGTCAGCTGCTGGCCGACCTGGCCCACCAGGGTCTGTCGGGTGAGCGTCCGATGGCCGAGGCGCTGGCCGAGTACGAGCGCGAGCGCGACGCCCAGAGCCTGAGCACCTACGATCTGACGCGCAGCATCGCCGAACTGACCTTCACCCCGTTCTACGACTCGGTGTTCCGTGCCGCCAGCCGCAGCGAGCACTACACCAAGAAGTTCTTCGGTCTGATCGCCGGGCTGTACCCGCCGGACAAGTTCTTCGGCGAGCAGCAGCTCACCGATCTCTACGAGGAAGTCGACTTCCCGGTCGCCGACCGCCACGTGGTCAACCCGGATGAACGGCGTCCCAGCGACATCGAGCAGCGCACGGAAACGGTCACCGCGTGACTTCCCCCGGTCTGACCGCCCTCGGCGACAGTTTCGTCGAGGGCCGGGGCGACCCCGCCTCGGGCGGGGGCTACCGCGGCTGGGTCGCCCGTCTCGGCGGGCAGCTCGGCCTGCGGCCCGCCGCGGTGCGCAACTTCGGCGTGCACGGCGCGACCACCACGGCGGTGGTGCGCGATCAGCTTCCGGCCGCCGTGGCGGTGCGGGCGAACGTGTACGGCGTCGTGGTCGGCGTCAACGATCTGGTCAGCGATTTCGACGCCGACCGATTCGCCGACAATCTGAACGTCATCTTCGGCACGCTGACCGATTCGGGCGCAACGGTTTTCACCGCGAGCTACCCCGATATCCCGGCCCGCCTGCCGGTTCCCGGCAACTTCCGCGCACTGCTGCGGGAGCGCTTCGACTACGCCAACGCCACCCTGGCCCGGGTCACCGCCGACACCGGGACCGAACTGCTCGACATCGCGGCCCGCCCCGACTGGGAACGGCCCGAGGTCTGGACCGAGGACGGTCTGCACCCCAGCCCGCTCGGACATCGACTATTCGCCGCGGGTGCGGCGGACCTGATCGCCTCGGTCACGGCGACGACGGTCGCCGCCTGACCCACTTCGCCACTTGCGAGAGGAACTTCCTGTGACGGACGACAGACGACTGGCACGCAACCCGATAGCCATCGTCGGGATGTCGGGCCTGCTGCCCAAGGCCCGCGATCATCGCGAGTACTGGCAGAACATCGTCGACGGCGTGGACTGCACCGAGGAGGTGCCCGCGTCGCGATGGAGCCTGGACGACTATTACGACCCGGATCCGGCGGCCGCCGACAAGACCTACTCCCGGCGTGGCGCATTCCTGCCCGATATCGATTTCGATCCACTGGAATTCGGCATGCCGCCGAATCAGCTCGAGGTCACGAGCACGATGCAGACGCTCAGCCTCGGAGTCGCCCGCGATCTGCTCATCGACGCGGGCGCGGTGGATTCGAGCTGGTACGACCCCAGTCGGACCGGCGTGGTGCTCGGCACCACCGGTCCGGTGCCCCTGATGCACCCGCTGGCGGCGCGGCTGTCCACGCCGGTGCTGAAGGAGGCCGCACGCGCGGTCGGACTCTCCGACGACGACGCGGAGGCGATCGCAGCCAAGTTCGTCGCCGCCTACGCGCCGTGGGAGGAGAACTCCTTCCCGGGTCTGCTGGCCAATGTCGTCGCGGGCCGAGTCGCCAACCGGCTCGGCCTCGGCGGCATCAACTGCACCGTCGACGCGGCGTGCGCGGCCTCCCTGGCCGCGATGCGCACCGCCATCGCCGAATTGCAGGACGGCCGCGCCGACATGGTGCTGACCGGCGGCGTCGACACCGAGAACACCATCTTCATCTACATGTGCTTCAGCAAGGTCGGCGCGCTCTCGCCGACCGGGCGGATCAGCCCCTTCGCCGACACCGCCAACGGCACGCTGCTCGGTGAGGGCATCACCATGCTCGCGCTGCGCCGCCTCGAGGACGCGCGCCGCGACGGCAACCGGATCTACGCGGTCATCCGCGGACTCGGCTCCTCCAGCGACGGTCGCGCCAAGAGCATCTACGCCCCCCGCGCCGAGGGCCAGCGATTGGCCTTGCAGCGCGCCTACGCCGACGCCGAGTGCTCGCCCGCCGACGTCGAACTGTTCGAGGCGCACGCCACCGGCACCGCGGTCGGCGACAAGACCGAACTGACCGCGCTCAAGGGCGTGCTGTCGGAGGCGTCCCCGGAACTCGGCTTCGCCGCGCTCGGCAGCGTCAAGTCCCAGATCGGCCACACCAAGGGCGCCGCGGGCACCGCCAGCGTCATGAAACTGGCACTGGCGCTGCACCAGAAGGTGCTGCCCGGCACGATCAACGTCGACGCCCCGAACGCCGCCATCGTGGCCGAGGACGCGCCGTACTACGTCAACACCCGCACCCGCCCGTGGATCCTCGACCCGCAGCGTCCGATGCGCCGGGCCGCCGCCTCCGCGATGGGCTTCGGCGGCACCAACTTCCACCTGGTGCTCGAGGAGGCCGATCAGGAGCGCGTCGTCGGGTCGGTGCTGCACCGCACGCCGCGCGCGCACATCTGGCACGCGCCGGACGTGTCGGGCCTGATCGACGCGGTGCGCAGCGTCGAAGCCGGTGACGGCGGTGACATCCCCGAGGACCACGCCCGCATCGGTTTCGTGTCGGTGGACGACGAGAGCACCGATCACCTGCGCGAGCTGGCGGTGGACGAGCTGATCCGCGATCCCGAGGCCACGCACTGGGATCACCCCGAGGGCGTGTTCTTCCGCGCCGCGGCACTGCCGCAGCGCCGCCTCGGCGCGCTGTTCGCCGGTCAGGGCAGCCAGTACGTGAATATGGGAGCCGCTGCGGCACTGGACAATCCGCAGATCGGCGCGGCCTTCGACGCCGCCAACACGGCCTTCGCGGGCGCACCGCGCAGGCTGTCCTCGGTCCTGTTCCCGGCGCCGGCCTTCGACGAGCAGACCCGCTCCGAACAGGAATTGACCCTGCGCCGCACCGAATTCGCCCAGCCCGCCATCGGCGCGCTGTCGGCCGGACAGTTCCGGGTGCTCACCGACTACGGTCTGCGCGCCGACGGGTACCTCGGCCACAGCTTCGGCGAACTCACCGCGCTGTGGGCTTCGGGCGCGCTCAGCGGCGAGGACTTCCACCGGCTCGCGCGGGCCCGCGGCGTGGCCATGACGCCCGCCGAGGGCGTCGACGCGGGCACCATGATGGCGGTCGGCGCGACCCGTGAGGTCGCCGAGGAACTCATCGCCGATGTCGAGGACGTCTGGATCTGCAACGTCAACGCTCCCGACCAGATCGTGCTCGGCGGCGGCTCCGCCGGCATCGCCACGGTGGCGCAGCGCGCCTCCGAACGCGGCATCGTGACCCGTGAACTGCCGGTCTCGGGCGCCTTCCACACCCCCTACGTGGGTCACGCGGTGGAGGCGTTCGGCGAGGCGGTCGCCTCGGTGCGCATCGGCGAACCCGACGCGCCCGTCTATGCCAACAGCCCCGGCGTCGTCTACGGCGCGGACAGCGCCGCCAACAGCGCCGTGCTCACCGCCCAGCTCAGCAAGCCGGTCGAGTTCGCCGCGGCGGTCACCGCCATGCGCGAGGCCGGATGCACGGTCTTCGTGGAATTCGGCCCCAAGCAGGTGCTCACCTCGCTGGTGCGCCGCACCCTCGGCGACGACGTGATCGCCATCGCCACCGACTCCGGTCCGGTCGGCGACGGCAGCCTGGCCCTTACCCGCGCCGCGGTGCGGCTGGCGGTGCTCGGCTTCGATCTGCGCGGCATCAACCGCAACGGCGCACCGCTCCCGCGGCGGGCCGCCACGGGATCGGGTATGACCGTGTCGCTCTCGGCGCCGGAGTACGTGCCGCCCGCCCGTCGCGACGCCTACGCCGCGGCCCTCTCCGATGGGTACCGCGTCAGTGTGGCCGCCCCCGAACCGGTCGCGGTCGGTGTCGCCGCCGCACCGGAACCCACAGCATCCGTCCCCCTTCGAGCCGTCGAAAGGCCGA
Organism: Nocardia arizonensis; assembly: GCF_001310275.1. Classification (GTDB taxonomy): domain Bacteria; phylum Actinomycetota; class Actinomycetes; order Mycobacteriales; family Mycobacteriaceae; genus Nocardia; species Nocardia arizonensis. The sequence continues at coordinate 32,523 of NZ_LGYZ01000077.1, forward strand.
TCGTGCCAGCAACGTCCAACGGCGCGGCGCACTCCGCGCCGCAGCCGATCGAATACCCCTCGCGGGAGGTGAGCGCGCCGCGGCCGAGTGCTCCGGTCGCCGCCACGCCGCAGTCCTACGGGCCGCCGACCTTTGCCGCGTACCCGTCCGACACGGTCGATTCCGCGCTGGTCCAGCACATGCAGATCCACCGTCAGTACCTCGACGGTCAGCTCGACCTGGCCCGCGGCCTGGCGGGCGCGCTGAGCGCGGGCACTCTGGACGAGAACACCCTGCGCGCCATCGAGGCGGTCAAGGATCACGGCGTCGCCATCAGCCAGAGTCACGCCCACGCGGGCGATGTGCTGGTGCAGTTGGCCGAACTCGAGGGCGGCGGCGCCCCCGCGGTGCGCACCCCCGCGAGCCGGGTGGCGCCGCCCGCGCTCGAGCCGCCCGCCGAGCGCCGCGCGGTGACCGCGCCCGCTGGACACGACAACGGACATCACGCCGTCGGCGTGCCCGCGACCGCGCCGTCGATCGAAACCAATGGCGCCGCAGCGGAATACCACGTCGCCCCGGCTCCCGCGCCCGCCTCGGCTCCCGCGCCCGTTCAGGCTCCGGTCGCCCCGGCTGCCGCCCAGCCCGCGGCCGACGGCGTTGTCTCGCCCGAGGAACTGCGCCGGGCCTTGCAGGAGGTCGTGTCGGAGAAGACCGGTTACCCGGTCGAGATGGTCGATCCGACGCGGGATCTGGAAGCGGATCTCGGTGTGGACTCGATCAAGCGGGTTCAGGTGATCGGCGCTTTGCAGGAAAGGTTCCCGCAGTTGCCGGATCTGGGTCCCGAGCAGTTGGGCACCCTGCGCACGCTCGACCAGATCGTGGAACTGCTCGGCGATTCCGCCGCTCCAGCCGCGGCACCCGCCACGGCGTCGGGCACCGGCCCCTCCGACGAGGAATTGCTGCGCGCGCTGCGCGAGGTGGTGGCCGACAAGACCGGTTACCCGGTCGATATGGTCGATCCGACGCGGGATCTGGAAGCGGATCTCGGTGTGGACTCGAT
>NZ_LGYZ01000078.1 GCF_001310275.1 Nocardia arizonensis
TCCCCGCCGCCGCGCCGCAGGCGGCTTCGGCGCCCGCCGCCTCGGGTGGCGGAGTGTCCGGTGACGAGTTGCGCCGGGCGTTGCAGGAGGTCGTGTCGGAGAAGACCGGTTACCCGGTCGAGATGGTCGATCCGACGCGGGATCTGGAAGCGGATCTCGGTGTGGACTCGATCAAGCGAGTTCAGGTGATCGGCGCTCTCCAGGAACGGTTTCCACAACTTCCGAGCCTGGGTCCTGAGCAATTGGGCACCTTGCGCACTCTGGATCAGATCGTCGCGGAATTCGCCGCGTCGACCGGTGGTGATGTCCACCCAAAAGCTGAGGCCGCGGCGTCGACGCCGCGGCACCTCGTCGAGTCCGTCGCGCTGGCCCCGGTGGACGTCGCCGTCGAGCCCTACCGCGCCGACGCGGGCGTGCTGCTCGTCGACCTCGCCGGTGACTCCGAGTCCGACCGCGCCGCACTCGAATCCGCCTGCGCCGAGCGCGGGTGGCGAGTGCGGACGGTGCGCGGGGTCACCGCCGCGGAGACCGACGACGTGGACATCTGTGTGGTCCTGGTCGGCGGGTCGGCCGATCGCGAGGAGGCGCAGCGCAGGCTGACCGAGGTGATCCTCACCGCGGGCGCGCTGATTCCGCGCCTGCTCCAGGTCACCGGCCGGGCCGCCTTCGCGACCGTCACCCGGCTCGACGGCGACCTCGGCTATCGCGGCGCCGCCGATCCGGTCTCCGCGCTGCTCGGCGGTGCGGGCGGCGCGGTGAAGACCCTCGCCGCCGAACAGCCTTCGCTGTTCTGCCGGGCGCTGGACATCGAACCCGCGCTCACCGGCGCGGGCTTCGCGGCGCGGGTGCTCGAGGAGCTGTCCGACAGCGCCCGTGACACCGTCGAGGTCGGTATCGACGCCGCGGGTAACCGTCGCACCCTGGTACCGAGCCGCTACGCCGACGCCGAGACGATCGTGGCGGTCCGGGCGCGCGAGGCGCAGCCCGCGACCGTCCTGACCGACCAGGACGTGCTGGTGGTCACCGGCGGAGCGCGCGGCGTCACCGCGACCTGTGTGCTCGCGCTGGCCGAGCAGAGCGCGGCGAGGTTCGTCCTGCTCGGGCGCTCGGAATTGAAGCCGGAGCCGCAATGGGCTCTCGGCGTGGATGATTCGGATCTCAAGCAGGCCGCGCTGCGCGCACTGGCGGGCACCGGCGTGACGCCGCGCGATATCGAGCGCGAATGCGGCGCGATCCGCGGCGTGCGCGAGATCCGCGCCACCCTCGACGCCCTCGGGCAGCGGGCCGAGTACTTCGCGGTGGACGTCACCGACGAGGCCGCGGTCCGCGCGGCCCTCGCGCCGGTGCGGGACTCGATCACCGGTGTGGTGCACGGCGCGGGCGTCCTCGCCGATTCCATGATCGTCGCCAAGACCGCGGATTCGGTGCGGCGGGTGTTCGAACCCAAGATCGCCGGTCTGACCGCCGTATTGGCCGCACTCGGCGAATTGCGGCACCTGGTCCTGTTCACCTCGGTGGCGGGTCTGTTCGGCAATGCCGGACAGGCGGACTACGCGACGGCCAACGAGGCGCTGTGCCGCTTCGCGGCGAGCTACCGCGCCGCCAATCCCGACTGCCATGTGACGGCCGTCGACTGGGGCGCCTGGGACGGGGGCATGGTGACCGCCGAACTGCGGGAGTACTTCCGCGCCCGCGGCATTCCGCTGCTCCCGCCGGAGTCCGGCGCCGCGGCGTTCACCGAACAGTTCACCGCCGAACGCGCCGGTGACACCGTGGTGCTGATCGGGGCCGCGACCGCGCTGTCGGGACCCGACACGGCCGCGCCGACCCCGGTGCGCGCCGTGCGCGCGGTCGGCGATCTCACCGCGGATGCCGTCATCGCCGCGCACCGGGTCGGCGAGCACATCGTGCTGCCCGCCACGTTCGGACTCGGGGCCATGATCAATCTCGCCGAACGCCGCATGCCGGGCCGGGTCGTGGTGGGGGTGAACGATTTCGAGGTGCTCAAGGGCATCGTGTTCGACCATCCGGTGGACACGATCGAGATCGAACTCGATCCCCGCGACGGTGACGCCGCGATCGTGCGCGCCGCGGTGCACGCCGACGGCGCGGTCCGCTTCCGCGCGGTGCTGACCCTTGCCGACGGACCCGCCGAAGCCACGGCGCGGCTGTCCGTGCCGCACGGCGAGGCCACCGACGCCGCGGTGATCTACCGCGAGGGCGTGCAGTTCCACGCGCCCGCCCTCCAGGGCATGCGCACCGTGCGCGCCGCCTCCGACACGGCCATCGTGCTCGAATGCGAACTGCCCGCCGCGACCGTCGCGGCGGGTGCCTACTCAGGGCGGTTGCACGATCCGGTGCAGGCCGACCTGATCCTGCAAGGTCCGCCGGTGCTCGGCCATCGCCTGCTCGGATCGGCCTGCCTGCCGCTCGGCGTCGGACGGGTGGAATACCACCGGCCGCTGCCCGCGGGGGAGCCGTTCCTGCTCGTGGTGGACAACCCGCGCGCGGGCCGGGTCGACGCTCGCATCGACGCGACCGCGACCGCGCTGGACGGCACGGTGCTGCAACGTTTCTCGGACGTCACCGTGGTGACGACGCCCGATCTGACGGAGAAGTTTCGAACCTCGGTGAGGCAGTGGATGTCATGACAGTTCTCGACTTCGACGGAATTCCCTTCGACGCGGTGGCGCGGGCACAGACCCCCGCGCCCACCGCGCCGGAATCGGCGAGCGCGCTCGTCGAGACCTCGCACGCCCCGGCCCCGCTGCCCGCACCCGCCGCGCCCCCGCGCGCGGCGGGTGCCCCGCAGCCCGGCGGCGAGCGGGTGCGCGCCGCGATCGGTGAGATCCGGGCCGGCGTGGTGGCCTCCCACCGGGCGGCGCTCGCCGCCCAGGTCGCGCTGCAACGGGCCATCTGGCACCGGGCCTCGGGGCAGGCGGGCGGCGTGGTCGACCGGGCGGCGGTTCCGGCCGCCGTCGCGACGCCCACCGTCGACCCGTCGGCGAGCGCACCCGAGTGGGCGTTCAAACCGCCCGCCCGTACCCGCGTCACCAAGCTCGACCGGCAGGATCTGCTGCGTCTGGCAGACGGCGATATCGCGGGCGTGTTCGGCCCGGCCTTCCGCCGTGGCAACGCGCCCGCGGCGGTCCGGCTCGCGGCGGCGGCGCCGCTCGCCCTGACCGAGGTCGCGCTCATCGAACCGCGCGGCGGCAACGGCAAGGGCAGGCTCGTCGCCTCCTACGAGGGCGACCCCCGGGCGGCGGCCGTGCAGGCCGCGGAGGTCTTCGCATTGCACACCGGCATGTGGCTGGTGCTCTCGCGCGGCGAATTCGTCTCGGCCGCGGGCGAACCCGCCGAAGGTGCGGCGAGCCCGAACGCGGGCGTCCTGGAACTGATCGTCACCCATATCGATCTCGTGCCGCGCCCGCACGTCACCGGCACGGTCCGGGTCGCGGGCGGCGCGGAGTCGCTCGAGGTGTCGGTCGCGGTGGTGGAGCCCTCGGGCGCCTCCGTCGGTCCGGGCGCGGCGGCCGAGGGTCTGCTGCTCAACGAATTCCACATGACCCACCTCTCGCGCGGCGACCAGGCCATCGCGATGGGACCCGAATTCGCCGAGTACACCGGGGTGCGCGCGACCAGGCTGCCGACCTACGGTCTGCTGCTGGTCGACCGGGTCATCGACTTCGACGGCGCCCGCGGCAACCTCGATTCCGCCTCGTACACCAGCGAATACGACTCCCCGGCCGAGGCCTGGTACTACGCCGACACCGCCAACGAATCCATGCCGCACTTCGTGTACATGGAGACCTCGTTGCAGGCGGCCCTGCTCATGGGCTACTACGCGGGCCCGACACTGACCCAGCCCGGCACCACGCTGAGCCTGCGCAACCTCGGCGGCAAGGCCACCGTGCTGCGCCGGATCGACCTGCGTGACGCCACCATCGAACAGTCCTCGCGGCTGCTGTCGACGACGATCCTGCCCGGTTCGTCGTTGCAGACCTTCGACTACACGCTCAGCGTCGACGGCGAACCGTTCTACGTCGGCGAGACCATGTTCGGCTACTTCAGCGATCAGGCGCTGGCCAACCAGACCGGACTGGACGCGGGCCGCGACAAGCCGACCTGGCTTGCCGAGAACCCGGGCGCCGCGGTGCGCGTCATCGACGTGGCCGCCCGCCGCGCCGACCCCGCCGCACCGCTGTGCTCGCGGCGCACACTGACCCTCATCGACCGGGTCGACGTGGTCGACGGGGGCGGCGAGCACGGTGCGGGCTATCTGCACTCGCTGCGCACCATCGACCCCACCGACTGGTACTTCGCCCGGCACTTCCACCTCGACCCGGTGATCCCGGGTTCGCTCGGCGTGGAATCGGTCATCCACGCGGTCCAGGAGTGGATGCTCGACGCCGGATTCGCCGACGGCATGGCCGATCCGGTGTTCCGCATCCCGACCGACATCGCCTTCAGTTGGCGCTACCGCGGCCAGTTCCTGCCCACCGACGGCACCGTCGAACTCGAGGCGCACATCAAGACCGTGCGCCGCGGGGCCGACAGCGTCGTGGTGACCGTCGACGGGTCGCTGTGGAAGCCGGGGCTTCGCATCTACGAACTCATCGACCTCGGTATCGAACTCGCCGATCGGAAGGCCGCGCGATGACCGCCTCGCAGACCGCGGTCGCGGCCACCGCCGCGCAGATCGGTGCGCTGCTGCTGGATACGGCCAACCCGTGCTGGATCATCCGTCACGACGGCCGGGTCGGGGCCACCTCCGACGAGACCGTCGCCGCGGGCGCCCAGATCCTGGCCGCCGTCGGGCCACTGCCCGCACAGCAGTTGGGCGACAGCGGTTTCCGTGCCGCGCACGGCGTCCGTGCGGCCTACGCGGCGGGCGCGATGGCCAATGGCATCGCCTCGCCCGCGCTGGTGTCGGCGATGTCGCGGGCCGGCTACCTCGGCTCCTACGGCGCGGCGGGTGTCACTCCCGCCGTGGTGGATTCGGCGCTGGCCGCGCTGTCGCGCGAACTCGGCGACCGGCCGTACGCGTGCAATCTCATCCACAGCCCGTCCGAGCCCGCGCTGGAGCGGGCGATCGTGGATTCCTGTCTGCGCCACGGCGTCCGCTGCGTCGAGGCGTCGGCGTTCATGGCGCTGACCCCCGAGGTCGTTCGCTACCGCGCGGCCGGACTCGGCACCGACGCGCAGGGTCGCGTCCGTATCGGGCACCGCGTGATCGCCAAGGTGTCCCGGGTCGAGGTCGCCGAGGTCTTCCTGCGGCCCGCGCCCGCGCAGCTGCTGCGCGCACTGGTGGAGTCCGGTGACATCACCGCCGACCAGGCGCGGCTGGCCGAACAGGTGCCGATGGCCGACGACCTGACCGCGGAGGCGGATTCGGGCGGTCACACCGACCGGCGTCCGCTCACCGTGCTGCTGCCCGAGCTGATCGCCGCGCGCGACCGCGTCGCCCGCGCGGTGCCCGCCGCCGCGGGTGTGCGGGTCGGCGCGGCGGGCGGCATCGGCACCCCGGCGGCCGCGGCCGCGGCCTTCGCCATGGGCGCGGCCTACGTGGTCACCGGATCGGTCAATCAGGCCACCCGCGAGGCCGATCAGTCCGAGACCACCAAGAAGCTGCTGGCCACCGCGGATTTCGCGGACTGCACGATGGCGCCGTCCTCGGACATGTTCGAACTCGGCGTCCAGGTGCAGGTGCTGCGCCGTGGCACCATGTTCGCCGCCCGCGCGCACCGCCTCTACGACACCTACCGGGAATACGCGGGGCTGCACGCCCTGCCCGACGCGCTGCGCGAGGATCTGGAGGCCACGGTGTTCCGTCGGCCGATGGACGACGTGTGGCAGGACTGCGTCGCCTTCTTCACCGAACGCGATCCGTCCCAACTGGTCGGCGCCGCCGAGGATCCCAAGCGCAAGATGGCGCTGATCTTCCGGTGGTACCTGGGACTGTCGTCGGGGTGGAGCATCCGCGGCGTGGCCGAACGCGCCGCGGACTACCAGATCTGGTGCGGTCCGGCGATGGGCGCGTTCAACAGCTGGGCGGCCGGGACCTATCTGGCCGCGCCGAGCAACCGCAATGTCGCCGACATCGCCGACCAGTTGATGTCGGGCGCGGCCTATCTCACCCGGATCGCGCAATTGCGCACCGCCGGTGTGCGATTGCCCGCCGAGATCGCCCGATTCGTGCCACGACCGAGCGAGGAACGATGACCCTACTCGAATCCGATGCCACGACCGGCACCGTCTGGCTGCTGTGCCCCGCCTGCGGTGCGATCGTCTACGGCAAACGCTACGAGCGCACGGGCCGCATCTGTCCCGAATGCGACGGACACGGCGCGCTGACCGCCGATCAGCGCATCGCCGCGCTGCTCGACCCGGACTCGATCCGATTGCTCGAGGTCGCCGAGACCATCGCCGACCCACTGGAATTCACCGATTCGAAGACCTACACCGACCGGCTCGCCCAGGCGCGCGCCCAGACCGGCATGGTCGACGGATTCCGCTGCGCCCGCGGCGCCATCGAGGGCGCGGGCGTGGTGGTGGCGGCGATGGACTTCCGATTCCTCGGCGGCAGTCTCGGCGCGGCGGTCGGTGAGGCGATCACCACCGCCGCCGAGGCCGCGCTGGCCGACCGGGTGCCGCTGGTGATCGTGTCCGCCTCCGGCGGCGCGCGCATGCAGGAGGGCATCATCGCCCTGATGCAGATGGCCAAGACCAGTCAGGCCCTGCGCGCCCTCGACGACGCGGGCATCCTGACCGTCTCGATCGTCACCGACCCCACCTACGGCGGTGTCGCGGCCTCCTACGCCACCAGCACCGACATCATCATCGCCGAGCCGAGGGCGCGTCTGGGATTCGCGGGTCCCCGGGTGATCAGCCAGACCATCGGCCAGACCCTGCCCCCGGGTTTCCAGACCGCCGAATTCCTGGTCGAGCACGGCATCGTCGACATGATCTGCCACCGTTCCGCATTGCGTGAGCGGCTGGCCCGGCTGCTGGCGATGGCCGCCGACCGCGGCAGGCGCATCCCGTCGGCGCAACCGAATCCGCCGGTGGTCTCCGATCCGGCCGCGGTGTCGGCCCGCGACCCGTGGGCCTCGGTGCGCACCGCGCGGGAGCTGGGCCGTCCGACGACCCTGGACTACTTCACGACCGCCTTCGAGGAATTCGTCGAACTGCACGGCGACCGGATGTCGGCGGACTGCCCGGCCATGATCACCGGTCTGGCCCGGCTCGACGGCGTGCCGGTCGTGGTGATGGGCACCCAGAAGGGTCACAGCGCCGAGGAGCTCAACCGCCGCAACTTCGGCATGCCCTCGCCCGCGGGCTACCGCAAGTCCGCGCGCGTGCTGCGGCTCGCGGCCAAGCTCGGCCTGCCGGTGGTCACCCTCGTCGACACCGCGGGCGCCTATCCCGGCATCGCCGCGGAGGAGCAGGGTCAGGCGGTGGCCATCGCCGAATCGCTGAAACTGCTCGCGGGACTTCCGGTTCCGATCATCGCCGTGATCACCGGTGAAGGCGGCAGCGGCGGTGCGCTCGCGCTGGCGGTGGCCGACCGGGTGTTGGTGCTGGAGAACGCGTGGTACTCGGTCATCAGCCCCGAAGGCTGCGCGTCGATCCTGTGGAAGGACTCCGCCGCCGCGCCGCGCGCCGCCGAGGCGCTGCGCGTCGACTCGACTTCGCTGCTGCGGCTGGGGGTGGCCGACGCCGTGATTCCCGAACCCGCGGGCGGCGCGCACCGTGATCGGGCCGCCGCGGCGCTGAATCTGCGCGGCGCGCTGCGGCATACGCTGATCGGCTTCGGCCCGCTGGCCGCCCCCGAACTGCTCGCTCAGCGCCACAACAGATTCCGTGCCTTCGGCACGATCCGACCGACGATCGAGGAGAACCGATGAGCGAGTCCGTGGCCACCGAACCGGTCGGCCGTGCCCTGAATCCGGCCGACGCCGATCAGGCACTGACCATACTGTCCAGACACGCGCTGACCGTGCGGGACGCGACCGCGCCGAGTTCGGTCACCGTCGCCAACGGCCCGATCTCGCTGCGCATCAGCTGGGACGGCGCGAGCTCGGCGACCGTCGCACCGGAGGCCGCTGCCCCCGCCGCCGCGCCCGTCGCGACGAACGGGAACGGATCGGCCGCGCACGCGGCCGCCGCCGCGGCGCCCGAGGCGGCCGCCTCCGACGCCGAGACTTTCGTCATCACCGCGGACACCGTCGGCGTGTTCTACCAGCTGCCGGAGCCGGGCGCGGCGCCCTTCGTCGCCGAGGGCGACACGGTGGCGGCGGGCCAGCAGATCGGCATCGTCGAAGCGATGAAGCTGATGATTCCGGTGACCGCGGGCCGCGCGGGCCGGGTCGTGGAATTCCTCGTCGACAACGGCGAGGCGGTCGAACACGGCGCGCCGCTGCTGCGGCTCGAGGTGATCCGGTGAGCATCGGACGGATTCGCCGGGTGCTCGTCGCCAATCGCGGTGAGATCGCCGTGCGGATCATCCGCACCTGCGCCGAACTCGGCATCGACACTGTCGCGGTGTATTCCACCGCCGATGCCGAATCGGCGGCGGTGCGGCTGGCGGACCGGGCCTTCTGCATCGGCCCCGGACCGTCCAAGCGCAGCTATCTCAATATTCCCGCGATCATCGAGGCGGCCCGCGCCACCGGCGCGGACGCCATCCATCCCGGCTACGGATTCCTCTCGGAGAACCCCGATTTCGCCGAGGTGTGCGAGGCCGAGGGCTTCGTGTTCGTCGGCGCGCCCGGCGCGGTGATGGCCGATCTCGGCGACAAGTCCACCGCGCGCAGTCTCATGGCGGCGGCCGGTCTGCCGCTGCTGCCGGGCAGCCGTGAACCGCTGGACTCGGTGGACGAGGCGCAGGCGCTGGCCGACGAGATCGGCTATCCGGTCATCATCAAGGCCGTCGCGGGCGGCGGCGGCCGCGGTATGCGCGTGGTGCGCGCCTCCGGCGACTTCGCCGACGCCTGGCGTGACACCCGCGCCAACGCCGCCGCGGTGTTCGGCGACGGACGTCTCTACGTCGAGCGGTATCTCGATTCCGCCCGGCACATCGAGGTGCAGATCCTGGCCGATCACCACGGCACCGTGGTGCATCTTGGCGCGCGCGACTGCTCGTTGCAGCGCCGCCACCAGAAGCTGGTCGAGGAATCGCCCGCGCCTGGACTGTCCGACGAACTGGTGGCGAGCATCGGAGAGACGGCGGTGCGCGGCGCGTCCGCGGTCGGCTATGTCGGCGCGGGCACCTTCGAATTCCTGCTCGATCCGCAGGGCCGGTTCTACTTCATGGAAGTGAACTGCCGTCTCCAGGTGGAACATCCGGTGACCGAGATGGTCACCGGCACCGATCTTGTGGCCCAGCAGTTGCGGATCGCGGCAGGCCAGCGGCTCGACCTGCCCCGTGATATCGCCGTACCGCGCGGGGTCGCGATCGAATGCCGCATCAACGCCGAGGACCCGGCTCGCGAATTCGCCCCGGCCCCGGGCACGCTCACCGAGTGTGTGTTGCCGGGCGGACCGTTCGTGCGCGTGGACACCCACGTGGAATCCGGGTATTCGATTCCGCCGCATTATGATTCGCTGCTTGCGAAGGTCATCGTCTGGGGCGAGGACCGGCCCGCGGCCATCGCGCGCATGCGTAGGGCCCTGGCCGAGACCAGGATCTCCGGCGCGGGCGTCGCCACCACCGCGAACTTCCTGCACGATGTGCTCGGCCATCCGCGCTTCGTCGCGGGCGAACACGACACCGCGCTCATCGGCACACTCACCGAACCCGTTTCGGTCTGACCGGACCCGCACACGAAGGAGGCGGTCGAGATGATCTCGACCGCCTCCTTCGTCGTTCGTCGGTACGGACCGCGTCAGGCGGGGGCCGCACCGGTGGTGATCCACCGGGCCACCGCAGGCGCGATGGTGGCCGAATCCTTTATCCACATGAAATGGTCGCGGTTGGCGACCGCGGAGTTCTCGTCGATGTGCCAGCGCGACAGCCGTGCCCTACGCATACGCGAGGCCAGGAAGTCCACATTCGACTTCGGGCCGAGCACATCCTCCGACAGCGAGATCGGCAGCACCGGCAACGTCAGCCGGGCGAGCAGCGTGTTGTAGCGGCGCTTGCTGCCCTTGGGCCGGTAGTAGCTGGTCAGCGAATGCCAGGACCAGTCGATCATGACCCCGCCCGGCATGGGCGCCGGAATCAGCACGCCGCCGGGCCAGTGGCCCTTGACGCGCGAGACCATGCCGATCCACTGGATCTGGCTGAGCGCCTCCCACCAGCGCCGCGGGCCGAAGGCGTACCAGAACACCGTGCCGGTGCCGATGGTGACGACACCGGCGACCCGGTCGGCCTCGGCGGAGGCGAACAGCAGCGCCAGCTGGCCGCCGATGCTGTGCCCGAACAGGTACACCGGAGCCTGCGGGAACCGATCGTGCACCGCGCCCACCAGGGCGGGCATATCGATCTCGAGCATCTCGCGGTAGCCGAAGTCCTTGTGCTCGCCCAGGGCGGGCACGGCCTCACCGTGGGCGCGCAGATCGCAGGTCGCCACCGAAAGCCCTTGGGCGTGCAGCGCCTTGGCCAGGGCCAGGTAGTTGCGCGCCTTCATCGCCATCGCCGGGATGATCAGCACGACCGGCGCGTCGGCCTGTTCGGCCAGCAGGAACCGGACCGTGAAGGTGACCTCGTCGGAGGTGGTGACCAGTACCGACTCCAGCGATCCGAATTCGGATTTCGCCTCGGGGGTCTTGGTCGTCACGGCTGCACCTGCGCGATCGCGATGTCGCAGACGTAGTCGAAGGTGAATTTGGCCACGACGACGTCCTTGTCGTCGAGCAGGGAGACCTTGCCGGACAGCTCGAAGCGGCCCGAGGCGGTCGCGGCGAGCACATCGGCGAGTTCGCGCTGGTCCACGGTCGCCACCGCGCGGATGCGGCCGATGGCGGGCTTGCGGTAGGAGGCGGTGCCCGCGCGCAGCACCAGCCGCTCGACGGTGTTCAGGCGGGTGGCGGCCGCGCCGACGAAGGCCGCGGCGCCCGCGATGTCGGCGGCGGTGAACAGCGCGCCCGCGTGCACGGTGCCCATGTGGTTGCGCACCGAGTCCAGCGCGGGGATCTCGACCACGGCGCGGTCGGGGCCGATCTCGGTCACGACGGTGCCGACGCGCTCGGCGAAGGGCACCATTTCCTGCGAGACGGAGCGCAGGTACTCGTAGTCGACGGCCTCGCAATCCAGCTTCGGGTAGGCCGCGGCGAATCCGGCGATTTCACGGTTTGTCATCGTCATTCCTTTTCAGCGTTCGTCGGTCGGCGAATCGGTCTGCTCGCAGAGCACTCGGTCACGTGCGCGCAGAGCACTCAGCCACGTGCGCGCAGAGCGCGGCGTGCGATCGACCATCGCAGGACCTCGGATGGCCCCTCGTAGATGCGGAAGGCGCGCGCTTCCACCAGGAACCGGGCTACCAGATGGTCCTCGCAGATGCCGAGGCCGCCGTGCAACTGGACCGAGCGGTCGAGTACCCGCCACACCGCCTCGGCGACGAAGGTCTTGGCGATGGAGGTCTCGTGCTTGGCCTGCGAGGAGGCCGGGCCCTGCTCGTCGATGGTGGTCGCGGCCTGGCGGATGAGTCCGCGCGCGGCGGCGATGTCGATCTCGCTGTCGGCGATGAGTCCCTGCGCGAGTCCGTGTTCGGCGATGGGCGTCCCGAAGCCGGTGCGCTCGGTGATGTGGGCGATGGCGAGCTGGTGCCCGCGCACGGCGAGACCGAGCCAGTTCATGCAGAACACCAGCCGCGAGGGCGCAAGGCGCACCTGGGCAAGCGCCAGACCCTGACCGACCGCGCCGAGCACGGCGGTGTCGTCGACCTCGCAGTTGTCGAACAGCACCTCGCAGTGGCCGCCGGGGGCGCTGGTGTAGTCGAGGGTCGGCATACGCCGCCCGACCCGCATACCCGGATTGTCGGCGTCGACCAGGAACATGGTCGGGCCGTCGGAGGTGCGCGCGACGCAGATGGTGAACGCGGCGCCCTGCGCGCCGGTGGTGAAATGCTTGGCGCCGTTGATGACCCAGCCCCGGTCGGTCTCTTCGGCGTAGGTGCGGAGCATGGTCGGGTCCGAGCCCGCGCCGGGGGCGGGTTCGGTCATCGCGATGGCCGAGCGGACCTCGCCGGAGGCCAGCGGCGCGAGGTAGCGCTGCTTCTGTTCCGTATTCGCCACGTGGGCGAGCAGATGGATATTGCCGTCGTCGGGGGCCCACGCGTTGACCGCGAGCGGGCCGATCAGGCTGGCCCCGGCCGCCTCGAGGACCTGCGCCTGGGACCGGGTGTCGAGACCGAGACCGCCGAAGGCCGGATCCGACAGCGGACCGAAGACGCCTGCCTCCTTGGCCTTCTTCTGGAGTTCCAGTCGGAGGGCGTCATCCATCACCCTGCCGTCGACGATGATCTCGCGTTCGACGGGAAAGACGTGGTCACGGACGAATTCGGTAGTCTTCTCCACCAAGTTTGCCACTGAGGTCATGGGGTCAGTGTCGGCCGGGCCCTCGGTCGCGTCGACGGGCGATAGTCAACGTCGATTGCGCGAATCGACTGCTCGAACCTCATGGCAGGCGCGCCGGCCACTCGGCGACAGTGGGCCTTATGACCGACTTGCCGGTACGGATCACCGCCCGCAGCGACGAGGCCACCGGAGTCTTCGCACTCGAACTCGCCGCGCTCGACGGCGCCGAACTGCCGCCCTGGTCACCGGGCGCGCACATCGACGTCGCGGTCGGGCAGGCCGGAGTCAGACAGTACTCCCTGTGCGGCGATCCGCAGGACCGCAAGCGCTGGCGGATCGCGATCCTGCACGAACCCGAAGGCCGCGGCGGCTCGGATCTGCTGCACCGCACCGCCCACACCGACACCGAACTCGCGGTCTCCGCGCCCCGCAACAACTTCGAACTCGAACCGGCCGACCGCTACGTCTTCCTCGCGGGCGGTATCGGCATCACGCCGATCCTGCCCATGATGGCGGCCGCGCAGGCCGCGGGCGCGACCTGGCAGCTCTACTACGGCGGGCGCACCCGCGAGCACATGGCCTTCGCCGAGGAGATCACCGAGCGCTACCCGCACGCGCGGCTACTGCCCCAGGACGCGCACGGTCTGCTGCCGCTGGCCGAGATCATGGACGCCAACGCCGACGCGACCGTCTACTGTTGCGGTCCCGAGCCGCTGCTGAACGCCGTGGAGACCGAAGGCGGGCGACGCGGTGTCGCGGTGCGCACCGAACGTTTCGTGCCGCGCGTGGTCGACACCGCGGGCGACCGCGCCTTCCAGGTCCGCCTCGCCAACGACGGGCGCACCCTGCGGGTAGGGGAGAAGCAGTCGATCGTGGACGTGCTCGACGCGGCGGGCGTGCAGGTGATCACCTCCTGCCGCGAGGGCACCTGCGGCAGTTGCGAGACGGCCGTCCTCGAGGGCGAGATCGACCACCGTGACTCGATTCTCAGCGCCGAAGAGCGCGAGCGCGGCGACACCATGATGCTGTGCGTCTCGCGGGCGCGCGCGGATGTGCTCGTCCTGGATCTGTGACCGAGAGGCAGTCAAGCACATGACCGATACCGAGACCGTCGATACCGCGGACCGGGTGCACACCCTCGGCGATGACTTCTTCGCCGATCCGCACCTACACTACCGCCGCTGGCGCGCCGACGGTCCCGTGCACCGGGTGCGCTTCCCCGACGGCGTGGTCCGATACGTGGTCATCGGCTATCGCGAGGCGCGCGCGGCGCTCGCCGATCCGCGTCTGCGCAAGAACATGCTGCGCGTGGACGAATTGCTCAGTGCCCGCCGCGAGGCCCCGCCGACGAATCCGCTGTGGCTCGCGCTGACCTCGCACATGCTCCACGCCGACCCGCCCGAGCACACCCGGTTGCGCGGACTGGTCAACAAGTCCTTCGCCGTGCGCCGGGTGGCCGGATTGCAGCCGCGGGTCGAGCAGATCACCGCGGAGCTGCTCGACGCCATGGACGGACACGACGAGGTGGATTTCATGGCCGCCTTCGCCAATCCGCTTCCGGTCACGGTGATCTGCGAACTGCTCGGCGTGCCCTTCGCCGACCGCTCCGATTTCGGTGACTGGACCCGCGATCTGATCGGCGTGGCCGGTCGCGAGGCCGAACGCGGACGTGGCGCGCTGGCGATGGTCGCCTACCTGCGCGAACTGGTCGCGGCCAAGCGGCGCGAACCCGGTGACGATCTGCTGTCGGCGCTTGTCTACGCCGACGAGGACGGTGACCGGCTCACCGACGCCGAATTGGTGTCGATGGCGTTCCTGCTGCTGGTCGCCGGACACGAGACCACGGTCAACCTGATCGGCAACGGACTCAATGTCCTGCTGCGCGATCCGGTCCAGCTCGCGGCGCTGCGCGCGGACCTGTCGGCGGTGCCCGCGGCGGTGGAGGAATTCCTGCGCTTCGACGGCCCGGTGGACATGGCGACGGTGCGCTACACCGCGGAGCCGGTGCGCATCGGCGATATGGATATTCCCGAAGGCGAACTCGTCTATGTCGCCGTCACGGCGGCCAATCGCGATCCCGAGCGCTTCCGCGCACCGGACCGACTGGATATCGACGGCGACCCGAGCGGGCATCTGGCCTTCGGGCACGGCATCCATTTCTGCGTCGGCGCTCCGCTGGCGCGTATGGAGGCGACCGTCGCGTTCACCGCACTGCTGCGACGGTTCCCGCACCTGTCGCTGCCCGCGGGCGCGGCGGCGCCGACATGGCAGCCGAGCACCATGATTCGCGGCATGCTCGCGTTGCCGGTGCGGTTGCGCGCCTGACCGGAAGAGACCGGTCGGCATCCACGATAAACATTTTCGATCCTCCGATCGGCGGATCGGCGACCGATCGGTCCCCCGATCTGATCCCTGTTACCGTCGAGTTATTCAGTTGTCCAATAGTATTCGGCTTGGGGTATGGGACAGTGACCACCGAAGACAATGTGTTGCCTGCCGCGTCTCCGCGTCGGAAAACGATCAGCAGTCCGTATATCCATCGCCTCCAGCGCAGGCATTTCCTGTTGTTCGACGTATTGCCGATCATCGGCACGATCGCGGCATTCGCGTTCCTGTTCGTGCGGCCGTTCGGATGGCTGGAATTCTCGCTGCTGTTCTCGCTGTGGCTGATCACCGGACTCGGCGTGACCGTCGGCTACCACCGGTTGTTCACCCATCGCACGTTCAAGGCGAAGCCGTGGGTCGCCTGGGCGCTGGCCATCACCGGCTCCATGGCCGCGCAGGGCGGTGTGGTGTCCTGGGTGGCGCTGCACCGTCGCCACCACGAGTACAGCGACCGCGAGGGCGATCCGCATTCGCCCAACCTCTCCGGCGGCGGCCTGCGCGGTGCGCTGCGCGGTCTGGCGCATTCGCACTTCCTGTGGATGCACCGCCACGAATACCCGAACGTCGTGCACTACGCCCCCGATCTGATCAAGGACCGTGGCCTGGTCCGCATCGCCCGGCTGTACTACTACTGGGTCGGGCTCGGCCTGCTCATCCCCACCGTGATCGGCGGTGTGGTGACCATTAGCTGGACCGGGGCGGTCAGCGGTCTGCTGTGGGGCGGCCTGGTGCGGATCTTCGTGCTCGAGCACATCGTGTGGGCGATCAACTCCTTCCTGCACATGTTCGGCACCCGGCCATACGAGTCGCGGGAGAACAGCCACAACGGCGGCGTCTTCGCGCTCGTGACGCTGGGGGAGTCCTGGCACAACAACCACCACGCCTTCCCGGAGTCGCCCGCCTTCGGATTGAACTGGTACCGGCTCGATCCCGGATTCTGGCTCATCAAGACCTTGGCCGCCCTCGGCCTGGCCTGGGATCTGAAGGTGCCCTCCGCGGAGCGCATGGCCTCCAAACGCATCGCCTGACAGAGATATCCGGTGCCGTACGCCCGCGTCGACACCCCGTAGACAATCAGCCGAAGGAATCAACCGTGGACACGAGCAAAGCAGCGATCATCCGGTGGTGCCAGGAATACCTCGGCAACCTGCTCGAGGTGCCCGCCGAAACCATCGATCCCACCGCGGATTTCGACCGGCTCGGCATCGACTCCGCGCTCGCGGTGGCACTGTTGATCGAGGTCGAGGAGCGCTACGGCGTCGACCTGTCGCCCGAGGATCTGTTCGACAATCCGAATCTCGACGCGGTCGCGACGTATCTGCACAAGCAGGCCACGTCGACCGTCGCCTGACCATGTCGGCTCCGACCGAGCGGGTCGACGCGGCCGCGGCCGCCATTCGCCACCACTACGACGCGGGCAACGAATTCTACCGGCTCTGGCTGGACTCCTCGCTGACCTATTCCTGCGCACTTCGCGAAAAGCCCGACGACACGCTGGAAGTCGCGCAAGAGAACAAGCTGCGCCATCATCTCGAGGCCGTCGACGCCGACGGCGCCGAGTCGGTGCTCGACATCGGCTGCGGCTGGGGCGCCATCCTGCAACGGCTCTCGCGGCGCCACGGTGTCGCCCGCTCGGTCGGCCTGACCCTGAGCGAGAGACAGGCCGAATACGTGCGCTCGTGCGAATACCCGGGCGTGGAGGTACGGCTGGAGAACTGGCTGGAATACCGGCCCGAGACCAGGTTCGACGGGATCATCTCCATCGGTGCCTTCGAACATTTCGCCACACCGCGGGATTCGCCCGAACAGAAGATCGCCGTGTACCGGGAGTTCTTCGAACGCTGCCGTGACTGGCTGCGTCCGGGCGGCACGCTGTCGCTGCAAACCATCGCCTACGCGAACATGTCACGCGAGCAGGCGAGTTCGTTCATGCAGCAGGAGATCTTCCCCGACGCCGACCTGCCGACACTGGCGGAGATCACCGCGGCGGCCGAGGGCGTGTTCGAGGTCCGCGCGCTGAGCAACGGCCGGCTGGACTACGCGTGGACCTGCGCGCAGTGGGCGAGCAGGTTGCGCGAGCACCGCGCCGAAGCGGTGGAGATGGTCGGCGCGGAGACCGTGGCCCGCTACGAGCGGTACCTGAAGCTGTCCTCCCTCGGCTTCCGCATGGGCAAGATCGGACTGCTGCGCCTGGTGCTGGCGCCCTACGGCACCGGATTCTTCGCCGGCGACGGACGGCGGGACCGGTGACCGTCGGGGGCACCCGGGTTCGCTTCAACCCGTTCAGCCCGGAATTCCGGCATGACCCGTACCCCATGTACCGGCAGCTGCGCGAGCACAGGCCGGTGCACAAATCGTTGGGAACCTGGGTCCTGACCCGGCACGCCGACGTGCGCGCCGTGCTGCACGACCGCTCCTTCAGCGCGGGTCTCATCCCGACCCTGGTCTCCGAACAGGCGCGCAAACTCGGCAGGAGCGACATCGCGCGCGTGACACGGCTCGGCCGTAAGTCGTTGGTGTTCACCGACAATCCCGATCACGCGCGCCTGCGCGGGCTGGTGAACCGGGTGTTCACCGCCCGCGCGGTGGCCGGGCTGCGTCCGCTGGTCACGCGCATCACCGAGGAGTTGGTGCGCACCGCCCGCGCACGGGGTGAATTCGACCTCGTCGCCGATGTCGCCGCACCGCTGCCGGTAACGGTGCTGTGCGAATGGATGGCGCTGCCGCCGCATCTGCGCGACAAGGTCGGGCCGTGGACCCACGACATCCGATTCCTGTTGGAGCCCGGGCTGATGAAAGCCGCTGATTTCCAACGGGTCTGCGAGGTGGTCGAGGAATTCGCCGCCGCGCTGGACGAGGTGCTGCGACAGCGGAGAGCCGAGCCGGGTGACGACCTGATCAGCGAACTGCTCGCCGCGCGCACCGCGGGCGGCGACCGGCTCGCCGACGAGGAACTGATCTTCGTGTGCGTCATGTGCTTCGTCGCGGGCAACGAGACCACGAAATCGCTCATCGGCAATGGCGCACTGGCGCTGCTGCGTCATCCCGACCAGGCCGCGCTGCTGCGCGAGCGCCCCGACTCGGCGCGCGCCGCCGTCGTGGAGGCGCTGCGCTTCGACTCCCCGCTCCAGTTGACCAAGCGACTCGCGACCCGCGACACCGAGATCGGCGGCACCGTCATCGCCGAGGGCGATCAGGTCATGGTGTGCCTGGGCGCGGCCAACCGCGACCCCGAGGTCTTCGACCGCCCCGACGATTTCGACATCACCCGCGCCGCCGGGGACCACCTGGCCTTCGGTCACGGCATGCACGGTTGCCTCGGCGGCACATTGGCCGAACTCCAGGCCGAGATCGCCTTCGACCGGTTGTTCGGCCCGGATGCCCGCGGCGACCTCGAACTCCGCGTCGACCGACCGCGGTATCAGGAGCACAGTTTCATCGTGCGCGGCCCGGCCGCGCTGCCGGTCGCGGCGGGTGACCCGCGATGACCGGCACCGAAGCCGCCCGTACCTGGCTGCGCGGCCCCGCGGAGGCCGCGGGGGTGCGGCTGATCTGCCTGCCGCACGCCGGGGCGGGCGCCTCGTCGTTCAACCGCTGGCTCGACCTGTTCGGTCCCGGCCTCACCCCGGTACGGGTGCAACTGCCCGGCCGCGAGGACGTGACCGCCGAAGCGCCGCTGCGTCGGGTCGACTCGGCGGTGCGGCGACTGGTCGAGCAGACGAGACCGTGGCGGGCCGAACCGCTGGCGATCTACGGACACAGCATGGGCGCCCTGATCGCGTTCGAGCTGGCCCGCGCGCTCACCGCGGACGGCGCACCGCCGCTGCACCTGTTCGTCTCCGGCAGGCGCGCACCGCATCTGCCCGCCCGCCGCGCGCTCATCCACGGGCTACCCGACGAGGAGTTCGCGGCGGCGCTGGCCGATATCGGCGCGTTCGGCGAGGCGGCGCGCAGCAGCGCGTTCCTGCGCTACGCGCTGCCGCTGGTGCGCGCCGATCTCGAACTGTCCGAGGAGTACGACCACACCCCGCTGCCGCGGCTGGGCTGCCCGCTGACCGCGTTCTACGGCAGCGAAGACCCCGTGGTGGACCCGGACGAGATCGCGCAGTGGCGGGCACTGAGCGACGGGCCGTTCGCGATCCACGCCTTCTCCGGCGACCACCAGTTCCATCAGCGGCACCGGGCGGATATCGCCGCCATCATCACGACGGCTCTCGCGCGTCGGCCCGCGTTACCGGAATGAGGTCCGACGTGCAACTGCTTCCCGATATCCTGCGCCGCCGCGCGGTCGACGAACCCGATCGCACGGCCTATGTCTTCCTCGACGACACCGGCGCGGAGTGCGCGAGCCTGACCTACCGGGAACTGCACGAGCGCGCTCTGGCCGTGGCAGGCGCGCTCGCGGTCCGTTGCGCACCGGGCGACCGTGCCCTGCTGGTGTTCCCGCAGTGCCTCGACTTCATCGTCGCCTACTTCGGCTGCCTCTACGCGGGCGTCATCGCGGTGCCGGTGAATCCGCCGCGCCACACCGGGGTCCAGGCATCCACCCGTGCCGTCGTCGCCGACTGCGACCCGGCCGCGGTGCTGACACTGGAGGTGTTCACCGAATCGCTGCGCGCCGTGCTCGGTCCGCTCTGCGCGGCGCGGCACTGGATCGCCGCCGACGCGCCCGACGCCGCGCCCACGACGGAACCCGTTCGATCCGAACCGGATTCGGTCGCCTTCCTCCAGTACACCTCCGGGTCGACCTCGACGCCCAAGGGCGTCATGGTCACCCATCGCAATCTGGTCGCCAACGAGGAGATGATCCGCGAGGCATTCGGCCACGACCGCGATTCCACCGTGGTCGGCTGGGCGCCGTTCTTCCACGACCAGGGCCTGATCGGCAACGTGCTCCAGCCCCTGTACGTGGGGGCGACCGCCGTGCTGATGTCGCCGGTGACCTTCATCCGCCGCCCGCTGCTGTGGCTGTCGACGATCTCCCGGTACCGCGCCCACACCAGCGGCGGCCCCAATTTCGCCTTCGACGCCTGCGTGGCGCGCGCGACGGCGGGTGCGCACGGTGACTGGGATCTGAGCAGTTGGCAAGTGGCGTTCAACGGCGCGGAACCGATCCGTGAGCAGACCCTGCGCCGATTCGCCGAGACCTTCGCGCCCTACGGATTCGACGCCGCCGCGCTGTATCCGTGCTACGGACTGGCCGAATCGACCCTGATGGTCTCGGCGAGCGCCAAGGGCCGCGGAGCCGTCACGATCGAGGCCGATGTCGAGGCGCTCGGGCAGCGGCGCTACGTCCCCGCCGCGGACGGGCCCGCGCGCACACTGGTCGGCTCGGGCGCGATCATGGCGGCCGAGCGGGTGCGCATCATCGATCCCGACACCGGCCTGCCATGCCCGCCCGATCGGGCCGGGGAGATCTGGATCGCGGGCGACCATGTCGCACAGGGATATTGGCGCAACGCCGAAGCGACCGAACATACCTTCCGCGCGCGCTGCGCCGACGATCCCGACCGCGACCACCTGCGCACCGGTGATCTCGGCCTGCTCGTGGACGGCGAACTCTATGTCGTCGGCAGGCTCAAGGACATGATCATCGTGCGCGGGCGCAACTACTATCCGCACGATATCGAGTTCACCGTGCAGCGCGCCCATCCCGCCCTGCGCGCGGGCGGGAGCGCGGCCTTCGCCGTGCCGGGGCGCGACGGCGAGAAACTCGTCGTGGTGCAGGAGATCCGGCGCGACTACACCGGCGACGCCGACGCCGATATCGCGGGCGCGATTCGCGCGGCGGTCCTGCGCGAACACGATCTCGCCATCGGTGAGTTGGTGCTGACCGTCGCCGGTCAGCTCGGCAAGACCAGCAGCGGCAAGATCATGCGGTCGGCGGCCCGGCAGCGTCATCTCGCCGAAGGCTTCGAGGTCTGGACGCCCGGTCCGGCCGATATCCCGATGGAACTGCGACAGAAAGGCTGACCGGCGTGCAGACGTGGCAAGCGGCGAATCCCGATTACGAGGCGGTCGTGAAGGCGGCGGTGCTGAGTATGCCCGCGGCGAAACACCTCGGATTCGACTTCGGCGCGCTCGCGCCGGGTCTGGCCGAGATCGTGCAGCCGCATCGGCCCGAGTTGACCCAGCACGACGGGTACTTCCAGGGTGGGGTGCTCGGCTCGCTGGCCGATTTCGCCGCCGGCTCCGCGGCGGGCACTCTGCTCCAACCCGGCTGGGCCAATATGACCATCGACTACACGGTCAAGATCCTGGCGCCGGCGAAGGGGCCGACGGTGGTGGCGCGCGGCCGGGTGGTCAAGCCGGGCGCGCTCATCACGATCGCCGCCGCCGAGGTGTACTCGGTCGACGATGACGACGACGAAACCCTGTGCGCCACCGCACTGGTGACAATGCGCAACGTGAAACTGTTCAATTCCTGACCGAGGGGCCGCCATGTGCGCCGACACCTATGTCTTCGATCCGTTCTCGCCGGGCTTCGCGGAGGACCCGTATCCGGCCTACGACGAACTACGCGCGGCCGGACCGGCCCACGAACATCCGCTCGGGTTCTGGATCGTGTCCCGGTACGCGGAGGTGTCGCAACTACAGCGTTCCGCGCATTCGGTGGACGAGGCGCGACTGACCCGTCTGCCGTCGTGGAAGAGCGACACCGACCGCCTCGGCAAGGCCAACCGCATAATGGGCGGGCTGTCGCTGCTGGATCAGGACCCGCCCGACCACACCCGGCTGCGCCGACTGGTCGGCAAGGCGTTCACCCCCCGCGCGGTCGAGGCGCTCCGGTCGCGGGTGCTCACCCTGGTCGATGAGGCCCTGGACCGGATCGAGGACGCGGGAACCGCGGATGTGGTGGCGGAGCTGGCCTTCCCGGTGCCCTTCACCCTCATCTCGGAACTGCTCGGCATACCGGTGGTCGAGCACACCCGACTGCGCGAACTGGTCTCCACTCTCGTGCTCGCACTCGAACCGCTCGCCGAACCCGAACTCCAGGCGCGCATTCGGGACGCGAACGCCGAGTTGACCGCGATGGTCGGCGAACTCGTGCGCCACAAGCGCGACAGCCCGGCCGACGACCTGCTCTCGCGCCTGATCGCCGCCGAACACGAGGGCGACGTGCTCGGCGAGGCGGAACTCGTCGCCCAGGTCATGCTGCTGTATCTGGCGGGGCACGAGACGACCGTGAACCACATCGCCTCGGGAATCCTGGCCCTGCTGCGCCATCCCGAGCAGGCGCGCGCGCTGCGCGAGCGGCCGGATCTCGCGGACAACGCGGTGGAGGAACTGCTGCGCTACGACACGCCCGTGCACCTCATGCGGCGGGTCACCGTCGAGCCGTGGTCGGTGGGCGGGGTGCGGATCCCGGCGGGCCACTGGGTGATCGCCTGCCTGGCCGCGGCCAATCGCGATCCCGAGTTCTGGGGACCCGACGCGGGCGCGCTGCGGCTGGACCGGGCCGACGCGCCGCGCAATGTGTCCTTCGGCGCGGGTATACACCACTGCCTCGGCGCGGCGCTGGTGCGCTTGGAGGCGCGGATCGCCTTCCCGCGCTTCGTGACCCGCTTCCCGGACGCCGCCGTGCGGGAGGTGCGCTGGAACGGCCGGATCAATGTGCGCGGTCCGGCGGAATTGTCGATCTCGATCTAGCCTTCGATAAGGAGAGTGCGAGTCATGTCGGTCATCACCGTCGACGGCATCCGAATCGGCTACACCGACACCGGCGCTCCGCCCGGTCTCCCGAATGCCGCCACCATCGTCTTCGGACACGGACTGCTGTTCGGCGGGTGGATGTTCCGGCGTCAGATCGAGGTGCTGCGCGCCCGGTACCGATGCGTGACGATCGACTGGCGGGGTCAGGGCGAAACCCCGCCCACCGCAGACGGATACGATATGGACACCCTCACCCGCGACGCGGTGGGGGTTATCCGCGGCCTCGGACTCGATCCGGTGCACTGGGTCGGATTGTCCATGGGCGGCTTCGTCGGCCAGCGACTCGCGGCGCGCCACGGCACCCTGCTGCGGTCGCTGACCCTGCTCGACACCAGTTGCGAGGCCGAGGACCCCGCCAAGATCGGCGAGTACAAGCGGCTGGCGCTGGCCTGGCGGATACTCGGCGGCCGACCGCTCGTCGGGCGGATCGCCCCGCACATGTTCGGCCCGGCCTTCCGCCGCGACCCCCGCAATCGGCCGCTGATCGCCGAATGGGCCACTCGCCTGCGCCGCGGTGACCGGGCGGCAATCCGCCGGGCGGTACTCGGCGTGGCCGATCGCGCGCCGGTGGCCGAGGAGGTCACCACCATCACCATGCCGACACTGGTCGTGGTCGGCGCCGACGATGTCGCGACCCCGCCCACGCGGTCCGAGCGGATCGCCGCGCTGATCAAAGACGCTCGGCTGCACACGATTCCGGCGTGCGGTCATTCCAGTGCGCTCGAACAACCCGACGCGGTGACGGCGCTGATCGAGGAGTTCCTGGCCTCGGTGGACCACCGCTGATCCGGCCCGATGCGGACATACCAGACAGCTACCGCCCGACGGCGCGGCGCGGAATTCTGCTATCGACTAATTGATACTGCGCGGTGAAGGTTTCAACCCTCCCGCGGGTGCGCGAAGGTGTGCGTGACGTACACGCAGCTGGAGGGCGCATGTGTTCTGCCATTCTCGATATCTCCACCGCCCCGGTCGATCCCGACGAGTACATCCGGGAATTGATGTCATGGCATTTCAGCCAGGAAACCGGTAGTCCTTATTGGCTGCGCCGCGCGCGCACCCTGGACTTCGATCCGCTCACCGATATCCGCACCTTCGACGACCTCACCCGATTCCCCAACGTGATCAACGAGTTTCGCGATGTCGCGATCGAGGATCTGATCCCGCGCGGACTCACCGGCGAGGATCGGGTGATCGCCGGAATCTTCGAAAGCGGCGGCACGACCGGACTGCCCAAGCGGTTCGTCATGTTCGACCGCTGGATGGAGTTCGCCCTGGGATGGGATGAATTCCACTACGCCGAACTCGGCACCGTGAACACCCTTGCGATCGCGCCGAGCGGACCGCACATGTTCGGCGAGTTCGCGACCCGCCGCGCGCGCCGCCACAACGGCGTGAAATTCACCATCGACCTCGACCCACGGTGGATCAAACAGTTGATCGCCCGCGGTGACACCGAGGAGGCCGACCGCTACGCCGAACACCTCATCGACCAGGTCGGCCACATTCTCACCACGCAGTCGGTGGGCATTCTGATCACCACCCCGCCGCTGCTCGAGCGCGTCGCGCGCCGCCCCGAACTCGTCGACGCCGTGCGCAAGCAGATCAAATTCATCTGCTGGAGCGGCGCGCACATGGACGCCGACTCCCGCGACATCTTCCGCCGCGAGATATTCCCCGACATTCCGCTCAAGGGCCTCTACGGCAGCACCACAATTCTCGGCATGTCGCGCGAGCGGCCCGAGGAGCGCCCGGACGGACTGCCCGTCTTCGACACCCCGAGCCCCTATATCGCCTTCCGCGTCGTCGACCCCGAGACAGGCGCCGACGTCGAGTACGGCGAGCGTGGGCAGGTCGTCATGAATCACCTCACCAAATACGCGCTGCTGCCCAACAACCTGGAGCGCGATATGGCCACCAAGGTCGAGCCGCTGCCCGGTGCGCTCGGTTGCGCGGTCGCCGACGTTGGTCCGGTCAAGACCTTCGACGACCGCTCCGTTATCGAAGGTGTGTACTGATGGACATCCAGATCGACGCGCTCGGCCCGTCCGGCGCATACCGTTCCCGCGAACGCCTCCCGCTGACCTCGCTGGCGGGGGAGCGGATCGGCGAGATCAGCCAGATGCCGCCGCTGTACGTGCGGCGCACCCTCACCGCCATGCGCGCGGCTCCGGTCATGCCGGTCGAGGAAAGGCTGGCCGCGCTCGACAAGGCCGCCGACCTGTTCCACGACGGCACCGTCGACGGCCTCGACCCCGACAGCTACGCCCAACTCGTCTCCACCGCCTCCGGCGTGCCGCTGGCCGTGGTGCGCCAGTCCGTGGACTGGGTTACCGACGTGCTGCGCTCGCAGCGCACCACCCGGGAACTGGCGATGCCGCGCGGCGCCGTCGAAGAGTGGCACGGCGATCAGACCCTCAACGGGTCGGCGGTGTGGACCCGCAAGGGCGACGTGTTCGCGGTGCA
Source organism: Nocardia arizonensis (assembly GCF_001310275.1). Classification (GTDB taxonomy): domain Bacteria; phylum Actinomycetota; class Actinomycetes; order Mycobacteriales; family Mycobacteriaceae; genus Nocardia; species Nocardia arizonensis. The sequence goes on from NZ_LGYZ01000078.1 coordinate 25,084, forward strand.
CGCCGCGGGCAACACCCCCGCGGTGCACGGCCTGTGGCCCGAGGCGCTGGCAATGGGCTACAAGGTGGTGGTGCGACCGTCCACGCGCGAACCGTACACCGCCTTCCGCCTGGTGAGCGCGTTGCGCGAAGCCGGATTCCCGCCCGATGTGCTGACCCTGCTGCCGACCGACTACGCGGCGGCCGACGTCATCATCGCCGAATCCGATTTCGCCATCGTCTACGGCGGCCAGGACGTGGTGGACAAGTACGCCGCGAATCCCCGGGTGCTGACCCAGGGTCCGGGCCGGTCCAAGATCCTGGTCACCGCCGATGTCGACTGGCGCGAGAAGGTCGAACTGCTGGCCGGTTCGGTGAGCCACCTCGGCGGCACCGCCTGCACCTGTGCGACCGCGATCCTCGTCGAAGGCGATCCGGCGCCGGTCGCGGCCGCCGTGGCCGAGGCGCTGGCCGCCATCGCCAGTCTGCCGGCCGACCATCCCGACGCCATCCTCACCGTGCAGCCCGTCGAATCCGCGCGCGAGGTCGACCGCTACCTGCACAAGGTCGCCGGTGACGCCCGCCCGGTGCTCGGCGGCGACACCATCGTCGACGAATTGCCCTCCGGCGGTGCGGTATTGCGTCCCGCGGTACATCTCGTCGACAGCAGCACGGCGCCTCAACTCAATGTCGAGCTCGGCTTCCCGTGCGTGTGGGTCGGCCCGTGGCGCCCCGAAGACGGCATCGCCCCGCTGCGCGACTCGCTGGTGCTCACCGCGATGACCACACGCTCCGACCTCATCGAACAACTGCTCGACGAGCCGTCCATCACCAACCTCTACCTCGGGGACAATGCCACCACCTGGCTGCGCCCCGGCGTCCCCCACGACGGCTACCTCGCCGAACACCTCATGCGCACCAAGGGCATGATCCGCTCGGCCTTCTGATCACTCGCGCCGTCGCCGGACCGCACACCTCGTGCGCGGTCCGGGTGCGGTGTCGGTGTGGTCATGAGCGCGATACGGCCGCGGCGCGTGGTGCGTAGCGGCGCGGCCGTTCCGTCGCCGTCACGGGGCGATCGTGATGCGGGACCCCGGTCGGTGTCCGCGGTCAGAGTTGGGTGAGTGCGGCCAGCAGGGTGAGCGCGGGGACGGTGCCCTGTGACGCCGCGGCTTTGACCATGCGCCGGTCGGTGCCTGCCAGCACGATCGCGGCGGCCAGCATCGAGCGACATCCCGAACTCTCGCCCTCGCCGATGGGTTCGCCGCCGGACAGCGCGCCGGTCGGAATCCGGCCTCACCCCGGCCGATGCGCGGTGAGGCCCGCCGCCGCGGCGGCCTCGGAGAAGACCCGCTCGAGCATGACGGGAGTGAGACGGCCGGTGAAGGTGTTCTGCTGGCTGACGTGGTAGCAGCCGAATACGTGCAGCGGCGCGCGATCCGCCCGCGAGGGCGCCAGCGTGACGTGCGTGCCGTGACCGAACTTGGGGCGCGGGCGCGGGACCGCCCACCCGGACTCGTTCAGCGCGGGCATGAGCGCCTGCCACCCGAATCCGCCCAGGACGACCACCGCGCGCACCGTGGGGGCCAACAGTCCCAGTTCGATATCCAGCCAGGCCCGGCAGCGGTCGCGTTCGGAGACGGTGGGTTTGTTGTCCGGGGGCGCGCAGTGCACCGGGGCGGTGACCCGCGTGCCGTGCAGACGCAGGCCGTCGCCGAGGCGTCGCGAATGCGGCTGATTGGCCAGCCCCACGGCGTACATGGCGGCGTAGAGCACATCGCCGCTGCGATCGCCGGTGAACATTCGGCCGGTGCGATTGCCGCCGTGCGCGGCGGGCGCGAGACCGACCACCAGCAGTCGCGCGTCGTCCGGTCCGAACCCGGGAACCGGTCGACCCCAATAGGTTTCGTCGCGAAAGGCGGCACGTTTGGTGCGCGCGACCTCCTCGCGCCAGGCCACCAGTCGCGGACAGGCCCGGCAGTCGGACACCGCGGCGTCGAGTTCGGCGATATCGCGGGGGAGCGCGGCATCGCGGCGATCCGGCCGCACCGTACGCGCACGCGGGGGCATTGTCGCAGCCTATGCCGTCGGGCCGGTCGTCGTGCGGGCGGCACCACTGACCCGTCACGGTCGGTGGTGGCAGGGATCAAGATCGGACCGACCGGTTGCCACGGCATGCGGGGCGGCGGTAGTTTGCCTGGAGGAGCCGGACCGGGTCCGGCCGTGAATATCGAGCGAATGACAGCGAACACCGTGCAGACCTGACACCGTGCGAACCGACACCCGTCGGCGCCGAGCCGTGAGCTCACCCGGCGGCCGCGGCGACCCGGCCGCCGACACGGCGCCGGGCGACGGAGCGAGGTGGATATGACCGACGACAAGGTCGCCGCCCAGATGCGCGGGCCGGAACCGTCGATGTGCGATACCATTTCGATACCATCGTGGAACATCTGGCCGGTTCGTCGGAATCTGCTGGGGGAGTTGTGCATTGGGTGAGACGTATACCGTTCGCAATGTCGGGGACGGTCGGCGGATATGAATCCGCGCGAAGAGTTCCTGCGTCGCGTCCGTGACGCGCTGGTCGACCTGCCGGACGACGAACGGCTGGTCACCATGTCGCGCTCGCGGCAACGCCAACCGTCGGCGACATCGACGGGCGACCGGACGGCACTGGCCGACCTGTTCGCCGAACGCCTGAAATACCACGGCGCGCAGGTCCACCACCTCATCGAACAAGACATTCCCGACACCATCGGCAAGGTTCTCACCGCGCAGCGGGCCGCGTCGGTGGTGGTGCCGCATGGGCTCCCCGAGGCGTGGCTCGATCCGTGGCGCGCCGACGAGCGGCACCAGATCATCGATGACAGCCCATTCCTGCCGCAGGGGCAGTTGGCGGGCGCGGACGCCGTGATCACCACCTGCGCCGCCGCGGTCGCCGACGCGGGCATCATCGTGCTCGACGGCAGTTCGGGCCAGGGTCGGCGCGCCCCGACGCTGGCACCGGCCTGTCACGTGTGCGTGGTGCGCGTCGAACAGATCGGCTCGACCATGCCCGAGGTGATCGACCGTCTCGACCACCGCCGTCCCATCACCTGGTTCGGCGGGCCATCGGCCAGTGCCCGGTCCGGAGCCGAGCCGACCGGAATCGGGGCGGCGCGTCAGTTGATCGTCCTGATCGTGGACTGAACGCACCGTTCGGGTGCCTTTGGGGTCGTTGCCGCGCTGCGCATGGTCCTCTCGGTCGACTACCTTCGGCCCTGCAATCCGACGCCGGACGCCTGATGGCATGAGGCGGTGATGACACGAGATCTGACTCAGCGTGAGATCCTGAGCGAACTTGAGCCGGTCGCTGAGACCTGCGTCAACCGCCACCTCGGTATGGCCAAGGACTGGCAGCCCCACGACTACGTGCCGTGGGACGAGGGCCGCAATTTCGCCCTGCTCGACGGAATCGACTGGGAGCCCGAACAATCCAGGCTAGGTCCGGTTGCCAAGGCGGCCATGGTGACCAATCTGCTCACCGAGGACAACCTGCCCTCCTACCACCGCGAGATCGCGCAGAATTTCTCCCGCGACGGCGCGTGGGGCACCTGGGTGGGGCGCTGGACCGCCGAGGAAATGCGCCACAGCACGGTGATCCGCGACTACCTCGTGGTCACCCGCGGCGTCGACCCGGTCGCGCTCGAACACGCGCGCATGGTGCACATGACCAACGGCTTCTCCGCCGGCGCGGAGCAGGCCGACGTCGACGACGGCGCGGGATTCCTGCATTCGGTCGCCTACGTGTCCTTCCAGGAACTCGCCACCCGGGTCACGCACCGCAACACCAGCCGGGTCTGTGAAGACCCGGTCGCCGACCGCATGTTGCAGCGCATCGCCGCCGACGAGAACCTGCACATGATCTTCTATCGCACGGTCTGCGGCGCGGCACTGGACCTGGTCCCGGATCAGGCGATCGAGGCCATCGACACCATCGTGGAGAACTTCCGCATGCCGGGCGCGGGCATGCCCGACTTCCGCCGCAACGGCGTGCTCATGGCCAAACACGGGGTCTACGATCTGCGCCAGCATCTCGAGGATGTGTTGTGGCCGGTGCTGCGGCAGTGGAACATCTTCGAGCGCACCGATTTCGGCGCGCGTGGCGAGGCCGTGCGGGAGCGGCTGGCGGCCTTCCTCGAGGATATGGAGCGGGTGCGGATTCCGCGTTTCGAGCAGCAGCGCGACCGCGCGCTGGCCAGGGAACAGGCGCGGCTGTGAGGTTCAGGCGCGCGGGGTGACGCCGAGCAGGACCGCGAGCACCTGCCGGAGGCGGTCGACGTCGCCGTGGATGCCCGCGGCCCGGTCGTTGTAGAGGAACGCCTCGCCCAGGCGCACCAGCGCATAGGCCAGCAGCGGGCGTTCGAGCGGCGGCCGGTAGCCGTCCTCTTCCTCGACGCGGGCGATCAGCGTCTCCACCGCGGCGACGACCCGTGGCTGCACGGGTCCGTCGCTCGCGGTGATGATGCGCAGTCCGTAGATGGGTTCGTGTTCGAAGTAGCGCCGGAAGGGTTCGTTGTCGGATTCCCAGCGCGCCACCCGGTCGAAGACGTCGAGAATGCGGGCCGCGCCGCGGGAGCGGCTGCGGGCGTCGGCTCGGTCGAGCATGCGCTGGTGTTCGGCGGCGAGCATGGTGCCGAGCAGGCCGTCACGAGAGCCGAACCAGCGGTAGACGGACGCGCGGCTGAGTCCGAGTTCGGCCGCGATGGCCTGGACGTCGACGCGTTCGCCCGCGAGGAAGGCGCGGCGAGTGAGATCGAGGACCTGCTCCCTGGTCGCGGAGGCCGGCCGTCCCGGGGATCGGGTCGAGGAACGCCGCGTGGAGGTACTCATCGAAGAAATAGTACACGAAGGCGTGCGTGTATCGAATTGTCATCGGGAATCGGGTGGACCGGCGGGTCCCACTTTAGAGACGCAGTGTGCGAGATGTACTTTACGGGGGTCCGCCGCAACCCTACCCACCCCTCATTACGGCATGGACACGGCCGCCCGGATCGGGATCGGCAGGCGGGATTCGGCCATTACCATCTGCCCAAGGGACGATCCGTGACGACGAGGTCGCTGGTCGCTCCCGTCCGGGGACGGTATGCGTCGGCCGCCGCGAACGACGCGGGACGAGGGCCGGATGATGCGTCGGATTCGAAAGGCAACGATGTTTCGGGCGGGTGCGGTGACCGCCGTCGCCGCGGCCTGCCTCGGCGCACCGCTGCCGCATCCGGCCCGCGCCGCGGCCACCGTCACCAGGATCGGCATCCTCTACGACCTCAACTACGGTCCACTGACCAATTTCGGCGACGGCGGCTGCTCCTACACCGTCCGAGCGGTCCTGACCAGCGCGGTGGGTCCGGTGTCGCTGTACGACAACGGAATACTGTTCGCCACGGTCGAACCCACCGGCGGTGTCGCCATCGCGAAGTGGGTCCCCCCGAGTCGGGGTCGCCACACCATCACCGCGACGCAGGCTCCCGACGCCGCCGTCACCGCCGCCGTTGACGCCTTCGTCGGCGTCGGGATGCCCATCGGCACGGCCTGCCTGGTCATCTGACACGGCTCGCATCGCGAGCCGCCGAGGTCCACGGTCGCCGACCGTGAGGTCAGCTCGCGGGCGGCGGCGGGAGACCGGGCGGCCGGGCTTGGCGGGCGAGCAGTTCGAAGACCAGTTCGGTGTCGCCGATGCGCAGCACCGCGCCGTCGGCGAGCGCCATGCTGTCGATGACGCGCACGCCGTCGACGTAGACGCCATTGGAGGACAGCAGATCCTTGACGACATAGGCCGGTCCGGTATCGACCACGACCGCGTGGTGTCGGCTGACCTTGCCGTCGTCGAGGGCGATGTCGTTGTCGCGCAGGCGGCCGATGCGGGTGAAACGGCCACGCACCGGATGGCGGTGGCCCTCGGCGTCACGCAGGGCCGCGAGGTGACCGCCCGCGCCCTGATCGATGATGGTGGTCATCCTCGTGGCCGAGGCCGCGCCCGCGGCGTTCGCGGTGAGCGGTTCCTGGCGCAGGATGCGGGCCTCGAGTTCGCGCAGCGGCGGGCCGGGGTCGATGCCGAGTTCGTCGGCCAGCGTCGCGCGCAACCGCCGGGCCGCGTCCAGTGCGTCGGATTGCCGCCCGTCGATGTAGAGCGCGGTGATGAGTTGCTGCCACAGCGGTTCCCGCAGCGGATGTTCGGTGACCAGATGCGACAGCTCCGACACCACCGCCGCCGCGCGCCCCTGGGCGATATCGGCTTCGGCGCGGGCCTCGATCGCACTCATCCGGTCGTCGTCGAGTACCGCCGCGTACGCCTCGGCGAAGGCGAGTCCGCGCAGGTCGGCGAGCACCGGCCCGCGCCACTGCGCCAGCGCCTCCGACAACAGGTCGCTCGCCGCGCGGAACCGCCCCGCCGCCAGCGCCCGTACCCCCGATTCCATTCCGGTGCGGAACCGCTGCGCGTCGACGGCGCCTTCGGCGACCGTAATCCGATATCCCGCGCCGACCTGCGCCAGCGCCGATCGCGCGTCGATACCCGCTTCGCGCAGCGGTTTCCGCAGATTCGACACGATGGTGTGCAGACTGGCCCGCACATCCGGCGGCTGATTCGCCTCCCACACCGCTTGCGCCAGCGAATCCACCGACACCGGACGATTGGCGTTGATCACCAGATAGGCGAGCACCGCCCGCTGTTTCGGGCCACCGAGCGCACGCGCGGCACCGTCGATGGTCAGTTCCACCGGTCCGAGTACGCCGAATCGCGCCCGTTCCTCAGCCATGGCGAACTCCTCACGACGCGGCCCGCGAGCCGGAAAGGTCGCGATGAGCCGAATCCGGGCATTGCCGGGTACGTGCCCCGCGCCCGCGGCGTTCCAATCGTATACGGGCGGCGAAGTCCTCGGGACAGCGAACTCGCGGTCGCCCTCCGGGCGAGCCTCGTCGGCGGCCGTCGGCCCTCGCCTGCCCGCGATCGACGGGGGCGGGACGGTTCGGGCGACCGGTCGTGCAGCGGGCATCGTTGCTGGACACAGGCTTTCGGCGACCCCGGCGCATATCGGCCGCTACTGCTACGCTCAGCACGGTGTTCGTGCAGTACTACTTCGCACTGGGCGAATCCGATGCCACCGCGGTGCACCGGGTACGTGAAACAGTGCGTTTCTTCCTGGGTTGCCGGGAAGTGGACACCGCGGAGTCGGAACACGGTTTTCTGGTCGTTCCGGGACATGCCGCCGATCACCGCGCAGTCGCGGAATTGATGGCGGAGGCATCACGCAACGCGAATCGGGCCACCGAAGTGCCGGACCGCCATCTCATCACCCCGATGCTCGGATTCGATTACGCCTGCGCGTGGAACCACGCCACCGAGCCACGGTGCCCGCGTTGCGCGACGCCGCTGGAGGGATGGGACGGCGAGGAGTGGATGTACGGTGCCGAACCCTTCGAGACCTGCGCTGTCTGCGAGTACACCGCGCTGATCGGCGACTGGGACCTGACCAATTCTCTCTTCGCGAAGACGAATTGCGGTGTGGCGCTGCTCGATTGGCCCAGTCTGTGGGAGTGCGCCGATGACGTGCACCGGCAGGCGCTGCATCTGATAGGGCACCGCCCGCGCTATCTCTACGGCGCCGTGTAGCGGCGACGGCACCGGGCGAGTCGTGCGCCCGCGCGCGACGGTCGTGGTATCGAGGACCGATGACCTCGACACGAACCTCCTACGACGTCGTTGTGGTCGGCGGTGGCCACAACGGCCTGGTCGCCGCCGCCTATCTCGCCCGCGCGGGGCGGTCGGTGCTGCTGCTCGAACGCCGTGACCAGCTCGGCGGGGCGGCGGTCTCGGCGCGGCTGTTCCCGGGCGTGGACGCGCGGGTGTCACGGTATGCCTACCTGGTCAGCCTCCTGCCGCAGCGCATCGTGGCCGATCTGGGCCTGAGTTTCCGCACCCTGCGCCGCCGCATCTCCTCCTACACGCCGGTGGGCGCGAGCGGACTGCTGGTCGACACCGCCGACGAGGCGCGCACCCGCGAGAGCTTCCGCCGCGTGACCGGTTCCGACCGCGATTTCGACGCGTGGCGCGACTTCTACGCCGCGACCCAACGCCTGGCACGACGGGTGTTCCCCACTCTGACCGAGCCGTTGCCGACTCGGGACCGGCTGCGCACGATCGTCGACGACGCCCCGATGTGGGACGCCGTGTTCGAACGTCCACTCGGCGAGACCATCGAGGCCCGCTTCGCCGACGACACCGTACGCGGTGTCGTCATGACCGACGCGCTGATCGGCACCTTCACCCACGCCCATGATCCGTCGCTGCGCCAGAACCGCTGTTTCCTCTACCACGTCATCGGCGGCGGCACCGGGGATTGGGACGTACCGGTCGGCGGCATGGGCGCGCTCACCGACGCACTCGCCGCGGCGGCGCGCGCGGCGGTTGCCGATATCGCCATCGGATGCCAGGTCACCGGCATCGAGACCGACGGCGTCACCGCCGAGGTGCGCCATACCGGCGGTGCGGTCGGCGCGCGCCACGTGCTGGTCAATGCCGCGCCCGACGAACTCGCCCGGTTGCTCGGCGATCCGCCGGCGCCGAAACCCGAGGGCAGCCAACTGAAGATCAATATGGTGCTGGACCGGCTGCCGCGCCTGCGTGACCCGTCCGTCGACCCGTCGGAGGCGTTCGCGGGCACCTTTCACATCGCCGAATCCTACGATCAGCTGGAGCGGGCCTATCGCGAGGCGGACAGCGGTGGCATGCCGTCGGCCCCGCCGTCGGAGATCTACTGTCACACACTCACCGATCCCTCGATCCTGTCCGGCGAGGCCGCCGCGCGCGGAATGCACACCATGACCCTGTTCGGATTGCACACGCCCGCACGGTTGTTCGAGCGCGGTCCCGAGCGAACCCGGGCCGACCTGGTCGCCGCGACACTGGCCCAATTGGATTCGGTACTGGCCGAACCCATCGCCGATTGCCTGGCCCGTGACGCCGACGCGAACCCGTGCCTGGAAGCCCGGTCACCGCTCGACCTCGAACGCGAGGTCGGCCTGCCCGGCGGCCACATCTTCCACCGCGACCTCGCCTTCCCCTATGCCGCCGACGACGCGGACGATCCGGCCGGGCGTTGGGGCGTGGCGACCAAACACCGGAATATCCTGCTGTGCGGGGCGGGCGCGGTCCGCGGCGGCGGGGTCAGCGGCATACCTGGACACAACGCGGCCATGGCGGTGCTGGAGAGCCGCGGCGACTGACGGTGCGCCCGCGCGAGTTCTCCACATTCGCCACGTGATTCGCCTGTTCTATTGCGGCCATGTCGATTTCGTGCGCGGAGCCCTCGACGCCGGCGGGTGCGCGGCCCGGGGCTCACAGCGGCGGGAAACGCAGAACCCGGTCGTCGCCACCGCGGATGTCGCCGCGCCCGTCGGTATTCGACGTCGTCAGCCACAGCGCGCCGTCCGGCGCCACGGCCACGGTCCGCAGGCGGCCGTAGGTATCGCGCAGCCGGTAATCGGTCTCGCCGAGCGCCTCGCCCGACAGGCGGGCGGTCCACAGGCGCCGTCCGCGCAGGGCCGCCACGTAGAGGGTGTCGCCCGCGATGGCGATACCCGAGGGCGACGCCTCGGCGGTCGACCAGGTCAGCAGCGGCTCGGCGTATCCGCGATCGGCTCCGCCGCGGCCTTCGACGATGGGCCATCCGTAATTCGCGCCGGGCCGGATGAGATTGATCTCGTCGAACCGGTTCTGGCCGAATTCGGCGGCGAACAACCGGCCCGCGCGATCCCAGGCCAATCCCTGCACATTGCGGTGCCCGAGGCTGTAGACCGGCGATCCGGTGGTCGGATTGTCCGCCGCGGGAAGGCCTGCGGGGGTCAGGCGCAGAATCTTGCCGTTCGGCGAGGCCGGATCCTGTGCCCGGTCGGACTGTCCCGCGTCGCCGGTGCCCACATACAGCAGACCGTCGGGCCCGAAGGCTATGCGGCCGCCATTGTGGTTGCCCGCCTTGGCGATTCCGGTGAAGATCGGCTCCGTCGCGCCGTCGAGCCGGAAACGCGCGATCCGGTTGTCCTCGTTGGAGGTGAAATAGGCGTAGATGTAACGGCTTTCGGCATAGTCCGGCGCGAGCGCGAGCCCAAGCAATCCGCCCTCGCCGCGCGCGATGACGCCGGGCACCTGATACACCTGCTCGGCCGGACCCGTCGGCGTCACTCGCAGAATCCGCCCGGTGTCGCGTTCGGCCACGAGTACGGCGCCGTCGGGCAGGAAGGCCAGCCCCCACGGCACCCGTAGCCCTTCGGCGACGGCCGTGCCCGCGCCGAATCCGGGAACACCGGTCGCCGTCGTCGTCGCCGTCGTCGTCGCGGGACCGGCCGGACTCCGGCTCTGCGACCCCGGGGAGCATCCTGCCATCGCCGCGGCGCACAGCAGCGCCGCGAACGCCGTCGTCGCCAACCGCCTCGCCACTACAGTCCGCCGAGCTGGGTCAGCACCTCGAGTGCCACGTCGACGGCGCGCCACATCACGTCGATCTCCTGTTCGGCCGCGGGAGCCAGAGTCGGGTCCTGCAAGGCGAGACCGTTGGCGAAGATGGCGACATTCGCGCCCGAATCGGCCAGCCGCAACAGCGCCCCGCTGCCAACGCCCGCGCCGAACACCGCGTCCAAGCCCTCGCCCACGAAGTAGAAACGCCACAGCGGACCGAGGTCGCCGCCGTAGACGTCCCTGGTGGACGCGACGATCAACTGACCGTGCGCGGCAATGGAATCCACGATCTCGAAATTGTCGGGCGCGTTGGCCGGGGTGGCGCGCACGTCCGCGAGTGAGTACGCCAGGTCCACGCTGAGGTGGGCGTTGTATCCGGCCATCGCGACTCGCGCGGGCGACAGTTCACACTGCCGGGCGAGCGCGAAATAGTGCGCCCACTGCGGCTGCGCCTGTGCCCCGGTGAATTCGGCGCGCAGATTGTCCAGGAACCGCGACAGCAGCGCCAGACTGATGCGATGCGCCCATTCGGCATCGACGAACGCCGCCGGATCGCGCTGCATCGGCATGACCGCCGCCTGTTCGACGGCGTCGAGCCCGAGCGGCAGCAGACCGCGCCGATCCCGATGGCGCACAAGAATTTCGGTGATCCGACGATGCTGGTCCACCGCCTGCTCGAGCCGCTGCAAGGATGATCCGGTGAGCGTAGCGGTATCGGCGAGCTCCGCGATCTCACGCACCTCCGCGCCACTGAGCGCCGATCCGCACGCCCGATCGACCTCCGCCGCGCCCGCACCCGGCGCACCGACGGTGAGCGCGGTCAACGTTACCAGCAGCGCGCCGATCGCGCTGAACCGCGCCACGACGGGCCTGCCGGTACGCTGCGGCTGAATTAGCTTGCGGGCGTTGGTCATCACGGCTCCCTGCGCTGGTCGGCGACTGGTGCGGACGGCGGAACACCCGTTCGAACTCCGGGCGCAGCAGAGCCTAGCGAATCGCAGGCCGATCCGCATGCGCGCCTGCGCGCGCCGGATCAGGAGGACTTGCGCAGGGTGCCGTTGATGGAGCCGCCGAGCAGACCGGGCGTGCTGTAACCGAGGGTGCCGTCCTTGTGCAGGGTCACCGTCGAGTTCGCGCCGTCGTCGGCGCAGTCGGCGCCGGTGCTGTTGGCGTGGTCGAGTGCGGCCTTGAAGGTGATGGTGGTCTCGGTCACCCCCGTGAGCGTCTCCACCCGCGCGCATTTCGTCCCCAGTAGTCTGCCGGTATTGGACGAGGTCGCGGCCTCGTCTCCGACAGTGCCGCCGTGGATGGTGAGTTCGATGTCGAATCCGACGAGGCCGTCGTTGGCGGTGCCGCGCCAACTGCCGATGAAGGCATCGGGAATGGACCTGTCCGATCCCGCCTCGGTGGTCACGGTCGATTCGCCCGCGGTCGACTCCGCCGATTCGGTATCGGTGGTCTCCTCGTAGCTGGTCTCGCTGTTCGACGCCGAATCCGATGCGCCGCCCCGCAATTGGTTGCCGATCAAGAACGCGCCCGCCGCGACGACGAGTGCGACGACGACCAAGCCGACGATCAGTCCCGCGCGGGTGCGGTCTCGGCGCGGTGGCTCGGATGTCGTTTCGGCGGAGCGCGGCTCGGACCGCGGCGACATGTGGTCGCCCCACGGCTGATTCGGCCGATCCTGTCGCGGGTTCTGCCGGGTTTGCGCCGCGGAACGCGGACCCGAATCGTCCGGTCCGCGGGTCTGGCCCGCGACCCAGGTCGGGGTGGAGGCCGGATAGCGCGGACCGGAGACCGGGGCGGTGGCGGTCGAGATCGGCGGCGGGGTGTAAGGGCCGTGACCCGGCGCGGACGCCCGCGAGGGCGGGACCACGTCGTGTGTTCCCGAATCGAGGTCGAGCAATTGCACCGCGCGCCTGCTGACCTCGTGCAGTACCGGATTCGGCAACCAGCCGCTGTCGTCGGGCACGCCGATTCGGCTCAACTCGTCCAGCAGTTGCCGCGGCGTCGGCCGCGCGTCGACCTGTTTGGTCAGACAGGCGGCGATGAGCGGCCGTAACCGCGCGGGCACATCGTCGAGCCGCGGTTGCTCGTATACCACCCGCCACAGCATCTGCACCGTGTCGCCGGTGCCGAAGGGGCCGTGTCCGGTGGCGGCGAACACCAGGACGCCGCCGAAGGCGAAGATATCGCTGGCGGGCACGACCGGCTCTCCGGTGACCTGTTCCGGGCACATGAATCCGGGCGACCCGATGACTTTGCCGGTGGTCGTCAGCGCCGTGTCCTCCACGGCGCGCGCGATTCCGAAATCGATCACCTTGGGCCCGTCGAGGGCCAGCAGCACGTTCGAGGGTTTCAGGTCGCGGTGGATCACACCCGCGTCGTGGATGGCGGCCAGCGCCTCGGCCAGGCCGCGCGCCAGCACCAGGACGGCGTCCTCGGTGAAGGTGCCGAACCGTTCCACCGCTTCGGCCAGGGAGAATCCCGCCACGTATCCGGTGGCCAGCCACGGTGGGTCCGCGTCGACGTCGGCGTCGAGCACCGGCGCGGTGAAGGCCCCGCCGACGCGGCGCGCCGCGGTCACCTCGCGGCGGAACCGCATGCGGAATTCGCCGTCGCCGATCAGGTCCGGCCGGATCACCTTCACCGCGACCGTGCGGCCGCCGGCATTGCGCCCCAGGTACACCCGGCCCATACCGCCTGCGCCGAGGACCCCGAGCAGCCGGTAGTCCCCGATCCGTCGCGGATCGTCCATGCCAAGCGGTTGCATCGCGAGCCTTTGTTCCCTTCGGATGAATCGAGCTTCCGAAAGGCTACCTATCCGGCTCCCGTCCACCCAGATCTATTGTGCGGTCACAGCCGCGTCTGCACCTGCGCGGCGATCAATTCCAGGTGAGCGAGATCCTCGAGATCGAGAATTTGCAAGTAGATCCGGCTCACGCCGATTTCGGCGTATCGGCCGATCTTGTCGACCACCTCTGCGGGCGATCCGGCCAGACCGTTGCGCTTCAACTCCTCCACCTCGCGCCCGATGGATTCGGCGCGGCGTCGCACGTCGGCGTCGGTGGCGCCGACGCAGGCCACGAGTGCGTTGGAGTAGACGAGATCCTCGGGACTGCGGCCGCGGGCGCGTGCCGCCGCGCGCACCCGGTCGAACTGGCGGGCGGAATCCTCGAGCGAGGCGAAGGGCATATTGAATTCGGTGGCGTATTCGGCGGCCAGTCGTGGGGTGCGGGTGGCGCCGTGGCCGCCGATGAGCACCGGCACCGGATCCTGAACCGGTTTGGGCAGGGCGGGGGAGTCGGTCAGCCGATAGTGCTTACCGCTGTGGCTGAAGGTGTCGCCGACCTTGGTGGCCCACAGTCCGGAAATGACGGCGAGTTGCTCTTCGAGTCGATCGAATTTGTCGTCCGGGAAGGGAATGCCGTATGCGGCGTGTTCCTCGGCGAACCAGCCGCTGCCGAGGCCGAGTTCGACCCGTCCGCCGGACATGCGGTCGACCTGCGCGACCTGGATGGCCAGCGGGCCGGGCAGCCGGAAGGTGGCGGCGGTGACGAGGGTGCCGAGCCGGATGCGGCGGGTCTCGCGGGCGAGTCCGGCCAGGGTGATCCAGGCATCGGTCGGGCCGGGCAGACCCTTCGATCCGCCCATGGCGAGGTAGTGATCGGAGCGGAAGAACGCGTCGAACTCCAACTCTTCGGCGGTCTTCGCGACGGTCAGCAGCGTGTCGTAGTCGGCGCCCTGCTGCGGTTCGGTGAAGATTCGCAATCTCATGGACGTATCGTGCCCGATGGATTCGCCGGCCCGTCGACGGCGCGACACCGTTCCGGTCCGGGACCGATGCCGGTTCCGTGCCCGCTCTGTCGAGGATCACCGCCGGTAGGGGCCGGTGGCGGCCGGTGCCAAGGCGGTCGATACGGTGCACACGATGCCATCCGCACGTGTCGCGAACCACACCGTCACCACCCCCGGCCCGCTCGTGGTGGTCATGGGCGTGAGCGGCTGTGGGAAGTCGACCGTCGGCGAACTTCTGGCGGCGACTCTCGGCGTCGACTTCGCCGAAGGCGACGATCTGCATCCGGCCGCGAATATCGCGAAGATGGCCTCGGGCGCGCCGTTGACCGACGCCGACCGCGCGCCCTGGCTGGATCGGGTCGCCGCGTGGTTGGACGAGCGGGTACCGCGCGGCGGCGTGATCGCGTGTTCGGCCCTGAAGCGCGCATACCGAGATCGCCTGCGTGCCAACGCCCCCGCACTGTTCGTCGTCCATCTCACCGCCGACCGCGCGCAGCTGAGACGCCGATTGTCGAGTCGCCGAGGACATTTCATGCCGCCGACGTTGCTCGACTCCCAGCTCGCCACCCTCGAACCATTGGCCGCCGACGAATACGGCCGCACCCTGGACGCGACGGCCGCTCCCGAACTGCTCGTCCGATCAGTGGCATCGGAGTTCCGGCACGGCGGCCCACAGCCGCGCCTCCGCGCCGACTCGAACCCGGCCATACCCTCTACGCCACGGCAACACTCGGGGTCACCGGACCACGCCGCCGGTATGTTCGACCTGGGTTAGCCAGGGGTAGACAGTGCGGCGGGTATATGTCGGACACTGCTCGCCCCCGGCCTCCGCGGCCGCTGGCGGATCTGTCGACCCTGATCGTGACGGTCGCACAGACCGAGGACGAGTGGACCTCGACCTGCGACCTTGTCGCGCAACATGTCCTGCCGCTGCTCGCCCAGAGACAGGTACGACTGGTCGAAGTCGCCCGCGCCGGTCCCACCGTCGCCGACGGGATCGTCGTCCGACAAGACACCCGTACCCCGACCCGGCTGCATCCCGATCCCGACGAGCACGGCTTCTACCCGCTCTCGGCCGAGCATCGCGGCAACGGCGTCATGCCCACCCTTCATGGGCGCGCCTGCACGGTTGACTGCACCAGTCACCGTCGGTCGAGATGGCCGACGACAGGTTCGAATTGAGGAGCTCACCGCCTTTCAAGTCCAGGCTCTCTCAAGACTCGCCGCGCAAGACGAAGAGATCCAGGGGCTCCGCGCGGTCGCCGATCCGAAAGATACGTCACCCAACTGCCGTCGACGCGGCAGAAGTTGATCGGACCGTGCTAACCGATCGCCGCGTCGCGGCGTCGTGCGGGCTCGGTCGCGTCGAGTTGCCACCAATAGCCTGCATCGTCATGAAGCGAGGGTTCCCCACCGGTGGCTTCGTACAGAGCCTTCGCAGCAGCGTTGTCCTCATCGGTGAACAACCACATCCTGCGGTGCCCCTCCGCGACCGCCAGATCGCGGAACGCCGTCAGCAGTGCACGTCCGACGCCCCGCTTCCGCAGTCGCTCGACGACACCGATCTCATACAACTGCACCTGGGAATAGCCACCGGCATGACGTTGCCGCATTCCCCACACCCACCCAATGACCTCGCGGCTTTCCAAGGCGACGAAGGCGATCGTCGCCGGATCCTCCAAAAACGGTGCATGGTCTTCAACCGCGATACCACGGAACTTCCGTACCGCGGCATCGATCAATCCATGATCGCGGGCGGTCAACTGGCGAACAAGCACACCTCATAGATATTCACACTTTCGTAGTGAGGCGTGACCGGACCCCGCGCGGCCGCGAATCGCAGCCATACGCGCCGCCGGCGGCGGTCTCACCGGCCGCCGAGGATCTCCGGCATGGGACAGGATTCGCCCGATACGATCGGAATGCACACCCCGGTCGCGTCCGACAACAGCAGCCCGCCGCCCACGACAAGCGCGGCCGCCGCGACGGCGCCGAAGAACAGCACCCACAGAATGCCCGGGACATGGGTCAGCCGGGCGAGTTGGTCGGCGTCGGAATCGACGTTCCGCGGGGTATTGCGCAACCTGCGGGCGCGCCCGCTCTGGAGTTCGATCACCGGACGGACGCCCGCGAGTAACAGGAACCACGCGCCAAGGAACGCGAAACCCGCTTGGACGGTGTCGGTTCCGAACCACGACACGGCGAAGACGACTCCGCCGAGGCCGACGACCGTGCATACGCCGTATACATTGCGGACCTTGATCAGTACCGCGGCCAACAGCGCGATGGAGGTCCACAACATGAGCGTGATGCGTTCGGCCCCCAGCAATGCCGCGAATCCCAATCCCAGCAGCGGCGGCGCCGGATAACCCGCCATGGCGGTGAGGATCATGCCCGGTCCGTAGGGTTTGCCGCTCGACACCGTCAGCCCGGAGGTGTCCGAATGCAGCGTGATGCTGGTCAGCTTGCGCCCGGTCAGCAGCGCGAAGAGCGCGTGCCCGCCCTCGTGGGCGATGGTCACCACATTCCGGGTGAGCCGCCACAGCGGCCGATATGCCACCAGCACCAGTGCCGCCACGGCCGTTGCCACCACCAGCCACCACGGAGGCGGCATCTGCGTTGTCGAGAGACGATCGACGATGGACGCACCGCGATCGACCAGTTCCGCTCTGTCCACCGCCGCACCCTATCCGCCGTCGCCCGCCACGGCACATCTCCAGTGTGCGGCAAACCGCACCGTGAACGCGCCGAAATCCCACAGGCGGGTCGCTGTATCGCCGGGTCGACCTCGTGCTCGCCGCCTACGCCACCGGCGCACCCGGCATAGGCGGCATAGCGCGCGTAGTGATCGAATCGGGCGGATCGAGCCCCTGACACTCGAGCGACTTGTAGAGTGCCCAAAAATGAAGCAATGATGTTTCAGTTTTGATTCGAGAGGTTCTATGAAGATTCGTATCTCGGGTGTCCTCGTTCTGCGGGCAGCGGGTGCGCTTGCCGCCGGCGCGTGCCTGCTCGGTGCCGCGGCCTGCGGGGACGACACCACGGACCAGCAGCAAAGCCCCGGCAGCAGCACCGTCGCGCCCGCGCCCGCGCCCGCGTCCGCGACCCCCGCGCCCGCCGCCGAGCCGGCGCCGGCGAGCAGTGTCGCGCCGCCCGCGGCCGAAGCGGACGCGCCCGCCCCTGAGCCCACCGCCGCGACGGTCGCACCGGCACCCGCGCTCGAGGCGCCCGCGCCGCAGACGGTCGCCCCGAAACCCGCCCCGCAACCGAAGCCCGCACCGCCGACATTGGACGCGCCCGGCTTCGAGCCGCGCGCGGGTTACTGAGAAACGGGGTCACCTATGCGATCGGCAGCCGACGGTATCGGCAAAGGACTACGCGGAGTGTGCGCGGCCGCCCTCGCGATCGTCGCGTCGACGGTGGGAGCCACCGCGGCACACGCGGATTCGGCGCCGCAGGGCAAACAGGTTGTCGTCCTGGGGGATTCGTACACCGCGAACGGATGGGATCCGCTGAGCATGGGGGATGTGTGCGTGCGCGGCGGCACGGCGTGGCCCGCGCAGCTGGGCCGGCTGATCGGTCCGCAAGGGCTCGACCAGGTGGCCAATCCGTCCTGTTCGGGTTCATCCATCGACAGCGGCCCCGGCTATACCCTGGCCATGCAGGCACTACAGGCCGACCGCGACGGCGCGTTCGGCCCGGCGACGAGGCTGGTGACCTTACAGCTGGGTCTGGACGACCATTGGGGCGACACCGACCAGACGCTCTGGCACTCGCTGGAGCAGTGTGTATTCGATCTGGTCCGTGGCTGTGATATGGACGCGGTGGAGCAGGGCCGCATCCCCGACCTGCGCGGGTTGGCCGGTACCGTGTACGCCGAAAGAATCCGCGCCGCAGTGACATACATCCGGTACTACGCGCCCGCCGCGCGTGTCGTGATCGTCGGATACCCGGAGATCCTGCCGTCGGGGCAGGATACCGCCTGTTTCAGCATCCTCGGGGTTGCGCCGTTCGTCCAGCCGCGCGGGCGTGCCATCGTGGAGTACTTCGATCGCATGGACCGGGCCCAGCGCGAGGGCGCCCAGCTGCTCGGGCTGGACTTCTTCGACACCCGTGCGCTGACCACCGGGCACGGGCTGTGCTCCGCGGAGCCGTGGATCAACGGGGTGTTCGACCCGAACACCGATATCACCGGGCTGCCGCTGCACCCGTCCTCACGTGGTGACGCGGTCGTCGCGAATGCCTTGTACGACAGGTATCTTCGATGACTCGTCCACCGGAGGTACTGCCCGCGCCGGTGGCGACCGGCGGCGCCGATCAACGGCGTCCCGCGTTGCCGTCGCTGACCGGCGCGCGCTGGTGGGCCGCGTTCGCGGTATTCGTGTTGCACGCCCTGGTATTCCTGCCGGTGTACCCGTTCCAGAAGTCCGAACTGTTCCGGCAGATCCATCAGTGGATGCCGATGCAGCTCGGCGCCGCCGGGGTCACCTTCTTCTTCGTGCTGTCGGGCTTCATCATCTACTGGTCGTTCCGGCCGGGAATGCCGGTGCGGCTGTTCTATCGGCGGCGGGTGTTGAAGATCTACCCGACCCATCTGGTGGCGGCGGCCGCGTTCGTGCTCGCGGCCGGAGTGCCGCTGCACCGGCTCGTGGTGTGGCTGCCGAATCTGCTGCTCGTGCACGCCTGGGTGCCGAAATGGAGCACCGTCGGCGGGCTGAACGTGCCGTCCTGGTCGCTGGTATCGGAACTGTTGTTCTACTTCAGCTTTCCGCTGCTGCTGCCGGTGGTGCGGCGCATCCCGACGCGGCGGCTGCTGCTGGCGGCCGTCGTACTGGTGCTGGCCGTGCTGGCGCTGCACGCGGCCTACTACCTGTGGGTACCGGGCCCGAAAGGCATCGCGAATGCCTTCGCGCCCCGGCTGGTTCCCGGTGACAGCTCGCCGTATTTCGAGCTGCACGCATCCCAGGCATGGTTCGCGCAGCCGGATATTCCGGTGGCACAGTCATATTGGCTCGGCTACACGTTCCCGCTGTCGCGGTTGCCCGAGTTCTACCTCGGCGTGCTGACCGCCCGGATGGTAGTCGAAGGACGGTGGCGCAATGCCCGTCTCACGCCACCGCTGCTTGCCCTGGCGCTCGCCTACGCCGCGACCTGGGTGGTGCCGGTCGACTTCAAGATGTCGGCCCTGCTGATCGCGCCCATGGCCGCGGTGGTGGCCACGCTCGCGGTACGTGACCTGCGCGGCATCGGCGGGCTGAACGCGCATCCGCGAATGGTGTGGCTGGGCAACATCTCCTACGCCTTCTATCTGATCCAGTTTCCGGTCATGGTGCTCGTCACCCGATTCCTCATCGGCGGCAGGCAGTTCGGCATCCTCGGCTGGATCGGAATCGCCCTGCTCGTACTGATATTGGCGACCGCGGCCGCGGCAGCCCTCTACCACTGGGTCGACGTGCCGGTGATGAACCGGTTCGCCGGGCGCCCGGCACCGCGAACGGAGACCGTGCCGACGACGCCGTCACCGTGATCAGCCCGCGGCGGGCGCGGATTCGGCGGCCTTCAGCTCGGCCTTCCAGGCGCGGAACCCCTCCTCGGTGCGTCCGCGCCGCCAGTATCCGGAAATGGAATTCGCCCATTCGGCGGGCACCTCGCGGTCCCGGCGGATGTAGCGGCGCAGATCGTGCATGACGGCGTGCGCCTCACCGTGGATGAACACCTGCACCTGCCCCGCCGACCAGGGTGCCGAGCGAACTGTCTCGGCGAGCAGTTCGCCCGGACCGCGGTCGCCGCGGTGCAGCCAGGTGAGTTCGACGCCATCGGGCTTGGTGAGGGGCAGCTCGTCGTCCGGTCCGGCGACCTCGACGAAGACACGGCCGACGGCTGTGCTCGGCATCGCCTCGAGCGCCGCGGAGATGGCGGGCAGCGCCGCCTCGTCACCGGCCAGCAGATGCCAGTCGGCATCCGGTCGCGGCGAGTACGCGCCGCCGGGACCGTAGACGTCGATCACGTCACCGGGTTTCGCGGCCGCCGCCCACGGACCGGCGATGCCCTCGTCGCCGTGGTAGACGAAATCGATGGCGAGTTCGCCAGCGGCGGTGTCGATCGAGCGGACCGTGTAAGTGCGCAGCACCTCGATCTCGTCACGCTCGAAGATGAACTTCACGTAGGAGTCGCTGAATTCGCTCGGGCGGAACGCGGCGAGGCCCGGTCCGCCGAAATGCACGCGGATCAGATGCGGGGTGAGCCATTCGGTGCGCTGCACGGTGAGTGTGGTGCGCGGTCGTGCCAAGAGAGCCTCCGGTTGTCGCTGGTTAGGCATGCCTTACCCAACCGTACTCGTTCGCGGCGCTACCGCTCGGGGACATCGAACGCGGCGGCCGGCCGAACGCGCGGCCGACCGACAGCGCCGCCGCCGGCCGCGGGTTCGAATCGCGCCGATCAGGCCGCGACCTTGTCCACCAGCAGTTCGAAGGACCGCATCCGGTCCTCGACGTCGTAGACGAGCGTATTGATCATCAACTCGTCGGCGCGGGTGCGCGCCAGCAGATTCTCGAGTTGCGCGCGCACCGTGTCCGGCGAACCCATGGCCTGCCCCTCGCGCCGTTGCAGGATGAACTGTCGTTCGTGGTCGCCCAGCGGATAGGTCGCCGCTTCCTCCGGGGTCGACAGCGCCTGCGGCCGACCGGCCGCCAACTGGAGGAAAGCCAGATCACGAGGGCGGGAAAGCTCCTCGGCGCGTTCGTCGGTCTCGGCGCAGACCACCGCCACGGCCACCATCGCGTACGGTTGGTCCAAATGCTCCGAAGGACGGAAATTTTCGCGGTACAGCGCGAGCGCGGGCTCGGTATTGGCCGCCGAGAAATG
Source organism: Nocardia arizonensis (assembly GCF_001310275.1). Lineage (GTDB taxonomy): Bacteria > Actinomycetota > Actinomycetes > Mycobacteriales > Mycobacteriaceae > Nocardia > Nocardia arizonensis. The sequence goes on from NZ_LGYZ01000078.1 coordinate 46,210, forward strand.
GTGCGCGAACGCGAACGGCAGGCCGAGCAGACCCGCCACCTGTGCGCTGAAACCGCTCGAACCCAGCAGCCAGATCTCGGGTTGTTCGCCGCGTCCCGGTGTCGCGGTGATGCCCGCCGGATCGGTGCCTTGGAAGTAGCGCAGTAGCGAGGCGAGTTCCTGCGGGAACGACTCGGCGTTGAGTCCTTCACGGGTGCGGCGCAGCGCCAGCGCCGTCGCCTGGTCTGTTCCCGGCGCGCGCCCGATGCCGAGATCGACCCGACCCGGATGCAGTGCGTTGAGCGTGCCGAACTGCTCGGCCACCACCAGCGGCGCGTGATTGGGCAACATCACCCCGCCCGATCCGATACGAATAGTCGAGGTCGCGGCCGCGATATGGGCCAGCAGCACACTCGGCGCGGAACTGGCGATACCCGGCATGTTGTGATGTTCGGCGACCCAGAAGCGCCGGTAGCCCAGCGCCTCGGCGCGCCGCGCCACCTCGGTGGTGGCCGCGAGGGCCTCGCCCGCGGTGCGGCCGGCCTCCACCGGCGCCAGGTCCAGAACTGACAGCGGGACGTCAAGCAATGCGGGCTCCTCGGGTGAGTGGATACCTGGGCCAACGCCGCACCCGCCACACCTTATTTCCGGTCTCGGTACCGGGCCGCGGCCACCGCGCGGACACCTCGACGGTGCCGGTCTCGTCCGCGTCGCCGTCTCCGTTATCACGCTGTGGCCGCACTTCGCGGTCAATACGGAATCGGGATGACCGACGGCCGTCTCCCATCCCGCACGACCTCGTCGGTTCAGTGCTCGCCGACGGGGAGGCGCGTGATCGCGCACAGCCCCCGGCGAATCGCAGTGGATCGTGGGGTCGAGGTCAGGAATCACCGCCCGGCCGCGAGTGTGTCGCCGCGGCTGGTCCGGGATGCGCGGCGTCCCGCGTCGACCGGCCGGGCATCATGGCCGACGTGGCGACCATCACCGCCGCCATCGCGGCGACGGCCAGGAACACCACGTGCACCGCCGCGGACAGCGCGGCGGGTGTGGGGTGGTCGGTGGGGCCGAGACGGGCGTTGACGACCGCGCCGAAGACCGCGACGCCGACCGCGCTGCCGATGGCGCGGGCGAACATATTCGCCGAGGTCACGACACCGCGTTCGGACCAGTCGGCGGAGGTCTGGGCCGCGATGAGGGTGGGTGTGGCGACCAGGCCCATGCCGGTTCCGACCAGGAAACAGGATGCGGCGACCTGGGCGAGCGAGGAGTCCTCGGTGATGAGCAGTGTGCTCACCGCCCCGACGGCGGCCAAGCCGCTTCCGATCAGAGCCGTGTAGCGGAATCCTATGCGCAGGTAGACCTTTCCGGCCTGCGATGCCGCCAGTGGCCACCCGAGGGTCAGTGCGCCGACGGTGAGTCCGGCGACCAGCGCGCCGGTGCCGAGCACACCCTGGGTGAAAGTGGGCACGTAGGAGGTGAGACCGAGCAGAATCGCCCCGACCAGAACCGACACCAGACTGCTCGCGATCACCACGCGCCGGGTGAACACCCACAGCGGCAGCACCGGATTCTCGGCGACCCGTTCGACGAGGACGAAGACGACCAGGACCACCGCGCCACCCGCGAAGACGGCGATTCCGGTGGGGGAGGACCACGCCCACGCCTGTCCGCCCTCGAGCAGGCCGAGGATCAGCGCGCCCGCCCCCGCGGTGAGCAGTACGGCGCCGAGATAGTCGACGTTGCGACGTTGCCGGGGCACGCTCTCGCGGAAATTGCGCAGCAGCATCCAGCCCGCCAGCGCGGCGAGCGGCAGGTTCACCAGAAAGATCCAGCGCCAGCTCACGTATTCGGCGAAGACACCGCCGAGTAGCGGACCGAGCACCGACGACATCGCCCATACGGCGGCCAGATAGCCCTGGACCTTGGCGCGCTCGGCCAGGGTGTAGAGATCACCGGCGATGACCATGGTCATGGGCTGGATCGCCCCCGCGCCGACGCCCTGCACCGCGCGAAAGACGATCAGCGCGACCATGCTGGTCGCCAGCCCGCACAACAGCGAACCGAGGGCGAATACCGCGATACCGAACAGGATCACCGGTTTGCGTCCGACCGTGTCGGCGACCTTGCCGTAGATCGGCACCGTCACGGCCTGGGCCAGCAGATAGATCGAGAACAGCCAGGGGAATTGGGAGAAGCCGCCGAGATTGTCGGTGATGGTGAGTACCGCGGTGGCGATGATCGTGGAGTCGAGGGCGACCAGACCGGTCGACAACATCAGCGCCCCGAGGATCGGTCCCCGTTCCGAACGGAAACCGACGGTCGACTCCACTGCTTCCACTGCCACCGGCGGACCTCTCGTTCGTTCGGCTAACCACTGGAACGAACGTCTCGACGGCCGGACTATTCCCGGGCGGAAGTGTGCTCAGGGCCGCCAGGTGATGCGACCGCCCTGGAAGTCCTGTGCCTTACCGCCCTGGAAATCGTATTCGTCGCTGGTCGGATAGCCGTAACGACCGCCCTCCGCGCCCGCGCGCACCCAGTCGTCGCGCAGCGCGCCCCAGACGATGTGCGCACCGGTGGCGGAGGTGTAGTAGATCGCGCCGCCGGTGAACAGGTTGTAGCGGCCGTTGTTCTTGGCGGCGGCCTCGTCGGTGAGCGGGTAGCCCAGCGGTCCGCTCTCCCAGCCCCCGGCGGCCCACCTGTCCCGGATCGGCCCACCGACCTGGTGCGCGTCGGTGCCCAACGTCCAGTAGATCGAGCCCTTCTCGAAGTGGTTGAAGCGGCCCGATCCTGACGGTGTCACTTGCTCGGCGGTAACCGGATAGCCGAGGATGCCCGATTCCGACCCCAGCTCGCCCCACTTGTCGCGGATCGCGCCGCCCACCGGATGGGCGCCGGTGGCGGCCTGCCAGTAGATCGAGACATCGCGCTGGAAGGTCTGGTACTTGCCGCCGCGCGCCGCGTCGGATTCGGGGGAGGTCGGATCGCCGAAGACGGCCGGTCCGCCATTGGCGTCGTATTCCGCCTCGATCGCACCACCGACCTCGAAGGGGCCGATCGGCCGCGCACTCGCGGGACCCGCGGCGAGTAGGACGCCCGCGGCGACCGCGGACAGCGCGAGTGCGCCGCGACGCGTCGAACCGGAGAGTCGATATGGGCGAGATGTCCTTGCCATAGATACTCCCTGGACAGATGTGATCAGGTTGCCGCGCGATTGCGCGGCATGCGACAGTGCGCACCGAAGCTACCAGTTCGGCGCGGCGCCCGGCACGCCGGTGGCGGGTTCACGGACCGCGAAATCGCTGCTCACAGCCGTGCCACCCGCCGCTCACATCGGATAGAGGCTGTGTTTGCGCGGGTTGGGCGCCGCGGAGTCCTCCTTGTCGCGCAGCAGACGCAGGGCACGGCGCAGTTCCAGCCGGGTGCTCGAGGGCTCGATGACCGCGTCGATGTAACCGCGTTCGGCGGCCACCCACGGTGTGGCGACGGTCTCGTTGTACTGGTCGATCATGGCCGCGCGGGCGGCGGCCCGATGTTCGGCGGGCACCTGTTGGAGTTGGCGCCTGCCCACGATGTCGACCGCGCTCTCCGCGCCGATCACCGCGATACGGGCGGTCGGCCACGCCAGGCTGATATCGGCGCCGAGCTGCTTGCAGGCCATGAAGCCGTACGCGCCGCCATAGGACTTGCGGACCACCAGGTTGACGATGGGAACCGTCGCCTCGATGATGGCGCGGAATACCCGCCCGCCGCGCACGATGACGCCGTTGCGCTCCTCCTCGACACCGGGCAGCACGCCGGGGGTGTCCACGACGAAGATCAGCGGCAGGCCGAAGGCATTGCACAGCCGGATGAAATGGGTGGCCTTGTCCGAACACTTCGCGTCGACCGCGCCGCCGAGTACCAGCGGCTGATTCGCGACCACGCCGACGGCTCGGCCGTCGACGCGGGTGAATCCGGTGATGAGATTGGCGGCCGCGGTCGCGCGGATCTCGTGGAATTCGCCGTCGTCGAAGATCCGCAGCAGGATCTCGTGCATGTCGTAACCGCCGCGATCGGAATCGGGGATGATCGAATCCAATTCCAGGTCGGTGGAGGTGACCTCGGGTTCCAGGCCGGGATTGACGATGGGCGCGCGTTCCAGGCAGTTCGAGGGCAGATAGCTCAGATACGCGCGGGCCCAGGCGAACGCGTCGTGTTCGGTGGCGGCGATGTGGTGGATGGTGCCGTTGGCGGCCTGGTTGCGAGCGCCGCCGAGTTCCTCCATCGTGACGTCCTCGCCGGTGACCGCCTTGATCACCTCGGGACCGGTGACGAACATGTAGGAGTTCTCGGTGGCGATGATGACGTCGGTGTTGATCGGACCGTAGACCGATCCCGCGGCGCAGCGGCCCAGCATGATCGAGACCTGCGGGACGAATCCCGAAAGGCGTTCCTGGCGGCGGCTCATATGGGCGAACCAGGCCAGCGAGGTCACCGCGTCCTGGATCCGGGCACCGCCCGAATCGTTGATCGCGACCACCGGACAGCCCTTCTCATAGGCGAAGCGCATGGCCTCGGCGACCTTGCGGCCGAACATCTCGCCGACCGAACCGCCGAAAACCGTTTGGTCGTGGGCGATCACGACCACCGGGCGGCCATCGACGAGCCCGCGCCCGGTGACCACGCCGTCGCCGTACATGGCGGCGGGATTTCCGGGCTGGCGCACCAGCGCGCCGATCTCGAGGAAGGTGCCCTCGTCGAGGAGGGCGCGTACCCGTTCGCGCGCGCTCGGAATCCCCTTGTGCGCGCGTTTCGCGACGCCGGATTCGCCCGCCGGTTCCTCGGCGACGGCCAGAACCTCGCGCAGCCGGTCGAGCTTGTCGCGGGTAGCAGTCATACGGTTTCGCCTTTCGCCCTCGCGGTATTCCCGGCGAACCCTAGTTGCAGGCGAACTGCGCGGAGCGGTCATGACCGACCGTTGGGGACACCTCACAGCGGCGCGGCGGCGGGAATTGGACGGCGCCACGATCCGGGAGCGGGGAGCGCGATTGCCGTGACGGTGCCGGAGCGGGCCGTCGGGTGGTGGTCGACCGACGGCGAATCGCCGGACACCGCTCGGCGACGTCTCCGGCGCGCGGCGCCGAATCGGGCACGGTGGCTCGGGCGAGGATCGGGCGCGCCGACGTAATCGCTTGTGCCGGTGTTGGATTAGGTACGGCGCGCCCGCGGCGTCACGGCTTGCGCAGAATGCCGCCGTATTCGTAGACCTCGGTCCTGCGCCGGGTAGCGCCCACATACGGGAGCAGCTGCTCGGGGACGGGCTCGAGCGGCGGCTGATGCGGATCGGCGCGCCACCCGGTGAGGTTGGTCAGTCCGGGCTCGATCGGTTCCAGCCCGTCGAACAGCGCGTCGACCTCGGCGGGCGTGCGGTTCTGCCACGGGATTCCGGCGCCGTCGAGTTGGGCCGCGAATCGTCCGCCGATCTCGGGGTCGTCACTGACGACCTGCGAGAACGCGATATGGCTTCCCGGTGCGGCCACGGTGTCGATAATGTGACGCAACGCGTGTTGCGCGCCCGCGCCCACGGAGTCGACGTCCTTGAGGTGATGGCCCACCGACAGGAACAACACCGCGACCGGTTCGGAGAAATCGATGAGCCGCCGCACGGAGGGATCGGCGAGCAGCGCCTCGGGATCGCGCATATCGGCGGTGATCACGGTGGTGCTCTGCTGATCGGCGAGCAGCGCGCGACCGTGCGCGAGCACGATGGGATCGATGTCGACGTAGACGACGCGCGCCTGCGGATCGAAGGTCTGGGCGACCTGGTGCACATTGTTGTCGGTCGGCAGGCCGCAGCCGAGGTCGAGGAACTGGCCGATACCCGCCTCCTCGACCAGGTAGCGGACCGCGCGATAGAGGAACTGCCGGTTCTGACGCGCGATATCCACGCACTCGGGGAATCCCTGGAGCACATGGAGGATGATCTCGCGATCGATGGCGTAATTGTCCTTGCCGCCGAGCATCCACCCGTATGCCCGCGCCGAGGTCGGCCGGTCCAACGGTATGGAAGTCTCCATCGTTTCGTCCGCAGTCATCCTCGTGCTCCGCCCTTTCACCCTCTGCCATCGGTAAGACGACGCTGTCCAGTCTGACCGGTGACGACTGGTCAAGCAAGACAGTTCGATTCGGTGATGCTCTCGCGAATTGCCCTGTAAAAAGCCCGATTTGGGGATAGCTTCTCGATACGTTCACGTGGCAGACTCGGCGCATGGGCGCGCGGGATACCCCGGAGTCGAGTGAGTTCGCGGACCGGGAGGCGGTCACCGAGGCCGCGCGGCGAGTCGTGGGCGCGGGTTGGTGGCAACGCGATGCCGACTGGTTGCCGCCGGGCTTCGACACGTATCTGCATCTCGAGCAGGCCGCGCGCATGGTGCGCTGCTACGAGTCACGGGTGGTGCCGGAACTGTTGCAGACCGCCGACTACGCGCGGGCGCTGCTGACCCTGGCGCATCCCGACGATTCCGAGACCATGCGCGAGCGCCGGGTCGCGCTGCGTATGCGCCGCGCGGAGATACTGCACCGGCCCGATCCCACGCAGTTGTGGGTGATTGTCGACGATTCGGCGCTGCGGCGCCCGATCGGCGGCTCGGCCGTGTGGCGGGCCCAGCTCGAACACCTCTCTCGGGCGGCGCGGGCCGCCAATATCGCGGTCCAGGTGCTCGCCGATCCGGTGGGCGGTCCCGCGCTGACCGAGGGCTCGTTCTCGGTGCTGCGTTTCGCCGAGGGCGATCTACCCGATCTGGTCTACCTGCAACAACTCACGAGGCGGGTCTTCCTCGACGCGAGCGAGGACATCGAGGCGTACATGAGCGTAGCCGACATCCTGTCCGTGCACGCCACGGCGCCCGAACACACGCCCGCCCTGATCGAGGCCATGCACCGCAGTCATCCGGCGACCGTCGACCAGCCTGCCGCCCGACGTTGACCCCACCGCGGCGGCGCGCGTCGAAAGATGTTGACACATCGAGCGTGAGCGGGATGCGGTCCTGCTACCGTGAACGGGTCGTCGGGTTCGGGACGACTGTTGTACGCGGCGTTTGTCGGTCCTCTCGAGGCGAAAACGCCCGCGCCCGCGGGCGTGTCACCAGCAGTTCCGGTCCGAGGCTGGACCTCGGGTCCGGGGTCGCCGAGTCGAACGGTGCGAGGAAGGCTGAGCGTAAGCGTTGTGGGCAGGTTGGCGGTGGGGTGCGAGCCTCGAGACGCGACCCGACGCGGACGGCGGCTCTCCTCGATCGGTCCCCGGATCCCACGCTGTTTCACCTTTCTGGAGCTAATTCATTGAGCACGCCACACTTCGCCGTACCGTCTCAGACGCCGGGAGTATGCCCCGTCGCGCACGGATCGCCCGTCGATTCCGACGACAGCCCCCGAATGCTGCTGCACACCCCCGAGTTCGCCGCAGATCCGCACCGCGCCTACCGTGAGGCCCGCAAGCAGTACGGCTCGATGGTGCCGATCGAACTGGCCCCGAACGTACCGGCCACGCTGGTGCTCGGCTATCAGACCGCGGTGCGGATACTCAACGATCCCGAACACTTCCCGGCCGATCCCCGCGCCTGGCAGGACAGCGTGCCCGCGGACTCGCCGATCAGGCCGATGATGGAGTGGTATCCGAACGCCCTGCGCAACAGCGGTCCGACCCACGCGCGCTACCGGCAGGCCTACGTCGCGGCCATCGACGGCATCGACCTGCACGCGCTGCACGCCACCATCGAGCGCATCGCGGTCCCGCTGATCAACTCCTTCTGCGAGAGCGGATCCGCCGATCTGGTGACCCAGTACGCTTTCCCGTTGGTCTTCGAGGTGCTCAACAGGATGGTCGGCTGTTCGACCGAGCTGGGGCAGCGGGTGGCGACGGGGATGGCGATGCTGTTCGACACCGTCGAGGCGGCCCGCGGCATGGAGATGCTGAGCACCGCGCTGCTCGAACTGATCGCGCTGCGCCGCGCCGAGCCCGGCGACGACGTGACCTCCCGCCTGGCCCATCACCCGGCGAATCTGGACGACACCGAGATGCTGTGCCAGCTGATCAGCTTCTACGGCGCGGGCATCGAACCGCAGCAGAACCTCATCGCCAACACCCTGTTGTTGATGGTCACCGACGAACGCTTCGGCGGCAATGTCCTCGGCGGCAGCCTGTCCACCCGCGACGCGCTGGACGAGGTGCTGTTCAACGACCCGCCGATGGCGAACTTCTGCACCTCCTACCCGCGCCAGCCGATCCTGATCGACAACACCTGGCTGCCTGCGCACCAGCCGGTGCTGATCAGCCTGTCGGCCTGCAACAACGATCCGGCGATCCGCGGCGGCGACCGCACCGGCAACCGGTCGCATCTGGCCTGGAGCGCGGGGCCGCACGCGTGCCCGGCCAAGTCGGTGGCCTACCTCATCGTGCAGGACGCCATCGACCAGTTGCTCGACGCGTTGCCGGAACTGGACCTCTCGGTACCCGTGAGCGAGTTGGTCTGGCGGCCGGGACCCTTCCACCGCGCGCTCGCTGCCCTGCCCGTCGTCTTCCCGCCGTCCCCACAGATGAATCTGGTCTAAGGAGTTCCTCGATGGAGAATGAAACGATCGCCCTGGATCTGACCGGCGCCGATATCCAAGGCGAATCGGAGCGGATCCGCGGTCGCGGGCCGATCGCACGGGTGGGGTTACCCGGCGGGGTGCCCGCCTGGTCGGTGACCGACGCCGTCGTTCTCAAGGAACTGCTTGCCGATCCGCGCGTGTCCAAGGATCCGCGCCGCCACTGGACGGCATTCATCGACGGTGAGATCACCGAGGCGTGGCCGCTGCACCCGTGGGTCGCGGTGGAGAACATGTTCACCGCCTACGGCGGCGAACACCGCAGACTACGCAAACTGGTGTCGCCTGCCTTCACCCATCGCCGCAGTGCCGGGCTGCGCCCGCGGATCGAGGAGATCACGGCGAAACTGCTGGACCGGCTGGCGCAGATCCCGAGCGGGACAGCCGTCGACCTGCGGGCCGACTATGCCTATCCGGTGCCGATCGAGGTCATCACCGAGATGATGGGTGTGCCCGACCATCTCGGTCCTGGCATGCACAAATGCGTCGACGGCTTCTTCGACACCTCCTTCGGCCCGGAGGAAGCGCAGGCCAACTACATCGAGATGTACGGTCTGGTCAGCGAACTGGTCGCGTTCCGGCGCGACAATCCGGGCGAGGACGTGACCAGCGTGCTCCTGCGTACCCGCGACGAGGACGACGGTTCCGCGCTCTCGGAACGGGAGCTGGTCGACACCCTGATGCTGGTCATCAACGCCGGTCACGAGACCACGGTGAATCTGCTCGACCAGGCCATCGTCGCGCTGCTGACCCATCCTCGGCAGCGCGCCGAGGTGGTCGGCGGCCAGGTGCCGTGGACGGAGGTGGTGGAGGAGACGCTGCGCTACCAGGCGCCGGTGGCGCATCTGCCGCTGCGGTACGCGGTGGAGGACATCGATGTCGACGGTATCCGCATCGGCAAGGGCGAGGCGATTCTGGCCTCGTACGCCGCCGCGGGCCGCGATCCGAAAGTGCACGGCGCCACGGCCGCGCAGTTCGACATCCACCGCGCGAACAAGGATCACGTGTCGTTCGGGCACGGAGCCCATCACTGCATCGGCGCGCCGCTGGCCCGACTCGAGGCCGATATCGCGCTGCCCGCGTTGTTCACCCGTTTCCCGAATCTGCGACTGGCCGTCGAGGTCTCGGCGTTGGAGCCGGTCGGCAGCTTCGTGTCGAACGGTCACCGTACGCTGCCGGTGTACCTGGACTGATGCGCGGCGGGGCGGCGCGCCGCGGCGCCCCGCGTGCGGGATTCAGCCGCCGCTGATCGCGGAGGCTTCTATCGGGCAGCTGACGGTGCGCGGCACGTCGACGCGGAAGCCGCCGGACCGGGAGGTCGCGGCGTCGCCGGAGATGCCGGCTATTCGGACGGTGTCGGTCGGCACCGATTGATCCCCGAGAATATCCAGAGCCCCGGCTCCGGCGAGAATGATGGCGGCGGTGGCGAAAACAACCTTGGCACGTTTCATGACCTGCTCCCGCTGGTTGGGCGAGTTCGATTGCCGAGCCCGGGTCCATCTCGTGGAAGCCCCGCACCCCGTGGGTCGCTGGTTATTTGCTTAGAGGAACCGTAATTCTTGATTCATAGGACGAGCAAGACACAGAAGGGTCACGGAACCGGTGAGTACGAGTGTCACTACCTCGGTATACGTTCTCGACCGGGTAGTCGGCGGCTGGTGCGTCGATCGGTCTGCTACGGAACTCGCCGACATTCGCGACTGGTGAACCGGCGGATCTGCCGTGGACGATCACAGTAGGTGACGCACATGTGACACGACCGCGCCGCACCGTCCGCGCATACCGTGCGAACCCTACGGTCGGCAGCCCACCGGAGACGTCGCCTCACTGTTCGACGCGCTATCCCTGACAGGGTTGTCCGGTTTCGGTCGCGGCGCTCCGGCGAGGCGGACGAGAGCGTCCGAGACGGTCGAGCCCGCCGGTAGTCGCAGTGCTCCCGGCCGGGGTGCGCGCGCCCAGCGCCAGCCGAATCCGTGGTCCGACATCGGGAGCATCACCCGTCGTCCGGCGGCGCGCACGCCTGCGCCATGCGCGAGCAGGATGTCGCGGTGGTAACCATCGGCGCGGGCGACCGGGGTGACCAGGAAAGTCCAGGTGGTGTCGCGCGGATCTACCACCACCGGCCCGACATTGCGCTCGTGCAGGATGTCGAGTACCCGGGAACCGAGACCGGCGGGCATGTCGACCGCGTCCAGCAGTTGACCGCACACGACGGTGGCGCGCGCGGCGGCGAGTTCGACCGGCAATCCGTATCGATGCCGCAGGAGGTGGGCGACATCGTATGGGCTGTAACAGGTTTCGAACATGGCACCTCTTCCGGGGCATCCTCGCGGCGGGGGGGCGGGCGCGACGGCGGGCCCGCAGAATCGATGCGTCGATGAGACCATTCGCGCATTGCCGCGGCATTTCGCCCGCATTGCTGTGCCATTGCTCCGCCCGTATGGTGAGATCCGGGCGGATCTTTCGAATAGCATTGCGCGCGTTGATATTACGATTTGTATGCGGGGCGCGCGCAGTTCGCTCGACTCGCGGTCGCGGCGCGCGGGTCGCGGTAAGGGCGGACGCTATGGTGGAGGGCTTCGACGCCGCCCTCGATCATCGCGACCCGGATTTCCCGGAGGCGCTGCGGGCCGCCGTGCCCGACGGTATCGACATCTACTTCGAGAATGTCGGCGGCGCGGTCGCGGCGGCGGTCTATCCCCTGTTCAACACCTACGCGCGGGTACCGGTGTGCGGGCTTGTCGCCGAGGGGCCGGATCGCCTGCCCTTGTTCTACTCCCGCGTCCTCACCAAGAGTCTGACCATACGCGGTTTCATCCAGAGCGAATTCGTCCGCGAGATGTACCGGGATTTCCTGCGGGACATGGCGGGCTGGGTCGCCGAAGGCAAGGTCCGCTATCGCGAGGACATCGTCGAGGGGCTCGCGCAGGCCCCCGAGGCGTTCATCAGCATGCTCGAAGGCCGCAACTTCGGCAAACTCGTCGTCCGCGTGGGGTGAGACGTCGGCGGCAGCGCACATGGAGCGCTCTACGGCGCGCGGTGAATACATGGCCCGGACGTGCGAATTCGGTGTGTCCGGCCCTACGCGTGATCTCGATGCGGTTCAATTGATGCGGTCCACGCGTTCTTCCGTGTACTTTCGTGCGCTCGGTTCGTGAGTTTTCCGATCTCGGTTCGTGAGTTTCCCGATTCGGCATCACCTCGTCATCCGTGAAGGAGCATGAAGTGAGCATGATCCTCTGCGCGCTACACGACACCGTCCTCGCGCAGGTCGGCAACCCGACACCGGAAGCCCCGCCGCTGGCGGACAAGCTGCTACAGATGGGCCGGTACTTCACCTGGCTGGTGCAGCTCTCCGGATTGACCGCCATCACCTATGGCGGCGGTCGCTTCGCTTGGGAGAAGTGGAACGGCGGTGCCTTGCAGTCGCCGAAGATGATCGCGGGCGCCATGGCCGGCGGCGCGATCGCGACCAGCGCGGGCACGATCATGAACTCCGTGATCTGATCTTTCTCCGGCGCACTCGTTCCGATTCCGGCACCGTCCGCGCGCGGCCGTGCGGGCGGTGTTCGGTCGGCGCGCCGTTCGCGGTCGGCGCGGTCGTGTTCGGGCTGCCTCGCGGTGGCATCGATCGGCGTGGTGGGCGGGGACGGCCGGATCGAGGGGGACGCCGCCATCGGCCTCGTGTCGCGGATCGCGGCGCCCGCTTGACCGCTGCGGACGGATATTCCCACGTCAGCGCCACCTACCGGAATGGTGTGCGTACAGTGCAAATATGCCCGAAGCGCATCCCACACCAGTGGTGCGTGTCGAAGCGGCCGCAACCGATACCGACCTGCTCTCGCTCACCGCACAACTGTGCTTTGCCCTGTATTCGACCTCTCGCGCCATGACGGCGGCCTACCGGCCGTTCCTGGACGCGATGGAGGTGACCTACCCGCAATATCTCGCCCTGCTCGCGCTCTGGGAGCAACCGGGTATGACCATGAAGGAACTCGGTGCGCGGCTGCGTCTCGACTACGGTACGGTCTCCCCGCTCATCCAGCGACTTCAAGCGCACGGATTGGTGGAGAGCGTGCGCAGTTCCACCGATCGGCGCGCGGTCGAATTGCGCGCCACCGACGCGGGTCGCGCGCTCCAGGATCGCGCGCGGGGGATGATCGAATCGGTACTGGCCGAGGTGGACTGGCCGCTGGAGACCGTGATCGCCCTGCGTGATCAGGTCAACGCGCTCGGCGCCCGGCTCGCGACCGTCGTGGACGGGGGCGTAGAGGGCGGGGGCGGCGCGGTCGCGGCGGGCGCGCGCGGATCGGCGAAAGTGGCGTCGGACACAGTCGCGCAACCGGACTCGATGCGTTAGCCCGGGCGCGCGGTGGTACTCACGGGGGAGACACCGAGCGCCGACGAGGGGAGGGCATTCGCCGATGGGAGCCGGGCGAAGCGTCGTCTGTGAGGTGTTGCCCTCCAAGGACCAGCTGCTCGCGGCCCTGCGGGGCCATTATCTGCTCGGGCCGCTGTGCACCCAGGCGTTCGACTTGGCCGAACTGCACCGGCAACGCCGCGAGCGTCCCGAGTGCGCGGCCGAGATCGATTCCCGCCGAGACGAACTCAGGGGACAGATCGACGGGTGGGCGCGCGTGACGCTGCCCGTCCCGCGACCCGGTGCGCCGACCGTGGCCGAAACCCTCGGCGTGACCATCGATCGCATGGCCGCCGCGTCGGCGCTCGCCTTCCATCTGCTCATGACCATCGATCCGGCGGGCAACGAGATGCACGCCGCGTGGACGCGACTCGCGGAGCTCGAGATCGCCTACGGTGAACTGTCTTTCGGGCTCATCGCGGGATATCGCCGTCTGCCCGAGGCGGATTGCGGCGCGCGGTGACGCGCCTCACCACCGCGCGTGCGATCACGGCGGCCGCGCCGTGGGCTCGGGCTTCTTCGTATTCGGCGAGTCATTCATATCGTGAGTTTCCGACGAGTCGCCGCGGAGCGAATATGACCGGAACCCGCTATTTTCGTAGTTCATCTGTTGTTAATGTTCGCGATGAAACCGCAGCGTATTCGCCGATTCGGAGGTTGAAGCCCGAATCTCGGCGCCTGACAGCCCTTCGACGCGGTGCTAGCTTGGGTTTTGTCAGCGCTATCGAAGGGGTACGTCGCTCAGGCGCTTCCGCCGAGGCGGTCGAGATGCACGAAGCGGCGCCCACCATACTCTGAACCGGGGAGTGAGAGTTATGTCGAACCGCGAAGCCGTTGATCTCTACTATCGGGCGTGGACATCGTCGAACGGAAATCTCGCCGATGTTCCCCTGTCCGAGGATTTCGTTTTCACCGGCCCGGTCGGGACTTTTCACGGCAGGGCGGAGGTGCAGGTCATGGCGCAGCAATTCGGCCCTGTTGCCCAGAATTTTCGGGTCCTGCGCCAATACGCCGCGGGCGATACCGTGATATCGGTTGTCGCCTGGGAACTTCCGGGGACCGAAGGCAGCACCGAGGCCGCCGAGATCCTCACCATCGACAACGGCGTGATCACCCGCGCCGATCTCTTCTATGATCCGCGGCTGGTGCTGGAATTCACCGCGTCGGCCACCGCCAATTGATCTGACGAAATAAGTTCGATCCACCGGGCCGTCGCGTCCGGTGTTCGAACGTGCCCTCGTCCCGCTGTCGGCCGGGCGAGGTGAACAGGCGCGGAATAATGCGCCGCGCAATTCCATTCGAGTTTTGATCAGAGGTTCTGCATGTCTACTTCCATTGCGAGCGGCAGCGCACTCGACTGTCCCGCCGGCACCTACCCGGATGCCGACCAACTGATTCGCGACGCCGTTCGCTGGCATTTCGATCCGAATACCGGCTCCCGATTCTGGCTGGATCGGCTGCCCACCCTGGGGTTCGATCCGATCGAGCAGATACGGACCTACGCCGATCTCGCGAAATTCCCCAACGTGGTCAACGATCTGCGCGATGTCCCGGTGGAACACCTTGTGCCGCAGGGCATCCGCAAGGACGAGATCTACGGCGTCTACGAGAGCGGCGGCACCACCGGATCGCCCAAGCGCGTGGTGGCCACGCACGAATGGATCGATCGCTGGATCGCCTTCAGCGTGGACCATTTCCGGCGGCGCGGACAGGAGCCGGGCGGCAATTGGCTGGGTATCATGCCCTCGGGTCCGCACATCTTCGGCGCGGCGCTCAAGGAGCAGGCGCATCGCGGCGGCGGCATGCTGTTCACCATCGACATGGACCCGCGCTGGGTCAAGAAGCGCATTGCCTCCGGTGATGTCGAAGGCGCGGGGCACTACGCCGAACATCTGGTCGAGCAGGCCCGCTATCTGCTCGAGACGCAGGACTGTGCCGTCATGGTGACCACCCCCGCCCTGCTCGAGCGCATGGCCGCCGATCCGCGCCTGACCGACCTGATCAACGCCAAGGTCCGCTATATCCAGTGGGGCGGTATGCATATGGACGCCGACACCCGGCGGCTGTTCCGCACCGAGGTATTCCCCGGTGTCACCCTCCAAGGCGGATACGGCAGCACCATGGTGCTGGGCGGGTCGATGGAGCGGATCGGGCTGCGCGACGATGACCCCTGCGTCTTCGATCCGATGGGGCCGTTCATCGCCTTCTCCGTCGTGCATCCCGAGACCGGCGAGCGGGTCGAGTACGGGCAGCGCGGACAGGTGGTCATGAATCTGGTGTCGCGCGGAATGTTCCTGCCGAACAACGCCGAACGCGACACCGCGATTCGATGCGAGCCACAGCCAGGTATGCCGGGTGACGCGGTCGCCGACGTGGCGCCGCTGGCCTCCTTCGACGAGGCCACCGTCATCGAAGGTGTGTACTGACGGTGGTGGCGATGCTCGAGGCGCTCGGCAGCCGCGGCCGCTACGCGCCGATCGAACGCGAGGAGATAGCCGATATCCGCGGGGTGCCGAGGGCCGAATTGGGCCTGGTGCCCGAACTGTTCGTCACACGCACGCTCGCCGAGACCGGCACCGCCCCGGCCCGCTCGATCGAGGAAAGGTCGAAACTCCTGGCGGCGGCGGGCGATCTGTTCGCCGACGGCACGGTGGCGGGGGTGTCGGCGGCCGAGTACCGTGCCGCGGTCACGGCGGTCTCGGGTCTGCCGGTGACCGTGGTGGAGTCCGCGGCGCGGGTCATCGGCGAGGCCGCGCGCCGGGCCGTTGACACCGCGTACGCGGCCATGCCCGCGCGGGCCGAGGCCGTGTGGACCGATGTCGCGGGCGGTCGCGCGGTGTGGGCGCGGCGCGGGCGCAGTCTCGCGGTCAACGCCGCGGGCAACCACCCCGGGGTGCATTCGCTGTGGTTGGAGGCCGTCGCACTCGGCTACGGCGTGGCGGTGCGGCCGTCGCGGCGTGAGCCGTTCACCCCGCACCGGCTCGTCGCCGCCCTGTGGGAGGTCGGGTTCACCGGTCCCGAGATCGCGCTGCTGCCCGGCACGCAGCGCATCGTCACGCCGCTGCTGGCCGCCGCCGATCTCGGACTCGTCTACGGCGGCGACGATGTCGTCGCGCGCTACCGCGACGATCCGCGGGTGCTGCCGCAGGGGCCAGGGCGGTCGAAAATCGTGCTCACGGGCGATATCTCGGATCGTCACATCGAATCGGCGGTCGACTCGATCGCGCACCAGGGCGGCACCGCCTGCGTGAACGCGACCGCGGTCTTCGTCGACGGCGACCACCGCGCGGTCGCCGAGCGCATCGCCGAGAGGCTGGCCGCGCTGCCCGCGCTGCCGCCGGAGGATCGCGCCGCCGTGCTGCCGTGCGGTACGGAGGCGTCCGCGCGCGCCGTGGCCGGCGCGGTCGCGCGGGTCGCGCGGGGCGCGCACGCGGTACTGCCCGCCGAGGACATGGTGGTCCCGTTCGGCGACGGGAGCGCCGCGCTGCGCCCGACGCTGTACACCTGCGACCGGTCCGACGCGCCGCAGGCCGGCGCGGAGATGCCCTATCCGTGCGCGTGGGTGCTGCCGTGGTCACCCGGTGAGCTGTCGGTGCTGCGCGACAGTCTCGTGCTCACCGCGTTCACCGACGACGACGACTTCGTCACCGCACTGGTGGACGACGTGTCGATCCGCAATGTGTACGTCGGCGACGTGCCGACCTACTGGATGGATTTCGGGGTGCCGCACGACGGATTCCTCGGCGAATTCCTCATGCGCTCCACAGCGGTGGTCCGGCGGCCCGACCCCGCGCAGAACTGAAAGGAACGCAGGTCATGGCTTCGACAGCACCCGATCTGCCCGTCCACGATCCGGCCGATCCCGTCGAGAGCGCGGTGATCAACCGCTTGGCGGCGAATTGGGGCCGCCGCGCCTCGGTGAAACGCGACGAACCCGATCTCCTGGAATTCTTCGATCCGCTGCGACCGGATTTCCCGGAAGCCCTGATTCCCTTTCGGGATCACCCCGCCTATCTCCGGTTGCCGCGGACCGTCCGCGACCGCCTGAACGCCTGGGGGTGGATCGCGTTCAACAAGAACGTCATCGACATCGAGCAGCATGTGGTCAATCCCGGATTCCAGGCACTGGCCGACGACGCCTTCGGCACCGGTCTCGGCGACACGCTGATCGTGGCCGCGACCCAGGCCATGGTCGACGAGCAATATCACACGCTCATGCATGTCAATGCCTGCGTGGCCACCCGAAAGGCGCGCGGGTGGGCGCTGTCGGAGCGGCATCTGCCGTTGTCGCACAAGGTGCGTTCCCACCGGCGCGATCACGATGCCGCCGCGATCGAATCGCCCGGCGCCGCCGCCGTGGTGAGTCTGGCCTACACCACGGTCGCCGAGATCTCCATCAACGCCTATCTCGACCTGGTCGCGAAGGACCGAACGGTACAGCCTTTCAACCGGACCACCGCCGATCTGCACAGCCGCGACGAATACTGCCATTCGTCGGTGGCCGCGGAGCTGGCGGGCATCGTCTACCACGACATGCGGGCCGAGGACCGGCGGCTACTGCTCGACACGATGGCCCGCGCCATGGACGCCTTCGCCGCCACGGATCTCACCACCTGGTCGGCGATCCTGGAATACGAGCGGATTCCCGACGCCGAGCGGATCGTGGCCGATGTACGGGAGGGGGGAGGGCCGACCCGGCTCCTCCAGGATTTCAGCGGTCTGCACCGGCTCTGCCTGGCCTGGGATGTCATGGACGACATTCCCTTCGACTGGTCGCGGACCACCGTAGACACACCGTTACCGGATGTTCCCCCGGGGGGATGAGCAATGCGCACGTTACTGGTCGACAATCACGATTCCTATACCTACAACCTCTATCAGCTCATCGCCGCCACCAC
Organism: Nocardia arizonensis; assembly: GCF_001310275.1. Taxonomy (GTDB): domain Bacteria; phylum Actinomycetota; class Actinomycetes; order Mycobacteriales; family Mycobacteriaceae; genus Nocardia; species Nocardia arizonensis. Next base: position 64,135 of record NZ_LGYZ01000078.1, read on the forward strand.
CGGTGTGCCGCCGACGGTGGCCTACAACGACGACCTGCGCTGGGATCAGCTGGATCTGGACGACTTCGACGCCGCGATAATCTCGCCGGGTCCGGGAAATCCCACCCGCGAAGCCGATTTCGGCTACAGCGCGGCGGTGATTCGGCGGCGCGGGCTGCCCGTGCTCGGGGTTTGCCTCGGACATCAGGGCATCGGCGCGCATTTCGGCGGCCGGGTGGACAGCGCGCCGCGGGCGCGCCACGGCCACGTCAGCGATGTGCGGCATTGCGAGGAGGATCTGTTCGAAGGCATTCCGAACCCCTTCAAGGTGGTGCGATACCACTCCCTGCACGTGCCCGCGCCGCTGCCGGGGGAGCTCGAGGCGCTGGCGACCTCGGAGGACGATGTGGTGATGGCCTTGCGGCACCGCAGCCTGCCGCGCTGGGGCGTGCAGTTCCACCCGGAGTCGGTGTCCACCGAATACGGCGGCGAGCTGATCGCGAACTTCCTTCGCCTGGCCCGGGATTCGGCCTCCGATCCGATCGAGATCCGCGCGGGTGCTGCGGTCGAGCCGCGGTCGCCGGAGGCGCTCGAGGTGCAGTGGCGGGTCGTGGAGCACGAGGTCGACACCGAATTCGTGGCCCGCGAGATCTTCGGCGCGCACGAGCGGATGTTCTGGCTGGACTCGGCGCGCGTGGTCGAGGGCATGTCGCGGTTCTCCTTCCTCGGCGCGGACATGGGTGTGGCCGGTGAGACCCTGACCTACGACGTGGGCACCGAACATGTGCGGGTGCACACCCACACCGGCACGCACCTGGAAGCCGGATCGATCTTCGATGCCCTCGGCCGCAGGCTCGATACCGCCGTGGCGGGGGCCGAGGGATTGCCCTTCGACCTCACCGGCGGCTACGTGGGCTACTTCGGCTACGAGATGAAGGCCGAATGCGGTCTGAACCGCCGCCATGTCGCGCCGACGCCCGACGCGGTGTGGATGCGGGCCGACCACCTCGTCGTGGTCGACCACGAGGCCGCGCGGACATACGTCGTGGCCGTGGTCGGCTCCTCGCGGGTGTCGGCCGCGCTCGGCTGGCTCGACAACACCACGCGCGCACTGCGTTCCGCGCGGCGCGAAGCCGCCCTCGACCCGCCGCACGACACGGGCGGCGCACTGGTCGACAGCGACGCGGTGGAACCGTTCGCGCGCCCGCGCGGGGAATACCTCGACGCCATCGCACGGGTCCGTGAACGGCTGCTGGCCGGGGACAGCTACGAGGTTTGCCTCACCAACAACGTGCACCTGCCCGCACCGCCGGTGGCCGACGAACTCGACGCCTACCTGCGGCTGCGGCGGACCAATCCGGCTCCCTACGCGGCATTCCTGCGCTGCGGCGAGCTGACGGTGCACTGCTCGTCCCCGGAACGGTTCCTGCGCATCGACCGTGACCGGGTCGTGGAGAGCAAACCGATCAAGGGCACGGCGGCGCGCGGTGCGACCGCGGAGCAGGACGAGCGGCTGCGCGCGAGTCTGTCGGCCGACCCCAAGACCCGGGCCGAGAACCTCATGATCGTGGACCTGCTGCGCAACGATCTCGGCCGGGTGTGTCGGGTCGGAACGGTGAGCGTGCCGGAGTTCATGGCCACCGAGACCTATACCACCGTGCACCAACTGGTTTCGACCGTGCGCGGCGAACTGGCCGACGGCGTGGGCGCGCTCGACGTCGTGCGCGCGTGCTTCCCGGGCGGTTCGATGACCGGTGCGCCGAAACTGCGCACCACCGACATCGTCGACGAGCTGGAAACCGAAGCGCGCGGGGTCTATTCGGGCACGCTGGGGTATCTGGGGTTCAACGGGACCGCCGACCTGAACATCGTCATCCGCACCGCGGTGCGCTGGCGCGACAGCCTGTCGGTCGGCGCGGGCGGCGCGCTCGTGCTCGGCTCCGATCCCACGGCCGAGTACGAGGAGATGCTGCTCAAGGCGGCGGCGCTGGCCCGGGTGTTCCTCGCGCCGCGAACCGGTCTCACGGTCGGAGGCGGACGTGGATGAGCTGTTCGGATTCGATCCGGTGGACGGCCGACTCGTACCCGCCGACGAACTCGGCGCGGTGGACGTGATGGACTCGTGGCTGGTGACCGATGGGCGTGTGCGCGGCCGCGACCTGCACGAGATCCGTTTCACGGCTTCGGTCCTCGCGCGTCACCCGGCGAGCGGGTCCGCCGTGGCGGAATTCCTGGCCGAGGCGCATCCGCTGGTGCCATCGACGGGTCGCTGGTTCCCACGGATCGAGTGCTCGCGCGACGGCGAACTCGGGCTGCGGGTGCGGCGGATGCCGCAGGTGCTGACCACGGCGCGGATATGGACCGCGACCCTGCCGGACCCGCGCTCGGAACCGACGATCAAAGGCCCGGACCAGCGACAGCTGACCGAACTACGTCAGATCGCGGCACATTTCGGCGCCGACGAGGCGCTGCTCACCGATTCCGACGGATATGTCCTCGAGGGCGCGTTCAGTTCGATCGGCTGGTGGCGCGGTGAGACGCTGTGCTTCCCCCGTCCTGACGCGCCGATCCTGCCCGGTGTCACGCGCAGACTACTCGAGACCGTCGCAGGCTCCTTCGGCGTGGCCGTCGAGTACGAGCGGGTGCGGCCCGACGATCTGGTGGGACTGCCGATCTGGGTGCTGAGTTCCCTGCACGGCATTCGGGAGGCGGTCCGGTGGACGGGCCATCCTGATCCGCCTCCGGCGTGTCGGTCCCGCGAGGTCTGGCAGCGCGCCTTGGATGAACTGGCGACCACGATCGAGCACCTCACACCGGACACGGGAGATATCCAACATGCCTGATCCGTTCGTCGAATACCTCGCCGAGTCGGGATGGAACAGCCTGACTTCCGTCCGCGCCGGGCTCGAGGACGCGGGCCTGCCGGTCCCGGACGCGCGATACCTGCGCGAGACATTCACCGCCGCGGACTGGAAACAGGCCCACCGCCTGGCCGATGCGCTCGGCGAACGCTTCGCCAAGGCGCGTTTCGCCGAGGACGTCACCTACGGTCCGGTCCTGATTCCCGATCCCGCGCGGCTGGACGTGCGCGCGGCGGTGCCGCGGGAATTGCGCGTCGATCAGGTCGAGGTGCGCACCGCCGACTTCGTCGACGACGCGCTGCCCGAAGGCGTGTCGGTGACCGATGAGGGCATGGACTGGACCCTCGCGGTGTCGGTGGTGAGTTCCGCCGGAATCGCCGCGGGCAGCTACAACGACATCGTCGGCGAACAGGACCCGCACTACTTCGTCGTCGACGGCAGCGACACCCGCGACCTCATGATCCGCCAGGTCTGGGGTGCGCGCACGCTCCAGTGCGGCCGCGAGATGCCCGACTGCGAACAGCGCGAGAGCTGGACCTTCTCGCTGTTCCCCGGCGAGGGGCTGCTCGACGGGCGGGCCGCGTCCGGCACCGTGCTGCACGGCACCGTCCGACATCGGCTCGGCCGGGCCGACCGCGGCATCAAGTCGGCCCGCGCGTGCCCGGCGCTGCTGGTGGAGGTGTCGCGATGAACGCCATCGCCGAGGTCGTCGTGTTTCCCGGACAGGGCAGCCAGCGCGTCGGCATGGGCGGCGAGCTGTTCGACCGCTATACGGATCTGGTCGCCGAGGCGGACGAGATCCTCGGATATCGCGTCCGCACACTGTGTCTGGAGGATGCCGACGACTGTCTCGGCCGCACCGAATACACCCAGCCCGCGCTGTTCGTCGTCAACGCGCTGCACTATCTGGCCCACCTCGAGGACGCGCCGCGGCCCTCGCTGGTGCTCGGACACAGTCTCGGCGAATACAACGCGCTGCTCGCCGCCGGGGTCTTCGATTTCGCGACCGGTCTGCGCCTGGTCCAGGCGCGGGCCGCGGCCATGAGCAAGGTCGAGGACGGCGGCATGTCGGCGGTCATCGGACTGTCCGAAGAGGTCATCGCCTATGTCCTCGGCCGTGAGCGGATCACCGGCGTGGATGTGGCGAATCTGAACACGCCACGGCAAGTGGTGCTTTCGGGTCCGCTGGACGAATTGGGCGCGTGCGCACGGCCGCTGACGGCGGCCGGTGCGAAGATGGTGCGCCCGTTGGCGGTCAGCGGTCCCTTCCATTCCCGATATATGGCGCGCGCACGGCGGGAGCTGGCGGAGGTGTTCGCCGCGACCACGTTCGGCGCGCCGACGATTCCGGTTATCGCCAACGTCACCGGGCGACCCTACGAATCCGATACCGTCGCCGAACTGCTGAGCATGCAGATCGACAACCCGGTGCGGTGGGGCCAGTCCTGCTATCGGCTGCTCGCCGCACCCGACACCACCGTCACCGAGATGTACAGCAACAACCTCACGAGGATGTTCGCGCAGATGCGCCGGTACTTCGACGCCATGGAGAGTTGATGACATGTCCGTGTTCAACCGCGATTTCATCGGCCGCGAATTCGGTCCGGTAGGCCCATACGAGGTGAGCCGCGAGAAGATCCGCGACTACGCCCTGGCCACCGGCGACCCGCACCCGGTCTACCTCGACCCCGAAGCGGCCCGCGCCGCGGGCTATCCCGATGTGATCGCACCGCCAAGCTTCCCGGTCATCCTTTTCTTCCGATTCGGCGGATGGCCGCTCTACGACCCGGAATTCGGCAAACGCGCCAAGCCGATCTGCGTGCACCGCGCGCAGTCGGTGTCCACCGTGCGCCCGATCCACCCCGGCGACCTGCTTGTCATGTCCACGAAGGTCACCGACATCACCGAGGTCGGCCCGCACGACCAGTTCGACATGACCCACACCATCGACGACCACGAGGGCGCGACGGTATCCGTGGTACGCAACTGCATCATCTCCCGCCACGTCCCCGGACTGGAGGCGGTGGCATGACGGCGCGGCTCGACTACGACGCGGTCTCGGTGGGCGACGCGCTGCCGGATCACGAGGTGGTGCTGAAGCGCGTCGACCTGTTGCGCTACTGCGGGGCCTGTTCGGATTTCACCGGCACGCACTGGAACGAGCGCGTCGCCGTCTCGGTGGGGTTGCCCGACGTCATCTCCCACGGCACCCTGAACATCGCCGCCGCCACCAGGCTGGTCAGCGACTGGCTCGGTGATCCGGGCGCGGTGCTCGGCTACACCGTGACCCGTTTCTCCCATCCGGTGGTGGTGCCCGACGACGACGAGGGCGGTCGCATGATCGTGCGCGGCGTGGTCGAGGAGAAGCTTCCCGACCGCCGCGCGGTCGTCCGGCTCACCGCCAAGACCGCCGATGGCAAACAGGTCATGGGCGGGGCGCGGGTCCACGTCCGACTCGCCTGATCCAATTCCCGGCGCGCACGCCATCCGCGCGCGCCGTTCCCTCGATACCTGCCGGTCCGGCTCGCGCACCGGCATTCGAATGAGCAAGTCCCAGTGAGGAGTTCCATCATGCAGCTCACCGACACCGATCGCGCCGACATCAAGGTCCTGGTCTGTGACATCCTCGAACTCGACCCCGAGGAGGTCACCTCGGGCAGTCACTTCGTCGACGACCACGGCGCGGATTCACTGCTGGCGATCGAGATACTGTCCGCGTTGGAGAAGAAGTACCGGGTCAAGATCGACCAGGCGAATCTGACCCGCATGAGTTCCCTGGACGGAATACATCAGGTGCTGGTCGAATCCGATCGCGTCGGGGCCGCGTCGTGAGCCACGCGCGGACAGGCCGCCGGGTTGCCATCACCGGCGTCGGTCCGATCAGCAGCATCGGCGCGGGCGCGGCCGACTTCCTGACCGGTCTGCGGTCGGGATCCTGTGGCGCGCAGCCGATCACGGCGTTCGAGACGGCGGGATTCGAACACAGCATCGGCTGCGAGGTCACCGATTTCGATCCGGCGGCGGCGGTCGCTCGCATCACCCCGCGCGACTACGGCCGATCCAGTCTGTTCGCCGCCGCGGCGGCGAACATGGCGCTGACCGACAGTCGGCTTCCGGCCGAATCCCTGCGCGCGGCGACCTCGCTGGTCGCCATCGGTACCACCGACGGCGAATCGCGCGATCTCGACGACCTGGTCCGCCAGGATGTCGCCGGAGGACGCGAGGACGCGCCGTTCGACCCGGTGCTGGCCCGGCGGGTGCCCGCCGCGCGGCTGTCGGCGGCGGTGGCGGCCGAACTCGATCTGGTCGACACCGAGGCCGTCACCCTGACCACCGCGTGCGCGGCGGGAAACTACGCCATCGGCTACGGCTACGACGCGGTGCGTCTGGGCGAGGTCGACTACGCGCTGTGCGGCGGCGCGGATTCGGTGTGCCAGAAGACCTTCGCGGGCTTCTACCGGCTCGGCACCGTCGCACCGGACCTGTGCCGCCCGTTCGACTCCGGGCGGCGCGGCATACTCACCGGCGAGGGCGCGGGGGTGGTGCTGCTGGAACCGTGGGACGCGGCCGTGGCGCGCGGGGCGCACATCTATGCCGAAGTCCTCGGTTTCGGCCTCAACTGCGACGCCGATCATCCGGTCGCGCCCAATGAGGATCGCATCGCCGAATGCATGCGCCTCGCGCTCGCCGACGCGGGCGTCGACCCGCACGGCGTCGACCTGATCTCCGCGCACGGCACCGGCACGATGGCCAACGACCGGACCGAATCCCGCGCCATCCGAGCGGTATTCGGCGACCGGGCGCCGCGCACCATTCCATCAAGTCGATGATCGGGCACACCATGGGCGCGGCCAGCGCACTGTCGTCCATCGCCTGCGCCCTTGCCATCGACAACGGTTTCATTCCGCCGACGATCAACCATGTCGAGACCGACCCCGAATGCGGACTCGACTGCGTACCCAACCGGGCGATCGACTACGACCTGAAGGTGGTCCAGAACAACGGACTCGCCTTCGGCGGCAACAATGCCGTGGTCGTACTCGCGAAGCCGGCTACCGCCGCGGCGTGAACGCCGAGGGCAGGATGGATTTCGCATGGCAACCACAGCACTGAGTCACTGGTCGACGCTGTCGCCCTACGGTCGGACCCACGAGGATTTCCGCGCCGGATTCGCCGCGGGCGGCGGGCGGACCGCGGTCACGGGGACGGTGCCGGGATTCGATATCCGCGGCACCCTCGGCAAGGCAGGCACCCGCAGCATGGACCGCGTCACCGCCCTGGCGGTCGCCGCCATCGGCAATCTCATGCGCGAACCCGGCGTCGCCGATCTCATCGGGCCGGACAGCGCGATCGTACTGGGAACCACCGCGGGCAGCGTGGCCTCCACCATGCGCTTCACCCGCGATTCGCTGACCGAGGAGCGACCGTACCTGGTCGATCCCGCGCGTTTCCCGAACACCGTGATGAACTGTGCCGCAGGGCGTTCGGCCATCTGGCACAAGCTCGCCGGACCGAACGCCACGGTGGCGGGCGGCGCCGCGGCGGGATTGTTCGCGCTCAACTACGCGCGCCGACTGCTCGACACCGGCCGGGCCGACACCGTTGTCGTCGGCGCGGCCGAGGAACTGTCCGCCGAACGCTCGCGTATCCACCCGCACACCGCGGGCGATACCGGCGCGCCGCTGTCGGAGGGTGCGGCGGTCTTCCTGATGAGCCGCGCGGGGGAGGGCGCGCGGCCCGGTGCCGAACTGTTGGCCCCGGTGCGCAGTCGCGTGGTCGCGCGCGAGGATCTGGCCGCCGCCATCGGACCGCAGTGCGCGGCCACCCTCGCCCGGGCCGGTGTCACCGCCGGGGAGGTCGACGCCATCGCCTGCGTCGGACCGGTCGAGATCGACGATGCCGTCCGCGCGGCCCTCCCGGCGGTCGGCGCGGTGCTGCGCCCGCAGGACCACATCGGCGACACGGGGGCGGCCCAGAGCGCCTTCGCGGTCGGCATGCTCGCCGCGCGCGGCGGGTCCGGCATCGGACTCGTCCTCGCCTACGACGAGAACACGCTGGCGACCGCGGCGCTCCGATACGGTGCGGACGCCATCGCATGACCGCGCCGCCGCTGATCACCGAATCCTTCGTCCTCGAGACGCCCGCGCGGTCCGGCGACATCGCGACCGCGCGCCTGCGCCCCGATCCCGACGCCGCGATATTCGCGGGCCACTATCCCGAATTCGCCGTGATCCCCGGTGCGCTGCTCATCGATATCAGCGACCGGCTCGCCGCCGTGGCCTTCGGCGCGGAACTCGCCGGGCCGCGCTGCGATATCGACGCGGCCCAGTTCCGTAGTCCGCTGCTGCCCCGGTGGGTGATCGACCTGCGGGCAGAACTCGGCGTCGACGGCGACGACACACTGGTGCGCACGTGGTTCTTCCACGAATCGCGCAAGGCGGCCTCGGTGCGGCTGCGCTACCGGTCGGGAACGGGAGTGACATGTTGAACGACAACGATATTCGGCGGCTGCTACCGCACCGGTCGCCGATGGCGCTGCTCGACGGCGTCGTCGACTGCACCGACGCGCGGGTGCACGCGCGCTTCGGTGCGGCGGGACTCGAATTCCACAGCCGGGACTGCACATTCGCGCGTGACGCGGACGGGTTCTGGCCGTGGGCGCTGGTACTGGAGGCATGGTGTCAGGCGGCGGCGATCGTGATGACCCGTCCCTGGCGCGCCGAGGGTGACCGCGCGGCACCCGCCGTGCTGATCAGCAGACTGACCTCGGTCCGTATGCCCGGTGCGGTCGCACTCGGCGAGACCGTCGATCTGTACGCGCGGATAACCGATCGGTACCCCGCGGCCACGGCACTGTCCGGGTACGCGCGGGTCGGGTCGCGGCGGGTGCTCGAGGTCGAGCGGCTGACCGCGTCGCTGCGGCCGTTCGACGACCTCGTCACGGCCGCGGGGAACGGAGACGAACATGGGTGAGAATCGTCCGGTCGCCGTGGTCACCGGAGGGTCGCGGGGGATCGGCCGCGAGATCGTCCTCGACCTGGCGCGCACCGGTCACGACGTGGCGTTCTGCTATCGCGGCGACGCCGCCGCGGCCGCGGAGGTGGTCGAGGCCGCCGGGACGGCGACCGTGGTGCCCTACCGCGTCGACGTGTCCGACGGCGACCAGGTGAACGACTTCCTGACCGAGGTCGGCGACGAACTCGGTCCGCCCTCGTGCGTGGTGACCTCGGCCGGGGTGACCGCGGACGGTCCGCTGGCCGCCATGGACGCCGAGAGTTGGAGCAAGGTCATCGACACCAATCTGACCGGGGTGTTCAACGTGGGCCGCCGCGCCGTATTCGACATGGTCAAACAACGCAGCGGCAGCATCGTCACCATCTCCTCGGTGTCGGGGGTGTACGGCAATCCGGGGCAGACCAACTACAGCGCCGCCAAGGCGGGCACCATCGGGTTCACCAAGGCGCTGGCCAAGGAGGTCGGCCGTTTCGGGGTGCGCGCCAATGCCGTGGTGCCGGGATATATCGACAGCGATATGACCGCGGCCATGAGCCGGGCCAGACGGGAGGCTGCGACATCCTCGATCGCCCTGCGCCGCTTCGGGAATCCCGCCGACGTGGCGAATCTGGTGAGTTTCCTGGCCTCCGATCGCGCCGCCTACATCACCGGGGCGGTACTGCACGTCGACGGCGGGATCACGCTGTGAAGCGACACCGCGCCGCCACGACCTCGAACGGATCATCATGAAATCTGCTCCACGAGCGTACTTCTCGTTCCGCAGCCCGTACTCCTGGCTGGCCTTCCACGATCTGCGCCTGCACAGTCCGCGGCTGCTGCGCGAGATCGAGTGGCGGCCCTTCTGGGAGCCCGACGCGGAATTCGACGCACTGCTGACCCGGGCGGGCGGCGAATTCCCCTACACCCCGATGTCGCGGGCCAAACACTTCTACCTGCTGCGTGACGTGCGCAGGCTGGCGCGGCGGCGCGGGCTCACCAACTGCTGGCCCGCCGATGTCGAACCACGTTGGGAGCCAGCGCATCTGACCTGGTTCGTGGCCGAAGACGCGGGTCTGGCCCTGGAATACATGGACCGCGTGTACGCCGCGCGCTGGCTCGAGGACGCCGACATCTGCGATCCGCGGGTCGTGGGCGCGGTGGCGCGCGCGGTGGGCGTCGATGTCGACATGGACGCGGTGCTCGCCTCGCCCGCCCTGCGCGCCCGCGCCCTCGACGCCCTGCTCGCGGTATGCGCCGACGACGTCTTCGGCGTGCCCATGTTCCTGCGCGGCCGGGACAAGTACTGGGGTCTGGACCGGCTGGCGGACTTCGTGGCCGCGGTCGCGCCCGAACCGATCCCCGACCTGCCCGACACCGTGGCGGCAGGGCTGCTGCGCCGCACCGCCGACGTGGGTCACGCGGGCGGGTGCGGCTGAGCGCTACCGCCGCGAGCCGAGCGACGATGGGGGCGCGCCACGATGCTCGGTGCTCGCGGCGGGCGCAGTGGTGGTAAAGTACGTCCAATTCCACGGTCCGGGAACGTATTACGACACCGAGCCGCCGCCGCGCCCGCGGGTGCGCGTGGACCGGGCGGCCGCGGCGACGTCGGCCACGCCCAGGGGGGTCGTGGTGATCGTGGACGAACCGCGACAACGCACCGCTGGTGACAATCATCCATCGCCATTCGGGACATAGAGGCGGTAACGTACCAAATACGTTCCGGGTCGCGGCCCGGATCCGATTGTCGCGAGAGGATTGCCCGTGCGTTCCCAGTTGATCTCCCGCCGGGATCTGGAGTTCCTGCTGTACGAGTGGTTGCGGGTCGAGGAGTTGACCGCGCTGCCGCGTTTCGCCGAACACTCGCGGGAGACCTTCGACGGATTCCTCGACCTGTGCGAAGAGCTCGCTACCAGGCATTTCGCCCCGCACAACAAGCGCAACGACAGCATGGAGCCCACCTTCGACGGCACCCGCGTCAGCGTCATACCGGAGGTGAAAGCCGCGATCGAGGCATTCGCCAAGGCCAATCTCATCGGCGCGGCGATGGACGAGCGGCACGGCGGCATGCAGTTGCCCGCGGTGGTGGACGCGGCCGGGCTGTGCTGGTTCCAGGCCGCCAACGCGGGCACCATGGCGTATCTGTTCCTCACCATCGGCAACGCCGACCTGCTCATCGCGCACGGCACCCCCGACCAGGTCGAGCGCTTCGTGCTGCCGATGGTCGAGGGCCGGTGCACCGGGACCATGTGTCTGTCGGAACCGCAGGCGGGCTCCTCGCTGGCCGACATCGTGACCCGCGCCGAACCGCGCGAGGACGGCACCTACCGGTTGTTCGGGTCGAAGACGTGGATCTCCGGCGGCGATCACGAGATGACCGAGAACATCGCGCACCTGGTGCTGGCCAAGATCCCGGGCGGCCCGGCCGGGGTCAAGGGCATCTCGCTGTTCCTGGTGCCCAAATACCTGGTCGAGGCCGACGGCTCGGTGGGGGAGCGCAACGACGTCACCCTGGCGGGCCTCAATCACAAGATGGGCTATCGCGGCACCACCAACGCGGTACTGAACTTCGGCGAGGGCACGCACTCCCCCGGCGGCGAGTCCGGCGCGATCGGCTACCTCATCGGCGAACCGCACCGCGGCCTGTCCTATATGTTCCACATGATGAACGAGGCCCGGCTCGGCGTCGGACTCGGCGCGACCGCTCTCGGCTACACCGGTTACCTCAAATCGCTCGCCTACGCGCGCGAACGTCGACAGGGACGCGCGATCACCGCGAAAGACCCTGCGACACCGCAGATCCCGATCATCGAACACGCCGACGTGCGGCGCATGCTGCTGGCCCAGAAGTCCTATGTCGAGGGCGCGCTGGCACTGCTGCTGTACTGCCACCGCCTCACCGACCTGAAGCGCACCGCCACCGATCCCGACGCCGCGCGCGAGCACGCCATGCTGCTCGACATCCTGACCGGCGTCGCCAAGAGCTGGCCGTCGCAGTGGTGCGTCGAGGCCAACAGCCTGGCCATCCAGGTGCACGGCGGCTACGGCTACACCCGCGAATACGATGTCGAACAGCACTACCGCGACAATCGGCTCAACCCCATCCACGAGGGCACGCACGGCATCCAGGGCATGGATCTGCTGGGGCGCAAGGTGATCCAGCACAACGGCGCTGGTCTCGGCCTGCTCGCCGCGGCCGTCGGCGGCACCGTCGCGGCGGCGGGTGCGGCGGGCGGGGCGACCGCCGAACTGGCCGCCGCGCTCGAGGCGGCATGGCAGCGACTGGTCGCCGTCACCGCGTCGATGTTCGCCGCGGGCGATCCGGCCGCGGCCATGGCCAACTCCACCGTCTACCTTGAGGCGTTCGGGCATATCGTCATCGCCTGGATGTGGTTGGAGCAGGCCGTCGCCGCGCACGGTCGCGAAGGTGATTTCTACGACGGCAAACGCGCCGCGGCCACCTACTTCTTCCGCTACGAACTGCCGAAGACGGGTCCGCAGCTGGACCTGCTCGACGCACTGGACCGCACCACCCTCGACATGCGCGACAGCTGGTTCTGACCCTCGCGCGAGTTCACGGCCACCCCTCGTTCGGGCCGTGCCGACTTCGAAGCCGCGTCCGGCCGAGCGACCGGGCAACCCGAGGACCCGCCCACGCCGGGGGAGGCGGGTCCTCGGCCGCGCTCACAGGTGGTGATTCGCCACGAACATCGACCCGGCGGCGTAGCTGTCGCGCACTCGGCACAGTCGGGCCCAGTCCTCGCCGTCATAGAAGCGACCCGTGTCGACCCGGTTCTCGGCGAAGGTCGGGACCAGATTCGGCCGCGACCACGGCGACATGGCGCGCACGACGGCGAAGGCGGCCGCCCGGCCCGCGACCGCGGCCGCGGGCGAGGGCGCGATCGCGACGCAGAGCAGTCCGTAGTCGCCCGGAATGTGGGACAGGGCGCCGCCGTCGGCGGCGGGACGGGACAGCGCACCGCCCATGTGACGGAGTTCGGCGAACATGAGTCCGGCCGCGGTGCCGTCGCCGACCTGGTCGAGGAAGGCGGCCACGGCGGCGTCGTCGAGTTCGCCGAGCACGCTGTGGTCACCCACCGCCGGTGACGGGTTCGGCGGGTCCATGTGGACGCTGAGCAGGCCCGAGGCCGGAATGCGGGCGAAGGTGTCGATCTCGGGAGCCAGGGCGCGCAGCGGTGCGAGCAGATCGGCGGCGGTCTCGTCGTCGCTCAGGATCGCGCCGTCGATCACCACGACATCGCGGCCCGACAGGAACGGCGGCAGTTCCGGCAGCGGCGGGAAACTCATGACCCGCATGCTGGTCGTCACCGACTCGGGTGCGGTCCGGGTCCATTCGACCCAGGCGGGCACGACCTCGGCGGCGCGGGCACGATCCCACAGCAACATGCCCGCGACGATGTCGGCGTAGGGCAGCAGGTCGATCTCGAGCGCGACGACCACCCCCAGGTTTCCGCCGCCGCCGCGCACGGCCCAGAACAGGTCGGGATGCTCCTCGGCGGTGGCGCGCACCAGCGACCCGTCGCCGAGCACGATCTCGACCGCGCGCAGCATGTTCGCGGCGACGCCGTGTCTGCGTCCGTAGAACGACAGACCGCCGCTCAGCAGGTATCCCGCCACCGCGACATCGGGCGCGCTACCGTGCTGCGCGGTCAGCCCGTGCGGGGCCGCGGCGGCCACTACCTGATGCCACTGCGTGCCCCCGAGGACCCGTGCGGTGCGCGCCGCCGGGTCGACGGTCACACCGGTGAATTCCGACAGCCGCAGCAGCACGACGTCGGTGAGGGTCGTATCGGCGAGCGGACCGGCGCCGTGTCCGGTGCTCTGCGGCGCGATCCGCAGACCGTCCGCGGCAGCCGCCCGCACCACGGCCGCGACCTGGTCGGCGTCGCGGGGCAGGGCGACCGCGGCGGGCCGCTGGTCGACGGCCAGATTCCAGGGGGTGCGCGCGGCGTCGTAGCCGTCGTCGCCGGGCAGGTGCAGTTCGCAGTCGTCGCGCAGAGTCGCGAGGGCGAGGGAGGTGGTCATCGGGGTCCTTGTCACTCGGATGCCGGTATCGGGTTCGTCGATGACTCTGCCGTCGGCGGGGTCCGGCCACCATCCCGGTCGGAGGGGTATTCGCGACCCGTCGGATCTGGTGGTGGCCGCGACCCAGAGATCTGGGATGGTGCCAGACGCGCGAATGGCGCACAATCGCGGGCATGGCTCGAGGACTGACCGCGGCGCGCGTGCGACAGGATATGGATGTGGTGGCCCGCGCGGGCCTCGACCTGGACACCTTCCTCGCGGAGGCGGTCGATTCGGTGGCCCGCGCGGTGCCATGGGTGAGCGCGTGCGTCGGCACCCACGACCCGCTCACCCACATGCTGACCAGCGCCCGCAAGTACGGCGACCTGTATCAGCGCAACAGCTACGACCTCGAATTCGGTCTGATCGAATACAGCACCGTCGAGCCGAGCGCCTTCACCGAACTGGCCCGCGCCGAGGTTCCCGCCGCGGGCGTGCACCTGCTGACCGACGGCGAAGTGGAGCGGTCCGGTCGCATGAGCACCTTCATGAAACCGCGCTTCGGGTACGCCGACGAGGCCCGGCTCGCCTTCCGCGACGGGAACGAGGTGTGGGGCGCGATGGCGCTGTTCCGCGGACCGGACGACCCGCACTTCGACACCGCCGAGATCGACTTCCTGGCCTCGCTGACGGTGCCGTTCGCCCGGGGCGTGCGCACCGGCATGCTCGCGCGCCTGGTCGAGGCGCCGCCCGCGGCCTCGGTCACCGGACCGGCCGTTGTCATCGTCGGCTCCGACGACGAGATCGTGCAGATGAGCCTCGGGGCCGAACAGCGCCTGGCCGATCTGACCTCGGGGGCGGCGGGCTGCGATCCGATCTCACCGGTCGCGGCGTTGGTCGGCGCGGCCCGCCGCTACGGGCGCGGCGAGACCAGCGTGCCGCCCCGGTGCAGGCTGCGCACCGCGAGCGGTATCTGGCTACTGCTGCACGCGGGGCCGCTGACCGCCCGCGGCGACCGGCACGGCGACGTCGTGGTGACCATCGAGGAGGCGCGCCCGCCGGAGATCGTGGCGATCGTGGTGGCCGCCTACGGACTCTCGCCACGGGAGCGCGACGTGGTCCAACTGGTGCTCCAAGGGGTGGACACCAAGGAGATCGCGGCCACGCTGCACCTGTCCACGTACACCATCCAGGACCACCTGAAGTCGGTGTTCGACAAGGCGGACGTGCGGTCGCGGCGCGAGCTCATCTCCCGCGTGTACTTCGACCAGTACGTGCCGCGCATGGGCACGGAGCTCAACCCGTCGGGCTGGTTCGCCGGGTCCGCGCCCGGCGCGTAGCCCGCGCGCCGGTCAGGCCAGCTCGCCGAGGCGGGCGAGGATGGTCGTGGCCATCGCCGCCGGATCGCCGTGCTCCGGCCGCAACACGAGTTCGGCCTCGGTGGGCGTCTCGTACGGCGCGTCGATTCCGGTGAAACCGCGGATCTCGCCCGCGCGCGCCTTGGCGTACATGCCCTTGGGGTCGCGTGCCTCGCAGACCTCTAGCGGGGTGTCGACGAAGACCTCCACGAACGGTATGCCGTCCGCCAGATGCGCCGCGCGGACCCGGTCGCGATCGGCGCGGAACGGACTGATCAGCGAAACCACCGCAACGACACCGGCTTCGGCGAACAGCCGTGCGACTTCGCCCACGCGCCGGATGTTCTCGGTGCGGTCGGCGTCGGAGAAGCCGAGATCGGAGTTGAGGCCGTGGCGGAGGTTGTCGCCGTCCAACAGGAAGGCGGGCCGTCCGCTCGCGACCAGCCGCCGCTCCAATTCCACGGCGACTGTGGACTTCCCGGACCCGGACAGTCCGGTCAGCCACACCGTGAGACCGCGGGTGGCGCGTTCCTCCCGACCGACCGCGGTGGCATGCCACACCACCCGCGCCGAGGGCAGTGTCGGCCCGGTGATCATGCCCGCGGCGACGGTGTTGTGCGTGCTCTCGTCGACGAGGATGAAACTGCCGGTGCCGCGGTTGCGCCGATAGGAGTCGAACAGCAGCGGCGTGCGGGTGCGCAGTTGGACGCGGCCGATCTCGTTGAGTGCCAACGAGTCCGCGGTCTCGTCGCGGTGCAGGGTGTTGACGTCGAGGCGGTAGTCCAGACTGCGGATCTCGGCGGTGGCCGCGCGGGTGGTGTGGCGCACGGTGTATGTCGCGCCCGGTGTGAGCCGGGTGTCCTCGGCGAACCAGCACACCATCGCGTCGATATCGCGCCCGACCTGCGGGCGGTTGGCCGGGCGGCAGATCATGTCGCCGCGCGAGATGTCGAGTTCGTCGGCGAGTTGGATGGTCACCGCCTGCGGCGGGAACGCTTCGGTGACCGGTGTGCCGCCCGGCCCCCAGATCGCCGAGACCGTGGTGGTGAATCCGGACGGCAGTACGGTCACGTCGTCGCCCGGTTTGAAGATGCCGCCCGCGACCGTGCCCGCGTAGCCGCGGAAATCCTCGGCGTGCCTGCGGGTCACGTACTGCACCGGGAACCGGGCGTCGATGAGGTTGCGGTCCGAGGCGATGTGCACGTGTTCGAGATGGTGCAACAGGGGAGTGCCCTCGTACCAGGGCGTACTCGCACCGCGGTGCACGATGTTGTCGCCGTGCAGGGCCGAGACGGGAACGAACGCCAGATCGGAGACGTCCAATTTGGTGGCGAATCCGGTGAATTCGGCGCAGATCTGCTCGAATCGCTCCTGCGACCAGTCCACCAGGTCCATCTTGTTCACGCACAGCACCAGGTGCGGGATCCCGAGCAGTGCGGCGAGGAAGGCGTGGCGGCGGGTCTGTTCGATCACGCCCTTGCGCGCGTCGACGAGTATCAGCGCCACGTCGGCGTTGGACGCGCCGGTCACCATGTTGCGGGTGTACTGGATGTGGCCCGGGGTGTCGGCGATGATGAATTTGCGTCGGGGCGTGGCGAAGTAGCGGTGCGCGACATCGATGGTGATGCCCTGTTCGCGTTCGGCGCGCAGGCCGTCGGTGAGCAGCGCCAGATCGGGATAGTCGTCGCCGCGTTCGCGACTGGTGCGTTCCACCGCGGCGAGCTGATCGGTGAAGATCGTCTTGGAGTCGTAGAGCAGGCGGCCGATGAGCGTCGACTTGCCGTCGTCGACGCTGCCCGCCGTGGCCAGGCGAAGCAGGGTGGTGGCCATCAGAAGTACCCTTCTCGTTTGCGATCTTCCATGCCCGCCTCGGAGATCCGGTCGTCGGCGCGGGTGGCGCCGCGTTCGGTGACCCGGGCCGCGGCGACCTCGGTGACGACCTCGGCCGGTGTGGCCGCGGTGGACTCGACGCATCCTGTGCACGTGGCATCGCCGACGGTGCGGAAGCGCACGGTGGCCTCGTAGGGCTGTTCCCCGTCGAGCAGGCGCAGGAACCTGGTGTGCGCCAACAGCATTCCGTCGCGCTGCACCACCGGGCGGCGGTGCGCGTAGTACAGCGGCGGCAATTCGATGCCCTCGGCGGCGATATAGCTCCAGATGTCGAGTTCGGTCCAGTTCGACAGCGGGAACACCCGGATGTGTTCACCCGGACGGTGTCTGCCGTTGTAGAGGTTCCACAGTTCGGGTCGTTGGCTGCGCGGTTCCCACTGTCCGTACTCGTCGCGGAAGCTGAACACCCGCTCCTTGGCGCGTGCCTTCTCCTCGTCGCGGCGCGCGCCGCCGAAGACCGCGTCGAAACGGCCTTCTCGAATGCTTCGCAGCAGCGTCGCGGTCTGTAGACGGTTGCGGGAGGCGCGCGGACCGGTGTCCTCGACGACCCGGCCCGCGTCGATGTCGTCCTGGACGCTGCCAACGATCAGGCGCAGGCCGAGTCGGGCGACGGTCGCGTCCCGGTAGGCGATGACCTCGTCGAAGTTGTGCCCGGTGTCGATGTGCAGCACCGGGAAGGGCAGTGGGGCGGGCCAGAAGGCCTTGGCCGCCAGATGCAGCATGACCACGGAGTCCTTACCGCCGGAGAACAGCAGGACGGGGCGTTCGAACGTGGCCGCCACCTCGCGGAAGATATGTGCCGACTCGGCCTCGAGCGCGTTCAGATGCGGCAGCTCGTAGGTATTCGCCGTCGACTTTGCGTACTGGCTCACGTTTCAAAACTAGAACACGTTTCCGTCATTGGTCAACGGGTCGTGCGAGCGCGTGCGCCGGGGCGCGACCGCCCGATGTGGCCGTCACCGCGTCCGCCGCGGCGACAAGGGCCCGGCCGCGACGCTCGATCTCCGCGCCGGTGATCGAGGTGCCGACGTACATGGTCAGCACCATGTTCTGCCTGCCGTCCGCGTCGTAGGTCGGGGCGGCCAGCAGGCTGACCGGATGTTCCTTGCGCGGGCGCAGATCGGTGCCGAGATAGACGCGTTCGCCCAGGCTGGTGACCAGCTCGCCGACCAGTTCGCGCAGTTCGTCGGGCAGATCGCGGGCCGCGACGCCCGCCAGCAGACCGTAGAGCCGCCGCCCCGCCGCGGTCAGGCTCTCGACCAGGTAGCCGCGCTCGCGGCATTCGGCGACGACCTGGCGCAGGCGGGTCTCGTCCTGGCGCAGCGGCACCGTCGGCGGAATGGCCAGCCACGCGTCGAAGGCCGCGTCGGTGTCCCACAGCACGTACATGAGCCCGACCGGCGGCGCGAAGACGTAGGAGGCGCCGAGCTTCACGTGGCCGGGGCCGGTCGCCTCCAGCACCGCGATCCGCTCGCCGACCACGGCCGAGGCGGTGCAGGTCGTGCGGTATCTGGCGGTGAGTCCGTCCAGTTCGGCGCGGGCGATGGCCGAGACCGCGAAATTCTCCTGCGCCACCCGGCCCGCGGCGACGAGCGCGGGACCGAGGCCGTAGGTGAGGGTGTCCGGGTCGCGCACCAGGTAGCCGCCCGCGGTGAGTTCGGTGAGTATGCCCAGGCAGGTGGGTTTCGCGAGGCCGAGCTCGCGGGCAAGTTCGGAGAGT
This sequence comes from Nocardia arizonensis, assembly GCF_001310275.1. Classification (GTDB taxonomy): domain Bacteria; phylum Actinomycetota; class Actinomycetes; order Mycobacteriales; family Mycobacteriaceae; genus Nocardia; species Nocardia arizonensis. The sequence goes on from NZ_LGYZ01000078.1 coordinate 82,959, forward strand.
CCGAATCGTCTGCCGCGCTGTTCGACCAGGAAGTCCAGAACTCGCACCACCCGCTCGGTGGGCGCCGACCGTCGCGCGACGCTGGAAACCATTGACCCACTCCTAGAACACGTTCTAATCTGACTGTAATCGAAATGTACCAGAGTGGTACAGATATGGACCACCGGGAGAGCCTTTTGCTTACCGAACCGTTCGCGGAGGCGATCGCCGCCGCGGAGCAGATCATCACCACCGCACCGCACATCGTCACCGAGCAGGACCTCGTCGAGGGCTACGACTACCTCGCGGGCAGTATCCGCGCCTCGATCCAGATGGCGTGGGCCTACGAGCGCGACTTCCCGTTCTTCGTGCAGTCCACCGGCCCCTACACCAAGATGGGCCTGGACAATCCGGACACCCTCTACTTCCACGCCTATCTACGTCCCGATGCCGAATACGTGGTCACCGGCCGCCGCGGCAGCACTCGCGACCTGAGCTTCCAGGTGCTCAACGGCGACTACTCCCCGGTCGACGTGCCCGACAGCCTCACCGCCTTCGACGACCGCGTCCTCGACATCGCCGCCGACGGCTCCTACGAGATCCGCTTCGGCCCCGGCCCGAGCGGGCCGGGATACGTCCAACTCGGTGCGGACGCCGCCATGCTCGTGGTGCGCGAAGTGCACAGCGACTGGGCCACCGAGAAGCCGGGCATGCTGCGCATCCAGCGGGTCGACCGCATCGGCGACGCGCCGCCGCGGCCGACGAAGGACCTGATGGCCAAGCGCTACGCGGTCGCGGCGCGGATGCTGACCTCCCGGCTCAACACCTTCCTGGCGTTCCCGAAGTGGTTCTATCTGAACCTGCCGGTCAACACCCTCACCGAACCGCGGCCCACGCCCGGCGGGCTGGCCACCCAGTTCTCCTCGGTCGGCCACTACGACCTCACCGACGACCAGGCCATGATCATCACGGTGCCCAAGTCGGACGCGCCCTACCAGGGCTTCCAACTCGGCAGTATGTGGTACGTGTCGCTGGACTACGTCAACCACCAGACCAGCCTGACCGCCGATCAGGCGCAGGTCGACCCGGACGGCATGATCCGGCTGGTGGTCAGCGAACGCGATCCCGGCGTGGCCAACTGGATCGAGCGCACCGGACACGATCGCGGATATCTCCAGTTCCGCTGGCAGCGACTGTCGCGCGAGATGGGCCCGCAGGACGGTCCCACGGTCGAGGTGGTCGCGGTCGACGAGATCGCCGAGCGACTGCCGTACTACGAGCAGGCGCGGATCTCCCCCAAGGAATGGCAGGCCCGGATCGCGGCCCGCCAGGTCGCCGTGGCGGAAAGGATGCAGGGCTGATGTTGTTGCGGGACAAGGTTGTCGTGGTCTCGGGCGTCGGCCCCGGATTGGGCCGGGCTATCGCGGTGCGCAGCGCCGAGGCCGGCGCGGATCTGGTGCTGGCCGCGCGGACCGAATCACGGCTGACCGATGTGGCGAAGGAGATCGAGGCCATCGGCAGGCGGGCGTTGGTCGTGCCCACCGACATCAACGACGAGGCCGCGGTCAGCGCACTGGTGGACACCGCGCGCGCGGCGTACGGCCGCGTCGACACACTGGTGAACAACGCTTTCGCCATTCCGCCGATCACCGATCTCGCCGACGTCGACCTCGATCAGGTGCGGGCCGGATTCGAAACCAATGTGCTCGCCGCACTGCGTCTCACGCGGCTGTTCGTGCCCGCGCTGGCCGAGGCGAAGGGCTCGGTGGTGATGATCAACTCGGCGGTGCTGCGGCATTCGCGGCGCACCTTCGGGCCGTACAAGATGGCCAAGTCGAGTCTGCTCGCCCTCGCGCAGAGTCTGGCCACCGAACTCGGACCGCGTGGCATCCGGGTCAACACCATCGCGCCCGGCTATATCTGGGCCGACAATCTGAAGTGGTACTTCAATTTCCTGGCCGAGCAGCGCGGCATCACCTCCGAGGAGGTCTACGCGGAGACGGCCTCGACCATCGATCTGCGCAGACTGCCCGAGCCCGACGAGATCGCCGACGCGGTGGTCTTCTTCGCCTCCTCGATGGCGCGCGCCATCACCGGGGCCTGTCTCGATGTCAATTGCGGCGAATACCATCACTGATCCAGGAGTAGAAAAGTCATGATCGGCAGGGACGACGTCGGCACCATCGACGATCTGCACGCCTCGGCCACGAAGGTGGTGGGGCTGGACGATTTCGGTGATCCCGGATACCGCGAAGGGCTGGGCGTACTGCTCGAGTCCTACGCGAAGGAGGCCGAACTCACCCCGTTCGGCAACAAGGTCAACCGCGCCTTCCTGCGCGGCGCGCTGATCGCGCGGCTGCTCAGCGAGGCCGCGTGGCGACAGCATCCCGAATACGCGGATGTGGCGATCGAACGCCCGATCTTCGTGACGGGGCTGCCGCGCTCGGGCACCACGGCGGTGCATCGGCTGCTCAACGCCGATCCCGGACATCAGGGTCTGGAGATGTGGCTGACCGAGATGCCGCAACCCCGGCCGCCGCGCGAGACCTGGGCGTCGAATCCGGTGTATCAGCGCATCGAGGCGGCCTTCGACAAGCACCACGTCGAACATCCTGAATTCATGGGTGTGCACCACATCTCGGCGGATCAGGTGGAGGAGTGCTGGCAGCTGCTGCGGCAGTCGGCCATGTCGATCTCCTACGAATGCCTGGCCTATATCCCCGGATACTCGCAGTGGCTGCGCGAGCAGGACTGGACCGACGCCTACCGCAGGCACCGGCGCAACCTCCAGCTGATCGGACTGCCCGACGCGGGCCGCCGCTGGGTGCTGAAGAATCCGAGCCACCTGTTCGCGCTCGACGCGATCTTCGAGGTGTACCCGGACGCGCTCGTCATCCAGATGCACCGCGATCCGCGCACCATCATCGCCTCGGTGTGCAGCCTCAACGAGAAGGCGTCGCAGGGCTGGTCGGAGAAGTTCCGCGGGCCGGTGGTGGGTTCGGAACAACTCGACCTGTGGGCGCGCGGCGCCGACCGCTTCCTGGCCGATCGGCAGCGCCACGACGCGGCGCAGTTCTGCGATGTGTACTACGACGATTTCGTCGCCGACCCCATCGGCACGGTCGACGGGATCTACCGGCACTTCGGCCTGACCCTCGACGAGTCCGCCCGCGCGGCCATGACCGCGATGCACTCCGAGAGCACCTCGGGCGCGGCGAAGCCGGCGCACAAATACACCCTCGCCGACTTCGGTCTGACCGCCGACCAGGTCGACGCCCGGTTCGGCGCCTATCGCGCGGCGCACTTCCCGGGACGCTGACTCCGTACTACTGCTGGCCCGACTTCAGCACGATGAACAGACCCTTGGCCTCCGCGCACAGGGTCTGCCCGTCGTGCAGGGTGGCCCGGACGTAGACCTTGCGGCCGTCCTGCCGTTCGGCCCAGGAATGCAGTCGCAGTTCGGTATCCAGCGGTGTGATCGCCCGGTAGTCGACGGTGAGGGAGGCGGTTCTGGCCACCGCCTGCGCGTGCACGGCGGCCGCCATACCCATCAGGTCGTCGAAGGCGATCGCGACCTGTCCGCCGTGCGCGGCGGCATTGCCGCCGAGATGGAAGGTGCGGAAGGTGACGTCCGCGCGCACGCCCTCGCCGTCGACCTTCTCGAGGGTGTAGGGCGGCAGTGTCACGTTGCCGCGCGCGGGCAGGTCGCCACGGGTCCAGGTGGGGGCGACCCACTCGTCGACGACGGCCTCGCGGAGCCGGTCGTTGAGCTTCTCCAGCGTCGCGATGGCCTCGAGGGCGAGGTCGTCGGAGGGAGCGATGAGCCTGGCGCGGTCCATGAGGGTGCGGACCTGTTCGATGAACGGACCGAAGTGCGGTCCGCCCTGCGAATTGTCGCGCACGTCCTGCGCGCTCACGATATCGGCCATGGAGGTCGGCCGGAAGCCACCTTCGTGGTGCTCCTCGCTGGGTAGCCCGACGTCGACCCGCTCATCACTCATGTAGAACAAGTTATCGGTTGCCGACCGAATGCCCCAACGTGGCGGTCCGTCGTTCCCGTCACATCGCGGCGCGGGTGACCACGGGTTGGCCGCGGTCGACCGAATGGCGTGACCTACGCTGGGTATCCGTCGAGCCATCAGGTCTGCGACACATCCCGCGGTACCAGCACCGATCGACGCGCGCGTCGGAGACGGCTGCGCCCGTGGACGGCGAAGGGCGTTGTACGGATGAGTATCACGGCGGTCGTCTTCGACATGGACGGCGTTCTCATCGATTCCGAACCGGTGTGGGAGCGCGTCCGTCGCGACTACGTCGCCGAGAAGGGCGGCCGTTGGCTGCCCGATACGCAGAAGCGGCTGATGGGAATGAGCACGGGGGAGTGGTCGCGATATCTGAGCGGCGAACTCGGGGTCGGGGAACCGCCGCGGCGGGTGGCCGACGCGGTGATCGAGCGTATGGCCGCGCACTACGGTCGCACCGTGCCACTGCTGCCCGGCGCGGTGGACGCGGTGCAGCGGATCAGTCAGAATTGGCCGCTCGGCGTGGCCAGCTCCTCGCCGCGCGCGCTCATCGACGCCGTGCTCGGCCGCACCGGGTTGATCGAATTCTTCGATGTGACCATGTCGACCGAAGAGGTCGACCGCGGCAAACCCGCACCGGATGTCTACCTCGCGGTCGCCGCGAGCCTGCGCAAGAAGGCAGCCGACTGCGCGGCGGTGGAGGATTCCAGCAACGGTCTTCGCGCCGCGCACGCCGCGGGCATGCGGGTCATCGCCGCGCCACGTTCGGAATATCCGCTGGACCCCGACGCCCGCGAGCTGGCCACCCACGTCATCGCCGGACTCGACGAATTGACGCCCGCCCTGATCGCCGCGCCGGCGTGAGCAGCGTTCCGCCCGCCGAATCCACCGTGACCGGTTCGCCGCGGGCTTCGTGCGGCCCGCGTCCCCGCGGACGGCGCGCGTACGCGTGTCGCGCGGGCCGCGGCGTATCAGTCTCGGATGGGCAGGAGTTTGGCCTGACCCGCGACCACCATGTCGCCCGCGTCGACCAGCGCGACCCGTATCTGCACGAGTTCACCCGCTTGCGGCAGGTTCTCGCCCGCGCCCGCGACCATATCGATGGTGGCGGTCCGTTCGGTGCCGTCGCAGGTCACCGCCTCCTGGACGCCGAGTGCGGCCGGATGGTCGGCGTTGGCCGCGCCGACCATGGCCTTGAGGGCGACGACCCCCGCACCGGCGTCGCAGCTGTAGGCCGCGCCGATAGCGGCGGGCGCCGCGGTCACGGACCTGCGGGGCGGCCGCTGCGGTACCGGCGGCGAGGAGGACGGCGGCGCCGAATCCGGCGAGGGCGGCGGTGCGCAGCGCGGGACGGCTGTTCCAGGTGATCATCTTGGTTCCTTCCGTACGACGGGACGGATCGGTGAACTCGACGAACACGCTCGGCGGCGACGGTGCGCCACCCCTGCCCATCATGCAGCCCGCATTCCGCCCCCGTGGTGGAACCGCAGGTAGATCGCTGGCCGAGAGCGCGGGCCGCGGGGGTGCTGCCGCCGATTCGTTCGCGCAAGACCCCGTGCCCGTTCGGCGCGCGCGTGCCCGCGTCGGCCGTGCGGCAGCACGGCGTGGACGGCGCGTCGGTACGGAAATCATCGGTCCGGTGCACCGCCCGCGCGGGCATCGGGCACACTGGGCCCGATGAGCGAGGTGGAATCGGGTATCCGCATCCGAACCGAGGACGGCGACCTGCCCGCGCTGACGGGGCCGGTGCTTGACGGCCTGCACGACGTCGGCGCGGGGGAGCGCCCGTACCTCGAGGTCGCCCGCGGCGTCGACGACTGGATTCTCACCCGCCTGCTGCCTGACGCGATGTTCCGGCTCACCCATCGCCGCGGCGCGGACGACGACGAGTACGAGCTCTACACCGCCGACCCGACCCTGGTCTGCGACATCGTCTTCGCCTGGATCGACGGCGACCCGTGGTGCTACGACGGCGTCCCCTGGGCGCGTGTCGACCCCACCGTCGCCGAACTGGAATCCGTGCGCGGGGAGCTGGCCGGATTGCTGGACGGGTTCGACGTCTTCGACACTCTCACCAGCGCATTGGACGGTGCGCTGGCCCGCGCCGGTGAGCTGTTCGCCGGCGCGGACGACGACTTCGCCGCGCGGCTTTCCGGCGATGCCGCACCGGTGGCCGACGCGTCCGAGGACGGCGACTTCGCCGCCCGGGCGTCGGAGGCCGTCGACGGTTCGGACGCGGCCTCCGACGGCGCAGCCGGCGACGGCGAGGTCTGCGCGAATCCGTCGATGCGAGCCGCCGCGAGCGCGGACGACGACGCGGAACTCCTGGCCCGGCTCGAGGCACTGCTCGCCATGGACCCAGACGACTTCGACCCCGAGTTCGACCGCTGAGTCTGCGCGATCACGCGGGAGGGTCGACGAGCACGGTCCGCAGCCGGCGGAGTTCGGTCGCGCCGAGACCGTGTGCCGACAGCCAGCCCGCCGCGCCGCCGTAGTCCGTGGCGATTCCGGCGAGGAAGCCGAGCATGGTCGCGGGCTCGGCCGAGAGGATGCCGGTGCGCGCCGGCGGCAGGTCGGGGTAGGACGACAGCGCGGCCAGTCGGGCGCGGATGCGGTCGAGTCGAGCGTCGGTCATGGCGTAGTCGGCCGCGATCTCGGCGGCGGGCACACCCACCGCGTCGAGCACGATGGCGGCGAGCAGGCCGGTGCGGTCCTTGCCCGCGGCACAGTGGAAGACCACCGAATGCCGGGTTCCGTCGGCGATGAGACGTACCGCCGACACCACCGATTCCGCGCTGCCGGACAGCAATTCGCGATACATGCGGGTCAGGTCGGCGGCGTCGCCGATGGGGACCGGATCGGCCGGTGTCGCCGCGGCGGCGGTGGCCGTGCGCACCGGGAGATTGACCGTGTGGACGCCCGCTCCGGTGAGCCGCCCGTAGCCCTCCGCCATGACCTCCTCCGTATTGCGCAGGTCGATGACGGTGCGCAGCGCGAGCGGCCCGAGCAGCAGCGCCAGGTCCGCGGCGGTCATGTGTTGCGGTGTGCTCGCCCGATAGGCGACACCGAAGCGGGTGCGTCCACCGCCGATCACGGGAAGTCCGCCGAGATCGCGGACATTGTCGATCTCGGCGAAATCGACCCACCGGTTCGCGGTGGGGCCGCGGTCCGGTCGCGCCGCGCTGGTTTCCGTGTGGTGGTATCCGCTCGCCGTCATGGCTCCATTGTCTGCCGAACACCGGGGCGGGAAGGGGGCTTTCGCATGGCGATATCGCTATCGGGATGCGACACTGCTCCCTTCGGGAACGGGAATGCGGGATTCGGGACGGAATCGTACGAACCGGGCGGATTACGCTCGCTGCGCTGTCAACCCCACTGGACCGTAATTTTTCATGGGACATCCCGCCGGCGAGCGCGCGGTTCCGGTCGTGCCGCACGATATTCGGAGCAATGTCGACAGCGGGATCGCCGCGGTGATCGTCCCAGGTCACCATCGTGCCGATGGCCGAACCGGGACGCGCGAACTCGACGAACGTGCGTGCAGATGTACCGCTCATCGGATGAATTGTGTTGGGCGATACCGATATACGACTTGGTCACGGAACCGGTGTGCACCACTGTCGCGGGGTACGGTGTGCCCGTGGCGGAGTGGATCAGCGTGTACTGCGAGAGTCGAATCGAACTCGACGTGAAGGATATGCGCGAGGAACTGGTGGCCGCGGATCTGCGGACTCTCGCGGAGGCGGTCTTCGACACCGGAGAGGAAGCCGCGCTCGCCCTGGAGGCGGCCACCCGCAATCTGCGCATCGAGCGCCACGGCGCCGAGATCGAGGTGCAATGGCGCGCGGCGGGACCGCAATTGCAGATCAGGGCCGTGACCGGCAGTGCGGCCGAGAACGATATCGCCGAGGTGCTCTCGGATCGGCTGCCCGCGGCCCACGGACCCGGCCCGGATCGGGTGCGCGCCCAATTGGCCCGTGCCCAGCAGGTCGTCTACCTGGAGATGGGCAATACCGACGCCAAGGGCCTCGGCGCGGTCTTCGGCGAGGTGCTTGCCTTCCGTATGGCCGCCGCGGGCGACGGCCTGGTATGGCTGTTCGACCGGCACTGGGCCGCGCCGGAGGATCGCGCCGCGCGAATCTGGAGTCATTCCTGACGGCGGCCGTCGAATTCGGCGGCGGCCGTGAGCGCTTCGGCCGCCGATCGGGTCGCGGCGATATAGCCGTCACGTTCGGCCTTGGTCGTCTCGGCCCGTAGCGGGCCCAACTGCACCTCGTAGGCGGCCGACCCCGTGGCGTCGAAAACCGGTGCGGCGAGATAGCTCAGCGGGAGTACCGCCTCCGAATCGAGTTCGTCCCTGGTGAACGGCCGGGAGGTCAGTGCCGCGAGCTGACGCAGCGCTCGCGCGCGCAGAGTCGACTGCCGCAGTTCGGTTCCCACCGCGCCGAGCAGATCGATCAGTAGATCGACCATGCCCGTATCGTCGGCGCGCGGCCGGAAAACCGCCACACGCCGTTCGCGCACGAGGGTCAACAGCGCACTCGCCGTGCGGCGATCGGCTTCGGCGGCCGTGGCCAGCCACGCGTTCTGTTCGGCGGCGACCCGCCACGGCATGACACTCGCTCCCGCCGGGAATTGCAGCGGAATGCGGTGTCCCACCGGGATGCCGAACACCACCCGATCCGTACCGTGACGGACCTCGAGCACCGTGAGCCGATCCGGGGAGATGCGGCTCAGCGTCGCGCCGCAGCCGGTGCTGTCGGTGAGCGCGGCCAGGATGTCGCCGACCCCGCTCGGCATCGGCGGTTCGGTGAGTCCGGCCGGGGTGTTGCCGAGTCGGTAGCCGCGCCGCGGTACCCGGACCACCCAGCCCGCCGCGTCCAGTTCGGCCAGCACGGCCGTCGCGGTGGCGCGGGCGATGGCCAGTCGATCGGCGATGGTCGCCACCGGCAGCGGTTCCTTGGCGGCGGCGAGCAGCGAGACGATATCGACGACCCGACGCGTCGGCGGTGACGGCGACCGGTCGGCTTCGGCCTCGCCCGCCGGGTCGCCCGGTGCGGTCGTGCTGTGGTCCATTGTCGGCGACCCCTTGTGCTCATTCCGTGCGCGCTCCTACGATGTCGAATATACGACATAATGTGTCGAATATTCGACATGAGAAATTCGGCACGGATGGGTGGAGCGCATGATCCTGGACAGATTCCGTATCGACGGACAGGTCGCCATCGTGACCGGTGCGGGTCGCGGCCTCGGTCGCGCCATCGCCGTCGCCTACGCCGAGGCGGGGGCCGACGTGCTGATCGCGGCCCGCACCGAGTCGCAACTCGACGAGGTGGCCGAACAGATCGCCGCGACCGGTCGCCGGGCGCACGTGGTGGCCGCGGACCTGAGCGACACCGACATCGCCGCCGGACTCGCCGCGACCGCCGTGGACCGGTTCGGCAGGCTCGACATCGTGGTCAACAATGTCGGCGGCGCCATGCCCTGTCCCCTGCTCGACACCACCCCCGAGGCGATGGCAGAGGCGTTCCGGTTCAACGTCGGCACCGCGCACGCGCTGACCCGCGCGGCGGTCCCGCACATCCTCGCGACAGCGGGCGGCGGTTCGATCGTCAACATCACCTCGACCATGGGCAGGCTTCCCGGCCGCGCCTTCGCCGCCTACGGCACCGCGAAGGCCGCGCTCGCGCACTACACCAAACTGGCCGCCCTCGACCTGAATCCCCGTATCCGGGTCAATGCCATCGCCCCCGGTTCCATCCTGACCTCGGCGCTCGAAATCGTCGCGAGCAACGACGCAATGCGCACCGAACTGGAATCCAAGACCCCGCTGCACACGCTCGGCGAACCGGAGGACATCGCCGCCGCCGCACTGTATCTGGTGTCCCCCGCGGGCAAGTACCTCACCGGGAAGGTGCTCGAACCCGACGGCGGATTGATCGCGCCGAACCTCGACCTGCCGATCGGAGATCTGTCATGAGCCTGCGCGTGGTGCAGTGGGGCACGGGCAATGTCGGCAAGCACGCGCTGGCCGGGGTCATCGCCCATCCGTCGCTCGAATTGACCGGTGTGTGGGTGTCCGGTCCGGCCAAGGCGGGCCGCGACGCGGGCGAATTGGCGGGTCTGGACGAGAAGGTGGGCATCGCGGCCACCGAGGACGTCGACGCGCTGCTGGCCGCGCGGCCGGATTGCGTCGTGTACTGCGCCATGACCGACAACCGGCTCATGGAGGCGCTGGCGGATCTGCGGCGGCTGCTGGCCGCGGGGGTCAACGTCGTGGCGTGCGCGCCGGTCTTCTTCCAGTATCCGTACGGCGTCCTGCCCGAGGACCTGCTCGGGCCGGTCCAGGAGGCCGCGCGGGAGGGCGATGCGTCGCTGTGGGTCAACGGCATCGATCCGGGATTCGCCAACGATCTGCTGCCACTCGCGCTCACCGGCACCTGTCTGCGTGTCGACCGGGTGCGCTGCATGGAGATCGTCGACTACGCCAGCTACGACAATCGCGCGGTCATGTTCGACATCATGGGATTCGGCGGCCCCATCGACGATGTGCCCATGCTGCTGCAACCCGGCGTGCTGTCGCTGGCCTGGGGCAGTACGGTGCGGCAGCTGGCGGCCGGAATCGGTGTCACGCTCGACGAGGTGACCGAGGTCTTCGAGCGCGCGCCCGCCCCCGAATCCTTCGACATCGCCACCGGCCACATCGCCGAGGGCACCGCGGCCGCACTGCGATTCGAGGTGCGCGGCATGGTCGGCGACGAGCCGGTCACCGTGCTCGAACACGTCACCAGACTCCGGCCGGATCTGTGCCCCGACTGGCCGCAGCCCGCGCATCCGGCGGGCTCATACCGCGTGGAGATCACCGGCGACCCCTGCTACGCGCTGGACTTGGTCGCCTCGAGCCCGCGCGGCGACCACAATGTCGCCACCCTCATCGGCACCGCCCTTCGCATCGTCAACGCCATCCCCGCCGTGGTCGCCGCCCCCGCCGGAATCCTGACCGCCCTTGATATTCCGCTGATCACGGCCCCGGCGATACGGCGGGGCTGACCCTCGACTCGGCGCCCTGACCCGCAATGCCCGCTCCACATCCTCCTCCCGTTGTAGAGACGGAAGGCGAACCGCGGTCCGCCGCCACGGACGCCTTCGGCGCCGGCGGGCGAATACACTGGACTCGCGTGAGGTCTTTCTACCCGGGGTATGCGCCGAGGCCCGGGCCGGTTCCGGTGCCGATCGGCGCGCCCGCGGGGCTGAAGTCGGTGGCGGAGAACGGGATCAGGCTGCCAGGGCGGGGGTCGGCCTGGAGGAAGGCGGGCAGGACCGTTGTGGCGTCGAAACCCTTGGCGGCGGTGGGGACGAGGGGCCTGCTCTGCGGGCCGAGGCTGCCGACGTACATCTTGGCGCCGTCGGCGGTGAAACCGACCGAGACCGGTGCGTCGACGGGGACCGATCCGACGATGTCGTTGCTCGCGATATCGATGACCTGCACGGCGTTCGCGCCGAGGGTGGCGATCAGCAATTTGTCGCCGCGCGGGCTGATCGCGCCCGCCACCGGGGCGCTGCCCGGGGCGAAGGAGATGGCCCCGGTGCGCCGCCAGCTCGCCGTGTCGATGACCGAGACATTGTCGCCAAGCACGTTCACCGAATACAGGGTGCGACCGTCGGGGGAGACGGCGGCGGCGTAGGGAACCGAACCGTCGATCTGGATGCGCCCGCCGAGCTGGAATCCGTACTCGGGATCGAAGGCGGCGGCGGTGGAGTCGCCGAAGATCGTGTAGAGGCGGCTGCCGTCGGGGGCGATGGCCGCCGCGAACGGAATCGACGGCAGCGGCATGGAACGCAGCAGCGTATTCGTCGTCGTGCTCACCACATCGATGGACGGGCGCGCGGTGAGAATGTAGATCTGATCGCGAACCGGATCCGAGATCGGTTGCGCCAGACCGTCGGTGCCGGTGATGGGAACCCGTGCGGTGACCGTGTCGGTGGCGCGATCGATCACGGCGATGTCGTCCGAGCCGACCAGCGGCGGATTGAACGCCTGCACATAGATCCTCGCGCCGTCGCGCGAGGCGGTGGCCGCCGAGGCGAACCGGCCCGCCCCGTCGATGCGCTGGACCACGCGATCGGCGGCGGTGTCGACCACGAGCACCGCTCCGTCGCTCACCACCGGGATATAGGCGTAGGAAACGGCCGGATCGGCCGCCGCACGCGGTGCGAATATCGCGAGCCCGACCGCGGCCGACACGACCGCGATAGACCTGAATACCATTCCTCGACCTTTCCGTATCCGGCGCAAGAGGTCACTATTGCGTGTAATCGTCACGGCCGCAACAGGTCGAGGCGACGATGATATGTGTCACCGTGCCACGGCGCGGCGGAGATCACGCGCCCGGGGTTGCCCACATATTGCTCAGCAGGTGATAGCTCGGCGTGTCCGACAGCGCCTGGGAGGATTCGTAGATGCGGCGGTAGCCGGTTTCGGCGATGCGCCACTGTCCGTCGTCACGGCGGTATCGGTCGGAGTAGTAGCCCGCGCCCCGGATGAGCACGCCGTATTCGGTGGCTATCACGGTGTCCTCGAAAGCCCATGAGCCCGTGGCGTGATCGCCGTCCACCCGGATCTCGGGGTGATCGGCGATGTGCACCGTCACGATGGCGGGTCCGAGATTGCTCCGCATGAAGGCGGTGATGGCCTCGCGGCCGTCGAACACCAGCGGTTCGCCCATCGCGTGCGTACCGTATCGGCCCGACGCGTCCTCGGTGAGGGTCTGCGCGAACTCATCCCACTCCTTGAGGTCCAATGTTCGGAAATATCGATATTTCAGTTGGCGGATATCTTCCACTGCGGCGAGGTCCATTCGCACAGAATCCCACGCCCTCGCGGCGCACACAAGAACGTGTTCTAGTTTTCCGTCCGCGTGAACGGTCGCCGATCGGGTACCCGTCGAGTGCCCGACCAGAGAGGCACGTCGAGGAGATATCGTGACCGAGAGCCCCGCCGAATCCGACCGACAGCATTCCGACCTCACCCTGGACCAGCAGGTCGCCCTCCGGGCGGCCACCGATCGACTGACCCGGGAATTTCACGGCGTCGCCCGGGAGAAGGTCATCGACGACCTGTTGCAGGCCGCCTACGACCACATCGCCGACCATGCGAATTTCGACAATTTCGTGCCCCTGCTCGCCGAGCGCTACACCCGCGAACTCCTGAGCGCCGCCGCCGAGGACCAGGCGGGCGGCGAATCCCCCGCGACCGAGGGCGACCGCGAGAACGCCTGAGTACCGCTCGGAGGCGAACACGCCCGGTCCGGACGGCCCGAATCCGAGCCGTCGCGGGCCGGGCGCGGGTGGTGGGTATCGACCCGATCGAATCATGCGGTGTCGCGCAGTCCACTGCTCGGCGGCGGTTGAGGTGCGCGGATGCGCGCGCCCCGCCGCTGCCAGTTCCAGACCGCGACGAGATCGGTGTTCTTGTCGAGGACGCGTACCAGGGTGCGGACGCGGTCGAGATCGATGTCGGCGGGCGCCAGATTATCGAATCGGCGGCCCGCCAACTGTGTGGGGGTTCCCGGGTCGATCTGACCGGGCGGGAAGGCTATGAGCAGGTCGGTCGCCGTTCGGATGCCGAGTTGGCGCAGCGCGACGCGGGTGTCGGTGCCCGCGTGGCTGTGCGAGGGCTGCTCCGACGACTCTTCGCCGCGTGCGGATTCGCCGTCGTCGAGGTGGAGGTAGAGCTGGGCCTGGTCGATCCAATCCACGAGGCGACCCAGCGGAACGCGGGTGTGGAGTATGACGTCGACCAGATTGGCCGTCACCAGACTCTGCATATCCTCGATGCCTTCCTCGATGAGTCGGGATTCGTACCAGACATTGAGGCCGTCGATCCGGTTGAGCGGGTACTCCGGGGTCAGCTGCGGTACCGCGTGGCGGAGCGTGACCGCCGCGGCCCGATGCAGTGCGTAGATACCCGCGATCGGGAATACGCCCACGACGAAGGCGACCACCGCCTGCACGCTCGGCCCGAAGCGGTAGACCAGTTGATACAGCGGTGCCAGGACGGTGAAAACAACGATGATCCGCAGCAGCGCCGACGCGTACGCGCTCGGCCTGAGATCGCTCTGGAAGAACCGTCGGACAAGACTCTGCAAGGTGAACACATAGGCGCCGAGAAATCCGAATTTCAGGAAGTCCCAGACCGTAATCGGGTTCTCGATGAAGCTCGTATCCCACAGGATCGCGGTCCAACAGGTCGCGAAGACGGTCGTGGCGAGGAAGACCGGAAACAGGGTTTCGGTCTTGACCGCGAAATCGGAGCCGCTCGGCGACGATACCGCGCGCCCATAATAGGCATTGAATTTCTGCCGGTAGATATTTTGCTCCTCATCCAGAAGGAAGCCGTCGTCATCGAGCCATTCCCGGTAGAACTCGGAGGCTTTCGGTGGTTTGGGCAAGTATCGCGGCTCGTCCACCGCGAGACGGTGTAGATGGATGACGTACTCGTTCCACAGCGCGCTCGCGCGCTGTCGCAGAAATCGGATGTACAACCAGCTCGGCAGGAACGACAATACCCAGACGAGAAATGCCTTCAGCAATCCGGAGATATCGGCCGCGTAATACTGGCGCTCGAATCCGCCCCAGACCGTGAGGAAAGCGAACGCGATCGGTACGGCGAACAGGAGATTCATCCACACCAGAATCATGGTGTGACCGAGCCATCGCGCGGATCGACTCCACCGCCGGGCGCGGCGAACGAGCGAGCCGTCGGTGACGGGTTCGGTCGCCGATTGCGTCAATGCCAGCAGCGCCGCGCGGGTATGCGGAAGCTCGCGCAATGCCAGATCCACCTGGTCCACGAGCCGTCTGCGGTCCGCATGGCCCTTCATCTCCTCGACCAGGGCGGCGAGCGCCGGAGTGTGTCGGAACAACTCGGCGAGTTCGACGTCGACGGCCGCGGCGACCCGGTCGCAGTCGGTGAGGAATCCCGCCGCGAGGCGGGACCGGTCGCCGCGGTCGTACGCGCGATCGTCGGCATATCGCGCCGACATCGCGAGAGCCGCCGAGAGTTGTCTCGCCAAGACGTGTGTTCGGGCCGCGAGATCCATGATCGCCTCCGACGAACGCCTGCGTCACCGGGACCGATAGTAGCGTCGTGGCTTCGCTCGAGAAAGAGTAGTCCACTACTCGCCGATCATCGTGTACGCATTTCTGACTACCCGGAGGTCGTTGAAGTAAGAATTACCTTTCGCGGGACGGAAACAGCGGCGCGCGTAGTGTGATACCCGAATTCGAGCCAAGTCGTCCGATGTCCTTGATGGTCGGCGAGCCGGAAGTAGGCTGAGGCTGTCCATTCAACTCCCGTGAACCGCAGTGCGGGATTCTGTCGGAAGGATCATCGCGATGATAAGCACTCACACCGTCGTCGAGGGCGAAACCCTGTCGGCGATTGCGCAGAAATTCTACGGGCAGGCAGGGTTTTTCAAGCTCGTCGCCGTCGCCAGCGGCATATCGGATCCCGACCGGATTCGCCCCGGTCAGGTACTGCTGCTTCCGGAGGTGGGCAACAAGCACACGGTGGCGGCGGGGGAGACCCTGTCCGGCCTGGCGGCGAGCTACTATCACCCCCGCAACTCGAATCTGTATCCGCTGATCGCCGCGGCCAATCACATCGATGATCCCGACAAGATCGACGTGGGCCAGGTACTCATCATTCCCGGCATCTCCTACACCGTCGTCGCGGGCGACACGCTGTCCGCGCTCGCCGAGCGCTTCTACGGCGACGCCACGCTGTTCCCGCGGCTCGCCGAGGCGAACGACATCTCGAATCCTGATGTCATCGATGTCGGCCAGGTCCTGATCGTTCCGCCGAAAAAGTAGGCGGTCAGTGGGGGATGGCGTCGATCAGCGCTCGGGCGCCCTGGCGCAGTAGGTCGGCGCCCACGAAGAAGCCGAGTGCCTGCGGGTCCTCCGGGACGCCCCAGTGCTGTGCGTCGAGCCACCGGGTGCCGTCGAGATCGAACACTTTGCCGTGCAGGGTGAGGCGTCCGGTGGCGTCGGTGGTGGCATAGCCCGCGATCGGCGAATTGCAGTGGCCCTGAAGGGCGTGCAGCATGGCGCGTTCGGCGTCGGCGGTGCGGTGGGTGGCCGGATCGTCCATGCGCGCGCCGAGTTCGAGCAGTTCGGCGTCGTCGCGGCGGCATTCGAGCACGATCACGCCCGCGCCGATCGGCGGCAGCATGGTCTCCAGATCCAAGGTCTCGGTGATCCGGTGCTGCTGTCCGACCCGGTGCAGACCGGACACGGCGGCGATCAGCACGTCGACGTAGCCCTCCTCGAGCCGGGCCAGACGCGTGTTCACATTGCCGCGCAACGGTTTCACCGTCAGGTGCGGGTAGTGCAGGCGCAGCTGGGCCGTGCGGCGCACGGAACTCGTGCCGACCACCGTGCCCGACGGCAGTTCCCGAAGCGCCGCGCCGGTGCGGGTGATGACCGCGTCGTGGACGTCGTCGCGGGGGAGGTAGCCGTTGAAGGCCAGTCCCTCCGGCACGGGGATGTCACCGGGAATGTCCTTGAGGCAGTGCACCGCCAGATCGGCCTCGTCGGCCAGCAGCGCGCGGTCGATCTCCTTGACGAAGGCGCCCTTGCCGCCGAGCGCGGACAGATCGCCCATCCAGCGGTCGCCCGCGGTGGTCACCTTGACGAGTTCGGATCTCACGCCGAATTCCGCGAGCAGCCCGGCGACCTGTTCGGCCTGGGCCACCGCCATCGGGCTGGATCGGGTGGCGATGCGAATGATGCGCGTCCGCGACATCATTCGGACTCTACTACGGGAGTTTCGGGGACATGGCGACGGGGCGGCCTCCGCGCGGGGAGGACCGCCCCGGCCGGTCCGTGAAACGCGTTCGCGGTGGCGGTATCCGATTCAGCCGAGGCGAGCGGCGAGCGAGCGACCCGCGGCGCGGCCGGAGAAGATGCAGCCGCCGAGGAAGGTGCCCTCGAGCGCGTTGTAGCCGTGCACGCCGCCGCCGCCGAAACCGGCCACCTCGCCCGCGGCGTAGAGCCCCGGCAGCGGCGCGCCGTCGGGGCCGATGACCCGGGACTCGAGATCGGTTTGCAGACCGCCGAGTGTCTTGCGGGTCAGGATGTTCAGGCGCACCGCGATGAGCGGGCCGTGGGCGGGATCGAGGATGCGGTGCGGTTTGGCGACCCGGCCCGCCTTGTCGCCGAAATAGCGCCGCGCGTTGGCGATCCCCATGACCTGGCTGTCCTTGGTGTACTTGTTGTCGAGTTCGCGGTCCCTGGCGATGATTTGGCGTTCGAGCGTCTCGTAGTCCAGTTTCGGCCCGCGCGCGATCTCGTTCATCCCGTCGACGAGTTTCCGCAGCGAATCGGCGACGACGAAATCGACGCCGTGCTGTTTGAAAGCCTCCACCGGACCCGGTGCGCCCTTGGCGACGCGGCTGCGCAATGTCAGCCCCAGATCCTTTCCGGTGAGATCCGGATTCTGCTCCGAGCCCGACAGCGCGAATTCCTTCTCGATTATCGATTGGGTCAGCACGAACCACGAATAGTCGTGGCCGGTGGCCAGGATCGCCTTCATGGTGGTGTTGGTGTCGTAGCCGGGGAAGCAGGGGGCGGGCAGGCGCTTGCCCTCGGCGTCGAACCACAGCGAGGACGGACCGGGAATGATCCTGATGGCGTGGTCGGGCCAGATCGGATTCCAGTTGAGGACGCCCTCGGTGTAGTGCCACATGCGGTCGCGGTTGACGATGGTCGCGCCCGCCGCCTCGGCGATGCCGAGCATGCGGCCGTCGACGTGCGCGGGCACGCCGGAGATGAGGGTCCGCGGGCACGGGCCGAGCCGGTCGGTGGGCCAGTTGCGGCGGATGAGTTCATGGTTGTGGCCGATGCCGCCGGAACTCACCACCACCGCCTGCGCCCGGAAGTCGAACTCGCCCACGGCGTCGCGCGAGGTGGCGACCCCGCGTTCGGCGGTGGTGTCCTCGAGCACCGCGCCGCGGACGCCGACCACCGCGCCGTCCTCCACGATCAGTTCGTCCACCCGATGCCGGAAGGAGAACCGCACAAGTCCGCGCCGTTCGGCGTCGAGCACCGGATCGGCGAAGACCCGGACGACCTCGGGACCGGTGCCCCAGGTGAGGTGGAATCTCGGCACCGAATTGCCGTGGCCGTCGGCCAGCGCGCCGCCGCGTTCGGCCCAACCGACCAGCGGGGTGACTCGTAGGCCGAGGGCGTGCAGGTAGTCCCGCTTCTCGTGGGCGGCGAAGTGGACGTAGGCCGCGGCCCACTGCCTGGCCCAGTGGTCCTCGTCGTCGCGGTCGAAGCCCGCCGAGCCGAGCCAGTCCTGAAGCGCCAGGTCATGGGAGTCCTTGATACCGAGGCGGCGTTGTTCGGGGCTGTTCACCAGGAACAGTCCGCCCAGTGACCAGAACGCCTGACCGCCCAGATTGTTGCGATTCTCCTGATCGATCAGGTGTACTGTGCGGCCCGCTTTCGCCAGTTCGTGGGCGGCCACCAGTCCGGCCAAGCCCGCGCCGACCACGATGACATCGGAACTGAGATCGGTCATGTTCATCCTTCGGGTGAGATGGGTGTTCGGCTCGGGTCCGGTTCGCTGTAGGCCAGCACGATATGGGTCAGCAGATCCGTGCGCCTGCGACGCACCGCGGCATCGGTCGGTTCCATCAGCACCTGCACGGCGGTGCCGTCGTGCGCCGCCACGATCGCTCGGCCGAGGGCGAGCGGATCGGCGACGGTGCGCCCGATGCGGGCGAGCGCGTCCAGTACGGTCGGCATGAGCGCGGTGACGATGGCGTCCTCACGGTCTGCCATCGCCCGGCGCAGTCCGGCGGTGCGCAGGGCGTGCGCGGTGAACTCGGCGCTGATCCGGTACCACGCCTCGTCAAGCGGCACCGCGCGCTCGAGGCGGTCGACGGCGTCGTGGACATCGCGCACCTCCTCGGTGGTCGTGTGATCCAGCGCGGCGCGCACATCGGCCGACATGGCCGCCGAGCGCTGCTCCCACAGGGCCAGGAAGAGTTCGTCGAGCGAGCGGAAATTCGAGTAGAACGCGCCGCGGGTATATCCGGCGCGCCCGCAGATCCGCTCCACCGACGCGCGGCCGAATCCCTCCGCGGCGAACACCTCGTACGCCGCGGTGAGCAGACGGTCGCGGGTCTCGCCGCGACGGCGGGTGACGCGGCGCGGCGCGTTCGGGTCCGCGGGTGACGCCACGCGCACCTCCTCGGATGAACTGGGCATGCTGACTCTCAGAATACAGAATCGTATCCGATGCGGTGTTGTATCCGATACGGAGATGTATTCCGGCGCGAGCGGGCTGGGCACGGTTCGGTGATGTCGGGTCTCGGTGCTGTCGGGGCGGTGGATTCGCGCGGACTCGGACCGTAGTCGATCGGGCCGTCGAAGGGGTCGGTTCGCCGCCTTCCCGCCCGGTCGCCGAGGTTCTGCGTGGCGCAAGGGATCTCGACTTCACGTCCCGCACAACGATCCGGCGTTGCGGCGATTGCGCTTCGGTCGCGTTGCTTGACGGGCCTTCTCGCCGTTCCTACCTTCGCGAATATAGCCGAGTGACCCCTGTGGTGACGGGGGTCACTCGGCTTCTCACAACGACGTGAGTGGGTGATCACGATGGGATTTCGACAGTTTCGACGCTCCGGGAAATGGCTTCCGATACCGACATTCGCGGTTCTGGTGTTGATAGCGGCGGCGACGAGTATCGGTGCGACGGCATGGGCCGGTGACTGCGCGGCGGTGGACGTCGTCGTGGCGCGGGGCACCGACGAGCCGGGAGCGCTCGGCTCGGTGATCGGCGATCCGCTCTATGACACACTGGCACAGCGACTTCCGGTCGACTCCAGTGCGTACGCGGTGCGGTATCCGGCGAATCTGGCGTTCCCGACGTCGGTCGCCGAAGGTGTCGCGGACATGTACGGACATATCACGGCGCAGGCCGCCCGATGCCACGGACAGCGTTTCGTCCTCGTCGGGTACTCGCAGGGCGCGCTGGTCACCCACGGGGTGCTCGGCACGGTGGCGGCGCCCGCCATCGCCACGCTCCCACCGAGTCTGGCCCCGTCCATCGTGGCCGTCCTGCTGTTCGGCGATCCGCTGCGCGCGGTGGGGTGGCAGGTGCCCGCTCCGTACTCGGACAACGTCGCCGACTACTGCACCGGCGGCGACGCCATCTGCGGCGGCGGACTGGTCGCCGACGCGCATACCGCCTACGGCTGGGCCATGGAGCCGGCGGCGTCGTTCGCGGCCGACCGGATCTGAAATCCGCGACGGCGGCGGCCTCGTCGCCGCCGTCGCGAAATTCAATGTCTACCAGCGTAAGCCGGGAACGATCCGGGCCACCCGCGCGGCCGGTCCCGGCATCGCCATCAGTGGGCGCAGCACGGGCGCGAGTGCGGTGAGCGCCGTGCCCGAGGCGAGCTCGGAACCGTTCCCGGTCGCCGCGGGTAGCGCCGAGATACCTTGTGCGGCAGATGATTCCCCGAACAGCCGGTATCCCTGGTGCATGATCGACCGCTTGACCGATGGCATGAGCAGATCGACCGCCTGGGCGAAGGCGCCGACCGGGGTGTCGATCCGGTCGGGACGTTCGGCCAGCGCCCTGACCACGATGGCCGCCGCCTGATCGGGATCGGCCACCGGCAGGGACCGGTACAGGTCCGTCGGCCCGATCATCGGCGTGCGCACCAACGGCATACGCACCTCCGCGCTCGCGCGCCTGCGGTTCGGGTCGAGGTGGGTGCGCCAGTACTGCCACAGCGTCGCGGCGTAGGTGTCGAATTCGGGGACCTCGATTCCGGTGCCGCGCAGTTGCGCGCGGGTGGAATCGCAGACGAATCGTGACGGAATGTCGATGTGCGGCGCCACCTCGGCCGGGATGCCGAGACGGTCGAAGAGGAAGTCGCGCACCCCCGCGACCCCGGGGAGGCGCGCGAGCACGCCGAGTGCGGAGGCGCTGCCGGGCAGCACGCCGATGCCGGTGGGCGCGCCTGCCGCGGCGGCCAGCGCCCGGTAGATATCGCCGAACGGCTGCGGATGCGGATTGACCAGGTGGAAGGTGCGGCGGTCGAGTCCACGGCGTCCGATGAGCGCCACCATGGCCGCCGCCACGTAGTCGACGGGCACGATATTGGTTGCGCCGAGATCGGGCAGCGGAATCGGCAGTTCGGGCAGTCCCGCGAGCGCGGCGATGGCGGGGAAGAAGTAGTAGGGCCCGTCGATCTTGTCCATCTCGCCGGTGCGCGAGTCGCCCACGACGATGGAGGGCCGGTAGATCCGCCAGCGCACTCCGCTCGACGCGCGCACGATCTTCTCCGCGGCGAATTTGGTGCGGTGATACGGCGAGGTGAGGTTCTGGCCGAGGTCGAAATCCTCCTCGAAGAAGGCGCCGCGGTGATCGCCCGCCACCGCGATCGAGGACACGTGGTGCAGCACCGCCCCGCACTCGCGGGCCAGGTCGAGCACCGCGCGCGTGCCCTCGACATTGGCGCGCCGGGCGGTCTGCTCGTCGGCGGTCAAGTCGTATACCGCGCCGAGGTGCACCACGTGGTCGGCCTTGGGCGCGGACGTGCGCAGACCGAGCCGATCGGCGGTGAGATCGCCGACGAGCGCGAACACCCGTTCGCTGCCCGTCCATCCGGTGGCGAGTTCGTGGAATTTCGCCAGCGACTCCGCGCGCACCAGGACGTGCACGATCGCGGCGGAATCGCTGTCGAGTAGTCGCTGTACGACGCGCCTGCCGAGGAAACCGGTACCGCCCGTCACGATGTAGGAAACCATCGACCCTCCTGCTGTCCATTCGAACCGTGTTGTCGGCGACGTGATCCGGCATGCGGCGGTGAATGCGGAGATCGGGATTCGGCGCCGCGCGGCGACATGACAGCCAGCGGGCCGAAAGCAGGAACACCTTCGTCCTGACCGATAGGCAACGGTAATGGAAGCGCGGGGGCACCGGCAAGTCGCTGACCTGCCGGTGCGCTGTGGGTATCGTCACCGCCGCCCGCTCGGTGATTTGTGTGTGTTACAACAGTTTCAGATGTCTGCGCGGATATCGCGGTGGCCTACTTCTTCTCGACCCGAGCCTGCGGCGCCCGCACCGCGGGGCGGGAGGTCAGGAAGGTCTCGAAGGCGTCGAGATCCATCGGTCCCACGGTCTTGTCGACGCCCTCGGTGAATACCGAGAAACCGTCACCGCCGGAGGCGAGGAAACTGTTGGTGGTGATGCGATAGGTCGCCACCGGATTCAGCTGCTGCCCGCCGATGCGCACACTGTCGGCGACCACCTTGTGGTTCTCGGGCGCGCTGTCGCTGTAGGCGTAGGTGATTCCCGACGGCGACAGCACCGTCGGTTTGGCGACGTTGCGCCACTGCTGTTCCAGCAATCGCAGTATCTGCTGTCCGGTGAGTGTGACCGTGACGACCTGATTTCCGAACGGCTGCACGGTGAAGATGTCGCCGAAGGTGATCGGGCCGGACTTCAGATCCGAGCGCACACCGCCCGGGTTCATGAACGCGGCGACCGCCGCCGCGGGCTGCGAGGAGGTCACCGCGAGCATGGAATCGGCGATCACGTCGCCCAGCGGGGATTCACCCGAGGGTCCGGGATCGTGGGCCAGCGCCGTATCGGCCGTGCCGACGACCCGGCTCGCGCGCGGGGCGGCCTGCGCCGTGTAGAAGTCGATGAGCGCGGTGGTCGGCGCGTCCGGGGTGACCTCGCGGGTCACCACCCGGTTGACCGCCGAGGCGGCCACGCCGTCGGAGCCGAAGCGCAGGGTGATGTCGGTGATGAGCCTGCCGTAGGAGGCTGCCTGGGTGACCACCTTGCCGTCGATCGCGCACACGTACGCCTGGTGGGTGTGGCCGGTGATGATAGCGCGGACCGCGGGGTCGGTCCTGGTCGCCAACTCCGTGACCGCGGGGCCGACATTCGCGCACCCGTTGTAGTGCGGATCGGCGACGCGCTGCGCGCCGCCGTCGTGGACCAGCGCCACGATCGCCTCCGCGCCCGCGGCCTTCATCTCCGGGACGTAGGCGTTGATGGCGGCGACGCTGTCGCCGAAGCGGTAGCCGCGAATCCCCTCGGGCAGCACGATATCGGCCGTCTCCGGGGTGACCGTGCCGATCACGCCGATCTTGCGTCCGCCGACCTGGAGCATGGTCCATGCCCGCAGCGCGGGCGGCAGTGCGCCGCCCGCGTCGGTGACATTGGCGGCCAGGTACGGGAACGACGCACCGGTGAAGGGCGCACCGGGCGAACAGCCCTCGATCGAACAGCCGCCAAGCTGCATGCGGGCCAATTCCAGGACGCCGTCGTCGAATTCGTGATTGCCGACCGAGGACGCGGCGACTCCGAGGGAATTCATGAACGTGATCGTCGGCTCGTCGTGGAACAGGCCCGACACCAGCGGACTGGCCCCGATGTCGTCCCCGGCCGCCAGCACCGCGCTCGCGGGGTAGGCGGCTTTGAGCCTGGCCAAATGGGTGGCGAAATAGGCCGCGCCCCCCGCGTCGTGGCCCGCGATCTTGCCCGTGGAGCCCTGCGGTGGTTGCAGATTGCCGTGCAGGTCGTTGAATCCGAACAGGTGGATCTCGTCCGGGCGCGCCCCGGTGAGGTCGTCGGTGGAGACCAGCGGGATCTTGTCCGCGGTCGGGGTGGGTGACACGGAGTCGCCGGGTCCGGTCGAGCATCCGGCGATCAGGGCGAGGGTCAGGAATCCGATGATGACGCTGGCGATATGGCGGCGCTCGCTCATACGCCCGACTTTCCCATGTCCGGCGCGGGCGCGCACCTGTGAATCGGCCCCGCGGATCGCCGGACCTCGCGCCGCCGTGGGACTGTCGACGCCGACCACCGGTTTCCCCGACCCGGCGGTGGCTTTCCGACGTCGGTGACGTTGTCGGCGATCGCCCTCCGCGATCCCGGTCACCCGGGCTGTGTCCGGCGGCCGGATTCCGCCTCCGCGCGGGCGTCGTCCGGCGACGTGAGTGTCGATTCCGTCCGTGGCGGACCTCCTTCCTTCATGGCAGGATGTCGCGGTGCGTATCGAGCAGACCGAGCTCGCCGATGTTCTCGTGTTGATCCCTCGGCCCTTCCACGACGACCGCGGCCTGTTCACCCGGACCTTCGACGCGGAGATCTTCGACGACCGTCTCGGCACGCCCGGCGCGAGCGCGGCCTTCGTCCAGGACTCCCAATCCCGCTCCGCGCGCGGGGTGATCCGCGGCATGCACGGCCGTTCCGGGCGCGGTGAGGCCAAACTCGTGCGCTGCGCCAACGGCGCGGTGCACGACGTGCTCGTCGACATCCGGCCCGGATCACCGAGTTTCGGCAGGACGCAGACGTTCCGGCTCGACGACGTGGAATTCCGGCATCTGTACATACCGCCGGGCTTCCTGCACGGATTCCAGGCGCTGACCGCGACCGCGGACGTGTGCTATCGCATCGACCGGCCGCACGATCCGCGCGAGGACATCGCGGTCGCCCACGACGATCCCGATCTCGGCATCGACTGGCCGCTGCCGGTGACGGCGATCTCGGCCAGGGACGCGGCCGCCGGGAGCTGGGAGCACCTGCTCAGGACCGTGTGGCAGGGCCGGTGACGGTGGTCGTCCGGTGTGCCCGCCTCGCCGAGCGGTTCCACCCGCCCGTCGCGCGGTGCGGAGTCGTCGGAGACCGACGCCTTGGATTCGTGCGATGTCATGCCTTCTGTAACAATCACCGGGCGGACGCCGAATGACCGAAGACCCCGGGCGGCGACGATGTGCCGAGGGGGCCGGTCGAAGCGGATCGGGGGCGAAGGATTCTCTCCCGGGGGGAGGTAGGTGTTCGATGGGCGACGAGCGCTCCGACGACGAGCCGGAGAACGCGGCGCCGTCCCCGGCGGCTCCGCGCTCGCAGCGTGAACGCTGGCAGGCCGAGTACGTGAAGCGGCTGGAGGCAACGGATTTCGGGGTGGTCACCGCCGCGGTGCTCTCGGCCCAGCTCATCCGATTCGGCGGTCCCGCCGCGCCCCCGCTGGCGTGGGGCCTGCCCTACGCGGTCGGCTACACCGTGGTCTCGCTGCTGCTCATCGCGGCGTGGATGGGCTTGCTGCTGGTCTGTAGCACCCGCTCGCCGCAGGTGGTCGGCGCGGGCACCGAGGAATACCGCCGTCTGGTCTCGGCGACGATGCGGCTGTTCGGCATGTTGGCGATCCTGTCGCTCATTTTCCAAATCGAGTTCGCCAGGGGATATCTGGCCATCGCCCTGCCGTCGGGTCTGCTCGGTCTCATGGCCAGTCGGCTGCTGTGGCGGCTGCACGCGCGCTCGCGCCGCCGCACCCGCGACGACTATCTGACCGCGGTGCTCGTGGTCGGCTCGGCCGAGGCGGCGCAGGCGATGGCCACGGCCTTCTCCGGCGATCCGAATTCCGGCTACCGGGTCGTCGGCGTCTGTGTTCCCGACGGCGTTCCCGGCAACGGCGCCCACGGGGTGCGGGCCGCCGGGCGGCCCGTCTCGGTATTCGGCGACGACCGTTCGGTGGTGGACGCGGTGCGCCGCAGCGGCGCCGACACCGTGGCCGTCACCGCCACCGACTACCTCGGACCCGCCGAATTGCGCCGCATGGCCTGGGAACTCGATCCGCTGGGCGTCGAGCTGATCGTGGCGCCGGGCGTGGTGGACATCTCCGGCGCGCGGCTCACCAATCGCCTGGTCGCGGGCATGCCCATGCTGCACATCGCCAAACCGCAGTACGACCGGGCCAAATCCACCGGCAAGGCCGTCTTCGACCTGTGCTTCGCCATCACGGTCCTGATCGCCATCGCGCCCGTGCTGTGTGTGATCGCCGCGGCGGTCAAGATGACCAGTCCCGGACCGGTGTTCTACCTGTCCGAGCGCATCGGCCGGGGCGGCACGCCGTTCCGCATGATCAAGTTCCGCAGCATGTACGTCGACGCCGACCGCCACGTCGCGGCGCTCATCGAGAACAGCGGCGGCAATCCGGTGTTCTTCAAGATGAAGCAGGACCCCCGGGTCACCCCGGTCGGGCGGGTCATCCGCAAGTTCAGCCTCGACGAGCTGCCGCAGTTCTTCAACGTGGTGCGCGGTGAGATGAGCGTGGTCGGCCCGCGTCCCCAGGTGCAACGCGAGGTCGACTCCTACGACGGCGATATGCGTCGCCGCCTGCTGGTCAAGCCGGGGGTCACCGGATTGTGGCAGGTCAGCGGACGGTCGGATCTCTCGCTCGAGGATTCGGTGCGCCTTGACCTGTCCTATGTCGAGAACTGGTCGATGGTGCTGGATCTGCTGCTCATCGCCAAGACCATTGGCGCCGTCGCGCGCGGCGAGGGCGCCTATTGACGGTCGGTCTCAGCGGCGGTCGTAGACGCTCGCGTCGTCGAGCATGGCGGCGCGCAACATGGATTCGGGTACGCCCATCGCCTCGACCAGGGTCAGTGCGTGCGGACGCAGGCGGTCGACCAGTTCGTTCACGCCGCGCCGCACCGCTTTGGCCCGCTCCACCGACATGAACCGGTGCATGATGAACCAGGCCGAATTCTCTTCGAGCAGGGTGTAGACGAACAGATCGCAGACATCGCCGGCCAGCGCCTTGGCCTCGGGATCCTCGATATCGCCGATGCCGTCGATGAACGCCTCGAGCACCAGACGGTCGATATGCGCGGCGCCTGCGGCGAGGATGTGGTCCTGGGCATTGTTGAACGCCTCGAACGGCCCGGTCTCCTGCGCGCGCGCCCGCAGCCGGTGCGCGGCGGTGCGTACCAGGTAGTCCTCGCGGTCGGCGAACAGCTGCAACTGCACCGAGCGGCGCGACAGATCCGCCTCGTCGATGGTCTCGTCGCCGCGGTCGCGCATGGTCTGGATCATCTGGCGCACACCCGAGCGCTTGCGCACCACGTCACCGGCCATGGTGGCGGCAAAGCGGACCCAGCCCAGGGCGTCGAGATCGCGGACCTCGTCGGCGTAGGCGGTGAGCAGTTCCTTGGCCACCAGCTGGGTCAGCACCACGTTGTCGCCTTCGAAGGTGGTGAAGACGTCGGTGTCGGCCTTCAGGGTGACCAACCGGTTCTCCGCGAGATACCCCGCGCCGCCGCACGCCTCCCGGCACTCCTGGATGGTGCGGGTGGCGTGGCGGGTCTGGGCCACCTTCAGGCCCGCGGCGCGCTTCTCGAGCGCCCGCTGCGCCGCCGGATCGATATTCTGCCCGGTCTGGATCAGATGCATCCGGCGCACCAGGTCGTTCTGGGCGAATGCCAGCGCGTAGGAGCGCGCGAGCGGGGGCAACAACCGCCGCTGATGACTGCGGTAGTCCATCAGCAGCGTCTCCTCGCCGGTGTCGGGATCGGAGAACTGCCGACGCTCGAGCGCGTACCGGATGGCGATGCTCAGCGCCACCCGCGCGCCCGCCGCGGCCGCCCCGCCCACGCTGACCCGGCCGCGGACCAGTGTGCCCAGCGTGGTGAAGAAGCGGCGGCTGGGATTGTCGATCTCGGACCGGTAGGTGCCGTCCGGTTCCACATCGGCGTAGCGGTTGAGCAGGTTCTCGCGCGGAATCCGCACGTGGTCGAACGAGATGCGCCCGTTGTCGACGCCGAGCAGACCGCCCTTGAGTCCGTCGTCGGAGGTGGTCACCCCGGGTAGGTCCGCGCCCTGCTCGTCGCGGAGGGGCACCAGCAGACAGTGCACACCGCGATTCTCGCCACCGGTGATCAACTGGGCGAAGACCGCGGCCATGCGCGCGTGTTCGGCCGCGCCGCCGATATAATCCTTGCGCGCCGACGGAGTCGGGGAGTGGATGACGAATTCCTCGGTGGCCGGATCGTAGGTCGCCGTGGTCTCGATATTGGCGACATCGCTGCCGTGCCCGGATTCGGTCATCGCGAAGCAGCCGAGCAGGTCCAGCGACAGCAATCGCTTGATGTAGTCGCGGTGACGTTCGGTGCCGAGGTTCTCCACCGCGCCCCCGAACAGGCCCCACTGCACACCCGCCTTGACCCACAGCGACAGGTCGGCGTAGGCCAGCATCTCGAGTCCGGTCACCGCCGCACCGGGTTCGCCGGTGCCGCCGTTCTCGCGGCGGAAGCCGCGTTCGGCCAGACCCAAGGTCGCGATGGCGCGCAGCTGGTCGAGCGCCCGCGCCCGCGCGGCCTTGTGGTCCATAGTCGGCTCGCCGGTGAAATCCGCGTCCGCGAGTTGGATGCGCGCCTTTTCGCGCACGTCGCGCCAGGGTCCGTCGAGTGCCGCGCGAAGGTGATCTGCCGTCGTCGAGCTGCCGGTATCCATAACCCGACGATAGCCCGGCGGCACGGGAGCAAACCCGTTGCGCGACAAGTGTGACGTAGCCCTTGCGGCGGCCCTGAACGAGCGTTTAACATACTGAACATGTGTTCAATCGCTCTGCGTACCAAAGCTCCGCCGGCCCGATGAACGCCTCGGATCTCACCACCGCCGCGCGCATCCGGGACACGGCGATCGACGTCTTCGGCACACGCGGATTCCAGGTCGGGGTCCGGGCCATCGCCGCCGCCGCCGGGGTCTCGCCCGGACTGGTCAATCACCATTTCGGCTCCAAGGAAGGCTTGCGCGCCGCCTGTGACGAGCGGGTGCTCGAGATCATCCGGGTGGAGAAGGCCAAGGCCATCAATACCCCCGGCCCCGCGGGCATGATCGACGCGTTGGCCGAGATCGAGGTGTACGCGCCGGTCATCGCCTATATGATGCGCAGTTTCCAGGCGGGTGGCGCGCTGGCCGAGTCGCTGCTCGAGCACATGATCGACGACGCCGAGAAGTACATGCAGGCGGCCGTGGACGCGGGCAGGATCAAGCCGAGCCGCGATCCCGCCGCTCGCGCCCGCTACATCGTGCTCTGCCATGTCGGAGCCATGAACCTCTACATCCAAATGCGTCTGCACCGCGAGGGAGAACTCGACTACCGCAGGGTGATTCGCGATATCGCCGAGGAGACCACCTTCCCGGCGCTCGAGCTCTACACCCAGGGCATGTTGACCGACGCGACGATGCTGGACGCGCTCACCGAGGAGAAACGATGGCCGAACGAACCGCCGAACCGGTAATCGAAATCACCGACCTGCACAAACGATTCGGGCACGTCGCCGCGCTCGACGGACTGGATCTCACCGTCGCCGCCGGCGAGATCCACGGCTTCCTCGGGCCCAACGGCGCCGGGAAGTCGACCACCATCCGGGTACTGCTCGGCATACTGCGCGCCACCTCCGGCACCGCGCGCATGTTCGGCCGCGACCCGTGGGCCGACGCGGTCGCCCTGCACCGTGACATCGCCTATGTCCCCGGCGATGTCACGCTGTGGCCGTCGTTGTCGGGTGGGGAGACCATCGACCTGCTCGCCCGGATGCGCGGCGGTATCAACACCGCGCGCAGGGCCGAACTCGTCGAACGGTTCGACCTCGACACGCGCAAGAAGGCGCGGACGTACTCCAAGGGCAACCGGCAGAAGGTCGCGCTCGTCTCGGCCTTCGCCTCCGACGTGCGGCTGCTGCTGCTCGACGAGCCGACCTCCGGGCTGGATCCGTTGATGGAGAAGGTCTTTCGCGAATGCGCCGAGGAGGCGCGCGAGCGCGGTACCACGGTACTGCTGTCCAGCCATATCCTGTCGGAGGTTGAGGCGCTGTGCGACCGGGTGACCATCATCCGGGCCGGGCGCACGGTGGAGAGCGGATCGCTGTCGGACATGCGGCACCTTTCGCGCACCTCCATCACCGCCGAATTGCTCGGTGACCCCGGCGATCTGAGCCGCATACCCGGTGTCGACGACATCGAGCGCGATGGCGCCACCGTGCGCTGCCAGGTCGACGGCGAACATCTCGGTCAGCTGATCCGCGTACTCGGCGACGCCGGCGTGCGCAGCCTCACCAGCGCGCCGCCCACGCTCGAGGAGTTGTTCCTGCGCCACTACCACGTCGACACGGGCGCGGCGTCCGTTGCGGCGGCGGGGGAGAAGGTGACGGCATGACCACGGCCGCACTCGAACCCGCGCGCACGGCAACCGGTTTCGTCGGATCGGCCGATTTCGCGGGCACCGGGCAACTGCTGCGGCTCTACCTGCGCCGCGACCGCATCGTGGCCCCACTGTGGGTGCTGGCCTTCGGTCTGCTGCCCGCTTTCTACGTCGCCAGCACCACCGGTGTCTACGACACCGAGGCCCAACTGGACAACTACGCCGCGTCCATCATGGACAGCCCGGCGCTGATCGCCATGTACGGACCGGTTTTCGGCACCGAGACCGGATCGATCGGGCTATGGAAGGCGGGCCCCTTCTACGCGCTCGTCGCCATCGCCACCGTCCTGACGGTCATCCGGCACACCAGGGTCGAGGAGGAGACCGGTCGCGCCGAACTGCTCGGCGCGACCAGGGTCGGCCGCTTCGCGGGCCTCACCGCGGCATTGATCATGACCGGCCTGTGCTGCGCACTGGTCGCGCTCGTGGCCGCGGCCACGCTCTACGCCGATGATCTGCCCGCCGCGGGATCGATCGCCTACGGGCTCACCCTCGGCGGGTCTGGCTTGGCCTGGGCGGGCATCGCCGCGGTCGCCGCGCAGGTCGGTCCGGGTGCGCGGGTCGCGCGCGGTGTGGCCTTCGCGGCACTGGGCGCGGCTTTCGCGGTGCGCGCGGTCGGTGACGCGGGCAACGGCGTGCTCTCGTGGTTCTCACCGCTGGGCTGGTGCATCAACATGCGGCCCTTCGCCGAGGAGCGGTGGTGGGTCCTGATTCCGCTCTACGGCCTCGCGGTGCTGGCCGTAGCGGTCGCCTACGTGCTGCTGAGCAGGCGGGATATCGGTTCGGGACTGTTCGCCGAACGTCCGGGGCCCCCGAGCGCCGGGCCTGCGCTGTCGGAGGCGACCGGTCTGGCCTGGCGGTTGCAGCGCGGCACCCTGCTGGCCTGGTCGGTGGGATTCCTGCTCTACGGACTGCTCATGGGCGGTGCGATCGACAGCGTCGGCCGGATGCTGGAGGACAGCGAGGAGATCATCGACATCATGACCCGGATGGGCGGCACCGACATCCTCCAGGATTCCTTCGTCACATTCGCGGTCTCCTTCCTCGCCATCGCCGCGGCGGCGTATTCGACCTCGGCGGTCCTGCGACTGCACGAGGAGGAGAGCACCCACCGGGCCGAGACCGCGTTGGCCGCAGCGGTGAGCCGGACCCGCTACGCCGCGACGCACCTCGGATTCGCGCTGCTCGGCGCGGCGACGCTGCTGTTGATCGCCGGCGCGGCCATCGGGATCGTCTACGGCGCCATGGATGGCGACCTGATCGCGAAACTCGGCGACAGTCTCGCCGCGGCCCTGGTGCAGGTGCCTGCGGTCTGGGTCTCCACCGGTATCGCGATGGCCATCTACGGCATCGCGCCGCGCTTCGCCCCCGTGGCGTGGGGCGTGCTCAGCGCCATGCTTGTGGTGTTCTTCCTCGGCGCGCTGGACGGGCTACCGCAGTGGCTGGTCGACCTGGTGCCCTTCGTGCACCCGCCCAAGTTGCCGGGCGCGCCGATGGATTGGACTCCGGTCCTGTGGCTGCTCGGTATCGCCGCGGCGCTGCTCGCGGTCGGGCTCGCGGCATTCCGCCGCCGCGATCTGCGCTGACCCTCGACACGGCGACCGGTTCCTCTCGCGGAATCGGTTGTCGTGCCGGTCGATTCGGAGGGGCCGCGACCGTGCCCGTGAAGGCGCGGATGGCCGCGAATTCGTTCCGAATGGTGGTGTGGGACACCTTCTGACCGGGGCGGATGCGCGGGCCCGGTGCGAGTGACTACGTTCGCGAGCATGGGGCAGCAGACACTCTCGGTGGTCGAGGAGCCGATTCAGCGAACCGAACGCGGCGGCAGGCGCGGGCGATTGCGGCCGCGTCAACGCCTGCGGGTACCGGTGGTGACCGAGGCCGTCGGCCTGCTGGTCGCCGACCGGCAGGCCACCGCCGACACCATCGTCGCCGCGCCCACCCCGCTGCAACCGATCGACCTGTCCGACGACGCGCGCGTGGCCGAGGTGCTCGACCTCGCGGTCCGGGTGGGCGAGGTCGTCCTCGCCTCGGGCACCGGTGTCGTCGACACCACCACCCAGGTCCGTTTCATCGCCGCCACCTACGGCCTGGCCCGCTGCGATATCGATGTCACCTACGATGCCATTCGCGTCTGGGCCGACCGCGGCCCGCGACTGCCGCCCGCGAGCACCATGCGCGTCGTGCGCTACCGGGCGTTGGACTTCACCCGGCTCGCCGCCGTCGACAGGCTCACCCGCCGCATCCGCACCAAGGTGGTGTCCCCGGAGGACGCGCGCGCCGAACTCGACGCCGTCGTCGCCGCGCCGCACCCATACCCGCGCTGGACCGCGACCTTCGGCTGGTCGCTGCTGGCTGCGGCCATCGGCGTGCTGCTCGGCGGCGGCTGGTTGGTCGCGCTGGTGAGCTTCGCCGCGACCGCGCTGATCGACCGGGTCAACCGGGTGCTCAACCGCTACGGTCTGCCGTTCTTCTTCCAGCACATGGTCGGCGGCGTGATCGCGGCCAGTCCCGCCATCGCGCTGTCGACCCTGGCCGGGCCGCTCGGACTCGAGGTCGACCCGACGCTGATCATCGCGGCCGGAATCACCGTGCTGCTGAGTGGATTGTCCCTCGTCGGCGCGGTGCAGGACGCCATAACCGGCGCACCCGTCACCGCCTCGGCCCGGTTGCTCGAGGTCGTCATGATGACCGGCGGCATCGTCGCGGGCATCGTGCTGGCCCTGCGCTTGGCGCAGGTGGTCGGCGCGACCGTGCCCGCCATCGAACTCACCGCGGGACGCGACATCACCGATCTGCCGGTCAAGATCGTCGCGGGCGCGGTCGCCGCGGTGGCCTTCGCCCTGGCCTGCTACGCGGAGAAGCGGGCGCTGGCCGCCGCGGCGTTCGGCGGCGCGGCGGGAATCTGCTGCTTTCTGGTGGTGCAGTGGGCCGACTTCGGTCCGGTGGTCGCGGCGGGGGTCGCGGCGACGGTCGTCGGTCTGGCCGGTGGCCTGCTCGCCCGCCGCGCGCTGACACCGCCGCTGGTCGTGGCCGTCGCGGGCATCACACCGCTGCTGCCGGGTCTGAGCGTGTATCGCGGCCTGTGGGCACTGCTCGACGACCAGATCCTGCTCGGCCTCAACCAGGTACTCGCGGCCTTCGGCGTCGGCTGCGCGCTGGCGGCCGGTGTCACCCTCGGCGAATGGTTCGACCGCACCCAGTTGCGACCGCGCATCCTGCGCCGTTTCGGATCGCTGCGCAAACCCATCGTGCGCCGGATCCGCCGCCCCATCTCCCTGGTCCGCGAGAACCGGGTCCGGCCCGGTCAGCGCCCCGGCGCCGCCACCGGGCCCGCCACCCGCAAGCGCGGGCGAACCGACAATTCCGGCCGCGCGCACCGCGGCGCCCGTACCTCCCCCGTGCGGCCCTCCATCGGCGACGGCCCGGGTGACGGCGTCACGGGCGCGCAGAGCGCCGACTGAGCGCGCGATCGCCGGACCGACCGGTGCGTCCGGGACGCGGAACCGGTATCGTCGGTGCCGCTGATCAGGTGGCCCACCGACGTCGGTGCGCACGGGCGATGATGAGGTGGGTACGGACGTGTCGGACGAAGCGGTCCCTTTCTCGACGCAGATCCGCGAGGCCACCGAACTACGGCACGCCGAAGCGGAGAACGCCTCGTTCATCCGTGACATGCTCGGCGGCGGCCTCGGTATCGCGTCCTATCGCCGCTACACCGGCCAACTCTGGTTCATCTACCGCGCGCTCGAATCACGCTGGGACGCATTGGCCGACGATCCTGTCGCCGCGCCGTTCATCCGTCCCGAGTTGGCGCGCACCGCGGAACTCGAACGCGACCTGACCCATCTGATCGGTCCCGACTGGCGCACCCGCCTGACCGCGCTGCCCGCCACCGCCACCTACGCCGCGCGCATCGAGGAATGCGCCCGCGACTGGCCCGCGGGCTATATCGCCCACCATTACACCCGCTATCTCGGTGACCTCTCCGGCGGCCAGGTCATTCGCGGAGCCGCCGAGAAATTGTGGGGTCTGCCGCGCCGCGGCGACGGTGTGCGCTTCTATGTCTTCGACGGCATCGCCAACCCCGCCGCCTTCAAACGCGAATACCGGGTCCTGCTCGACGAACTGCCCCTCGACGACCTCGAACGCCGCCGCGTCCTCGACGAGGGACAGCACGCCTTCGCCCTCAACACCGCGGTCTTCGCCGAACTCGCCGCGGAATACCCCACGCGCCTACCGTCCTGACGAGGGGCCGGTCATCAGCCCGGACCGTAGGTGAAGATCGCGGTGATCACGAACCACAGGACCCAGGCGAACCCGATCACCATGCCGATCATGAGCCCGACGCGCATGGCCGCCCGGCCCATGTCGATATCGCCCGACTCCCGCGGATACAGTTTCCACGGGCTGTACCAGGGCGCCTCGATCACACGACCCGCGCGCGCCTCGCGTTCGGCCCGCGCGAGATCCTCGACGTACTGCTCGGCCAGGGCCTGATTCGGTCCGCCGTGCCACAGCGTGACGTCGATCGGTCCGAGGAAACCCTCGTTGATGAGATCCTGCGGTGCGGGCAGATACGGCAGGATACCCAGCCCGCGGAACGCCACCGCGACGTCGTTGGCGGTCCACAGATGCTTCTCGGACTTGGCCAGCACGTCGAAGTAGTGCCGCAGCCGATACGGATCGTTGCCGAGGATGACATCGAAACTCGGGTCGCTCCACGCCTGGTCGACCCGCAACTGCGTACCGCTGAGCGGCACCACCAGCGCGACACCGTGTACCGCGCGCTGTCCCAGACCGCGCGCGGCCAGCCAGTTCTGCAACGCGAAGGTGTGCTCGCGCGACTTGTCCAGCGGGGTACGCCGATCCTTGCTCTCGAATTCCACGGGCGCGCCGTCGATCGTCCACGGGCCGTTGAGCGGAATGTCGAGTTCGCCGTCCTGGCGCGCCGACAGCGCCTCGGCCTCGATCACCACGCAACTGGTCGGCGTCCACACCACCGCGTCGAACTGGTACAGCGTGTCCTCGTGGAACAAATTGCAGTTGATCGTCGCCACCCCGTGCGGGCTGCCGGGGTCCTTCCAGGTGCGCAACCAATCGATCAGCGCCCGTTCGGCATTGGAGCCTGTCGGGTTCTGCACTCGCACGAGCATTCGCGACCGCCCTTCACGTCGTCACTCGACACAGGACAGGATACGAGCAACCCGACACCGCCCGCTGACGGACACGCCTCACTCGGACGGCTCGGCCGCCAGTTTGCCTGCCCGGACGGCCGCCACCAACTCGGCGTGATCGGCCTCGGTGCGATCGGCGTAGCGCACCGCGAAGGCCGTCACCGCCTCGTCGAACGCCTCGTCGCCGTCCAGATACGCCGAGGTGAGGCGCGGGTCGAGGGATCGCGAATGCGCCCGCGCCAGAAGCGCGCCCGCGAGCCTGCCGTAGTCGTCGAGATCATCGGCGGCCAGACCCGCCGGATCGATGGAGCCCTTCAGATTGCGGAACTGGCGCACGATGAACGGCAGTTCCCGCCCGTCGAGCCGCAGCGAGGTCCAGCCGAGCAGGATATCGGTCTCGGCCTGAACCAGTCTGGCGCCCTGTACGATTCGCTCACCCTCGTGCCGGACCGGACGCGGCGGCAGATACGGCGCCAACGCGGAGGCGATGGACTGCTTGAGTTGCAGGACCAGCACTTCGCCGTCATTGCCGTGCATGAGCGCGACATAGCTGCGCAGCCCGACACTTCCGGTGCCGACCACGCGAAAGGCTATGTCGGACACCGCGAAACGGGCCAGCAGATTACGGCGCGACTCGCGAAGGGTGTCCGCGTAGTCCGTCAGGCCGTCGATCACCGCCTCGGCCACCGCCGGGTCCACCGCGGTCAGCACCGGCGGATCGCTGACGAATTTCTGCTTGCGCACACCGGTCACGTGGTCGTCGATGTGCTCGGTCCACTTGGCGGCGACCTTGGCGTGATCGTTCTTGCGGGCCTTCTTGGCGGCCTTCTTGAAATTGTCGAGCAGATCCTCGGCCGCCGCGGCGTCGAGCACCGATTCGTCCGGCAGCGCGGACCACGATCGCATGAACGGCATCTCCGCCAGGCGATCGGTGGCCAGGCGGTAGTACCGCGCGGCATCGCGGGCCGCGCGGGCGCAACCGTCCTCGTCCACCCCCGATTCACGGCCCGCAAGCACGAGACTCGCGGCCAGGCGTTCGACATCCCATTCCCACGGTCCCGTCGTGGTCTCGTCGAAGTCGTTGATATCCATGACGATATCGCCGGACTGGGTGCCGTAGAGGCCGAAATTGGCCGCGTGGGCATCGCCGCATATCTGGGCGTTCAGACCGCTCACCGGGCTGTGGGCGAGGTCGGCGGCCATGAGGCCCGCCGCGCCGCGGTAGAAGGTGAACGGGCCCGACATCATGCGGCCGACCCGGAGGGGGACCAGGTGGGGCAGGCGGTCGGTGTGGGAGGCGGCGAGATAGTCGAGGAGGTCGGGTCGGGACGGCCCGGTGGGTTCCCGGTCTCGGATGCGGGGAGGGACGCGGTCGCGCAGGGCCCGCCCGCGGGCTCGGACCTCTTCGGCCGGTATGTAGTTGCGTAGGTCTAGGCCGCCATCTGACACAGGGGAACTCTAGCCGGGTCCGTCGGCGGGTTCCTGCGGCGGTGGCCTGCGCTATCGGTCGGCTCTCGTCGCCCGGGTGGTGGCGCGGTCGGCTCGGATGGCGGGGTCCACCGGGGTGATCGGGAGTCGAAGGGCGCCGGGAGCGGTGTCGGGGACCGCGGGATGGTCGGGGGGAACGGGATCCATGCGGCGGTAGGGCGCGCCGGGGGCGGGGCGGGGGTCGGGCTCGTTCTTGTTGGGCCAGAACGACATCGCTCGTTCGGCCTGCGCGGCGATGGTGAGCGAGGGGTTGACGCCCAGGTTGGCGGTGACGGCGGAGCCGTCGGCGATGTGCAGGCCGGGATATCCGTAGACCCGCTGGTACGGGTCGACCACGCCGGTGTCGGGCGTGTCGCCTATGACACAGCCGCCGATGTAGTGCGCGGTGGCGGGGATGTCGAAGACGTCCATGATCAGGCCGTGCGTGTCGCCGTCGACCTTCTCGCCGAATCTGCGCCCGATATCGTGGGCGAGGGGGATCCAGGACGGATTGGGCTCGCCGGTGCCCGCCTTCGTCTTCAACATGCCGCGGCTGCGGTACGAGGTGAGCGAATTGTCCAGCGACTGCATGATCAGCAGGATCACCGACTTCTCCGAGGCGCGTCTGGCGTCGAGACTGCGCAGGAACACCAGCGGATGCGACACGACGGCGAGCAGGAAGCGCAAGAACCGGAACGCGCCACCGTCGACGATCGGCACCGACATCGGGAACAGGGCGTTCTGGCCCTTGCCGTAGTGGCAGACCTCGACATGGGTATCGGCCTCGGGATGGATGGATGAGGTGATCGCGATGCCCTCGGCGAAATCGGTGCGTGTGCGGCTCACCACATTGAGGATGGCCTCGGAATTACTGCGGGTCAGTTCGCCGAGGCGGGGGGACAGGTTCGGCAGGATCGACTTGTCGCGCATGGCGTGCAGCAGCTTCTGGGTGCCGAGGGCGGCGCCCGCGAAGACGACCTGTTCGGCGGTGAATGATCTGCGCTGCTTGCGAATCCAACGATCCGACCGGAAGGTTTCCACGGTGTAGCCGCCACCGGACAACGGTCGCACCTCGACGGCCGTGGTGAGCGGATGGACCTCGGCGCCCGCCTGCTCGGCCAGGTACAGATAGTTGGTCGGGGTGGTGTTCTTGGCGTTGTGCGGGCAGCCGGTGAAGCATCGGGCGCAGTGGACGCAGCCGCGCCTGCGCGGCCCCGCACCGCCGAAATACGGATCATCGACCTCGGCGCCGGGATCGGCCTCGTTGAAGAAGACGCCGACATCGGTGGCGTGGAAGGTCTCGCCGACCCCGAGATCGTCGGCGATCTCCTTGATCACCCGGTCCGCCGGGGTCATGCGGGGATTGCGCTGCACCCCGAGCATGCGTTTGGCCTGGTCGTAGTAGGGAGCCAGTTCGGCGCGCCAATCGGTGATGTGCGCCCACTGCCTGTCGGCGTAGAAATTGGGCAGTGGTTCGTAGAGGGTGTTGCCGTAGATCAGCGATCCGCCGCCGACTCCCGCACCGGAGAAGACGGCGCACTTGCCGAGCACGCTGATGCGCTGGGTGCCGGTCATGCCGAGTCGAGGGGCCCAGATGGATTTGCGCACATTCCAATTGGTGCGCGGTAGATCCTCGGCGCGCCAGCGCCTGCCCGCCTCGAGTACGCCGACCCGATAGCCCTTCTCGGTCAGACGCAGTGCGCTCACGCTGCCGCCGAAGCCGGAACCGATCACCAGTACGTCGTAGTCGAATACGGGCATGACTTCCTCTCGATATCCGGGCCCCGATAGCTGAGATATTTTCATATTCATTCTTTCGGCGGGTTCGATGTGAGATAACCCGTTCCGCATCTCGCCGTTTCGGCGTGCCCGGATGGCGGCGCGCGGGGGCGGTGCGGTATGCACGGGTCTGTGACAAGCGAATCCGGGACGAACGAATCCGGGACCGGGGGCCTGCGGGCCGTGTTCGCCGACCGCGTACTCACCGTCCCCAATGCACTGAGTGTGGTCCGGCTGCTCGGCGTACCCCTGTTCCTGTGGTTGCTGCTGGTCGAACACGCCGACGGCTGGGCCTTCGCGCTGCTGGTCGCCAGCGGGGTCACCGATTTCCTTGACGGCAAACTGGCCCGGCTGCTCGACCAGTCCTCGCGACTCGGCGCGCTGCTCGACCCGTTCGTGGACCGGCTGTATCTGGTCACCACCCTGCTCGCCTTCGTCCTGCGCGGGCTTATCCCGTGGTGGGTCGCGGTCATCCTGGTCGGTCGGGATCTGGTGCTGACCCTGACCCTCGGCATCTACCGGCGCCGCGAACTCGAGCCTCCCGAGGTGATCTATCTGGGCAAGGCGGCCACCTTCGCGCTCATGTCGGCACTGCCATGGTTGCTGGCCGGGCAGATGGACTGGCCGCTGAGCGGACTCGGTCGGGCCTTCGGCGCGGCCCTGCTCATCTGGGGTACCGCGGTCTACGTCTGGACCGGCGCGCTGTACCTGGGCAAGGCGGTCGCGGTGGCCCGCGCGATACCGGCTGTGCCACACCGACGCCCATAGCGGAGACGTCGGGTCGGACCGGTCGGGGGCTCTCGAATAGAGTTGCGGACAACCTCGACGAAGAAAGGACGGCCTCGTGACCCAGACCCCCGAGGATCTGCGCTACACCGAGGAGCACGAATGGGTGCGCCGGCTCGGCCCGACGACGGTCCGTGTCGGCATCACCGACTACGCCCAGTCACAGCTCGGTGACGTCGTGTTCGTCCAACTGCCGCAGGCCGACACCGATGTCGTCGCCGGCGACGGTATCGCCGAGGTGGAGTCGACCAAGAGCGTCTCCGACATCTACGCCCCGCTGACCGCGAAAGTCGTTGCGGTGAACGAGGAATTGGCACAGTCACCGGAGACGTTGAACGCGGACCCCTACGGTGACGGTTGGCTGTTCGATCTGGAGGTCGGTGACGCCGCCGACCTCGAAAAGTCCCTCGGTGAACTGCTCGATGCCGCAGGTTATCAAGGAGTTATCGGGGGCTGAGCCGGCCTTCCCGGTTCTACCTGCACGGGCACGCCCCGGCAGGGTACGGTCAATGCCAACAGACGTCCGGCGGTCGATGCCGGTGTTCCGATCGACACGACGCATCGTGTCGGTGAAGGCATCACCTGCTTGCATGGATAATCAGGTTCGAGGAGGAGAGAAACGGTGAGCGAGAACAAAGACCCGGGTTACCAGGAGACCGCGGCCGAGACGACGTCGGTCTTCCGCGCGGATTTCCTGAACGAGGTCGAGGCGTCGCGCTCCGTAGAGCCGACCGGCGAACAGCCGGTTCAAGGGGTCGAGGGTCTGCCTGTCGGCGCGGCCCTCTTGGTCGTCAAGCGGGGCCCGAACGCGGGCTCGCGCTTCCTGCTGGATCAGCCGACCACATCGGCCGGTCGCCACCCCGACAGTGACATCTTTCTCGACGACGTCACCGTCAGCCGTCGCCACGCCGAGTTCCGGCAGGACGACGACACCTTCCAGGTGGTGGATGTGGGCAGCCTGAACGGTACCTATGTGAACCGGGAGCCGGTGGACTCCTCGGAGTT
The DNA here is from genome assembly GCF_001310275.1 of Nocardia arizonensis. Classification (GTDB taxonomy): domain Bacteria; phylum Actinomycetota; class Actinomycetes; order Mycobacteriales; family Mycobacteriaceae; genus Nocardia; species Nocardia arizonensis. The sequence goes on from NZ_LGYZ01000078.1 coordinate 123,258, forward strand.
GCAGAACGGCGACGAAGTACAGATCGGGAAATTCCGGCTCGTCTTCCTGACCGGACCGCGCGCGCAGGTCAGCGAGCCGTCGGCGGGTGCGGGCAGCCTATGAGAAGGACGGCGCCGTCGACCATGAAGGATTCGGCGCTGTGACGGGCGCGGCGCAGTGGGCGCGCGGAGGCATGTCGATCGGCTCCGTACTCGACCTGCTGCGCCCCGATTTCCCGGACGTCACCATTTCCAAGATCAGATTCCTCGAGGCGGAGGGTCTGATCAGGCCGGAGCGGACTCCCTCCGGATATCGCAGGTTCTCGCACGCCGATTGCGAGCGGCTGCGCTTCGTGCTGACCGCGCAACGGGATCAGTACCTGCCGCTGAAGGTGATCAAGGAGCAGTTGGAGGCGATCGACAGCGGTGCGGCCACCTTGGGCGTGCGCGAGGCGCGGGCCCGTGCCGTCTCGGGTCGGCACGGCGCGGAACCCGGGCCGGTCGCCGAACCCGCCGACGAACCGACGGGTCGTTCCGCTCGGGTTGCGGGTTCGGCCGCGCCCCGTAGGCTCGGTGTCGTGCCCGGTGAGGTCTCACCCGACGAACTGCGCTTCGACCACGAAATCCGGCTCACCCGTGCGGATCTGCTCGAGCAGGCCGAGATCGACGAGAAGTTCCTCAACGATCTGATCCGGGCGAACCTGATCACCCCCGGCGCCGCGGGCTTCTTCGACGCGGAGTCGGTGACGCTGGCCAGAACCGCGCGGGCCATGGCCGAATTCGGCTTGGAGGCACGGCATTTGCGGGCCTTCAAACTGGCCGCCGATCGCGAGGCCGCCCTGGTCGCGCAGATCGCCGCGCCGATCGCCAAGAGCCGCGACGCCGGCGCACGGGCGCGCGCGGAGGAGACGGTGCGCGAACTCGCGGCGCTGTCGCTGACGCTGCACACCTGTCTGGTCAAGGCATCGGTGCGCGGTTCGCTCGGCGGCTAGAGCCCGCTCTCGATCCGGCGCTTCGGCGCGGACCCTTCGTCCCGGGGTCGCCGCCGCGGCGCCGCTGGTATCCCACGGCGGCAACGCGCCGGTTTCGGCTGTGCACACCGATCGCAGCACCCCCGCCGATTCGCTTAGACTCGGTGGTACGGCAAGCTCCGCAGCGGTCATGCCGGGCGGTCGGCGAGTATGGGAGGCAGTGCGATGAGTGAGATGCGCGTAATCGGCATTCGTGTCGAGCAGCCGCAGAATCAGCCCGTGCTCTTGCTGCGCGAGATGTCGGGGGACCGATACCTGCCGATCTGGATCGGACAGGCGGAGGCCACGGCGATCGTGCTCGAACAAGAGGGGGTGACTCCGATCCGGCCGCTGACCCACGATCTGATCAAGGTTCTGATCTCCGAACTCGGGCACACGCTCAAAGAGGTGCGGATCGTCGACCTGCAAGAGGGCACCTTCTACGCGGACCTGGTCTTCGAGAACGAACTCACGATCTCGGCCCGCCCCTCCGATTCGATCGCCATCGCCCTGCGGGTGGGTTGCCCCATCTACGCCGAGGAGGCGGTCCTCGACGAGGCGGGCCTGGTCATGCCCGACGAGCGCGAGGACGAGGTGGAGAAGTTCAAGGAGTTCCTGGAGTCGGTCTCCCCGGACGACTTCAAGGCCACCGATAGCTGACCGGTATCGCCGATCTCTCGCTCTGAACTACAAGTCGAGACTTTTACCGCGCGTCGCGTTTGGATCGATGCTGCCGCTCCCGGGAGAATCAGGGGAGTAACCTCGATAGTTGGGCCGGCTATGTCGCGGCGGTGAACGCGGTCACGGCGGTAGGTGGTCATCACGGAGCCGGGTCATCGTGTATGACAAGGCGTCGGCGAAGCAAGGGAGTGGTCAGTGGCAGAGCAATCGCAGGATGTGGTACAGCCTGGCCTGTTCCCGGATGATTCGGTGCCCGACGATCTAGTGGGCTATCGCGTCCCCAGTGCATGTCAGGTGGCCGGAATCACCTACCGGCAGCTCGACTACTGGGCGCGCACGGGGCTGGTGGTGCCCTCGATACGCGGTGCGGCGGGATCGGGCAGCCAGCGGCTGTACTCGTTCAAGGACATCCTCGTCCTCAAGATCGTCAAACGCCTGCTGGACGCCGGGATCTCGTTGCAGAACATCAGGATCGCAGTCGACCATCTGCGCAGTCGCGGTGTCCAGGACCTCGCGGGCATCACCCTGTTCTCGGACGGTACCTCGGTCTACGAGTGCGCCTCGCCCGAAGAGGTCGTCGATTTACTGCAGGGCGGCCAGGGTGTGTTCGGCATCGCGGTCAGCGGCGCCATGCGCGAGTTGACCGGGGCGATCGCCAACTTCCCCGCCGAGCGCGCCTCCGCCGCCACCGAGCGGCCCGAGGACGAACTCGCCTATCGCCGCAAGGCGCGGATGAACGCCAAGACCGGCTAGTTCCGCCTCGGCCGTCCCGGCGGTGACCGGGACGGCGCTCGCGGTGCCGGCTGCGTCATGCGCCGTCGCGCCGTCGAGTGACGAGGGCGACACGGATTCGATGCCGTGGTTCGGCGTGCACACCGCCTAGACTGGGCGGTGCGTCGCCGCCGTGCGGGAGAGTTCCGGTCTCGAAACGAGTCCGGGCGCCGAAGGAGCAGCACCTCCCCGTCAATCTCTCAGGCAACCGGGACCGTACGGGCTTCGACGTCTCTGGAAAGTGGTGGCCCGCGCCGCCCGCCCATGGGGAAAGGGATGACGCCTCCCGAATCTCTCAGGCTCCACGACAGAGGGGGAGGGCTGGTACCCGTCGACCGTGCCGGTCGATCCGCCCGACCTTGGAGCTGCCGTGACTCGTTCCTTCGCCGACCGCCACATCGGACCGGATCGCGACGAACTCGCCCGGATACTGCCGGTCGTCGGCGTGGGATCACTCGATGAACTAGCGGTCGCCGCATTGCCCGCGAGCATTCTCGACGACTCCCTGACCCCGTTGGCCGGATTGCCGCCCGCCGCGAGTGAACACGAGGTACTCGCCGAACTCGCCGCGCTCGCCCAGGCGAACACCGTCGCGACCTCGATGATCGGCCTCGGCTACTACGACACCCTGACCCCGCCGGTGCTGGTGCGCAACCTGCTGGAGAATCCGGCCTGGTACACCGCCTACACCCCCTATCAGCCCGAGATCAGCCAGGGCCGTCTCGAGGCGCTGCTGAACTTCCAGACGATGGTGTCGGATCTGACCGGGATGGAAGTGGCCAACGCGTCGATGCTGGACGAGGCCACCGCCGCGGCCGAGGCCATGACGCTGCTGCGGCGGGCCTGCCGCGGCGAGTCCACGCGACTGCTCGTCGACGCCGACCTCTTCCCACAGACCAGGACGGTGCTGAACACGCGCGCCGAACCGCTCGGCATCGAGATCGTGACGGCGGACCTGTCCGGCGGTGCACTGCCCGAGGGAGACTTCTTCGGGGTGCTGATGCAGACGCCCGGCGCGTCCGGGCGCATCGTGGACTTGACCTCGGTGATCGAGGCCGCGCACGAGCGCGGCGCACTCGTCGCGGTCGGTGCGGACCTGCTCGCCGCGACCCTGCTGACCCCGCCCGGTGAACAGGGCGCCGACGTCTGCTTCGGCACCACCCAGCGCTTCGGCGTGCCCATGGGCTTCGGCGGTCCGCACGCGGGCTACCTCGCGGTGCGGCAGGACTACGCCCGGCAGCTGCCGGGCCGGTTGGTCGGGGTCTCGGTGGACGCCGACGGCGCTCCCGCCTACCGGCTCGCCTTGCAGACCCGTGAACAGCACATCCGTCGTGAGCGGGCCACCTCGAACATCTGCACCGCGCAGGTGCTGCTCGCCATCGTCGCCGCCATGTACGCCGGCTATCACGGGGCCGACGGCCTGCGCGCCATCGCGCGTCGCGTGCACGCGCACGCGACGGCCGTGGCCGAGGGCCTCGACGGCGCGGTCGTGCACGCCCGATTCTTCGACACCGTGCTCGCGCGCGTGCCCGGCGGCGCGGAAGCCGTTGTGGCGAAGGCGAAGTCACGCGGCATCAACCTGCGACTGGTCGACGCCGACCACGTGGGCATCGCCTGTGACGAGGCCACCACCGACGCGCACGTCGCGGCCGTCATCGAATCCTTCGGCACCGCGGGCTCGCCCGAGATCGGCAACGGTTCGGGCGGTGAAGGCGCCGTGGCCGCGATCGAGACGCGGACCTCGGAATTCCTGACCCACCCCGCGTTCGTCGGTCATCGCACCGAGACCGCCATGCTGCGCTACCTGCGTGCGCTCTCGGACAAGGATATCGCGTTGGATCGCAGCATGATTCCGCTCGGGTCGTGCACCATGAAGCTCAACGCCGCCGCGGAGATGGAGGCGATCACCTGGCCCGGATTCGCCCGTCTGCATCCGTTCGCACCGGCCGACGACGCCTCGGGCATTCTGAAAATCGTTGCGGACCTGGAGAACTGGCTGTGCGATATCACCGGATACGATTCGGTGAGCCTCCAGCCGAACGCGGGCAGCCAGGGCGAGTACGCCGGTCTGCTGGCCATCCGTCGCTACCACCTCGACCGCGGCGCTGCCCACCGCGACACCTGCCTGATCCCGTCGAGCGCGCACGGCACCAATGCCGCCTCCGCCGCCATGGCGGGCATGCGGGTCGAGGTGGTGCGCTGTCGCGACAACGGCGACGTCGACCTCGACGATCTGCGCGCCAAGATCGCCGATCACGCCGAACGCCTGGCCTGCGTCATGATCACCTACCCTTCCACCCACGGCGTCTACGAACACGAGGTCGCCGACCTGTGCGCACTGGTGCACGAGGCGGGCGGACAGGTCTATGTTGACGGCGCCAATCTGAACGCGCTGGTCGGTCTGGCCCGGCCCGGACATTTCGGCGGCGACGTCAGCCATCTGAACCTGCACAAGACCTTCTGCATCCCGCACGGTGGCGGCGGTCCAGGTGTCGGACCGGTCGCGGTGCGGTCGCACCTGGCGCGGTATCTGCCCGGCGACCCGCGCGAAGCCGGCTCGCACGCGGTGTCGGCGGCGAACTACGGTTCCGCCTCGATTCTGCCGATCACCTGGGCCTATATCCGCATGATGGGCGCCGACGGGCTGCGCCGGGCGACGCTGTCGGCGATCGCCTCGGCCAACTACATCGCGCGCAGGCTCGACGAGTACTTCCCCGTCCTCTACACCGGCGAGAACGGCATGGTCGCTCACGAGTGCATCCTGGACCTGCGCGAGATCACCAAGCGCACCGGCGTCACCGTCGACGATGTCGCCAAGCGCCTGGCCGATTACGGATTCCACGCGCCGACCATGAGTTTCCCGGTGGCGGGCACGCTCATGGTCGAGCCGACCGAGAGCGAGAACCTCGCCGAACTCGACGAGTTCGTCGAGGCCATGATCGCCATCCGCGCCGAGATCGACCAGGTCGCCGCCGGTGTCTGGCCGATCACCGACAATCCGTTGCGCGGCGCACCGCACACCGCGGCCTGCCTGGTGCGGGAATGGGAACACCCCTACAGCCGCGAAATCGCGGTCTACCCGCGCGGCACGGCGCATTCGCGGCCCAAGGTGTGGCCTCCGGTGCGGCGGGTCGACGGCGCATACGGCGACCGGAACCTGGTGTGCACCTGCCCGCCGCCCTCGGCCTACGCCGACTGACCGCCGGTCACGGATTCGTCAGCGCCCGCACCACGGCCCCCGCGAAGGTCAGATTGTCGGTGTCGGGGACCTTCGTGTAGGAGCCGCCGGTCTGGTCGGCCAGATCCTGCAAGGTCTGGGTGCCCGCGCCGCCGATGACGATGATGTCGATGCGCACCGGCTCGGTCTTGTCGGTCGCGGCGGCGATATCGGCGAGCAGTTTCGCGCCGGTCACCGACGAATCGTCGTCGGGGCCGTCGGTGATCAGCAGCAGTGAATTCGTGCGACGGTCGGCGTAGTCGGCGCGCGCGGCGCGGTAGGCGGCGAGCAGGGTCGGGTAGGCCTGATCGGTCTTCGTGTCGGTCGCGCGCACCGAGCCCAGTGCGGTGTCGAGGGCGGAGCGCTGGGTGTTGGACAGCGGCGCGGTCGGGGTGACCACCTTGTACGGCTTGGCGCCGTCGAGATTCTTACCGAAGGTCCAGACGCCCAGTCCGAAATCCGGCGGCATGACATTGAGCGTGGAACGCAGCGCGCCGAGGCTGTTGGACAGGCGGGTGCCCGACCCGTCGGAGGTCGACATGGACGACGAGACGTCCAACAGGACCGTGGACTGCACGCCGAGCACCGGATGCGCGAGGGTGCCCGCGACCTTCACCAGCGCGTCACGGGAGGCGCCCGGGGCCGACGCGGGCGACGCGGGCGCGAATCCCGCGTCGGCGAAGACCGCCGCGTGCTCCGGTGCGCGCAGATAATCGGCGAAAACGCCCGCGATGAGATTCTGGGTCTGATCCACCCACGACCCCGACATGATCGCGGCCGGATGGTCGGCGACGGGTGCCGAGCCCGCCGGGCGATAGGCGACGACACCCATATGCGCGCTCAGTTGCTGCTCGGTAGCGGCTACGGCGTGCACGGTGGCATCCGCCGGCCGGGGCGCGATGGCGATGGCGTCGAGCGCGGCATTGGTGTCGGCGGATTCGGGCGCCCCCGCGGCCAAGCCCGACACCGCGGACACCACCTGCCCGGAACCGGCCGCCTGGACGGTCAGCGGATCGACGCCGGAGATGGTCGCGCCGACCGCGGTCGCGGCGGCAAGGGTGGCATCGGTGGGCGGCATGGCCATGCGCAGACCGTCCCAACCGGACAGACCGAGAACGTCGAGCGAACCCTGTTGCAGATTGGGCAGATCACCCCAGCCGACCTTCGCCGCGTCCAGGGCCATGCGCAGCGGTTCGGCCACCGCGAGCACGACGGGGCTGGTGGCGACCGAGATCGGATCACCCTCGATGAGTCCGGGCACCCGCGCGGCCTCCACCGATCGCGACGAGGCCGGAACCCACAGCGCGGGTTGCGGACCGAGCTCGCCGTCCCAGGCGCCGCCCGCCGCGAAACCCGCGACCATCGCCGCCGAGGACTTCGCGGTGACCCGCACCTTCGCGCAATGGTCGCGCACCCGCGGCTCGGCGGCGTTGTACTGTTCGGCGAGCGTGCGCACCGGCGCGGCGATATCGGGATCGACGGTCACGTCGAGGATCGACTCGCCCTCGACGCATTCGGAGGCCGCCGCGCTGTCCCGGTTGGCGGCGCGGTCGGAGAACTGGAACCACGCGAAGACCGCCGCCACCGCGAGTACGAGTACCACCGCTGCGATAACCGGACCTTTGCTGACGCCTCGGGACCTGGTTCCGCTGCGATGTGTGCCCACGGGGGTCAGTGTATGGTCACCGCGTATTCGCCCGTGCGCCGAGGTCGGTGTCGAACGGTGTCGGACACCGACCCCGGCGAACTGTGTCCGCGATCATTCGCGGATCAAACGCCCCCGGTCGAATTCGTGCCCGCCCCAGACGCCGGACTGCCCGGTGTCGGAAGCGAATTCACGGCACTGCACGCGGATCGGGCAGCTCGCGCAGATCCTTCGCGCATAGTCGAAGTCCTGCGAAGGGTACGGGAACCACGCTTCGTGATTCGGGTCACCACGGCACGCGGCCCGGTGCCACCCATCGCTGTCGGAGAGCGGCAGCAGTTCGACGAGTTGTACGGTCATGGATCCGCTCCTCTCGCGGCATCAGGTGGCCAATCGCTTCCAGATCCGCCGCTGGCGCTTGGCCAGCGGGTCGGGGGCCTTCGGTTGCCACAGCAACCGCATCCCCGCCTCCTCGGGCGTGCGGTCGGCCTTGGCCGTATTGCACGGCGCGCAGCAGGCGACCAGATTGGCCCAGGTATTCGGCCCGCCGCGGCTGCGCGGACGGATGTGGTCGACCGTGTGCGCCCAACTCGCGCAATACCCGCATCGGTTCTTGTCCCGGCGCAGGACACCGGCCAGGGTGGCGCGGGACTCGTCGCCCACCAACGCGGCATGCTCGATGAACACGTAGCGCAGCAAGCGGATGGTGTCGGGCAGCGCGATCTCGAGCCGCATGGACCGAATGGGGAAATACGGCTCGCGGTCGACGACCGACTCCGCGGCGCCACTGGTCAACAGCACCACCGCCCGATCCGCACCGATCTCGTCGAGCGTCTCGTAGGAGGCGTTCAACACCAGTACACCGGTGTGTATCCAATTATCCGTGGTCAATGCCATCCGGTCGGTGGCATGGCGCGACGTCATGGGGCTCACCATGTTTCGTGGAAGAGAGCGGAAAGGGCTTCGGTCAGCGACCGGTCAGGAGGCGGCCGGATTCGCTGTCGGCTACGGATATCGGCATGGGATTGCGCGACTGCACGGGCCACCTCCTCTCCTGATGCTCGGGAACGCCCACCGATCGGGCGGTTCGGCTGTCGAAACTCATGGTGGCACAGAGAAGGTCGGGTTGTCGGCTGGTTTTTTCGGTGCGGTTCGACGTGTGGGTCGGGGTGCCGGTGTTACCGGCGAGAGATCGCGGGGACGGTGCGCTGTGGGCGCCGGAGGCGGGACGGGTCTTCCCAGGGATCGGAGGAATCGTCGGGGCGGGTTCGCCAGGGTTGATCGGGAGCCGGATGTCGGCGTCCATGGGGTAACCGTGGCGTGGGTTCGCGGGGAATGGCCGGTACGCGGGCGGCACGAACTCGGGGATGGTGTACCGGTGTCCATCGGCCGCACCTCGTGGCCGCGAACGGTCGTCGGTCGGCTCGCTCCGGGCGGGGTCGGGTCGGGTGGGAACGGCGCGGTGCGCCTCGTGGCGGAGACGAGGTGCCGGGTTCCCGGTTGCTGCGGGAATTCAGATCGGCCGCAGGGCGGCGGCGCCGAAGGAGACGTGGAAGCGTTCGCACCACAGCGACACCGTGCCGAAACGGGTCATGTCGACGTCGCCGGGGACGGGGTAGTTCTGATTGCCCTTGTTGCCCTTCATCTTTCCCAGATCCACGTGTTCGCCGTCATCGAGGTTCGTCCAGCTGTCGGTGACGGGCTGATCGGTCAGCCAGACGTGGACGTCGGGACCGTCGGAGGTGTCCAGTTCCTCCAGGCGCAGCACCGACGAGCCGTCCGCGAGACGCAGGACCACCACCGCGCCGACCGTGTGGTGCTCGTGTGAGACGAACTCGCCGCGGGAAGTCGGCAGCGGGGGGACGACCGGATCGCCGCCGGGCGAGGAGATGACGGTGGGCGCCGCGTCGTCGACGGTGGTGTCGGTGAACAATTTCCACGGTTGGAAGGCCACGAGCGCGACGCCGAATCCGACCGCGAGTGCCGTGACCGCGATCCAGATGATCGGAGAACGAAAGACCCGGCTCGAGGACACCATGCCGAAATACTACGGCCGATCGCGGATCGCGCAGCGGTGAACCTCGGTTCCCGCCTCACGGATTGCGCCCCGCCGTACCGTACCCGAGGGACTCGTTCCACGGAAGTGCCGTGGACTTCCCGCGATACACCGTCCAACCCGAACCGTACGCGGACGAGGGCGGTAGACCGACACGGTTCGCGGCCGCGAGACACCAGGGGCCGCGAACCCCGCGGCGCCGGAGGCGCCGCCAGAATTACAGCACTCCGTATCCCAGGGCGACCCGGCCGGTGAAGAGGGTTTGCTTGGCGCGGGGGAGGGGGTGGAACAGGCTGCCGTGTATGTCGCGGTAACGCATCTCCAGTTCGCAGGTGCGCGAATAGCCGAGACCGCCGACCAACTCGATGGCCAGCCGGACTGCTTCGATGAGATGTTGTGTGGCAACGGTTTTGCGGCTGAGCGTACGGGCGGCGTGTGCGTCGGTGTTGGCGAAGCCGAGGTTGTCCGAACCGGCGAACATGGCGGTCACCAGGTCTTCGGCGGTGGTGTGGGCGTTGGCCATCTCACCCGCGAGTTGGAACAGGTGGATGTCGGTGCGGCCCGCGACCAGGGCGGTGGCCAGGTCGACCGCTTCGTCGGCGATACCGAGGTAGGCGGCCATGACCAGGGGCATGGCGGCGCCGATCACCACGTTCAGCAGGGGCGGCCACAGGTCGGCGGGGCGGATCAGGGAGATCGCGGCCTCGGGGACGAAGACGTCCTCCAGGATCACGGTGTGGGAACCGCTGGCGCGCAGACCCATTGTGTCCCAGGTCTTCTCGATGCGCACGCCGGGTGCGGACAGGGGGACGGCGCAGTGCAGGACCTGCGGACCGCCGGGGGCCTCGTCCCAGCGAATGCTGGTGACCAGGACGGTGCCGATCTCACAGCCGCTGGCGGGCGACTTGCGGGCGCTCACCCGGAAGCCACCCTCGACCTGTTCGGCGCGGCCGCTCGAGCTGACCCAGTCCGAGGCGCCGGTGCTGACCAGGATGGCGCCCGCCGCGACCTTCTCGAACACGCCGCGGGCGTCCGCGCCGTGCAGATGTCGCCAGACCTGGGTGGCGACCAGGTGCGAATGCATGGCGAAGGCCACTGCGGTGGAAGGGTCGTGGCGGCCGAGTTCGCGCAGGACCGCGCCCATCTCCTCGTGGCTCGCGCCGCCGCCGCCGAATTCGGCGGGGACGAGCGCGGCGACCAGTCCGCTCTCGCGCAGACTGTCGAAGGCGGCGGTGTCGATCTCGCCGGTGCGGTCGCGTTCGGCGACGCCGGGGCGAAGGGTTTCGCCGATGCGGCGGGCTTCGGCGATCCGGTCTTCGCGGGTGCGGATCGTGGTGGTGGTGATGGTGCCGGTGGGCAGTGCGGAAGTCGTCATGTTTCGAAGCTACGAACGCCCGCGATAACCGAATAGTCCAGAAAGTGGACCGAACCGGTTCGGAAAGTGGACCCAGCCCCGGAGGTTATCGTGTCGGAGACGAACCAGAGCTACGGCCAGTACTGTCCCATTTCGCGCGCGCTCGATGTCCTGGGCGACCGCTGGTCGTTGCTCATCCTGCGCGACCTGTTCATCGGCTCGACCCGTTTCAACGATCTCGCGCGCGGTCTGCCGGGACTCTCCCGCAGTCTGCTCACCAAAAGGCTGCGACAGTTCGAACGCGCGGGTCTGGTGGAGAAGATCTACGGCGACTATCTGCTGACCGAGGCAGGCCGCGACCTCGAACCCATCCTGTTCGGGCTCGGAGCGTGGGGCGCGCGCTGGACCTTCGGCGAACCCGATCCGGCCGAACTCGACGCCGACCTGCTGGTCTGGTGGATGCACACCAGACTGGACACCTCGTCGTTTCCGGGTCGCAGGCAGGTACTGGCCGTACGCTTCACCGACGACATCCGCCGCTACTGGATCGTGGTCGAACGCGGCGACCCGTCGGTGTGCACCACCGACCCGGGCTATCCGGTGGACGTCACCATCACCTCCGATGTGGCCTCCCTGTATCAGGTGTGGCTTGGCCGCATCCCGCTCTCGCACGCCCAGCGCACCGGGCGCGTGAGCTTCGCGGGGCCGCCCGCGCTGACCCGGCGCATGTCGGAGGTGCTGCGGTTGAGCCCGGTCGCGCCATTCGCCGAACAGGTACCGGAGGAATTGGCGCGGGTGAGCGCGTGAGGGCCCGGTTCGCGAACGACGGACCGGGCCCGGTCGCTCAGAGGTTGCCGACCACGTGTTCGAGGCGGCGCGCGACCAGTTCGCGCGCCTTGTCGCGCAGGACGGGACGGTAGCCGCTGGGATACACCGGATCGCCGGGCGCGTAGGTCTTGAGGACCTCCTTGGCGAGGGTGATCTTGTGCACCTCGGTTGGACCGTCGGCCAGTCCCATGACCTCGGAGTAGTTCAGCATGTCGACGAAGGGCAGATCCTGGCTGACGCCGATGGCGCCGTGCAGGTGCAGTGCGCGCTGGGCGATGTCGTGCATCACCTTCGGCATGGCGACCTTGATGGCGGCGATGTCCTTGCGGACCGCGAGATAGTCCTGCTCCTTGTCGATGCGCCACGCCGTACGCAGCACGAGCAGCCGGAACTGCTCCATCTCGATCCAGCTGTCGGCGATCTTCTCCTGTGTCATCTGGAGAGCGCCGAGTGCGCCCTTGCGCATCTGGCGCGACACCGCGCGCTCGCACATCATGTCGAATGCCTTGCGCACCAAGGCGACCGTGCGCATGGCGTGGTGGACGCGGCCGCCGCCGAGACGGGTCTGGGCCACGAGGAAGCCCATGCCCTCCTCGCCGAGCAGGTGGTCGGCGGGCACCCGCACGTCGGTGAACCGCAGATGTCCTTCGGACTCGCTGAATCCGGCGACCTCGAAGTTCTTCACGATCTCGAGTCCGGGCGCGTCGGCGGGCACGATGAACATCGACATCCCCCGGTACGGGCTGACGTCGGGATCGGTGACCACCATGACGATGTGGAAGGCGGCGAACTGGGCGTTGGAGTTGAACCACTTCTCGCCGTTGATGACCCAGTGGTCACCATCGCGCACGGCGCGCGTCCTGAACAGCGTGGGATCGGACCCGCCGGTGGGTTCGGTCATGACGTAACACGAGCCGATATCACCGTCGAGCAGCGGCTGGAGGTACTTCCGCTTCTGTTCCGGCGTGCCGTAATGGGCGAGGATTTCGGCATTGCCGGAATCCGGTGCCTGGCAACCGAATACCGATGGCGCCCACACCGAGGTGCCGAGCACCTCGTTCAACAGACCGAGTTTGAGCTGACCGTAGCCGGGGCCGCCGAGTTCGGGCCCGAGATGGCAGGCCCACAGCCCCTGCTCCTTGACCTGGGCCTTGAGCGGGCCCATGAGCGCCATCGCCTCCTTGTCGGTGCGGTCGTACGGATTCGGATAGAGCAGGTCGAGTGGTTCGACCTCGGTGCGGACGAATTCCGCGGCCCAGTCCAGCTTGCGCTGGAACTCCGTATCGGTTTCGAAATCCCAAGCCATGATCAACCTTTCGTATCGGGCGTGGTGACGATGCCGTCGAGTACGGTGGCCGCCAGGATGGCGGCGATCTCACCGGGGGAGCGGCCGCCGTGCGGGCGGTACCAGAAGGTCACGGTGTTGAGCATGCCGAGGACGCCGTTGGTGACCACGTGATCGTCGGTGCGCAGCAGACCGGCGGCGTGGCCTGCGTCGATCACCCGTTGCCAGCAGTGCTGTAGCCGGTCGCGCAGGATTTGCAGTTCGGCGGCGCGGTCGCCGGTCAGCGCGGTGACGTCGCGCAATTGGATCGCGACCGCCCTGCGGTGTTCGATGATGAGGCCGACGTGGCTGTCGATGAGGCGGCGCAGTTTGGTGACCGGGTCCTCGGGCGCGTCGGCGATGGTCTCGGCGTCGACGAGCATGAGCTGGGTGTAGTCACGCAGGATCTGCCAGAGCAGTTCCTCCTTCGAACCGATGTGGTAGTACAGCGCGCCGCGTCGCACGTCGGCGCGGTCGCCGATCTCGGCCACCCCGGTGCCGTGGAATCCCTTCTCCGCGAACAACTCCACCGCCGCCGCCACGATGCGGCCGCGGGTGTCGTCCGCGGTGGACTCGGAGGCGGGCGGGCGTCCGCGGCGACGCGCGGGCGCGGTCTCGGTCACCGCCAGCCACCGTCGACGGCGAGGGTGGCGCCGGTGCAGAAGGCGGATGCCTGAGTGGCGAAGAACAGTGCCGCGCCGACGATCTCGTTCGGCGCCCCGACCCGGCGCATGGCGTTGTGCTCGGCGAGTTCGGTGCGCATCGCCTCGGGCCATGCCTTGGCGATATCGGTCTCGAAGGGGCCGCACTGGATGGTGTTGACCCGCACCGTCGGCGCGAAGGTCTGCGCCAGACCGCCGGTGAGCGCGTTCAAGCCCGCCTTGGCGGCCGCGTAGGGCACGGCGAACGGTTCCGGGCGCGTCGCCTCCAACGAGGAGATATTGATGATCGAGCCGCCGCCCGCCGCGGCCATTCGGGTCCCGACGAGCGCCGACAGGCGGAACGGCCCCTTCAGGTTCACCCCGATGACCTTGTCGAACAATGCCTCCGACACCTGGTCCAGACTCGGGTACAGCGGGGACAGTCCGGCATTGTTGACCAGGACGTCGACCCGGCCGAATTCGGCGTAGACGGTCTCGACCAGCGCGTCGCACTGCTCCCACACGCTGACGTTGCACGCCACCGGCAGCGCCCGCACCCCGTGCCGGTCGCGCACCCGATCGGCCAGTGCCGCGCAATCGTCGAATTTTCGGCTGGCGACGACCACGTCGGCGCCCGCGGCGGCGAAGGCGAGCACCATCTCGCGGCCGAGACCCCGGCTGCCCCCGGTCACCACGACGACCTTGTCGGTGAGCGACACCTGAACTCCTGTCTGCTCGTCCTGCCGCACCGCCGGCGCACCACCGATGCGACGCGACGGGTGCGACGCCACGGGTGCGGCGCGGATCACAAGTTAATGTTCCGATCAGTACATTAAATCGGCGAGCCGATAGGATCAAGGGACAGTTCGGTCAACCGCCGACAACCGTGCGACTCGCCGCCGGGTGACACCCGGGAACCGGCGCGGCCGACGAGAATGTGCCTGCTGCGCGCCGCACCCGACGCGCGCTCGAACAACCCGTCGCACGATGCGAGAACTACCGATGGGTAACATTGATCCCGTCTTTTCACACCGGCTTTCTCAAAAGTGAGGCAGTAGATGACAGAGCGGATTCAGGTCGGCGGGCTCCAGGTGGCACGCGTTCTCCACGAGTTCATCGAGAACGAGGCACTTCCCGGCACCGGCGTGGATTCCGCCGCGTTCTGGGCGGGCGCCGAGGGTGTCATCGACGATCTGGCGCCGCGCAACCGCGCCCTGCTGGCCGAGCGCGACGAGATCCAGGGCAAGCTGGACGCCTGGCATGCCGAACACCGCGGCGCGAACTACGACAAGGCCGCCTACAAGAACTATCTGACCGAGATCGGATACCTACGGCCCGAACCGGCCGCGTTCGGTATCTCCACGCAGAACGTGGACGACGAGATCGCGACCACCGCTGGTCCGCAGTTGGTGGTGCCCGTGATGAACGCCCGTTTCGCGATCAACGCCGCCAACGCGCGCTGGGGTTCGCTCTACGACGCGCTCTACGGCACCGACGCCATACCGGAGACCGGCGGCGCCGAGCGGGGCCGCGGCTACAACAAGGTGCGCGGTGACAAGGTCATCGAGTGGGCGCGCAACTTCCTCGACGACGCGGTCACCCTCATCACCGGATCGCATATCGGCTCCACCTCCTACACCATCGTCGACGGTGAACTCGAGGTCGGTCTCGAGGACGGCACCAGCATCGGCCTGGCCGACGCCTCCCAGCTCGTCGGATATCTGGGCGAACCGGATGCCCCGACCTCGATCCTGCTGAAGCACAACGGTCTGCACATCGAGATCCAGCTCGATCCCGATTCGCCGATCGGCAGCACCGACACCGCGGGCGTCAAGGATGTCGTGCTGGAGTCCGCCGTCACCACGATCATGGATTTCGAGGATTCGGTGGCCGCGGTCGACGCCGAGGACAAGGTGCTCTGCTACCGCAACTGGCTCGGCCTGATGAAGGGCGACCTGGCCGAAGAGGTCACCAAGGGCGGCGAGACCTTCACCCGGACCATGAACCCGGACCGGGTCTACACCGCGCTCGACGGCGGCGAACTCGTCCTGCACGGCCGTTCGCTGCTGTTCGTGCGCAATGTCGGCCACCTCATGACCTCCGAGGCCATCCTCGACGCCGAGGGCAACGAGGTGCCCGAGGGCATCATGGACGGCCTGGTCACCTCGCTGATCGCCATGCACTCCCTCGCGGACGACGCCGCGCTGAGGAACAGCCGCACCGGATCGGTCTACATCGTGAAGCCGAAGATGCACGGTCCCGACGAGGTCGCCTTCACCGTCGAACTGTTCGGCCGGATCGAGGACGTCCTCGGCTTGCCGCGCAACACCCTCAAGGTCGGCATCATGGACGAGGAGCGGCGCACCACGGTCAACCTCGCGGCCTGCATCGCCGCCGCGGCCGAGCGCGTGGTGTTCATCAACACCGGGTTCCTGGACCGCACCGGTGACGAGATCCACACCTCCATGGAAGCCGGGCCGATGGTCCGCAAGGCGGACATGAAGTCGCAGCGCTGGATCCTGTCCTACGAGGACTGGAACGTCGACAACGGCATCGCCGCCGGTCTGCCCGGCAAGGCGCAGATCGGCAAGGGCATGTGGGCCATGCCGGATCTGATGGCCGACATGCTGGCGCAGAAGATCGGTCATCCGAGGGCGGGCGCGAACACCGCGTGGGTGCCATCGCCCACCGCGGCTACCCTGCACGCCACGCACTACCACCTGGTGGACGTGTTCCAGCGGCAGGCCGAGATCGCCAAGGGCGGCAGGCGCGCGAGCGTGGACGACATCCTCGAGATCCCGTTGGCGGCCGAGCCGAACTGGAGCGCCGAGGACAAGCGCCAAGAACTCGACAACAACTCCCAGAGCATCCTCGGTTACGTCGTGCGGTGGATCGACCAGGGGGTCGGCTGCTCGAAGGTGCCAGACATCAAGGACGTCGCGCTCATGGAAGACCGTGCGACCCTGCGTATTTCGAGTCAGCTCATGGCGAACTGGCTGCGCCACGGGGTGGTCAGCGCCGAGGAGGTGCAAGCGAGTCTCGAGCGCATGGCCCCGGTGGTCGACAAGCAGAACGACGGTGATCCCGACTACCGTCCGATGGCCACCGATTTCGCGGGCAGCGTCGCGTTCCAGGCGGCCCGCGAACTGATCTTCGAGGGCACAGTCCAGCCCAACGGCTACACCGAGCCGATCCTGCACCGGCGGCGGCGGGAAGCCAAGGCCAAGTACCTGTGAGTGATGTTCGGTGATCGAAAAGTAGCTTCTGACAGCTCTTTTCGACTCGAGGCCCCGCACGTGGAACACCGGTGCGGGGCCTCTGTTATCACCGGAGATCAGCCCGAATACCGGCCCGTCACGCTCAAAACGGTCACAAAAACGGTCACACGCGGAGAGGCAGTTGGTGTCAGAAAGTGATGCCTTTACCAGCGGAGATGACTGCCACCCTCCTTGGTGAGTGCGGGTCATGGCGTGCGGACACCTAGTGTCGGTCGGACAGTGGACAAGGCCGACCGAAGCTTCGCGTTGGTTATGGGTCCGGCGCTGTCGACCCACGCCCAGCGGTCTGCGTAGACCGAGACGGTGCAAGCGGGGTTCGACCGGGCGGGAGGGACTGAAGAAGGCCACCTCGTCGACACTGGCTGACGACAAATCCGCGCGCTTGGCTGAGGCGAAGAACCCGGCCGGGAATCGCGGCACATTGTTTCATGAGCCGGGTTGTTTCACGAGCCGGACCAGACAGGTCCGCCTTGGTTCTTTCTGGGGCAGCATGAATGAAATCTGAACTACTCAATAGGCAACGATGGCGAACAGGATTGCACTCGCCAAAGCGATCTTGAATATCTCGTCATCTTCCGCGACAACTAATGCCGCGAATAGGTCCTGGGCATGTGGGCGCCAATCGAGTACAAGATGATGCAACCACCGATCCGACTATGGCCTAAATTACATGCCCGACTTTGCGAAAACGGGGACATCACCTTCTCATACGTGCGGGGCCACCGTATTTGATCCTGCGACTACTTGACACAGGTTCAAGTCGCCCCAATCGATCCCGACGCGCCTCATCAACCCTGGGCAAAAGCATATTTCGGCGAAGCCTGGCGCTGGAGGAGCCCCATCGGATCCGGACATTTCCCGTCGAAAGTGTGAGATTTTGGTGAGATGGATCGAATCGGCTCCACGGTCGACATCTCCATCTGGGCGTCACAAGGTTCACTGCTTCGGCTCCGTGTCTGACCCCGGTAGAACTCAGTAAGTCGGCCCGGCAGCACAGGCGCGATCTTGGGTGGCAGCTCACGTGGTCGACCGTTGCGGCGTGTCGCCGACACGACCCGCCGACCGATCCAGCACGGCAGCTATCTTCTGGCAAACTTGACTGAGTTTCCGACCCTTCCGGTGCGGTGTTCGCGTGTACGGCTTGGATAGCGGGTTCGTTGGGCGCGCGGCGTGGGGGATCATGTCGCGAGGGGGATACATCCGCTAACCACACGGATCGACCTGCGGAAATGATCTGACCAGAGAGGCGGGCTGCTGCGGCTCACTGACCGCGTGGCTCAAAACGCCGGGATCCCGATCCGTAAACCCCGAACAGCCCAGGTTTCCGGGCCGACCAGCGATGAGATCCCCGAGCAAGAAGCCGCCCGACTGCGAGCCGAACTCGCCCAGGTCAAGGCCGAGAAGACCAAGCTCGAGACCGAGCGAGACATACTCCGGTCGGCGGCCGAATATTTTGCCGGGGAGACGCGCTGGTGACCCGCTTCCAGTTCGTCGCCGACCACTCCGACACCTTCGAGGTGAAGCGGTTGTGCCGGGTCGTGCAGGTCGCCCGATCGTCGTACTACGCCGCCACCGCACCACCATCGCCGAGCCAGCCGACACCCCGCCTGCTGACCTGGTGTGCCGGGATTTCACCGCGACCGCGCCGAACACCAGATACGTCGGTGACATCACCTGCCTGCCCTGCGGAGAAGGCGAGTTCTTGTACTCGGCCATTCTGTGGAATCTGAAATGTCTTGTTTATGGTGGTTTTTCGGGGGT
>NZ_LGYZ01000079.1 GCF_001310275.1 Nocardia arizonensis
TCGTGACCAGGCCGTCGGCCTGGTCACGAACTACGGCTGGAGTACTAGTCACCGGTAAACCATAGGTAGCCCAGTGTGCGCATCGCATCTTCAGCCGCTACCTGTAATGCCTCGATAACTCTGCGCTCGTCCTCACGAGAAGGCGTCATTGCTGCCAGCTCGTCAACAAAAAATTGCAGCTGGTAGCTGTTGAACATCGTATCCGCATAGGCGTGAATTGCGTCCAGCATGGACCCTTTGGGGGCCGCAAGCACCATCCTCGAGAGCGTTGAACCGTCCAAATTCACGAACCCGTTTACCCGAACATGCATCCGGTCTTGAATAGAGACTGAGATTCCCATCTATTTAACCTCCTACGGGATCGGGAACATGTTCACAACAGTGCCCCACTTGTCGGTGATAACTTTATAGCGGGAGGTTGACCTGCCTCCGGACTGTCCAACATCTTGGCCCGCGTCAACTTCTCGTTCATAATTTCCATACTTGTTCGGGCCACGCGCCGTAATGTTCTCTGCACGATCGACAAGGTCATCCAGATCTTGGTCGGGCTTGAAAGTGCTCTTGTCGGGGTCAGTGTCAGCAGTGTGATTACCATCGACGTGCTTTTCCCGAATGTAATTCTCGGCGGCGTCCGTCAGGCCGCCGAGTGGTATCGCGGCCGCTTCAGGAAGGTTCTCGTACCTGTCGGGGTTGCTGCTGTCGTCAATCGACGCAATGAGAATGGACAACCCAGCAATAGTTGCGAGTCCACGTGTCGCCAGCGCCGCCGAGGTGAAGGTGATGCCGTTCAGCGAGGTGAAGAACGTTCCGATGGTGCGGGCCATGGCAACAGCTGCGGTGTCCAGAGTAGTGGCCTCAACTTCAGCGCCGCCCGCCATCTGGGGCTTTTTGATCATCACCACCGCCGCCGCGATCACGACCGAAGCGCCTACCACGGCCATTGCGAACTGAGTGTTGATCTCGGTGCGCATCGCCGCCAACGCGACGTTGTGGGCATCGGTCGCGGCGGCCAAGTCGTGTGCGGCCAATTCGATCTCGCCAGCGCTGGTCGCAAGTGTACGAAGGTGTGCGACCAGGTACGGGATGTCTTGTGGAACGTTGGACCCGTAACCACGTTCCAGCCCGTCGGCGGCCATCTTGAGCCGGGTTCGAGCGCCGAACGCGGGGGTTGACTCGGCGAAGGTTTTCCAGGCAGTCGCGGCGCGAGCCAACTTGACTGTGTCGCCATCGGGGATCTCACCACCGGCAACCTTCGCGGTGACCTTGTCATATAGGTCGGGAATCTCCGACTCGAGTCCCCGACTGTTGGTCCCGGACGCGGCGACGCCGATGACCGAGTTCGCCCCGTATGGCAGTTCTGAGGGCACGGCAGGCAGTGTCGGCGGGTCACCCTTTTTCGGGTCCCGATTGGCCTTGTATTCCCCAACTGCCCAATTGTATCCCGCCGCGGCCAACACGTCGCCGAAATGCTGGAGGGCCCGCGCGAAGTTTGTCGCGACCAGAGTCATCGCGGCGGCACGCTCGTCGTAGGCTTTCGACCACGCTTTGACGGCCTGGTACCCGCCAGCCATTCCACCGGTCTCCAGCAGCGCGGTCTGTAGTGGGTTGTAAACAGTTTGGAATTCTTCCGACAGTGTATAGCACACCTTCGCCGCGCTCTGATACGACTGCGGGGAAACCGAAACCACGAACTAACCACCGCTCATTCTAAGGTTCATTTCCGCTGCCGCCACGTAGGAATCCCGAGCCGTGACGGCGGCGGTGCGCATCTCGGTTATTCCGTCAACAACCTCCGCTGCACCGGTCGCCCATTCTCGGTAGGCATCTTCCTGGGCGGTGGCCGCCAACCCCTGCCAGTTCTGTTGGACAGCGGCGATTCTGTGGTTGAGACCTTCCAGGCTTTCGGTGAGGAAGCCGATGAATCCGTTGACGCGGCTGACCAGATCGTCCAGCTCATCGATATCGACGGTGAAGTCGCGGGAGTTCTCGACCATTACATGTTCAGCTTCGGTAGGTCCAGCGAGTGGAGATTGGTCGCGTTCGAAAGGTCTTGATGAGCAATCGTTTTGCTCGTGACGCCGAGTAGTCCAGCCATGATCGCGAGGGCATCCAATACGATGGTGGCACCGTCCTTGGTTTCGGTCCAACCGGCACCGAATGCCTCTGCCGCAGCACCGGTCCAATTGTCGAGGACACCGGATATCTCGCGGTCGAGCGAGTTCAGGCCGTTGATCAATGAATCGGCGACTTGCTGCACGTAGGTGCCCGCATCGGTCACCTCGTCCGGAACCGTCGTGAAGTCTTGTCCGGGTGTACCCGACAGAGCTGACACAAGCCCCCCTCCCAGAGACAGATTGTCCAAGAGCCTAGTCACAATCTGCGCCCGAACGGGAACGCGAACCTCGAGCTGCAGCTGTACTCGGGTGGTTCGTTGCTGGCAGACCTGTTGCGTGGTGTTGGATCCTGCTCAACCATACCTACCGCAACCTGTCGCCATCAGTTCGTGCTGGTCATCGGGATCTTCTTCGGTAGTTGGGGTTCGGGTCGGGCATGACGTGTCGGCGACGGCTATGCGACCACAAGCAGGTCTTGACCACCGCGATCGCGCAGTTGCCGTCCAGCCGGGCTACCGGGTCGGGAAGAAGGTTCTGGTGCGCACCGATTCCGGTGGCGGCACTCACGACTTCGTCGGCTACTGCACCGCTCGGAGGGTCCAGTATTCGCTGAGTTTCAGCCTCACCGCCACCGCCGTCGAGGCGGTCAACGCCATTCCGAAAGACGTGTGGACTCTCGCCCACGACGCCGACGGCGATGTGCGTGAAGGGGCCTGGGTCGCCGAGCTCACCGGCATGCTCGATCTTACCGCCTGGCTGCAGACTCTCGGCCTGCACGATCATCCAGCCCGCTGTTGGAGACCGAAAACATTTCGGCTGCAGCTATTCTCGATCCCAGCACGTTGCACGCTACGCTCGCCGCGTCCACCTTCGCTTATCCCGCCACAACTGCGGCACCAGCCTGCTACTCACCGCACTGAACCGCCTCAACCCAGGCTGACCAGCCCAAACAGCACCTTCGACCACCGAAAGGGCCATCATTCCGGGCCAGTGGAACTCGAGCCACCCCGCTGACCGGGCAACCCCATATTGCCCACCGATCGATGATCAGCGGCCAAAGCCAATACGAACCCGATCACGCGGGTCGAGGCTCGGGCAGCCGACAGTGCGGTGTGATACCGAATCGAATGGGCGTCCTATATCCGAGTCCGGATCTGTCGTGCGATAGCCGGGATCTTCGACACCGCGAACAGGGTGCGGAATTGCCAGCTGTCGTCGCGGGGCAGTACACCACCGCGCTGCATGGCGTCGAACGAGTCGTAAAGTGTCTCGCCCTCTTCCATGAGCCCCTGCTCGTTGAAGTGGTAGCGGTCGACCGCGGTGCACTGGATGAATCGGCCGTTGCCGTGGAGGGTGGGCGCGTTCTCGTCGTACGGGTGGAAGCGCAGGGGGCCGTCCCAATGTCCGCTTCCCATGTAGCGGATGACAACTCGCACTTTGCGATCGGGTGTCACGTCCAGGTAGACCTGGCCCGGCAGCGGATCGTATCGCCAGTCCGGGATGGCGTCGAAGAAGGCGAAGTTGTACTTGACGAATTCCTCGATTCCGACGATGGTTCGACCGAATGTCGTGACATCGGTGTATCGAATATCTTGGGTGTAGAGCTCGTCGTTGTGGTTCATGTCGCGAACGAGGAAGCTCCACCAGTACTTCTTGGCCCACTCCATCATCCAGCTCAGGTCGACGCCGAGCCGGGCGTAGAACGTCAACTTCTCCTCGAAATCCACGAACCATTGCCGGGTCGTGGCCTGCAGCTCTGCCTCCGGTACGCCGCGAATCGGCACGGCGCGGTTGGCGTCGAGATACTCGGGCACCGGTCGGGACAGGCGCGGGCGGCGCAGAGCCGCCTGGAATTCTTCCTCGTCGAACATCGGGATGACCTTTCGTTCCTCGAAGCCTTTGGCGGGCATACGGATAGGTCGGGGGAGGCATGGGTCATCGAGTCGGCCACGAAGATGAATCGTATGATTCATGTTGGGTCAGGTGATGTCAATACGCTAGGTGGCCGGTCGGCCCCGGCCGCCATGCGAATGGTGATCTCAGCCGTGGATCGGATACTGGCGGTCGAGGTCGAGGTTGAGTTCGACCACGTTGACCCGGGGTTCGCCGAGGAAGCCGAGTGTCCGGCGCCGGGTGTGGGTTTCGACGAGCTCACGCACCTGGTCGGTGGTGATGCCGCGGGCATTGGCGATTCGGGCGACCTGGATGTCCGCGTATTCGGGGGAGATATGCGGGTCGAGACCACTGCCGCTCGCGGTGACCGCGTCCGCGGGTACCGCGGTGTCGGTGGATGCGTTGCCGAATACCGGGACGATGAGCCCGGTCGAGTAGTCCTGCCCCGGCTCGGCGCATGTCACGGCGACGCCGAGGTAGGTGGTCAGGAACGGTGTGGTCGGGCAGGCTTGGTTGATACTGACGACCCGCGTCGGCCGCGAGATTCGGCCATCGGCGTCGCGCGGGCCGATGACCGAGAGCACCGCACCGAGACCGTCGTCGGTGCAGAACGGACGGCGGCCGTCGACCCCCTCACGGTCGCCGATCGCCTTGCTGCGCGAACACACCGTCGAGAGCAGGCTCAGTTTCACCTCCGCCGGGTCGGCCGCCAGGATGTCGACGACGCTCTCGGGGCCGAGATTGCTCGCGGCGGTGGACAGTGGGTCGTATCCATCGCCTGCGGCGGACGGGCGGCTCTGGAAGTACCGTGCCAAGGCATTGCCGTCGGCGTCGGTGAACGACTGGCCGATGAGGCTGCTGCCGACCAGTCTGCCCTCGGAGGTGATCAACGAGCCCTCGGCCTTGTCGTGCAGGCCCGGTACCTGCGCGACCGCGAAGACCGCCAGCGGATAGGCGATTCCGGTTATCGCGGTGAGCACGAGCAGCGCGCGCAGCGCTGCCACATGCTGACGAATCCATGTAGACATGCGCATTTCAGGACATCCCTGGGAGGAGTTGGATGAGGAGGTCGATGATCTTGATGCCGATGAACGGCGCGACGATGCCGCCGAGGCCGTAGACGGTCAGGTTGCGGCTCAACAGTTTCGACGCGTTGGCGGGTGTGTAGCTCACCCCGCGCAGTGCCAACGGAATCAGGGCGACGATGACGAGCGCGTTGAAGATCACCGCCGACAGGATCGCCGACTGGGGACTGGCCAGGCGCATCACGTTGAGCAGGTCGAGGCCGGGGAAGAGCCCGATGAACAGGGCGGGCAGGATCGCGAAGTACTTCGCGATGTCGTTGGCGATGGAGAAGGTGGTGAGCGCGCCGCGGGTGATGAGCAGCTGTTTGCCGATCTCCACGATCTCGATGAGTTTGGTCGGGTCCGAATCCAGGTCGACCATGTTCCCGGCCTCCTTGGCGGCCGAGGTCCCGGTGTTCATCGCCACGCCGACGTCGGCCTGTGCGAGAGCCGGTGCGTCGTTGGTACCGTCACCGGTCATCGCGACGAGCCGTCCGCCGTCCTGTTCCTTCTTGATCAGCGCCAGCTTGTCCTCCGGCGTGGCCTCGGCGAGGAAATCGTCGACACCCGCTTCGTCGGCTATGGCTTTGGCGGTCATGGGATTGTCGCCGGTGATCATGATGGTGCGGATGCCCATGCGCCGCATTTCGTCGAAGCGCTCGCGCATGCCGTGTTTGACGACGTCCTTGAGATGGATGACACCGAGCAGCCGTGCGTGGCCCTGATCCAGCTCGGCCACGACAAGCGGCGTGCCGCCCGAGGCCGAGATGCCATCGATGATGACGCCGAGTTCGGCCGGAACGTCGCCGCCCTGGGAACGAACCCATTCGGTGACCGCGCTGGCCGCACCCTTGCGCAATCGGTGGCCGTCCGACAGGTCGACGCCCGACATGCGGGTCTGGGCGGTGAACTCCACCCAGGTCGCTCCGATCAGTTCGCCGGGTGTTCGTTCGCGCTTGTTGTATGCCTGTTTGGCGTAGACCACGATCGAGCGGCCCTCGGGGGTTTCGTCGGCGAGACTTGACAGCTGTGCCGCGTCGGCCACCTCGTCATCGGGAATGCCCGGCAACGGAACGAATTCGGCGGCTTGTCGGTTGCCGAGGGTGATGGTGCCGGTCTTGTCGAGCAACAGCGTGTTCACATCGCCCGCGGCTTCCACCGCACGGCCCGACATGGCCAGCACGTTGCGCTGGACCAGCCGGTCCATGCCCGCGATGCCGATGGCCGAGAGCAGTGCGCCGATGGTGGTCGGTATCAGGCAGACCAGCAGCGAGACCATGACGATTCCGGTGACACCGTGTGCGTCGAGCGCAGGTGTATCGGGTACGCCGGGATTGTTCGTCTTGGAGTAGATCGCCAGCGGCTGCAATGTGACCACGGCGAAGACGAAGATGATCGTCAGCGAGGCGAGCAGGATGTTGAGTGCGATCTCGTTGGGTGTCTTCTGTCTGCTCGCGCCTTCGACCAGGGCGATCATCTTGTCCAGGAAACTCTGGCCGGGTTCCTGGGTGATCCGCACGACGATGCGATCCGAGAGCACCGTGGTGCCGCCGGTCACCGCGGAGCGGTCGCCGCCGGATTCCCTGATGACCGGCGCGGATTCGCCGGTGATGGCCGACTCGTCGACCGAGGCGATGCCCTCCACGACGTCACCGTCGCCGGGGATCATCTGTCCTGCCTCCACGACCACGTGATCACCGCGCCGTAGTTCCGGTGCGGCCAGCCGTTCTTCCACCACCCGGCCGCCGGGTTTCCAGTCGGCGAGTCGGCGGGCGATCGTGTCGGTCCTGGCTTTGCGCAGCGCCTCGGCTTGTGCCTTGCCCCGGCCCTCGGCTACCGCTTCGGCCAGGTTCGCGAAGATCGCCGTCAGCCACAGCCACACCACGATCGCCCAGGCGAAGAAGGTGGGATCCGCGATCGCGAGCACCGTCGACCAGACGGCGCCGATCTCGACGATGAACATCACCGGATTGCGCCACATGGTGCGCGGATCGAGTTTGGCGACCGCGTCGGGTAGCGAGGTGAGCAGCATCCTCGGATCGAGCGCGCCCCTTCGGACGCCCTTGCCCGGACGTCCGGTGTGATTGTCTACCTTTGTCACAGCACTGGTCATTTCAGTGGATTCCTTCGGCGAGCGGCCCGAGTGCGAGAGCGGGCAAGAAGGTGAGCGCGACCAGGATCACCGTCACGCCGACGACCATGCCGACGAACTGCGGCCGGTGCGTGGGCAGTGTGCCGATCGAGGCGGGGGTGGTGCCCTGTTGGGCCAGTGATCCGGCGAGGGCGAGCACGAAGACGATCGGCAGGAAACGGCCGAACACCATCGCCAAGCCGAGGGCGGTGTTGTACCACTCGGTGTTGCCGCTCAGCCCGGCGAAGGCCGAACCGTTGTTGTTGGCCGCGGAGGTGAAGGCGTACAGCACTTCGGACAGTCCGTGCGGACCCGAGTTGAGCATGCCCGCACGCTGCCCCGGCATCGCCATCGCCGTCGCCGTGCCGACCAAGACGATCAGCGGGCTGATCAGGAAGTACGTCGCGGCGAGTTTGATCTCTTTCGGGGTGATCTTCTTGCCCAGATATTCCGGGGTGCGTCCGACCATGAGACCTGCGACGAATACGGTGATGACCGCGAGGATGAGCATGCCGTAGAGCCCGGAGCCGGTGCCGCCCGGAGCCACCTCACCCAGTTGCATATTGAACAGGTTCATCATGCCGCCGAGGCTGGTGTAGGAGTCGTGGAACGAGTCGACCGCACCGGTCGAGGTCAGGGTGGTCGCGCCGGAGAACGTCGCGGAGTCGGCAACGCCGAAGCGGGTTTCCACACCTTCCATGGACGCGCCGAT
Organism: Nocardia arizonensis; assembly: GCF_001310275.1. GTDB lineage: Bacteria > Actinomycetota > Actinomycetes > Mycobacteriales > Mycobacteriaceae > Nocardia > Nocardia arizonensis. The sequence continues at coordinate 7,915 of NZ_LGYZ01000079.1, forward strand.
CGCGGTCGGCACGGTGCCGTGGTGCGCCAGTTGGAAGACGTTGCTCAGCGAAACGCTGACGATCGCGATGGAGCCCATGACCGCGGCGATCGCGTAGCCCTGCTTCTTGCTGCCGACCATGCGTCCGAAGGTGCGCGGCAGCGAGAAACTGATCACCAGCAGCAGGAAGATCTCGATCCAGTTCGTCCATGCGGTCGGATTCTCGAACGGGTGGGAGGAGTTGGCGTTGTAGAAGCCGCCGCCGTTGGTGCCGAGTTCCTTGATGGCCTCCTGGCCTGCCACCGGGCCGCCGGTGATGGTCTGCTCCGCGCCGTTGATCGTCGAGGCCACCTGGTCGTGCAGATGGAAGTTCTGGACTACGCCACCGGCGACGAGCACGATCGCGAAGATGAATGCGATCGGCAGCAGGATACGGGTGCTACCCCGCACCAGGTCCACCCAGAAGTTGCCGAGATCGCCGGTGCGTTGCCTCGCGAATCCGCGGACGAGGGCGACGGCTACGGCCATGCCGACCGCGGCGGAGACGAAGTTCTGCACCGCGAGACCGGCCATTTGAACCAGGTGCCCCTGGGTCGATTCACCGGAGTAGTTCTGCCAGTTCGTATTCGTGACGAAGCTGATCGCGGTGTTCCACGCGAGTGCCGGGGTCATCTCGGTCCCCGGATCGTCGAGGTGCAGCGGCAGTCTGCCTTGAACCAACTGGAAGAAGAACAGGAACAATACGCTCACCGCCGAGAACGCGAGCACGCTGCGCGCGTAGACGCTCCAGTTCTGCTCGACGTCCGGTGATACGCCGATGGCCTTGTAGATGGCCCGCTCCGCGCGGGAGTGTTTGTCGTTGCTGTAGACCCGGAACATATAGTCGCCCAGCGGTATATGGACCAAGGCGAGAACGATGATCAGGGAGGCCACGAAGACGATTCCCGCCGTTGTCGTGTTCATTCAGAACCTCTCGGGAAACAAGAGTGCCGCGACCATGAAGACCGCGACACCGATGGCCAGCGCTAAGCCGACGACGTTCGCGATCACAGTTTTTCCACCCCTCGCTGGATCAGGCCGAGCAGCGCGAAGACGGCCACGGTAAGCACCGTGAACACCACGACAGACATTCCTACAACCTCCATTGGCGCCCCCTATGGGACGCGACTTAGTGAGTCAAGCGGTCGTCCGGGCGTGGACAGGAGCCCCTTTATGAGTTCCTAGCGCCTCATCGATGGGAAATTGACAGTTCACTTACGGCAAAGGCTCTGTTCGGTGAAAGGATGCCCGCCGGCTCGGCCGGAGAGTCGTCGACACACCGCGAATATCGAGCCGCGGCGGGGTCTGCGGTGTCGCGATGGACGCACGTCAAGCACCTATGAGTGCTCCACGTCACACATCGGGGCTGTCAGGAATTCGGAGGCTGTCTCGTTCAGGGAGTACGCGAACAGATAGGAGCGAACAATGCCGCACCGCATCGTCGTCCTCGGTGCCGGATACGCCGGAGCCTTCTCCGCCGGATACCTGGCCCGCCAACTCCACCCTGACGACTTCGAGATCACCGTCGTCGACGTCGAACCCGATTTCGTCGAGCGGCTGCGCCTGCACCAGCTCGCCGCCGGGCAGGACCTGCGCCACCGGCCGCTGGCGGAATTGTTCGCGCACACCGGTATTCGGCTCCGAGTGGCGCGGGTGACGAAGGTCGACGGCGAGCACCGGACGGTCACCGTCGCCGATGGCGAGGGGAACGTCGACCGGCTCGCCTATGACACCCTCCTCTACACGCTCGGTAGCACCGCCGCCGACCACGGCGTTCCGGGCGTCGCCGAGTACGCCTTCAACGTGGCGGCGAAGCCGGCCGCGCTGCGCCTGCGCGCCCGCCTGGACGAACTGGGCGGGGACGGGAAAGTGCTGGTGGTCGGCGGCAACCTGACCGCGATCGAGGCCGTCACCGAGATCGCCGAATCCCGGCCGGGACTTCGGGTCGGCCTCGTCACCAGCGGCGAACTCGGCGGCTGGCTCGGCCCGAAGGCCCACCGTCACCTGCTGCGCGCCTTCGACCGGTTCGACATCACCGTCCACGAGCACACCACTATCGAACACGTCGGGCAGGCGGCGGTGGTCGCCGCCGACGGCACCGCCTTCGCCTCCGACGCGACCGTGTGGGCCGCCGGATTCGCCGTCCACCCGATTGCCGCCGACAGCGGCCTCGAGGTGGTGGCCGACGGCCGGATCGCCGTCGACAGGCAGATGCGGTCGGTCTCGCACCCCGATGTCTACGTCGCAGGCGACAGCGCCTTCGTCATCGGCGAAAACGGTCGGCCGCTGCCGATGTCATGCGCTTCCGCCGGAGTCACCAGCATGCAGGCGACGGCCGCGATCATCGGCGACCGGACCGGACGCGAGATATCGAGGACCGCGCTGTCGTATGTCGGCAATCACATAAGCCTCGGCCGGAAAGACGCGATCTTCCAGTTCGTCGACGGTGCCGCACGATCGAGGTCGTGGGCACTGTGCGGCCGGACGGCCGCCCGCGCGAAGTCCGCGATCCTCGACACCGCCGCCTGGAGCCTGACCCACCCGACCTTCGGAAGGCCGGGACACCGGTATCGCTTGTCCACCACCCGACAGCACTCGCCCGCCGTGGTCGTCGCATAGGGTCGCACTCGTGGACACGGCCACCGTGGCGCGTTTCGAGGCCAGCCGCAATCGGCTGGCCTCGCTCGCCTATCGCCTGCTCGGCTCGGCCGCCGACGCCGAGGACACCGTGCAGGACGCGTTCCTGCGGTGGCAGGCCGCCGACCGGGAGTACGTCGAGGTGCCCGAGGCATGGCTGACCAAGGTCGTCACCAACCTGGCGCTCGACCGGCTCCGCTCGGCGAAACTGCGGCGCGAACGCGCGGTCGGCGCCTGGATGCCCGAGCCACTGCTCGACGGCGACCCGATGCTCGGCCCGGCCGACACCGTGGAGCAGCGCGAATCGGTGACCCTGGCGGTGCTGACGCTGATGGAGCGCCTGGCGCCGATCGAACGCGCCGTTTACGTGTTGCGCGAGGCGTTCGCCTACAGTCACGCCGAGATTGGCGAGATCCTCGCCATCACCGAGTCCGCGAGCCAGCAACACGCCCACCGGGCCCGACGTCGAATCGCCGCCGATCGCAACATAACCGACATCGACCGTGCCTCCGCGCGTCGAATCGTCGAAGCGTTCGTCGATGCCGCCTCCTCGGGCCGGACCGAACGTCTCGTCGCGCTACTGACCGACGATGCCACCGGCATCTCCGACGGCGCCGGGCTTGGGCGACCCGGGAAGCTGATCCGGTACACGACCCCGGAGCGACTCGCCGCCGCGCTGCGGGCAGGCTTCAAACCGTCGGCGGCCAAGCGGAGACTCGCCGGTGGCTCGCCCTCGATTCACGCCGCCGTGGTCAACGGCTGCCCGGCGATGCTCGCCGCCCTTGACGGCCAGGTCGTCGGCGTCGCGATCCTGGAGATGCGCGGCAGCGAGATCGCGGCCGTGCGCGGCATCGCCGCGTCGCACCGACTCGGTCGCCTCACCGAGCGGTGGCAGCGGCAGGAGCATGCGGCTGCGCTGATCGAATCGTGGTGATCGGCCGACGAACTATTCGCCGAGTCTGCGGTCATCCGTTCCAGGTCGAGGGATGGTCGCGTATGTGGTCACTTTCCGGCGATCTCGATGATGTCGGCGAGTTCGGCACGGGCTCGGGAGATCTGGGGACTGGTCATCGGGATGAATCCGGCCGTGTCGACGATCTTGGTGTTGTTGGTGATGTAGAACTCGGCGAACTTCTCGACCTGCGGCTTCCGCAACGCGGTGTCGGTGAGGTAGATGAACAGCGGACGTGCCAGGGGTTTGTAGCTGCCGTCCTGGGCGGTCGGCACCGACGGCGTGATACAGCCTTTGCCGTCGTCGATCGCGACCGCGCGCAATTTGTCGGTATTGGACTCGTAGTAGGAGTAGCCGAAGTAGCCGAGCGCGCCCTTGGCGGCGGCGACGCCTGCGACGGTGACGTTGTCGTCCTCACTGGCCCGGTAGTCGGTGCGAGTGGCGCCTTCGGTGCCGGTGATGGCCCGGGTGAAGTAGTCGAAGGTGCCCGAGTTGGTGTCCGGGCCGAACAGGCTCAATGGTTCGTCCGGGAATGCGGGGTCGATCTCGTTCCAATTCGCGACCGTCGAGCCCGGCTCCCAGATCTTCCGCAACTGCTCCACGGTGAGACATTTCGCCCAGGTGTTGTCGGCGTCGACCACGACGGTGAGTGCGTCGTTGGCCACCTGCAATACGTTGAACACCACCCCGTGCTCGCCGCAGGTCCGGTATTCGGCGTCGCTCATCGGCCGCGAGGCGTCGGCGATATCGATTTCCTTTGCGCAGAACTTCTTGAATCCGCCTCCGGTGCCCGAAACGGTGACGTCGACCCGCACTCCGGGATGTTCGGCGGTGAAGAGTCTGCCCGCGGCCACCGACAGTGGTTCGACCGTGCTCGATCCGTCGATCACCACGGTCCCCGACAGCGGGATGTCCGGTTGCGAATCTTCGCTTCCGCAGGCGGTCAGCGGGAGCGTGACGAGCAAGCCGAGCGCCAGTACACGCAGGCGTCCGGTCCGGCGAGCGGTCATGGGTTGCTGACCGTGTACTCGACGACGTGGGGCGTGCGCATTATGGTCATCGTCAGCCCTCCGTGGTTCGGGAGTCATCCTGTTCGGCACTCACCCTATACCTGCGGCACGCACATAAATAGCCAGGTGATGCCAGCTTTCCCAAGGCGTCGACCCGAATTGGCGGACGGTTGGGCGGCGAGTTCCGGCGCGGGCATGACGGCTCATCGAGCGTGAAGCTGAAATGTAGCTAGAGTCCTAGTGGCGTGCGAGACGTGCGACTTCAGCCGCCAACGGCGAGGAGTTCGTGTGCCCGGACAGGGGCGCCACCGAGATGTGTCAACCGATGAGGCCGAGTTCACGTGCTCGGCTGACGGCCTCATGGCGGCTGTGTGTGCCGAGCCGGTTCATGGCCGCTCGTAGATAGCTCTTGACAGTCGCGGGAGCGAGACCGAGTCGTTCGGCGATGGCGGCGTTGCGAAGGCCGACGGCGGCCAAGGCCAGGACGTCGAGTTGACGTGGAGTGAGTACCGTCGTCGTCCGCGGTGCGAAGGACAGGTCGAGGATTCGTCGAATTCCCGAACGCAGTTGGTCGTCCGGGGAGGTCGACACGACCTGTCGTATGTCGGCGTAGAAACGCCGGAGGTTCGCCAGTTCGATGGATTCGGCATCGGCGGAGCAGTCGGATCCGTGCCGCTCGCCGGTGTGGAATGCCAATTCGGTCGAGATCCGCAGGCCCTCGCGATACAGCGCGGACAGCAATCTGTCCGGCAGTGGCCGTCGCTCGCGTGTGCCCGCGTAGATCAGTCCGGTCAGGTTGCCGTCGATGATGACCGGCGCCGCGGCCAGAGCCCCGATGCCTTCGGCGAGTATCTGCTTGTCGTAGTCGTGGGTGATCGTTCGCGCCGTGCCGTAGTCGTCGACGAACTGCGGGCTCCGGCGTAGCCATGCCTGGCCTCCCAGCCCGCGGCCGGCACGGATCATCAGCGTGCGCAGCTGTGGTGAGGTGCCGCCCTCGACCGCGGTGATCGGTATCTGATCACCTGTTCTGATTCCTCCGAACGCCAGGGGTACGTCGGTGCAGGCTCGCAGTCTGACGACGGCTCGTCGCACCAGTGCCTGGGCGGTTGGTGAATCGATGTCGAGGTTCAATGTGGATTACCGCCTTTCGGGGCTAGCGCGATCGAATGTCCGGGTCGAACATGTGTCTTGGATCATCCCGGTCAGGCCAGTGTTGCCTGGCATGCAATCGTTGTCATCCCCGAATGAGAGAGATCTCGATGAATCGCCTGCACCCGAACGAGCCCGTGTCGTATCCGCCGAGCCCGGAGTTCGTCGCCGCCGCGAACGCGGGCCCCGAATTGCGAGCGGCCGCGGACGCCGACAGGGACGCGTTCTGGCACACCCAGGCCGAGCGTCTGGACTGGATGACGCCCTGGTCGCAGGTGCTGGATTGGTCGGACGCACCGGTCGCCAAGTGGTTCGTCGGCGGCACGCTGAACGTGGCATACAACTGTGTCGATCGGCACGTCGAGGCAGGCAACGGCGATCGGGTGGCGATCCATTTCGAGGGTGAGCCCGGCGATTGCCGGTCGCTGACCTACAACGATCTGCTCGCCGAGGTCTCTCGGGCGGCGAACACCTTCTCGGAGCTGGGATTGGTGCCCGGTGATCGGGTCGCGATCTACATGCCGATGATCCCCGAGGCCATCGTGACGATGCTCGCGTGCGCCCGTCTCGGGCTGACTCATTCGGTGGTCTTCGCCGGGTTCTCCGCCACCGCACTGCGCTCACGAGTCGGTGACGCCGAGGCCAAGCTTGTCGTCACGGCCGATGGGCAGTGGCGTCGCGGGCAGGCCGTGCCGCTGAAACCGGCCGTCGACGAAGCGATCGACGGCGCCGAATCCGTACAGCACGTACTCGTGGTCAAACGGACCGGCGTCGAGGTCGACCTCACCGCGGGCCGGGACCTGTGGTGGCACGAGAGCGTCGAGAAGGCGTCCGCGCGGCACACGCCGCAGGGCTTCGATGCCGAGCACCCGCTGTTCATCCTCTACACCTCCGGCACCACCGGTAAGCCGAAGGGCATCGTCCATACCTCCGGCGGCTACCTCACCCAGGTCTCCTACACACACCACAACGTCTTCGATCACAAACCCGGCGCCGACGTGTATTGGTGCACCGCCGACATCGGCTGGGTCACCGGCCATTCCTACATCGTCTACGGGCCGCTGAGCAACGGGGTGACCCAGGTCGTCTACGAGGGCACTCCGAATTCCCCGAACGAGCACCGCCACTTCGAGATCATCGAGAAATACGGCGTCTCCATCTATTACACCGCCCCCACGCTGGTGCGCACGTTCATGAAGTGGGGCCGCGAGATTCCCGACGCCCACGATCTGTCCTCGATTCGCCTGCTGGGTTCGGTCGGTGAGCCGATCAACCCCGAGGCATGGCGCTGGTACCGCGACGTCATCGGCGGGGGCAGCGCGCCGATCGTGGACACGTGGTGGCAGACCGAGACCGGTGCGGTGATGATCTCCCCGCTGCCGGGCGTCACCGCGACCAAACCCGGTTCGGCGATGGCGCCGCTGCCGGGTATCTCGGTGAAGGTCGTCGACGACCGCGCCGAGGTCCTCGGCGCAGGCGAAAGCGGCTACCTGGTGCTCGACCAGCCGTGGCCCTCGATGCTGCGCGGCATCTGGGGGGATATGGATCGCTACCGGGAAACCTACTGGTCGCGCTACGCCGACAAAGGTTGGTACTTCGCCGGCGACGGCGCGAAATACGACGAGGACGGCGCGCTGTGGGTCCTCGGCCGCGTCGACGACGTCATGAACGTGTCCGGGCACCGCATCTCCACCTCGGAGGTCGAATCCGCGTTGGTCGCCCATCACGCGGTCGCCGAAGCCGCCGTGGTCGGCGCCGCTGACGAGACCACCGGCCAGGCGATCGTCGCCTTCGTCATCCTGCGCGAAAGCGCCGAGAACACCGGTGACACCCTTGTCGCGGAATTGCAGGCCCAGGTCGCCACCGAGATATCGCCGATTGCCAAGCCTCGTCGGATCACCGTCGTCGCCGAACTGCCGAAGACTCGATCCGGCAAGATCATGCGGCGACTTCTGCGCGACATCGCCGAAGGCCGCGCCCTCGGAGACACCTCCACCCTCGTCGACCCGACGGTCTTCGACACTCTTCGCGGCGGACGGTAGACGGCATTCGGCTCGCGCGGACGGCATCGCCTCGGCTCGTCGCTCGACTACCGTCCGGCGAGCTCGGCGACGATCGGAGCGAACCTGTCGGCGAAGTCGGCGCCGAAGACGAAGTAGGAGAAACCGATCTCTTCCCGTCGCCGCTGGATTTCCTCGGCGGCGGCGGCCGGGTCATCGGGAAGGATGGTCAGCGCGTCGGCGGCGCGAAGCGCGGCGGGGTCGGTGTCGGGGGATGCCATGTGCGGTGCGACGGTGTCGCCGATGACCGGTACGGCGAGCGCGAGTTCGAGGTCGCCGGTGGTGCGGAAGTCGCGTGCCAGCCGTTCGACTTCGCCCCGAGGCTGATTCCCCAGCGCGAAGGTGACCGTGTCCGCCATCTCGGCCGCCAGTGCCCGGGCCTTCGGACCGAGTACGGCCATCGCCACGGGCGTGTGATGGTCGGGGCCGTCGAGATCGCGTAGCGCCGTGACGGTCTCACGTATCCGGGCCAGCCGCTCGTTCGGCGGTGGGGCGGGCAGTCCCTTGTCGCGGAGTTCGTCCTCGATTCCGGGCCTGCCGGTGCCGATGCCCATCTCGAAGCGACCGTCGGTCAACAGCGACAGCGAGTGCGCTTCCCACGCCGTCAACCAGGCTGGGCGTAGCGGACACGCGTACACCCAGGTGCCCACGCGCAGCTCGGTGATGGCCGCGACGGTGGCCAGCATGGGGCCGGGCGCCGGTTGCATCTGCGGGAAGTCGGGCACCAGCAGCGTCGAGTAGCCGCTGTCGGCGATGCGGCGCACGCGATCTCGCCACGTCGCCAGGTCGGTTCTGAGCGGGGCAACGACCCCGAATCGAAACGGTCTCGTCACGTCTTGCCTCCTGTCCTTCGGTCTGTCCGTAGGTACCGACGACGGATCAACCCGAAAGTCATCGGTGCGAGTCGAGCCGGGTTGGACGACGATGGTTCGGGGTCTCGCCCGAACGGTTGTGGAGTATCAATTATCCTGGCGGCCAGACGATTTCAAGGACGAGCAAGATCGTCGTCACCTTGACAAACCGGGAGACGCCCGAGAGGCTTACAGGAGGTTGTCGCCGCCAGTGCGGCCAACAGCAGGATAGGGGGATTCGATGTCGATCAGACCGCACAGGGATATGGTTCCGGGCAATGGCTCAGGCGGCTATGAGGTGGTGTGATGGTAGCCGGGGGATACTTCAATCACTACGACGACCCTGATGAGTACTGGGACGAAGAGCCGCTTGTACCGAAGAGGTCCAACGCCGCCCAGCCTGTTTCGGCGCCACTTCCTTTCGATCCGAGACCATTACCGGCCGTCACCAAGTCGACGCCCCAAGGTGAGATCCCGTTCGTGACGGCTGACTCTTTCGCAACTCCGCCACGGATCGGTTCATCCTTCGCCTCAATGGAACTCGACCGCGGATGCCTTCCAATCAGCATTGTGATTCGTTCGCAGTGGAGCCGCTATGTTGCTCCTCATGAGGCTGGCGACGAGCTCATGTCGGCCTACCGAGCCGCTCTGGAGAAGCGGGTAGACCAATTGTACGCGTCTGATCGTCGACCGACTCCGCAAGAGATTTCGGAGGCAGCGATCCCGGATCACCGGACAATTCTGATGGTATTGCTCGAGACTCGGACCTGGGAGGAGTACTGCATCGCATCCAGCAGCATGATCAACAGCGGTCACTTCCAAGCATTGGGTCAAGTCATATCTTACGGACAACATGCCGTCAGGTTGACCGCTGATGTATCCCGATTGCTGTCGATCGAGGTGCGAAATGATTGGGCAGCGACCGCGCAGCCGGATCAGATCGTAGATGAAATCCTGTGGTGCGCCGGTCAGATCCGTTCCATGCGACCAAAGCGCATCGTACGGGGAGACTATTCACATTGTTCAGACGATGATCTGGAATATCGGTTGGACCACCATCGTCTGCGGCTCCTGGAAGAACGGATAGGCGATGGCAGATAAGCTAACACTCAACCTGCAAGCCATGAGATTGGCTGCCACCAGCTGGGGTGAAGCTGCCAGCAATCTCAAAGCGGGAGTTGAAACAACTAAAAAACTTGAAATCACTGCGTCAGAAGCAGGGACATTCGCGGAGGCTCTGTCAAAGTATCAGCCAGCCCCGGCTTACTTCCGAGACAGATTGAATGAAGGTGTTGCTGTTTTCGAGGATATTGGCAAGGTCCTCAAATTCGCAGCCGATACGTATGAAGCGGAGGACCTCGCAAATAAAGGAAAGCTGGCAAAGCTTGAGGGTGAGATATGACAGTCGCGGATGACCGGCAAAGCCTGCTCGAAAAGTCCTCTTTTCTTCGTGCGAAGGTAATCGAAGTGGGAGATCTACCGGCCAAGGTGGACTCAGCCTGCGGGCACCTCGTCAAACTTGTCCGAGCAAACGGTTACGCTGGTGCTGTCACCAACCCCGTAGGGGTATTGACCGGGTCGGTCGAAGATGTCGTCGACGATATTTGGGCTGAACGTGATAAGGCAAATAGCGCCATTCGTGAGACCTGGGGGAAGCTCAAGAATATCGAACCAGATCTAGATGTACCCGTCAAGTTCATCGACGTCGCGAACGATTGGCGCAATCTAAGGAATAATCTGATCGCCGCTGGAGGCGACTTCGTTGACACCAAACTCTCTGAGTGGTCGGGCGATGCGGCTACCAGATACGAAGAAATGCGCACAATCAGGCAACAGCCAGCATTGGAGAACCTACCGCTAGAATTCGACAAGATCGCGACTAGCCTGGAAACTATTGCTGCCGCAGAGTTGACTCTGTACGGCGAGATCGCCACGAAAGTGCAGGAGTTGATCTCGAAGGTCGAGGACGGCTTCTTCAGCAGTGTCAAGAGTATGCTATCCATATCGTTATCGGGCGCACTTTCAGTTGCCCAGGAGTTGGTTAAGGTGGTTGAGGCTGCAAGGACTTTCATCATCGGACTCGTGAAAAGTATGGGGGATGCGGCCAAGACTAATATGATCGAAGGTAACAAGATATCGGAGATTGTGGGGATTCAGAAGGGTCTGCCCGATAATAGGTGGCCCAGCGGCGTCAAGTCATCCTACGGGACCGGAATCGGCGGAATCCGTGAAGCAATAGGCGACGCGTCGATGAAAGACGGGGACAAGTCGGATTGGACAGTGCCTCAGTGAGAATCTGCTTGCTAACGGTGGCCGCCCCTGCTGTGCTGGCCCTGGTGGTCGGATGTTCTTCGTCGCAGCCCGCTGCGGCGCCGGTGTCGTCTCAGGTTCGACCGACGATGACGCAGGGAGAGCTGTGCGATGCCCTGAAGAATTTCCTCACATCCGAGTTGCACGCTGTCGAAGTGCGGTCCATCCCGAATGTCTCGACGGACACCACCCTTACGGTCGGCGGTGTGTGCGAGCTCGCCCAGGGGCAGAACCCGATCGCGAGCTACCAGGTGCGAAACGCACCAAACGATGCGGACCCGACGCAGGGTCGGCGTGGATACGTGAAGACGCCCGCACTGGGCGAGTCGATGTGGGTGTACGACCTGCGAACAGATATGGGGAGCGCCTCGGATACGGTACGGTTCGCTACCCGCATCAATGAGTGGAACGCGATTCTCGAGATCCGTGATGCCGAAACCCGGACGGCTGTGGGCGTCCTCAACTTGACAGACGATGACAAACGCAAATCTGCCCAATTCCTGACCGAGCTGACCACGAAATTGGCGGTCGAACGATAACTGGTCCGGTGAGCGCCGAGTGGCGGGCACGGGAACCGTCGCGACACCGGTGACTCGGGGTTGGACGCGCCGGCTTCCATGCAGGTGATCGGGACAGCCCGTGATCATGGTCTCTGCCTCGCTTGCCCTATGTATACCCATATGGTTATGTATTGGTCATGGCACGAGCGGCGACCACCACGGATGCGTTCAACGCGATAGCCGAACCGCGTCGGCGAGACATCATCGAGGCGCTGGCGTGCGGCCCGCGCAACGTCGGGCAACTTGTCGATGTGCTGGGGCAGAGCCAACCGCTGGTCAGCAAACATCTTCGAGTTTTGCGCGAGGTCGGGATCGTGAGGGTGACCGATCGGGGGCGGCAACGGTTCTACGAACTCGACGCGAACGCGCTTCGCCCTGTCCACGCCTGGACCTCGCGGTTCGAGCGGCTGTGGAACGAGCGCTTCGATCGAATGGACGAGGTGCTGGCTCGACTCGACGACGAGGGCTGATCCGTGGTCGAGTCCTTCCGCCTCCGCCGATCCCATTGATACGACCGGATTCCGAACGCCGAAGGGACAGAGAATATGACGACGAACACCCGCAAGGCGACGGTCACGTTGCCCACCGACGAGCAGATCCTGATCACTCGCGTCTTCGACGCGTCACCGTCGAAGGTATTCCGGGTCTGGAGCACGCCGGAGTTGGTGCGGCAGTGGTGGTCTGGTGGCCAAGGCGCCGTCACCTCGGTCGAGATGGACTTCCGGGTCGGCGGCCGGTGGCGGTACGTGATGGTCGGACCGGACGGGTCCGATCTCGCCTTCCACGGCAGCTTCCGCGAGATAGTCGAGGGTTCCAGGATCGTCTACAACGAGCAGATGGAAGTCCCCGGCGGATCGACCGAGGACGAGACCGGCGCTCCGGTGAACACGGTCACCTTCGAACCCCACGCGTCCGGGACTCTGCTGTCACTGCTGGTGCGCACCGGGAGCAAGGAACTGCGAGACATGATCATCGACTCCGGCATGGAGATCGGCATGCAGGGACAGATGGATCGGATCGAGGAGATCGCCGCCGCGGTGTGACAGACGGCTGACGCCGGGCTGTTGGTGGTGTCGGAGACGTGAGCGTTCTCGGCATCGCCGATACAAATTTTTCGGGTTATTGAACTTTCTGATTCGATGGTCCAAAATTGCTCCGTGACGGGCTCGGATGGTCGGCGGTTGGCGTCGGGTGAGGATGGTCGGATGTTGTCGTCTTCACGTCGCGGTTTCTTGGTGGGTGGTGCCGCGGTCGGTTCGGCGGGGCTCGCGATCGCGGGCTCGAACCGGCTCGGATTGCCGAGTGCGCGAGCGCAATCCGGCGGTGAGCATCGCGCCGGTCACGGTGGTGGTGTCGAGGGGCCGACCTTCCGTATGGGATCGGTGGTCGACCACGCGGCCAACGGATTCCATCCGACGCGGGTATTGCGGGATTTCGACTACGGCACGGTGACCAGGCTGCCCGACGGTCGCGTCCTGCGCGAGTGGGAGATCGTGAGCAGCGATCAGGAGGTCGAAGTCGCTCCGGGGGTGCGGTTTCCGGCCTGGACGTTCAATCGCCGCATTCCGGGTCCGACGTTGCGGTGCACGGAGGGTGATCTGCTTCGAGTGCATTTCGTCAACGGTTCACAACACCCGCACACCATGCATTTCCACGGCATTCACCCCGCCGACATGGACGGTGTGCCAGGGATCGGGCGCGGGGTGATCGAACCGGGAGGCTCGTTCACCTACGAGTTCGACGCCACCCCGTTCGGATTACACCTGTACCACTGTCACGTCGGGCCGTTGGCCGAGCACATCGCCCGCGGACTGTACGGAACGTTCATCGTCGATCCGCCGCGGCCGCGGCCACCGGCCGACGAGATGGTGATGGTGATGCACGGCTACAACACCACCTTCGACGGCGAGGGCAACCAGCTGTACGCGGTCAACGGCATACCGTTCCACCACATGCACGAGCCGATCCAGGTCGCCCGCGACCGCTTGGTGCGGATCTATCTGGTCAACGTCCTGGAATACGATCCGATCAACAGCTTCCACCTGCACGGCAACTTCTTCGACTACTATCCGACCGGAACCCGGCTCGAGCCTTCGGAATTCACCGACACGGTGGTGCAGGCGCAAGGGCAGCGGGGGATCTGCGAGATGAAGTTCCCGCATTCGGGCCGATACATGTTCCACGCCCACAAGTCGGAGTTCGCCGAACTCGGCTGGATGGGCTTCTTCGAGGTCGGTGCGTGATGGCCGAACCAGCAGCGGCGCAATCGAATCTGCAACGACCCGCGTGGGTGCGTTTGACGGGTGTGGCCCTGGTGATCGCGGCGGCGTTGTCGGCGTTGTTCGTGTTCGGCGCCCGGTCCCTGCCGCAGCGGCAGGGACCGCCGATCGAAGAAGTCGCCGTGGAACACACGGTACTCACGCCCGGTGAGATCGAACTGAAGGTCCGCAACACCGGTCCCGACCCGGTCACCGTCGCGCAGGTCTTCGTCAACGACGTCTACGTCGACGTCCGCGGCGGTGCGGAACCGATCGGCCGGAAAGATTCGACGACACTGGAATTGACCTATCCATGGGTGGAAGGTCAGCCCTACAAGGTGTCGATGCTCACCTCGACCGGTGTGGTGATCGAACACGACATCGCGGCCGCGGTCGCCACGCCGCGTCCGGGAGCCGGGTTCTTCGGCCTCATGGCGCTGCTGGGCACCTATGTCGGGGTCATCCCGGTCCTGCTGGGCATGCTTTTGCTGCCGGTGATCCGGCGCAGCGGCGCGCAGTCGGTTCGGGTACTGCTCGCGCTGACCGTGGGCATGCTGGTGTTCCTGGTGGTGGACGGGTCGGTGGAAGGTCTGGAGCTGGCGGACGCCTCGGCGGGTGCGTTCGGTGGCGTCGAACTGGTGGTACTCGGCGCCGCGGCGGCGTTTCTCACGCTGACCGCGGTCGACCGGTATCTCTCCGCGCGCCGGGCGAGGGCCGCGGGGTCGGCGCAGACGGGGCTTCGGCTGTCCGGCATGGTCGCCGCGGGAATCGGTTTGCACAACCTGGGGGAGGGGCTGGCGATCGGTTCGGCCTACGCCGTCGGTGAACTGGCGCTCGGTGCGTTCCTGGTGCTCGGTTTCGCGCTGCACAACACCACCGAGGGCTTCGCGATCGTCGCGCCGCTGGTGCGGGCACGGACATCGGTGTCGATGCTGGCCGCGCTCGGGCTCCTCGCCGGGGCGCCCGCGATCCTGGGCGCGGTGATCGGTGCGAGCGTGAACAACGCCGAACTCTCGGCGATGCTGCTCGGGGTCGGTGTGGGCGCGATCGCGCAGGTACTCACCCAGATAGTGCCGTCGCTGCGAGCACCGGAGTCCGGCCGTTTCGATGTGTCGGCGCTGACCGGGGTGATCGCCGGATTGGCGGTCATGTACGTGACCGGTCTTCTCGTCGCCGTATGAGCGGTCCGGACGACATCACCACTCGTGTGGCACGAAAATGAGGCGTAGTGATCTCCAGAGGCAAGCCCTTCCCGCGCCAGCGAGGTCTGCGAGCTGTATGTCGAGGACTTCGACCTGCGCCTGGACGACGAACAGTGCGGCTCCTCACCCACCTCGGTGAATCTTGGGATGTCTGCTTGGCGTGGTCGCGGTCGCCTGCGATGCGATCATAGGCTGCGTAGTAGGTGTCACCTCGCCAGTAAGCGGCTGCGTCTCGGATACGGGTGACGGCGTTTTCGATCAAGGCGACGCATTCGCTGGCACGGCGCTTCATCTCGCCTCCGGCCTGGGCCAGACGCCATAGTTCCCATGATCGTGAATCGATTCTCCGACATCTGGCCGGCCGACGAGGGGGCTGATGGCGTTCTATCCCTCGCCGAAGTCGGCCAGGCTCGCGTCGCCGTGTGCTCACTCTCGCCGACAGGTGCTGACCTTATCCACTGGCCACCCGATGAACTCCGCGACTTCCTCGTCCGTT
This sequence comes from Nocardia arizonensis, assembly GCF_001310275.1. GTDB lineage: Bacteria > Actinomycetota > Actinomycetes > Mycobacteriales > Mycobacteriaceae > Nocardia > Nocardia arizonensis. Next base: position 23,418 of record NZ_LGYZ01000079.1, read on the forward strand.
GTTCCCGAGGATCCGATCCAGTCTGCTAGAGCGGTCCCCCCAGACTCTCCGGTATGTCCTCGATTACCGGCAGGTCTGCGCTCTCGGGTCCGATATGGTCGATGTGTATCCACGTCACCTCGGGATCGAGACGCTCGCTAGTCTCGCTGTACCCGTTGAGACCCTCGGCCCCGTAGGCGATCCTGTCGCCGGTGGCCCAGTCCGTGATCTCCCATCTTTCCCGGTCGATCTGTCCGCCGCTCACGATGCGTCGCCCCTGCGCCTGCAACGCTCGGATCTCAGCCTCTCGTAGGTCAGCTTCACCGGCTTGGTCCGACAGTAGCGCGCGGACATAGGTCTGGACGACATCTGTGCTGTTCCGGCCGCCGCGACCTGCGGAACTGCTTACCTCCCGCGCAGCGCGCGCGTAGCTGGCACCGGTCTCCGCCATCCGCTGTCGAACAGCGCGGCTCCTGGCTCTATTGGACTTGCTCATCACGACTCTTCCCCTGGACTCCCACGCCGCCCAACGGGGTTGGAAGGCAATCGAATCGCGCTGCGTCGGAGACGGCTTGTCCTCAGTAGCCGGCCACTGCGTGGGAAATCGCCAGCTCGGAGTCAGGTGGGCGCGGCCCGCCTGACGCAACTATATCGCCAGGTATCGCGTGCTCCTTTTCCGATGGTGCCACCGCTGCGGCGGCCTGGCCGGGCGCGAGCAGGAGGAACGCGAGCAGGAGGATAGGAATCGCGTCGGGTGATCGAGCCGCGGGCTATCGTTATGGGTATGGCATCGCCTCAGCCCGCTTCCGCAGCGGGTGGTCCCGCGCTGGTCGCGCCGACCACTCCTGCCGCGATCCGTGACGCCTTGGTGGCCTCGGATCGCGCCGAGTTCGAGCGCCAGTACCGCGAGGAGATGACCGCGGCCGCCGAGTCGCTGGACCTGACCGGTGTGCTGTCGGTACTGGCCGAGTGGCGGGTGGTCGCCGACCTCACCCAGCGTCAGGGCGTGGCCGCCCACGAGCGGATGCTCGCGGTGGTGGCCGACCTGGAACAGGGCCGCCCGGTTCCGACCACCGGCGCCGCCGAGGTCCGCGCCATGATCGCCGCCCGGCTCGCCCAGTAGCCGCTTGTACTCCTACGAGCAGGCCGACGAGGTCGGCCAGGTACTCGCGGGGATGCCGATCGAGCTGCTGGAGCGTTTCGCCGAGCTGATCGCTTTCCTCGAACTCACACCGTGGACCGGTCAGCCCTTCCAGCCGCGCAATCCCGAGGGCAACCTGCGCAAGATGGTGTTCGGCTCGAACAGCGAGGCCTTGCTGGTGTATCTGATCCTCGAGGAACAGCGGCGCGTCGTCGGGATCAGCCTGATCTGGCTCGACTGACAACCAGGCCGGGGCAAGCCCTTGGGAGGGGCACAGGGGTGCCGGGGACCCCCACGGGGGGGTGCACCCCCGACCGCAGAGGACCCTGCCCCCAGCCTCTGATCAGCGGGGATTCAGCAGTTACGGCCGCTGGTGCGGGGTGCGCGGGCGCTGTGGGCGGCGTGACGTTGGGCGGCCTGGTCGTCGCGGTGGGCGATGATCTGGTTGGTGCGGGCCTTCCAGCGGTTCTGGTGGTCGGCGGCGACGCGGCCGAGTTCCCCGGCCTGGCGGGCGTCGGTCCCGGGCGCGTGTGGTCAGCGCACGTAGGACATGACGGTCATCATTCCCGCTTCCTGGTGATAGGCGTTGTGGCAGTGCAGCATCCATTGCCCCGGGTTGGTGGTGTCGAGGTCGGCCTCGACGGTCTGCATGGATGCGACCACGACGGTGTCCTTGCGGGGGCCGGTTCCCGCGGGGGTGCGGAGTTGGAAGGTGTGGCCGTGTAGGTGCATGGGGTGGAACATCATCGTCTGGTTGGTGAACCGCAGCCGGACCCGCTCTCCGGCGGCGACCTCGAGTGGGGTGCGTTGATCGTAGGTGCGGCCGTTGATGGTCCAGAGGTATCGGCGGCTGTCGGCGCCGAGCGCGACGTCCAGCGTGCGGTCCGGGTTCTTGCGCGGGAGGCTCGCGCTGTCGACCGCGGTGAGCTTGTCGGCGGTCAACGGGGCGGCGGTGAGTTCGGTGGGGCGGGTGCCGGCCGCGGGTGCGGTGCCGGTGCCGGTGCGGATGAGCGCGAATCCTTGGCCGGTTTTTCCTTCCGCGGCGGCGACGAGGGGGAACACGCCGTCGGCGAGGTCGATGATCGCGTCGTAGCGTTCGCCCATGCCGATGAGCAGGCCGGCGGCGGTGACCGGGACGACGGGGTAGCCGTCGGTGTGGGTGACACGCAGCCGGTGGCCGCCGACGGCGACACGGAAAGCGGTGTCGGCGGCGGCGTTGACGATCCGTAGCCGCATCCGCTGCCCGGGTTTGCCGGTCAGGGTGACCGGGTCGGTGCCGATGCGGCCGTTGATCAGGAAGTACGGGTAGTCTTTTACGTCGCCGGCGTCGCTGCCGAGCGGGGCGTCGGGGTCCGTCGGCATCGACATGCCGCCCATGTTCATCCCGCCCATGTTCATTCCGCTCGTGCCGGTGGTTTGCAGCTGTTGCAGTTGCCTGTCGGGGGTGCGTCCGGCGACGCCGTCGAGCCAGTCGTCGAGGACGATGACGGCTTCGATGTCGTAGTCGCGGCCGTCGGCCGGGTCTTCGACGATCAGCGGGGCGTACAGGCCGCGGTCGAGTTGCAGCCCGACATGCGGGTGAAACCAGTGGGTTCCCGGGTCGGGAACGGTGAACTCGTAGCGGAAGCTGCCGTTGGCCTCGATCTGGGGCTGGGTGATACCGGGGCTGCCGTCCATATCGTTGCGTAGCGCGACGCCGTGCCAGTGGACGGTGGTGGGTGCGGGCAGGGCGTTGGTGATCTGCGCGCGCAGCACCTCGCCGCGGGTGAGCCGGATCTCCTGGCCCGGCAGGCGACCGCCATAGGTCCAGGTCCGTACCTGGACGCCGCCGAGATCGACGGTTGCGGGCTCGGACCGCAATGCCACCTCCCGCACGGGGGCGTTCGCGGCGCGGCGCGCGGCCTCGGCGGCCCGGACCTCGCCGGAGTCGGGCAGCACCGGGCTGCCCGCGGGTCGGGTGCCGGTCGAACAGGCGGCGAGCCCGGCGGCGGCCGCTCCGGCGGCGAGGGTGAGGAATCCGCGTCGGTTCAGCGGAACGGGGGAGAACTGTGCTGACATGAGTGCTTCCTGGGTTCTGTCTCGGTCGGATGGCAGGCGTGAACCGCGCCTTGCCCGCATGGGCGGGCGCGGATGCCCGTCAGACCCGCAGGATCGACAGTTCGGCCAGGGACGGGGTGCGCGGAGGCGGAGATCGCTGCCGTTGTCGGCGCCAGACACCGGCGAGGGGGAGGCGGGTGGCGTGCGTGCCGCCCAGCTGATACAGCAGTACCAGAGCGATGCTCAGGATCGCGGCGGCCTCGATGAATACGCAGGGGTGAGTGGCGGTGTGCGCGCGGTGGTGATCGCCGGGGCCGTGGTGGGTGACCGTCGCGGCCGAAACCGCGTTGGGATGCGGGGCCGGAGAACCGGAGCCCGACCCGAGGGTGAACAATCCCGCGTGCATGCCCGCGACACCGAGCAGCAGCACGAGCAGGCCCAGCATCCGCAGCGGTCCGAAGGCGGGTTGTCGCCGGCGTCGAGCGCTCACGGTGCCATCATAGGAGCGCTACACCCGCATGCGCACCCTTACCGAGTTGGGGTATGTGCTGAGGTCGTCGGCGTCGTCGGGATTCTCGCCGTCACCGGGCGTGAGATCGCACCGCCGCCCGAGTGCTACCAGTTGGTCGCGGGTCCTCCCGGCGGCCGACGGTGGTCGTTCTCCCTGAAACAGGTGACCTCCACCGTGTCTCACAGAATACCCATAGGGGGTATATAGTGAGTGTGCTCGAGCGCCGCGAGACAGGAGTGGTGGGATGGTCGACGAAGCCGGACGAGGTACCGCGGTTCTGGACGTGCGTGGGCTGCGGTGGGCGAGTCAGCAGAACATCGTGACATCGGTGCTGGGGCGGCGGCCCGGGGTGGTGTCGGTGGAGGCGAATCCGGTGTCACAGACCGCCACCGTGGTCTTCGACACCTCCCGCACCTCGATAGCCGAGCTGCGGAACTGGGTCCGCGACTGCGGGTTCCACTGCGCCGGGCAGTCGATGCCCGCGCATCTCTGCGATCCCCTGGCCGAACCGAATCCGCTTCGCTGGCGATCACGCTCACCGGCGGCGGTGAGGTGTTCTACGAAGCGTCCACCATGCTGGCTACCTTCGTGCTGCTGGGGCACTGGTTCGAGATGCGGGCCCGCGGCGGCGCCAACGACGCGATCCGCACCCTGCTGGATCTCGCGCCGCCGAAGGCGGTGGTGATCCGTGACGGGCGAGAGGTCGAGATCCCCACGGCCGATGTCGTTGTCGGCGATGTGCTGCTGGTGCGGCCGGGCGCGAAGATCGCCGTCGACGGCGTGGTCACCGACGGTGACAGCGACGTCGACGAATCGATGGTCACCGGAGAAAGCCTGCCGGTACACAAACAACCCGGTTCGGCGGTGATCGGCGCGACCATCAACGCCAACGGCGCCCTGCGGGTGCGCGCCACCAAGGTCGGCGCCGACACCGCGCTGGCGCAGATCGTGAATCTGGTTCAGCAGGCCCAGAATTCGAAGGCGCCCGGGCAGAAGCTGGCCGACCGGGCCGCGTTCTGGCTGGTGCTGGTCGCCCTCGTCGGTGGCGGCCTCACCCTGGGAGCGTGGTTGCTCGCGGGCGCGAGCTTCGCGAAAGCGATGCTGTTCGCGATCACCGTCGTCGTGATCACCTGCCCCGACGCGCTGGGCTTGGCGACCCCGACAGCGATCATGGTCGGCACCGGGCTCGGCGCGAAGCGCGGTGTGCTGTTCAAGAACGCGATGGCCTTGGAGTCCTCGGCGCGGGTGCAGGTGGTGGTGATGGACAAGACCGGCACCCTCACCAAAGGCGAGCCGGAGGTCACCGACATCGTCACCGACGGCGACACCGTCTCCGACACCGAGTTGCTCGCTGTGCTCGCGGCGGTCGAACGCGAGTCCGAACATCCCCTGGCCGAAGCGATCGTCCGCTACGCCGAAACCCACGGTGCCGGCGCCGCGGTCGCGCGGCGGTTCGAGAACGTGCCCGGTCACGGGGCGATCGCCGTGGTCGGTGACCGCCGGGTCGTGGTCGGCAACTCGCGATTGTTCGAGCGGGAAGGCATCGAACTGGGCGACCTGGCCGCAGCCCGGGATCGGCTGGCCGGCACTGGCCACACCGCCGTGCTCGCCGCCATCGATGACAAGGCGGCCGCGGTGATCGCCATCGCGGATGCGCCGCGAGAGACCTCGGCCGCCGCCGTACGAGAACTGCACGACCTCGGCGTCGAAGTGGTCATGCTCACCGGCGACAACCGGGCCACCGCCGACCGCATCGCCGCCGGCCTCGGCATCGACACCGTGATCGCCGACGTGCTACCCGGCGACAAGGCCGCCCGGATCACCGAACTCCAGGCCGACGGCCGCAAGGTCGCCATGGTCGGCGACGGCGTCAACGACGCCCCCGCCCTGGCCAAGGCCGACCTCGGCATCGCGATCGGCGCGGGCACCGACGTGGCCATCGAAACCGCCGACATCGTGCTCATGCGATCCGATCCGCTGGACGTGCCCACCGCGATGCGAATCGGACGCGCAACCCTGCGCAAAATGCGTCAGAACCTGGCCTGGGCCGTCGGCTACAACACCGTCGCCCTGCCCATCGCCGCCGGCGTGTTCGAACCACTCACCGGGCTCACCCTGCGCCCGGAAATCGCCGCCATGACTATGTCCGGGTCGAGCATCATCGTCGCCGTGAACGCGCTGGCGCTCAAACGACTTCGACTGCCCGATCACTCCATATGACACCGCGGCCAGACTCGTCGTGGCAGCATCAGAGGGATATCGGTGCGCAAGTGAATCTTTCGCTCCGCAGCACGAACCACGCGGGTGCCGGTGGCGAGATCGTGCAGCGTGCGGCGCCTACCCGCTGGGATCGCCGCATTGACCCCACTTGTGATGTGATCGCCATTCGGATGACTGCCTGACACCACTCCAGCCGCGGCCGCGCCCACTCGCTCGCCGGCACTACCCGTAGTCCGAAAATGCCCTTCGCGAGACTCTGACCATCCCGACGCACTAGGAGGAAGACCTCCAACCCGATGTAGGCGACGAAGTAGCAGAACCATGCGTAGATCCCGGTGAGGAGATCGTCGAAGCGGTCGGGCGCCGCGAGTCCGACTGGAATAAAGAACAGACTCACCGGTATAGCGACGACAAAGGTCAACACCAGGCAGAACGCGAGATCGAGAACTCGGGTAAGAAGACGCAGCCAGAATGGCGCAGATTCGTGAGGCATGGCACTCTCCGGGGCGGTCGGGGGAGACGGTGTGCGAAATCGCGGAACTTTCGAACTCCAATGCCGCAATCGCCACACGCGCGAAACGCGTTACGTCAGTCGTCGCCGGCGAGCACCGCCGCGTCCGCTATCGCCTCGAGGCGTGCTTCCTCCATGCGCGGACGGAACCAACTCGGCAACTTGTCCTCGGAACGAGGAAAACGCTCCAACTCCCGAACGAAGCTGTTGTAGGCCGGACCGAAACCACGCCACGCCGGCTCACTGTCGTAATCGAA
>NZ_LGYZ01000080.1 GCF_001310275.1 Nocardia arizonensis
GAAACGCTCCAACTCCCGAACAAAACTATTGTAGGCCGGACCGAAACCACGCCACGCCGGCTCACTGTCGTAATCGAACCTCGCCTTGGCCCGCATATCCGGCCAAATCGTCAACGTCATCGAATACCACGCACCACCATCGGGAGTGGCCATAACCCTCCTGAGTTCACTCAGAAGCCGAGATGTCCCGAGCGGCAACGAGCGCCGAACAGTTCCCGACGCCCCGCCCTCGATCCAGACATCGTCCTCCGCTTGGGGGCCGAGTGCGCGAGTGACCAACCGCAGTTCAGACCATTCGGTTCCATACTGTTCGACCAATCGGCCGCCGATCTCCGAAATCAACTCACCCTGACGAACCATCGGCGGCACATCATGATCTTCACCGTTACGCATCTCGAAACTCATCGCATTCGTCAGTCGTCGCCGGCGAGCACCGCGGCATTGGCTATCGCCCTGAGGCGTGCTTCCTCCATACGCGGACGGAACCAACTCGGCAACTTGTCCTCGGAACGAGGAAACCGTTCCAACTCCCGAACGAAGCTGTTGTAGGCCGGAGCGAAACCACGCCATGCCGGCTCACTGTCGTAGTCGAACCTCGCCTTGGCCCGCATATCCGGCCAAATCGTCAACGTCATCGAATACCACGCACCACCGTCGGGAGTGGCCATAACTCTCCTGAGTTCACTCAGAAGCCGAGATGTCCCGAGCGGCGGTGAGCGCCGAACAGTTCCCGACGACACGCCCTCGATCCAGACATCCTCCTCCGCCATCACACCTAGTGCGCGAGTGACCAACCGCAGTTCAGACCATTCGGTTCCATATTTTTCGACCAATTGGCCGCCGATCTCCGAAATTAGCTCACCCTGACGAACCATCGGTGGCACATCATGATCTTCACCGTTATGCATTCTCGAAACTCCTTCGAAGTACTTCTCCATCATTTATTCGATATTCGATCGCTATCTTACCGGGTTGCGGCCCACCTCCGGAGTAGTCCAGTTCGACATTGTATTCTATCCGAGCATTCGGATCCGACTTCAATATACTTCTGAACTCGGCCTCCAGCTGCCCCCAATCTCCACTCGCTCCGTTCAAGACCTTGTCCATGGGAATTAGATTCAACTTGTCACCCGGGCCGCCGAAGACATCCGCAATGAGATGGCCGCCGTGGTAGTCCTCTTTGTTAGGCCTCGGGAGGTTACCGACTTTGGCTTGATCATTTGCATTGCGGTAAATAGATGTCATTCAGGGGAGAGGTTCATGGTGATGCTTTGTCGCTGGCCGGTGGACGCCGGAGGCGACATCACCAACTTCCGGATCGGTCCCTGCGCGATGCGCGGTCGAGCGGGTGCAGGGGGTGCTGTCTCGACTCGATCGCTTCAATCCAGCGGCATCCTTGGAGCCGCAACGATCAATACGGCCCGTGGGTCGTTGACCGGGCGGCCCCTCGGGGTAGCGCGACGCTGTCCGCCACCACGAACCGAGGGCATGTTCGTTCTCGGTCGCGAGACGTAACGACGTCCCCCCCCCGAATCGGGCGGCCACACGCGGCACCCGGAGCGTCCTTTCGGAAGGCTGTCGGTTAGCGACAACGCGGTGGGCAGGTCACGATGTCACCTACTCGTGCAGCAGCCCCAAGTCGTTCAGGTGCAGCACTTTGGTGACAGCGCGGCCATCGGAATCCGCTGCGGATGTTTCGAGGCGAGACTCTTGCAGCTTCGTCGGCTCATCCACGCTCCAATCGTGCGCTGGTACACGAAAGCCATTGTCCGAAGCCGGGTTCAGGCGCAGCGCTGAGGTAAGTCGCCAGTCGTGCGAGGAGATGCCGTCCCCCCTTCGGACGGCATCTCCTCGCACGACTGGCGAGCTTCCACCTCACTACCTGCAACCCTCAGCCGTTCACCGGCTTCGATTTCGTTGGTCGGAACCGCTTCGGAGCGGTATGAACTATCATGATATCTGTGTGATCTGTCTACATGGTACGTGTGAGCGGAATCAGAATAGTATGAGTTCTCTGTGATGTCGATGTGCGAACTCAGGGAGGGTGGGAGAGATCGTTGAGGGTGACTCGCCTAGGGTTCGGTCTGTGGTGACTGGCGATCTGCAGCAGCGCTTCGGTCGGATCGTGGCTGTGCGCCGTGGGGAGCTTGGGCTGTCGCGGCCCGACGTGCGTGTTGCCGGGGGGCCTTCCGTCGCGACCTTGGCGAGGGTTGAGAACCCGCGAACCGACACGGCTCCACCGAGCCCTGCGACCTTGCGACTACTCGATATCGGCCTGCGATGGGCTGAGGGCAGCGCGGCGAGGGCCCTTCACGGCGGGGAGCCGATGGCGTTGCGGGAGCCGGTCCCGGTCGAGGATGCTCACGAGAAGCTGCCGCCAAGTGTTCCCGAACGTGATCCATTGAGTTTTCGTCTGGTGGAGCTGGACATAGATGTCGTGGACGCGCTGATCGCCGCCGCGAATCGCTGCTTCCAGCTCTGCGACCGTACCGATCTTCCCGAGGCGGCTCGAGGGTTGGCGCGTGCTGTGAAGGATGAGCTCGGTGCCGCGGTCGGTCGGCTCGCGGCCGCACAGGCAACCGAGGTACTCGAGCGAGCGGGCGGGCCGGGAAACCAAGTGCCGAAGAACATCGAAAGACTCATCGGAGCGCTCTTGGCGATACCGCCGACGGCCACGGGGATCGAGCGAGAGAACCAGCAGTACCGCCGGTGGTTGGCAAGCAGCGCAACGGATCTGGATTCCGATCTCACCGATCGCTTCACCAGACGATGGCGGTCTAAGCTGGACCGGATCAGGCTGATTGAGGGAGATACTCGTTGAGCGCACGCAGCGGAGTCGTACCGTTGGACGAACGCGTGAACCTACTGTTCGCCACCATCATCGACAACAACGGGGTAGAAGTCAGCGCGGCGACTGTGGCGCAGGCCCTCTCCGCATCATTGGGCCGCCCGGTCGCGGCGGCGGAGATCGAGGCTCTGCGACGGTTCGGCGCGAAGCGATCGAGGAGTGATCTGCTCGACGGGCTGGCCAGATACTTCGACATGCCGGAAGGCTTCCTCTCCGACGACCCTGACCGGTACTACAGCTCGTTTCGGCAACTGAGTCTGCTGATCGTGCAGCGCGACAAGAAGATTCCGTACGTCGCGCTGCGCTCCAGCGCGGATTACGTAGGCGACGACGCCTTACAAGAGTTGCAGAACTACCTTGAATCCCTCGACTGACGACGTGGACGAGGACCGTGTTGTCGCGGAGCGGGCTCTCGCTCAGCTGAGGTTACGGCGTCCCTGGTCGATGCAGCGTTTTGTGGAGGAACTGAGCCTGCGGCGAGACCGGCCGATCGAGATCGTCGACGGACTGGGCGAGTTCGAGAGCATCGGCTACTCCGGTATCTGGATTCCGCTCCCCGAGAAGGATCTCATACGCCACCGATCGGGCTTCACCCAGATCGAGCGCGACGGGATCGTCGCGCACGAACTGGGACATATCATCCTCGGGCACGAGGTTCCGCTCGCCGAGCGTATCCAGTATTTCGAGCGGACCGCGCCCTCGATCCCGACTGTCGTCATCAAGCGCCTCATGGACCAGCAGGCATGTCTGCGCTCGAACTTCGATCTACCCCTGGAGCGCCAAGCCGAGTGGTTCGCGACGCTACTGATGGAGGCCGCGGCCTCGCTCAGCCGCCCACTGTTCCCGGACCGAGAACTCAGCCCGAGGCAACGCCTCATGCTCGAAAGAGCAGCCGCGATTTTCGGATGGTCGGCGTGAAGATCGTAATCGGCGCGATCATCCCCGCGCTGCTTCTCCCACTATCGATTCAGCGCATCCGAAGCAGCCGCCCGGGCAGCGGCGCACCCACCGGGATCACCAACCCGCTGACTCAGCTCCTGCTCTTGCTCGGACTCGCGAAACTGTGCCGGGTCCCGGTGATCACCGACGATGTCGTGAACCCGGTGCTGCGCGACCTGACCGGGATCGCGAACATCATGTCCCTGGCGGGGATGACTTTCGGTGCGCTCGCGGCGATCCCGGTCTTCGGTTTCAGCTCGTACATCACCGGCCGCAACCTCGCGCTACGCGTACAGGTCGGGATCGCCCTCGTGATCGCCACGGCCATGATAACGACATTCCTGCGCACACCGATGGCGCACACTCCAACGTCGTACATGAGCAATGACTTCCCGGTGACAGGACCCGTGATGGCGTACTGGCTCGCATACCTGACACCGCTGGCAAGTGCACTCCTCGTCGGCTGTACATACATTATCCGCGAACTACTCTGGGTCCGAACGGGATCGTTCGCGCGCGCACTGGCCGCTATTGCCCTGAGCGAAGTGCTGGGCGTGGTCTACTGCGCTTTCAAGATCTACAATCTTTACCTGCAGCGCACAGGAACCATCAATTTCTGGCATCGGAATGCCGAACCGATATCGATCGCACTCGGGCTGACGGCACTGGTCGCCGCAGGATTATCCGCCGGCGTCTACGCCATCCACGTCCTTCGGGACCGGTTCTACCGCTATCGACTACTGAGGCGCTTCGGCGACAGATGGCTGTCGGTCCGAACCGCGAATCCCAATGTGGTACTGGACAAATCCGATCGGTTCCGTCCGACCCGCCGCATGTGCTGGTCCGCGTCACGGTCGGGAGCGACCGCGTATCGGCTGCAGATCGAACTGGCCGATCACATGCATCAAGCCGAAGGTAGAGGCACTGTCGCCGGCCCCGCGGTCGTCTGACCGCGGGGGCGTTGTACGGGTGGATGCGCGGTCACAAGGGGCGTCCCGAATGTGCTGGATCGATTCAGGTGAGCGCGCCGCGCAGAGCTTCGGCCCAATGTTCCCAGCGCGGATCGGGCCCCCCGGTGTCGTCACCGATCATATTGGTACACGTATAGCCCACGGCCACAACGGATTCGGGATGCGCGAGGCCGATCCGACCGCCGGTACCGACTTGGCCGAAGGCTCCATCACCGAGAATTTCAACGGGCCGGGTGATTTCGTATCCGTGGGCGAAATAGTTACCGCGAGGCAAAATGTCGAGTGGCGCCGGATGAGTCAGTCCCTCGGTTTGCGGCTGCCGCGCCCTTTCGACCGCCGCCGGACTCAGCAGCCGAACCCCGTCGATCTCGCCGATCGTCGCCGCGAACATTCGAGCCACCGAACGAGCATTCCCGATTCCGTTACCGAACGGCAACTCCGCCGCATGTCCGTCGCGAGTGTTGAGTAGCGTGAGCCCCTCGTCCCGAGCGGCGAGCGTGCCCAGCATCGCCCGCACCAGCCGATCGTCGACGTCGACGCCCATCCGGGTCAGTACCGCCGCTATGTCCGTGACGCCGGGCAGGTGACGGCGGGTGAACTGCGGGATGACCCGGTACTCCTGATCCTCCGGCAAACCGATCCACAGACTCAACCCCAGCGGATCGGCCACCTCGGTGGCGAGGAACTCGCCGACGCTCTTGCCGCCGACACGACGGATCAGCTCACCGGCCAGATAACCCCAGGTGAGAGAATGGTAGTAGAAGGCGGTCCCCGCCGGCCACAGCGGTGTCATCGACTCCAACGCCGACACGCACCTCGACCAGTCGGTCAATTCGTGAACGCCGATACCGAAATCGGCATCGAAACCGGCCAGTCCACCGCGATGGGCCAGCACATCGGCGACAGTGGTGTCGGCCTTGCCGCCTGTCGCGAATTCTGGCCAGTAGTCCCGAACGGGTGCGTCGAGGTCGAGCAGGCCGCGGTCGGCGAGGATGTGCACGCAGGTCGCGGTGATTCCCTTCGACACCGACATCAGCACCGTCAATGACTCGCCATCCCAGACTTTCCCGGATTCCGGGTCCTCTCCGGTCCACAGATCCACCACGACGCGTCCCCGGTGATAAACACACAGTTGCGCGGCTCCTTCGTCGCCGGCATGGGCATTCGCGAAACCGACCCGAACGCTCTCGAACCCGCGCTCGACAAAACCTTCCACCAATGTCACAAGTCTCCTCGGCCAGATCCAGCGCGTCCGCCTTCGAGCAAAACCCTTACGCGCTCAAACAATACGTCGACCCGACATCGGCCGAAACAGTCACCTGCGCGGTGTCGGGGATTGTGAAGTGGATGCTTTCGTGTCGGAGGGGCTGGTTGGGCTGGTCAGCCGGGTTGCAGTCGGTCCAGTGCGGTGACTGCGAGGCTGATCCAGGGCAGGCAACCCGCTGCCACAGCCGGCCGGAACCCACCTCCTCGACATTCACGAGGCGCGACTGCTGTCCACCGGGCTGTCACAGGGGTTCGCGCCGGCGCTGTGGCGGGGTCTGCGCGCGCCGGTCAGCATCCGACGTCGTCGCCGCGCAGTTATCGGTGTATGGGTCGACGACGGTCGAGCGGGGTCCGCTCGACCCAAGGCTTCGGTGGCGGCGGTGAGATCGTGGGCAGTGCGGTACCAAGCTCACCGAAGCAATCTTTCAGCAACAAGCTCTTCGCGACACAGATTTCCCGATCGGGCGCGATGATTGACTGCCCGACTGGCATGGATATAGTGAGGCGGCGCTCGCCGGTGGATCATCTCGAAGATGGGGATTCCGAAGCGCATATGCACGAATGGCAGCGATTCGGACATTCCCTCCGCCAACTTCTTCCGGCCCGGCGAGGGTGCCACAGCAATCTCCACATATCTCCCATGGGGCCGGCTACTGCCGGTACCCGTCTCGAACACTGCCCCGACAAACGGTTTCAACGACATGGAAAGTGAGGAAGTCAGCGTGCGAGGGTTCTTCTCGAGGTCTTGTCACGACCGATTTATGCCTCGGCTTTCGGCCGCGGCGCGGTCGATGGGCAAGTCGTTGTCCGTGGCGCTGGCCATGCCGTTGGCAGCGGCGGTCATGACAGCAGTGATTCCAGCGGGCCCTGCCGCCGCAATCGGACCGAGTTCCGGATCGGGAGCGGGGGCCGGGTCGCTGTACATTGCCCAAAACGGGAACGGCACAGTCGTTTCGATACCGAGTTCGGGCGGCACGCCCGCCAATATCGCCACCGGACTGATAGCTCCCTATGGCGTGGCGGTCGATAACAACACCGTTTACGTCACGGAATTCGGCAACGGCACAGTGGTATCCGTACCCGTGGGCGGCGGCACACCCACAACCGTGGCCACCGGACTGGTCGGGCCCAGCGGTATCGCCGTGTCGGGTAGCACGCTCTATGTCACCGAAAGCAACGGCGCCGTAGTCTCGATTCCTGTCACCGGAGGTGCACCCACGACCCTGGCCACCGGCCTCAGCAACCCGCAAGGCATCGCCGTATCGGGCAACACCCTCTACATCACCGAGAACCTGGCCGCCGGGGTCGTGGTATCACTGCCGGTGACCGGCGGCACCCCCACGCCACTGGCCATCACCGGACTGGTCAACCCGAACGGCATCGCCACGTCCGGCACGACCCTCTACATCACCGAGAGCGTCGGTCCGGTGGTGTCGGTGCCGACCACCGGCGGCGCACCCACCACTCTCGCGACGCTGAACGTCCCCGTCGGCATCGCCCTGTCGAACAGCACTCTCTACGTCACCCAGAGCATCGGCACGGTCGTATCGCTTCCCGCGACAGGCGGCGCACCCACCACGCTGGCCACCGGCCTGAACAACCCGGCCGGTATCGCTGTGCAACAATCGGGCCTCTGCTTCGGCTCGGTGTGCTTGCCGAGCGGTAGCTAGCTTCCCTCTCCGAGCATCATCGATGCGCCCATAGTTGTTCGTGTGAGCAGCCCTTGAACGATGAGCCCGTTGGCGGGTGATCAGGGCGAACCAGGTTTCGACCATGTTCATCCAGACGCGCCTTTGGGGGTGAAAGTGGAATGCGACATGCGGGTTTTCGTCCAGCCATGCCCGCACCTCCGGTGTGGTGTGAGTGGACAGATTGTCCAGCACGACGTGAATGTCTCTGCCTGCTTGCGGTTTCACCGCTTGTTTCAGGAAGGTCAGGAACTCGGCGTCTCGCGGGTGGGGCGGCAGTCGCCGAACACCTCGCCGGTGCCGACGGTGAGTGCCGCGAACAGGTTCGTGGTGCCGTGGCGCACGTGATCTTCCTGAGAGGTGAGGACGAGGATGTATGACGAGGCCGCTTCTTTCGAAGTGGACGAAGAGGACAATTTCGAGTACGTGGCCAAGACGCTTCAGGATGAGGATGAGGAGGAGCGGCTGTCGACGCTCTGGACCTTGGTGCATCTTCCGCTCAGCGACGAGCGGATAGTTCCCTATCTACAGGAAGCGATGAACGACACTGCCGTAGCGATTCTGGAGTTGCCGTACGTGTACGGAGAACTGCGTTGGCTGGCCGCGCAAGCGCTGTTTCGGGAATACTGCGCGTTGGGAATAAATGCGACAGTCGAGTTGCGCGGTGTACCCAAACCGTTGGACTCCAGCGAAATGGGTGAGTTCCTGCGGGACGACAGTCTTCTAGACTATCTGGTCCACCTGGACATGGTGGACAACTATAGAGAACTGCGTGATCTGGGCAAGATCCCGATCGTAGATCTGGTACTGAGTGGCTAGCCTGTATTCTGGAGACCGATGGTCGTCGTACGGTCGGATGAGGTCGCCGCGGGTCCATTCGGTACGGGGTCGGTGGGCGCAGCACACGTTCAGATGTGAAAGAAGTTGTGCTGCCTCGATTGGTACCCCTTTGTCGACTTGGGTGGAGCACGGCGCGGGCGCCTGCTGGGGCTCGGTGTCGGGATTGCGAACCGGTCGATCGTGGGATCGGGCGGTCGCGGGGCGGGTTGACGACCAAGTTCCACCTGCGAGCACAAATCGCACCACCACATCGCCGCCGATCTTCCAAACTCGGCAAGCGTCGGAGCATTCTTGCCGCGCGCTCGTTACTGGCCATACAGCTGCGGAAGTCCGATCAGCAACACATCCGAGTCCTGATTTGCCCGTTGACGCAGGGCGTCACTGAATCCCGCCGCGCTGAAGCAGGCCAGGCGGCAGCTCGAAGTGTCGAACGCGCTCCCGGCCAACACTTCACGCGCGCGTGCGAGTCGATCCAGGTGACCGATGCCCATGGTGACACCCCATTTTGCCTCGCCGATCATCAGCATGCCTGCGCTACGCCCGCCGTCGCCCGGCCGGGTAACGGCAACATCGATCTGAATCTGCTTGCGAGCGTGCGGGTCGGTGACAACTCCGCAGCCGACTTCGCCGAAGACCGCGTCCGAACCGAGCGATTCGACACCGGCGCCGAGCATGTATTCACGGCATATCGCCTCGAAGTGCGGACCCACGACCTGCGCGGCGAACCGCTCTGTCGACCGGGACCAAACCTGCTGTGCCTGACCACTTTCGAGTCGCGCCCACGCCGGACGCATGACGGCCTCGTAAAAGTTGATCAATGGTTCGGTGATCCGGTAGACGGACTTTCCGGCCCGGAACACGTCCTGCTCGCGCACCAACAGGTGGCAGTCCTCCAGCACGGTGAGCGGGTGTGAGATGTCCACGGCCTTGCGGCCGATGTAGCCGGCGATCCCACCGCGGGTGTTGTTGCCTTGCGCTACTGCGGCAAGTACAGAGTGATACAGCGCGGTGTCGCGGATCTCGGCCTCCTCGGCCAACAGGTAGCGAGCCTCCCGAAACAGCGGGCTCAGCGGCGACAACACCGTGCGTGACACCCACGAATCGAAGTCGTCCACCGACGCGGGAACGTCGTCGGCAAGAAATTGTCGCCGGTAGGCGGGAGTCCCTCCGAGCACCGCATGCAGTTGCGCCGCGAGCGGTGGGTCCGCCTCCACACCCCAGAAAGATGCGGCGTCGCGATACCCGAACGGGCGGACCACCAGCTCGAGCTGGGCCCGGCCACGTAGCGGTGCGTTGCTGGCCAGCAAACCGCCCATGACCGACATCGCGGAACCGCAGAGCAGCAATCGGATCCCGCACGGCTCCGTCTGATACCGGTCGATCTCTCGTTGCAGCAACGACGGGAGTTCTGGGACCGCCTTGACCAGATATGGGAACTCATCGATCACCACCAGCAGCGGCTCGTCCGCTCGTCCGCGTGCGGCCGAGCCGAACAGGTAGGTGATCGCGTGGTCCCAGTTTTGGAACGAAATGGGTACCTCGGACTCGGTGAATTCGGCAACCGCAGCCCCGAACTGCCGCAGCGACTCCCCGCCTGTGGCCGTTGTCGCGCCGAAGTAGAAACCACCCAAACTCTCGACTAGCGCGCGTAGCAGATACGTCTTACCCATCCGCCGCCGACCGCTGACGATGCCGAGCTGTGCCGTCTTGGCCGGTCGCGAAGCGAACGAGACCAGGCCGTCCCATTCCTGCACCCGGCCGAACAAATGATCAGGCTTCGGTGTCGCCATCACCTTCCCCAAAAGATTAGGAGTACACTCCTTAGGAGTATACTCCTATGTTGCAGTGACTGCCCTCAAGGTGGTGAGGTGTCGCCTACTAAAGCGGACCCGGATTTTCTTGCCGATGAACCGACCGCGGAGGTTCACTGGAGACAACGAGTCGCCATATCGTCGGCTCCTGTGCAGGAGAGCCGTTTTCATCTCACGTCACCATCGGCGGCTGCCCGATGCCTACTCTCGCTTCGGGACAGGCACCGTGCAGGTCACCGCCACCACGGTCGGCGGCCCCAGCAACGGCGGTGTCGATGGCTTCGAGGAATCGCAGGAATTCCTGGTGGCGGTGGCGTGGGTACTGTTCGGCGATCACCGACCCCGATGCCGGGTCCAAGGCGGCGAACAGGGTCGAGGTGCCGTGACGGATGTAGTCGTGGGTCATCCGGGCCGGAGTGGTAGGCATGACCGGCAGGATCGGCGCCGTCCGGTCCAGGGCCTGGATCTGCGACTTCTCGTCCACACACAACACGAGCGCGTTCTCCGGCGGGTTCATGTACACACCGACCATGTCGCCGACCTTGCTCACGAACTCCGCATCGGTCGACAGTTTCCAGGTTTGCTGCACCCCATGAGGTTCGAGTCCGAACGCCCACCGGATTTGTGACACCGCGGACTGGCTCGACCCGACGAATCGGCCATCGAGCAGGTCGACCAGTGCGTATCTCCCTGCGGTGGAGCCGATTCCGAGGTCGCGACGATCACTTTTGTCGATCTGCTCGTCGGTGATCACGCATGGTCTACCCGGCCTCGGGTCATCGGCAAGTCCGGCGATGCGGTCGCGTTCTAACCGAACTCGCCACTTGCGCACCGTTTCTCGCGATACACCAGATCGGGGCGTCATTGATGTCCGCGACCGGCTTCACCTCGTCCGGAGTGAAGATCCACGCGCACCAGGTGAGTGCCGCCCTGCGCATCATCAACGACCCGGTTCCTTCCCAGGTCCGGATATAGGTGATGTCGCCAACGAGTTTCGTCGCCTGAGCGGTGGCGGCGATCGACCTGCTGCGCAGGATCAAGCCACGTCGAACGCGGCTGGCGGGACATGAAACAGGTCCTCGATCTGCGGCCGGTCCATCACCGGCTCGAGGAACGCATCCGCGCCCACGTCGTGCTCTGTCGGCTGGCGTTGTTGATGATCCGAATCATCGAAACCAGCACCGGCACAACCTGGTTCACCACACGTCGCGAGCTGGACCGGTTGCATGTCGGCACGTTCAACCGGCCCGGCCGGCACCTTCCGGCGGGCGACCGAGCCGACCAAGGCCCACCGCGACCTGTTCGCCAAGCTCGATGGCCCGGTTCCGAAGCAGATCGTCGAACTGACCCCGGCGCCCTGACCAGCGGGAATCCGCGCGCCTAGAGACGCGGTCTCTCGAAGTGTTTCTCTATGTCTGGGCAGGTCAGAGCGCAAATCGGGGCTCTATCCAAACTGAATTATGCGGAACCCAGGTCGGATTGCTGTCAAACCGCGATCATGACCGGGGTGACCTGAACTCCTGTGTGCGAACGAATTTCATGGTGGCGGTTCGAGGACATCGGCGACAAAGACTTCATCCGGCTCGGCATCGAGGAGAGCATGCGTGTTTTCGCTCGTGCCCTGGTGTCGGTCGAAACTCTCGAAGCCGCACAGGAGTTCTGCCGACCGTCAAGTGGCAGGTCCCTGCGGGCTCGCTGCCGTCGCCGGTGTCTCCGGAAAGAATCTACCCGCGCCGAAAGAATCACCCCATCGATGAGGATCCGCACACCCACGTTCTCGACGTGCGACGAGAATGCTGCCTATTGTTCGTCTATCGGATCGTCGGCGATTCGATACGTTCGACCTGTCGCGGTCACCTGCTGCCCTGTGGGATGATGTCGAGTGGGCGGCGACGAAGCGGTGTCGTCCCGGTTGGGGATGACCGCGGAGACGCTGTGGAAGTGGGTGCGTCAGGCCGCGGTCGACAAGGGCGACTAGGAATCTCACAACTCGGCGGACAGAACCTCGGGACAGCCCATCATCGGGGTAATTTAGTGCTCTTGGCGGCAGATCTGCGCACCGTATGTTGGCTCATGACGGTGGATCCGACTCTCCACAAGCGTGTGTCGCCGCGCGCTCAAACCGGGATGGTTCGACGAGGCCGCAGCGGCGTGCGGTCGCGGAACGCTTCTATCGCGGCCGCGACTTCGAAGGGTGTTGTCGCGTTGGCGATGGCGTCGCGGTAGAGGACTCTGTTCGCGACGGCGTCGAGATCGAACCCCCAGACCATCGACATCAGCGGAGAGATGAACAGTTCGGCGCCTTTCGCGCGGGTGCGGGCCAGCGAATGGTGATCGCCGTATTCACCGCGGGCGGCGTCGGTGATCGAGGCGCAGACGATGCTCTCGCGACCGGGACTGTGTTGCTGGACCCAGTCGACGGCCTCGAGCCATGCATCGGTACAAGAGATGCCGGGAAGTAGGGCGAACACACCGTGATATGACCCGAGTTTGGCGAGGGCAGCGACGTTTTCGAGGAAGTGTGCGTGGCAGACGCCGTGGAATGCGTCCACACCGAATCCGACACAGACCGCGAGTTTGACTGGTAGATCGAGCGCGTGGACCGCCAGAAGACTGGTGATGTCTTCGACCGGTGTACCGAGCCCGGCCTCGTCACCGGTCATGAGCAGGTCGGTGCCGCCGTCCACCAGAACCACGGCGTCCAAGCGCAGTTCGCGGGCCAGCCATGCGTAGGCGGCTCGGATGTCGGCGGGCCCGCCCTTGCGGATCAGGAAGATCCGATCGGGGTAGGCGTGGTCTCGTAGCCAGACCGCGAGATGCTTTTCCGGGAAGTAGGATATCGGACCACTGGTTTCGGCATCGATTTCGAAGAGCCCCGCGGCCACCGGTTGCGCATCGATGCGGGTGACAGGCGTGAAGGTGAGATTTGCCAGGAAGGCCGTTGTGTGACGTTCGTGCAGCGCGAAGGCCAACGGCAAACCACTGAGCAGGTCGAACCCGCCACCGGCACCGGCAATCAACACTCGCTCGCAGTTTCGCAGACGATGCAGCAGCGGTGTGTCCAAGAGGGTGAGAGCAGCCATCTAACGAAGTATGCTGCACACTCGTCGACCGAGTTACTACTCGCCGTTCGTGAGACGGCACCGCCACCCTCTCCTGGCACGAGCCGCAGGGCGTAAGCGGCCGGTTGCGTCCGGCAGAGTGTGTACGACCGACGCCGGCAAAGTGAAGCCCTGGGCGACAGGTGTTGTCGAAGATGACAATCCTGACCGGGCCGTACAGCAGCCCCGTAGGGCATTTCATGCCGCCATCTGTTGATTCAGGAACTCGGTGTGAACCTGTAGCGGCGCCTCTGAGGTGCCCGGCGGCAACCGTGCTCGCACCTTCGGGATCACTTCAGCGAACGTCGGCGCCGCGGCGCCGGGGGGTGACGAGATCGGTGGGCGAGATATCCATCTGCGCCGGCAACAGTCGAGCGGCGGCCACGGTTTCCGCCGACAGCACGGGAGGATTGGACGTCGTCACTGCCCAGCCTCCTCGAACAGTCGCAGACCCTCCGCGCACAGGACATCGAGCGCCGCGGGCGGATAAACCAGCAGAAGATGATGCGTGCGGTGCCCGATCAGCAGGACGCGCACACCGAGCGGTAGACGCGACCGCCGCCGCAGGCGGACCGGGATGCGGAAGAACTGGTCGGCGGTCATCGCAACCTGCCCGTTCTGTGCCGGGCGAATCGACAGCACACCCGGTTGTGGAATTGTCAACTCGAGGCCCAATCCGGGCTGCCAATCCAACGCGGTGAAGACGTTTCGGTCGACGATCCGGCCCGCTTCCTCGAGGGTGGACATTCCGTACACGATCGCCTCGTTCGGGGGACGGACCACGCGGTTCGTGACTTGCGGTCCTGAAACAAGTTCCTGCAACGGCGACTGCGGCGGGATGACCGGCGCGATCACCGCGGATCGCTTCCGTCAGCAAACATCCGGACACATGTCGCGGAGAAGGGAATCGGCAAACAAGCCAAGCGTCGTACCTGGTCAGGCGGTATTTTCATGGGGTTCCTTCGTGTGTTCGAGTGCGCTCGCACACACGGCACGCCGATACAACAAAGCTGTTGCGGATCTGTGCGCGAGAGGGGACTTGAACCCCTACGTCCGTGGACACCAGAACCTAAATCTGGCGCGTCTGCCAATTTCGCCACTCGCGCTTGATGGTACGACCGTCCAAACTCTACCGGGCTTGACCGTGATCGCGAAGCTCATGTGGCGAGTGTCGTACTGGTCGGTAACCCGACCTGGGATTATAACGATTTCATAACACTCAACATGAGGGGCGCTCATGTTTCGTACGCGTTGGTAACCGAGTGGACCAGCGGGTTCAAACATGAGGGAGGGTCATGTTTCTGATGGTTCTGGTACATGCGTACTTGAATACCGAGCGGTAGAGGGCGCGCCGGAGGGCAAACGTGAGGATTTCCTCATGATTGTGTGGAATCCTCGCCCACATAACGCCTAGAGGTTGCGGAGTAGTGCGAACCGGAGGGAGCGACGTGCCGGACGGGGCAGGTCGCCGAGAGAGAAAGTCGATAGCGTCTTGACGATCAACGAGAGCACCGAGACCGGGACCGTAGCGAGCGCCAAGGTCACCGCCCAGCGGGACGGTGTGCGGACGCCGCTGTTGGATCGTCTGCTGAGCGGAGTGCCCTACGCGCTGGCGTTCGGGGGACAGGGTGCGCAGTGGTTGGGCGAGCTGGAGGAGATCGGGCGCGACAGCGCGCTCGAGCCGGAGCTGACGGCGCTCGTGAACGAAGCCGCCGCGCTGCTGGAACCCGTTGCGCCGCAACTGCTCGTGGTCCGGCCCGTCGGATTCGATCCCATCGGATGGATGTTGGAGGCCGAACTCGCCGACCCGGATGCGGGGGAGAGTTCCGCGGCTCCGTCGGAGACCGTGCTCCGCAGCGCCGCGGTTTCTATGCCGGGTGTGCTGCTCGCGCAGCTGGCGGCGCTGCGGGCGCTGCGGTTGCAGGGGCTCGACCCGGCCGAGCACCCGCCGGTGGCGGTGGTCGGGCATTCGCAGGGCGTGCTGGCCACGGAGGCGGTGGCGGCCGGTGGTTCGCGCGACGCGGAACTGTTGGCCATCGCTCAGTTGGTCGGTGCGGCGGGCAGTTTGGTGGCGCGTCGGCGCGGGCTGATGCCGGTGGGCGAGCGTTCCTCGATGGTCGCGGTGTCCAATGTGGACCCCGAGCGGTTGCGCGCGGTGCTGGACGAGGTGTCCGAAGGCGTGGATCCCAATGCGGCGGCGGTGATCTCGATCCGTAACGGCCGTCGGCGGGTGGTGCTGTCGGGTACGCCCGCGGAGTTGGATCGGGTGCGTAGACGCTGCGCCGAAATCCATGACGAGCAGAGCCGTGCGCGCGAAGCCAAGCAGTTCGGCGGTGCCGTCTTCGCGCCGGTCTTCGAGGATCTGCTGGTCGACGTCGCGTTCCACCACCCGGCTCTGGCCGAGACCGTCGATCTGGTGAGCGGCTGGGCCGGACAGTGCGGACTCGACCGTGAACTGGCCGCGAGGATGGCTCGAGAGATTCTGGTCGATCCGATCGATTGGGTCGAGATCGTCGAGGGTGTGGTCGGTTCTGGTGTGCGGTGGATTCTGGATCTCGGTCCGGGGGATTTGTTGTCTCGTGTGACGGGTGGTTCGTTGCGGGGGAC